>NZ_LFEE01000003.1:0-55181 GCF_001039045.1 Lactiplantibacillus herbarum
ACTGTTAAATCAATGGTTTAAGTTGTTTTGTAACTTTCAACCTTCAGTTGGTTTTAAGTGACTGGTTAAGCTTTTTTGATAGCGATGATCTTAACCTGATAATCGCCATTTGGGGCGCTGACCGTTACCAGATCATCAACCATGTGATTAGCGAGTGCTTGACCGATGGGTGACGTGAATGAAATTTTATTCTGGTCGAGGTTGGCCTCTTGCTTACCAACTAATTGATAAGTTAGCTGATCGTGGTCGTCCATGAATTCGATAGTGACGAATTTACCGATATCGAGTTGATCATTGTCGGCTGGGTGAACGATCTGAGCGTATTGGAGTTGCTTGTTTAAGAAACGGATACGACTCTCTAAGCGTCCTAAGTCGCGTTTGGAACTACTATACTCGGCGTTTTCGGAACGGTCACCGAGAGCCGCTGCAGCTGCAAGAATGCGGATGCGTTCTGGGCGTTGTTTTATTAAGTCCTCAATCTCCTGCTCAATCGCATGGTAGCCCGCGGGGGTCATCTTGTTAAAAACTGGTTCCATTTGAAAAACCTCACATCTGTTGAATTGATGGGAATAGTGTACCGCAAATTAACGGAGAAAGGTATTCGAGGCAAATTAAAAATATTTCCCGGGAAAACTTAGGGATTAGTTAGCTGTTTGCTGAATGAATTCAGTAGTGGAAATAGCCAAATTATGAACAAAAAAATAGCCAATGACCTTTCAGCCTTGGCTAGTCGTGGAGGTTCTCACATTCCACGGAGTTACGAACAGTTCTAAGTATAGGCAAAATTATCACAAAATACAATTTATTTGTTAATGAAGTAAGCCTAGTTAACTTAAAGATGGTAACGATTGCAAAAGAAAAATTAAAATATTTCGGACAAACCACTTGAATTTTAGTCTAGACCAATATACAATTGGACTATACCAAAAAAGAGGGAGTCAGTTAATTATGAAAGTTATCGTAGTAAAGGATCAAGCTGCCGGCGGAAAAGAAGGATACAAAGTATTCAAGGATGCTTTGGACAATGGTGCGAAAGTATTTGGATTAGCAACTGGGTCAACCCCCGTTACGACTTACAAAGAAATCGTCAACAGTGACTTAGATTTCAGTAACTGCACATCAGTTAACTTGGATGAATACGTTGGAATTGCACCAGACAACGATCAAAGTTACAAATACTTCATGCAAACTCATTTATTTAATGACAAGCCATTCAAGGAATCATTCTTGCCTAACGGTTTAGCTTCAGATCCTGACGCTGAAGTTAAGCGCTACGACAAAGTAATTGACGAACACCCAATCGACTTACAAATCTTAGGGATTGGTCGGAACGGTCACATTGGTTTTAACGAACCAGGGACTGCCCGCGACGTTACGACTCACGTAGTTGATTTAACTGAATCAACGATCGAAGCTAACGCACGTTTCTTCGCTAGCGAAAATGATGTTCCTAAGCAAGCCTTCTCAATGGGCTTAGCTTCTATCATGAAGAGCAAGCACCTTATTCTTGAAGCCTTTGGTGAAGATAAGGCTGATGCAATCAAGGGTATGATCGAAGGTCCTGACACCGTTGACTTACCTGCAAGTATCTTGCAAAACCACGACAACGTCACTGTTATCATTGACGAAGCCGCTGCAAGCAAGTTAAGCAAAAAATACTAAGATTAAATTCTGAAGATTAAATAAAACGTCCAGTAATCGTGTGGGTTACTGGACGTTTTTTAGTGTCTATTGGTTCACCAATGAGTTGGAGTTGTGGCAAAAATCATAATCTCTATTTGTGTTCTTAATGTTAATAGTTGAAACGTGTGACAAAAGCCAGTTGCATTCGCTCTGTTGCATAAACAACGATTGAAAACCCCAATCATTCGGCTTCCTAGGCTATGCTCAGCAACTAACCGGCTTTTGTCACACTCTGATTACAGGTTCTGCCCTTTTTCCCAAGTTGTCTGCGAAAGCATTAGTCCTTGTTTAACTAAGCTATCAAAGAGTTCATGAGTTCGTTTAGAGATTTCACCAGCCGTGGTGGCATTGGCTTTAGTTAAGAATTCCGTGACGTCACCAGAAATGGCTTCGTCAGCTGCGGCAACCTGACCACGCGCGTAGGATTGACAGCCATCACGGTAGGCATTAACCGTTTCAGCAAATTCGTGCCAGTGGGGTTCGATCAGAACGGAGAGCGTCTTGGATAACCAATAAACATTATCGAGGGCGACCGTTGCCGTGGTATTGCGATAGTCTACCGGTGTGTCATCGATATTGGTAAAGAATGGCACGTATGGCGCGTACGCAAAGAAGCCCATGGCGATCCACTGAATGGCAGCTTGTGCTGCGGGAACGTCGTTGCGAATCTGCAAGATTGAGGAACACTGGTTACGGTCCATGGCGATTGAGCGGTAGCGTTTCTGTTCACGTTCATCACCGGATGCAAAGGTGCCAAATGGATCATAGGGTGTGCCGTTGTAATGTGACGACAGGAAGAATTGGACGTCTTCAATCGCAATCTTCTTACTAGGCTGCCGGAACATCGGCATATTCTGAGCGGTTGGTTGTTGTTCAATTTCGGGGTTGAACAACTGCTGTCCGTACCATGTCCGTGGGGTGTTGTAGAAAGCATCCGCTTCATTTTGCGTGCCAAAAATCTCACGGAAGTTAAAGTGGCCGGGATTAGGATTTAAGTGGTACTTTTCAATAAAGTCAGCTAAGTCCGTAGCGCCAAGGTAGTTATCGGTATCGCTGAGATCGAGTTCCTGCACGATGGTCTGGTTAGGAACGATTGCGTAGGTATCTTCAGGTAAACGCATGGCGCCCCAGTGATGACCACCCGCAGTTTCTAAAATCCAGATGTCGTCATGATCGTTGAAGGCAATACTGTTACTTTCGCCAGTACCGTATTTTTCGATTAAAGCCCCGAGACGTTCAACGCCTTCTTTGGCACTCTTGATATAAGGTAAAACGAGTGTGACCATGGCTTCTTCATCGATACCATCGTGTACTAAGGGATCGTAGCCCAGAACACGGGCATTGGTGGCGGTCGTTTCGGTGGCACTCATGCCGACGTTCAGTTCATTGATACCAGCTTCTTCGTAGCGCCCGTCATTCTGGTCAGCTTGGGGCGTTGCCGTATAGCGGTAAGCATGATCAGGTAATGGCACGGTAACGCCAGTTGTGACCGACGTGTAACTAGTGTTAGTCTGATCCTGGGCTGCATGTACGACAAATTTAATCGGATTAATGGGACCGTAACCGTCTTCGTTGCGGGCAACAATAGTAGAGCCGTCCATGCTGGCAGCTTTACCAACCAATATTTCAGTACAATCGGATGCTTTTTTCATAGATAAGTCACTCCTTATTTATCTCTAAGTATAGGAGCTTGTTAGGGGAATTCAACGGGTAAATTAGGGAGTTGCGTTTAAAATGAAAGTTCAATGAAGTGAATAGGGAGAAAACGATGTCAGGACTTGATGAGAATGCTTGTGAAAACGAAATCATGTTAACTAGATAATGAACGGTGTAAAGGATATCATTGCATATTTAACAGCGATTCGCTAAAAGTGTGCCAGATATTTGCTTGTGAATTGATGAGTTTAATCGTGGCACAGTTTGTCGTGCCACGGGTCTGCCTAGAACTTCTTGAAACCGCTTACTGTCACCGCTATGATTAAAGACGTTAAGAAAAAGGAAGGAGCTTTACCTGATGAGTGAAAATGTAAATACAAATGCAGCGCCAACCGCTCCAGCTGCAAAACCAAAAGTGGGCCTCAAGGCTCGAGTTCAAAAATTTGGGAGCGCTTTAAGTAACATGGTTATGCCGAACATCGGCGCATTCATCGCTTGGGGATTAATTACCGCCATCTTTATGGCTGGTGGTTGGTGGCCAAACGCTGGCTTAGCTAAGATGATCCAACCAATGGTTAATTATTTATTGCCATTATTGATAGCGTTTACCGGTGGGAGTATGATCGCCGGACACCGTGGTGGGGTCGTTGGTGCGATTGCAACTATGGGTGTGATCGTTGGTTCAAATATTCCAATGTTTATCGGGGCCATGATTATGGGACCTTTAGGCGGCTGGTGTATTAAGAAATGGGATGACGCCATTTCTGATAAGATTCGCAGCGGATTTGAAATGTTAGTTAATAACTTCTCCGCTGGGATTATTGGGATGTTGTTAGCCATTGTCGGTTACTACGCAATTGGCCCAGTTGTTACGGGTGCCAGTGCAATGATGGCCGCCGGTGTTAACTGGATCATCAAGATGAAGTTATTACCATTAGCTAACGTCTTCATTGAACCAGCTAAGATTTTATTCTTGAACAACGCGATTAACCAAGGAATTTTGACACCACTTGGGATTCAAGCAGCAGCTAGTGCTGGTAAGTCAATTCTGTTCTTACTAGAACCAGATCCAGGTCCAGGTCTTGGGATTCTGTTAGCCTTTGCCTTGTTTGGTAAGGGAACTGCTAAAGCTTCCGCACCAAGTGCCATCATCATTCACTTCCTTGGTGGGATTCACGAAATTTACTTCCCATACGTATTGATGAAGCCAGCATTGTTCTTAGCTGTTATTGCCGGTGGGGTTACCGGGACGGCCACATTTAGTTTACTAAACGTTGGTTTACGTTCAACGCCATCACCTGGTTCAATTATTTCATTACTACTGATGTCACCAAAGAGTATTTCTAACTACATTGGTTTGTTAGTCGGGGTTGCTTTAGCAACAGCTGCATCATTCATCGTTGCATCAATTATCCTGAAACATGACAAATCAGAAGATACTGCTGATTTAGCCGCTGCACAGGGCAAGATGAGTGAAATGAAGAGTGGTAAAGCCGATGCTGCTTCAGATGCAGAACCAGCCGATGTCATTGCTTCATACAAAGACGTTGATCACATTATCTTCGCTTGTGATGCCGGAATGGGTTCGTCCGCAATGGGTGCTTCCTTATTACGGGACAAGGTGAAGAAGGCTGGTATCGACATGTCCGTTACCAACACTGCAATTAGCAACTTAAAAGATGAACCAGGCCTGTTAGTTATCACGCAAAACGAGTTAGCTGACCGGGCTGCACAAAAATCACCACATGCTTTACGTTTATCCGTGGATAACTTCTTAAGTAGTCCTAAGTATGATCAAGTTGTCGTTAACTTAAAGGCTCGTGACCAAGTTAGTGCTGAACCAGCACCTGCATCACAGGCAGCACAAGCAACAACGGCAGCCCCAGATGATTTACCAGCTAACTTAGATTTAACGGTTGTTGATCAAATCGTCTTCGTTCACCATGATGGTCACTTAGGTACGGCAACGATGGCTACTTCCTTAATGAAGGATCGGGTCAAGAAAGCCAACAAGCAGGTTAGCGTTAAGAACTTAGGTATTGATGAATTAACTGATAGCAATAGCTTGTTAGTTGTTTCAAGTGCCGAAGCTGCTAAGAACCTCAAGACACGCTACACTCAAGTTCAAGTGTTGATCACAGCTGATCTTTTGAACTCACCTAAATATGATAAGATGGTATTAGAATTGAAATAAAATGATATTACTACCATTTATCATATGAGGTGTCCCATGGTTAAGTTCACGCAACGTCAAGATGAATTATTACAGTTACTGTTGGCCAATCCAGTTGGACTTTCAATGAGTCAGATTGAAACCGGTCTCAACAGTAGTAGACGAACCATCTATCGCGAGTTTAGTAATCTCGAATTAGTGTTAGCAAACGCTGGTTTGAAGATTGTTAACGAGCAGCATCATTTTCAACTGAACGGCTCATCAACGGCTCTGAGTGAGTTTCAAGCCCAGTTATCCGTTGATCGTAAGCTAGCCCCCGCATTTGACTCGCAAACGCGACAGAATGCGCTGGCATGCCGGTTGTTAATGAGCGACCGGTCTATGAAGCTGAAAGAGCTCGCGTTAGATTTCGATGTCAGTATTGCGACGATTTCAAATGACTTGACCGCGTTGGCTACGCCGTTCACTGACTATGAGTTAGCCATTGAACGGTTGAAGTCGCGGGGAATTCAAGTTGCGGGGACTGAAGGTAGTATCCGTAACTTGTTCGCAACGATTTTAAATAATGAGATTAATGATTATGAGTTTTTCAAGACGATTGGCAAGTTGAATCGCGGATTAGCTGTTACGGCTAGCGACGAACAATCCTATTTCTTGAATTTACTCGACGCACCAACCCTGATGATGTGCTATCAGGCGGTGCGAGGATTGAAGAAAAAGTACTTTGCTTCGGTACCGGATGGTCAACTACAACAGCTGATCATTGCACTAACTACCGGAGTGATGCGCTTGCAACACCAGCAACGGGTCACTTACTTGCAGGGCATCAACCGCGATGACTTCTTGAAGTATCAGCGGATTGCCCTTGCAATCATGACCCAGCTGCCAGCAACGATTAAGTCGGCAGTTACGGGAGCTGAGATTGACTTCTTAGCGCAACAGATCAAGGGTCTGACGTTCCGGATTGATCAGGATACATCATTATCGAATTATGATCTGCAGTTAACGTATCGCGTCAAACAACTGATTGATGCGGTTGCGGCTAACTTCAACTGGTCGTTTGGTACTGATGATCGTCTGATGAATAACTTGACGGCGCACATGCAGATTGCCCTCCAACGAGCTAACGTACATGGTCCGGTACCCCCCAGTGCTGAACTGCAAGAAGTACGCGAGCAGTATCCGAAGTTATATTCGGCGGTGGTTCGCGGATTTGCAGCGACGTTTGCTGATCAAGATTTTAAGGCGGATGAATTAACCTACTTACTCATACATTTTGCTAGTACGTACGAGCAGCAGTTGAGCCATCAAGCGTTGAAAGTATTAGTCCTGTGTCCAAACGGGATGACGACAGCACGCATCTTAAAGACACGATTAGCACGCTTAGTCCCTGAGATTACAACGATTGAGGTCGCCCGGATCGGTAATCTTGGACAGGTCAACTTGGCTGACTTCGACATGATCTTGTCAACGACCACGTTGCCAGGTTTCAAGTTGAACTACCGAGTTGTCAGTCCTTTACTGTTAGAAAATGAAGTCAGCGCGTTGCGCGAATACATCCATCAGTACTTTCCTAGTACGAAGGTGGCGGACTCGCCAGCTGACGACGAACCAACGACTAACCTAGATTTCGATACGGTCTACGAACGGATGACGATTGCGAAACAAATTCTAGCGCGTTTCACAATCACACCGATTCGCAATGAGCAGGAGACGATGGCAGAGACACTCGTCAAGATTACGAGTCACATTGACACCAACCTGATTCATGATCCAATGGAAGTCGCTGGTCGCTTGTTACACCGTTTAGGATTGGCACCAGTTGGTATCCCTGATACGAACTTGGCGTTGGTTCACACGTTAAGCAAAGAAGTAACTGCACCGTATTGCGCTATCTTCGAATTAGACGAACCCCTGACCTTTAAAAGCATGGATAATCAGTCAATTCGATTACAGCGGATTGTATTAATGCTCGGCCCCGCCAACATCAGTGATTTTGAAAATCGGTTGATGGGTAAACTAAGCGCACTGGTCATTGAGAGTCAGGCTAATACTGAGACCTTCATGACTGGTGATCGCCAACAACTTTATCAGTTAATTAGCAAAGCGTTTTTGAACGAACTAACGAAATAGCGTAGGTGAATAAAATGGAAGCTTTAGATAATAAAATGATTGCGTTGAACCAACAAGTTGCAACACAAGCAGAAGGCATCCGCTTAGCCGGTCAACTATTGGTCGATGGCGGTTGTGTCGAACCAGAATACATTGATGCCATGCAGGCACGTAACCAAGATGTTTCTGTATATATGGGTAATTTCATTGCTATCCCCCATGGTACTGAAGATGGCATGAAGTATATTAAAAAGACCGGGATCTCAGTGGTCCAAGTACCAATGGGTGTGAGCTGGGGCGATCCAGACAATGACGATGATGACAAGACTGTCACGGTCATCTTCGGTATTGCTGGTTTGAACGGCGAACACTTGAACCTCTTATCTCAGATTGCAATATACTGTAGCGATGTTGCCAACGTGGCAAAATTAGCGGACGCTCAATCTGAAGATGAAATCATAAATCTATTAAAGGAAGTTGATTAGCATGTTAGACGTACATTTTGGCGCAGGGAATATTGGTCGGGGTTTCATTGGCGAAACTTTGGCAGACAATGGTTTTAAGATTACTTTCGTTGATGTTAACGATACTTTGATCGACGAATTGAACAAACGCAATGGTTACACCATCGAGTTGGCCGCAGAAGGTCAAGAACACATTGAAGTTCACGATGTTAAGGGTATCAACAATGGTAAGGATCCAAAGGCCGTTGCTGAAGAAATCGCCCAAGCAGACTTGGTTACCACTGCAATCGGTCCTAAGATCTTGAAGTTCATTGCCCCATTGATTGCCGACGGGTTAAAGTTACGGCAAGCTAACAACAACACAACGCCAATCGACATCATCGCTTGTGAAAACATGATTGGTGGGAGCCAATCATTGAAGAAATCCGTTTATGAAACGTTGAATGCTGACGAACAAGCATGGGCTGACCAAAATGCTGGTTTCCCTAATGCAGCGGTTGACCGTATCGTTCCTTTACAAAAGCATGACGATCCATTGTTTGTTTCCGTTGAACCTTTCAAGGAATGGGTTGTCGACAAGTCACAAATGAAGAACCCTGCAATTCAATTGAAGGGTGTCGAATATGCTGACGACTTGGAACCATTCATCGAACGTAAGTTGTTCTCTGTTAACACGGGCCATGCTACGGTTGCCTACACCGGTAATATTAAGGGCTACAAGACGATTGGCGAAGCCGTTAAGGACAACAGTGTCGTTGACCAAGCTAAGCGCGTCTTAGGTGAAACTGGGGACTTATTGATCCAGAAATGGAACTTTGATCCAGAAGCTCACCATGCTTACCAAGCTAAGATTTTGAGCCGTTTTGAAAACCCATATATCTCTGATGATATCGAACGGGTTGGCCGGACCCCAATCCGGAAGATGGGCTTTGACGAACGCTTCATTCGCCCAATCCGTGAATTGAAGGAACGTGGCCGTGATTACAGTAACTTAGTTGATACGGTCGGTGAAATGTTCTTCTTCAACTTCCCTAACGACAGCGAAAGTGTTAAGTTACAACAGATGTTGAAGGATGAACCAATCGAACAAGTTATCCGTGAAAACACTAACTTAACCGATGAAGACTTAATTAACGATATTAAAGCAGCTTATGAAAAGTATGCTAAATAAAAGTTGTTAAATGACTGATTACTAACCGCCATGGTAATTAGTGAGCACTGTGATAAGACTCTTAGGAGGCTTATCACAGTGCTTTTTTTATGGAAATAAGCGCATTAAAAAAGAGTTTACGGTGACGTAAACTCTTATGGCTATCTATTGATGATACGAATTTATTTTTCCCAGAAATGCCACCAAGGTGTGGGGGCTTGCTTAGCTTGTTCGTCAAGCCTTTCTAGGACTAGGTTCAGTCGGTAGTTGAGCGAATCGAGACGACGAATGATGATCTCTTGTTGCTTGGCTAGTTCAGCGTTACTAGGGCCGTCATCAGTCTTAGCGGCAACCTTTGGTGCGGTAGTTGGGGCCGTTGTAGTTGCTGCTTGAGACTTGGGTGCAGTAGTCGTACTAGTGGTTGTTGTCTTAGTATCGGCATTGAAAGCTTGGTTTAAGGCCGTTGCTAGGGTTGTTCCCTGTTCAGCCAAGTCGATGGCTGTTTTGAAGGTTTCAAGGTCAGCCGGTGTGTAGAGGCGGTGACTATTGTCAGCTGGACGGAAACGGTTGTCATCGTTCAGTTGTTTTTCGACCATCGTACTATACTTTCGTAAGGTGACGGCTTTAATGCCGAGTTGTTCAGCGGCAACGGAGGCCACCAATTCAGTTGTTGGTTGTGATGCTACGGTTTGTTCAGTCAAGATACATGCACTCCTTTGTGTTATATCGTTTCTATAACGTTATTATATCGAATTGCATGGTCGAAAAACACTAATCTGCGGAGAATTAGTGACCAGTATTCGATATTCAGACTTTGAAGCGGCGACAGGAGGTCTAAACATGCTATGATAGAACGGAAAATAGAAGGAATGAGGACTAAAGAATGATTGAACCAGTAAATGAGACCACTTTTGAAACGGTCGCTGACGGGACAACGTTAACCGTTGTTGATTTCTGGGCAGATTGGTGTGGGCCATGTAAGATGCAGACCCCAGCACTGGAAGCTCTTGATGAGGACTACGATGGCAAAATTAAATTTGCTTCCCTTGATGTGGATCAGTATCAGAGCATCGCCGAGAAGTTTGAGATTATGAGTATTCCAGCGTTAGTTATCTTCAAAAATGGTAAGGCCGCGGAAAAAGTCGTCGGTTTCCATCCACAAGCAGCTTTAAAGAAATATTTAGATCAGAAGTTAGCGGAAGCAACAGCTTAGCCAATAATTTTAATTAAGAGTCTGGGGCAACTGTCCGAGGCTCTTTTTGTCCGTGTTTATTCGTTAACGAAAATACAGTCAAACTGGTTGAATCGAAAGTAGTGTTGGAACTTTTATACCAAGATGGCTCAATTTGCAATCAGAAGAGACTATGTTCTTATTAAAATTTAGTCTTAAATATATCTTTTATTAAGGGCGAACGATAATATTAAAGAGTTGGTTTCTTGACTAATATTAGTATAGTTATTAAAAGCAAGTGACCTAAAATTTATATAAAGGTTGTGAAAGCATGTCCAGGTTTCTAAAGATATGCCGAGACTTCATTCTACCGGTTGTCATCGGTTTGTTAATTGCGTTTGCCATTAAACAATTCTTGTTCACCATAGTTAAGGTCGATGGCTCTTCAATGTCACCTAATCTACATAACAATGAACGAGTCGCGTTACTAAAAACTGCTAAAATTAAGCGAGATTTGGTCATTGTATTTAATGCCAACGGGGTAGATGGCACGAAGGTATTTACTAACAATAGCCCAGTTTACTATGTTAAACGGGTGATTGCTTTGCCTGGTGATACGGTCAAATATACTAGTAAAGGTAATCTGTATATCAATGGTAAAAAGCAAAGCCAAAGTTATATCACTAAAAAGCAGCGCACTACCGGGACACTTGATCCGATAAACTTAACTGGCAAAGGATTTACCTTATATTCATTAGGAGAACAGGAAAATTGGCCTAAAACCTATTTTAAAGTGCCTAAGAATAAGTACTTTGTGATGGGAGATAACCGTGCCAAGTCAAATGATGGCCGTTTCTGGGGACTGGTGCCCAAGAGCAAAGTCACTGGGGTGGTTAAGGTATTTCCATGGAATTCGCATCGAAGCGTTATTAATAATTATAAATAGTATCTGACAAGTCTTGCGCTTATTGTTAAGACCTGGACAGCAACTTAGCCGTGCTTATGATGGTTACTTTCGAGTAGCGCTGATTGAGCACGGCTTTTAATTTGGGCCAGATAGATTGAGTTGTTCAATTCGGCGATTTATACATATGAAAATAAATCGGTATTAAATTGGTGATTTTTTTAATGAATTTGATTAGTTGTCAAATTAAAAGTGCGTAAAAACTCAGTGAAATTAATTGTGAGTTAGCCCGTCATACTAGTTCTGTTGGCCAAAGCGTTATTAATAATTAAACCGACCCGCCAGTTTTAGAATATAAATTATCAATCCGTGATAAATTGAATTAAAACACTGGGGTAGATGGTATGAAAAAAATGGTCTGGGCACTACGAATTGGAATTATAGTTGCGGGGGCGGGGTTAACGATGGAACAAGTACAGCTCAATCGTCAACATAAGGCAGAACAGCGGACGGTGGCTCCCGTAACGACAATTACTGGTAATGAGCACGGTAAACAAACGGCGGATTTGCCAGTTGTTAACGTGTGGGAACTCGCTAAGAGTCTACAAACACTTAAAAGTAGCGCTAGTTATCGCGTTTGAACCTAAAAAGAGAGCTTGGGGACTGACCCAAACCCTCTCTTTAAAACTTGAATGAAATAATGGTACTTATAAATTAGTAATGATTGTAGAGTGTCTCAATCAGGTCGTCACTGTTAGTGATTAACCGGTGATCCAGTGAGATTAAATATTTCTGGTGTGACGGATCCACGATGTTGTGGAAGGTATCTTCGATAATACAGCCAGTCAACTTGAACGACTTTTTGTGGTCGCGGACCATTGTGGTAAAGGAGTGTTGTTGACTAGTGAGGATAACGTTGACGCCCATTAAATGGGTGAGGTTTAAGCCGATGATGGCGGCCGAGTCTGTTAATCCTAAAGTGCCAGTTCGTTTAATGAGTTCTAGGCATTCGTCAATACGACTTAGTGAGTTAAACATTGAAAACTTAGTCGTGTTATTCGCATGACTAGTACGCGATCGCCGCGCTGAGGTCCCAACAGCTATGTTCATAGTGATTCCCCCAAATCATTTGTTTGATTATGTTAATCATAGTCGGTGCGAACAAGTGGTGCGAAAATTTCGGCATCTATCAGGGGTTAGTTGCCTGACTTTCTAGGTTGACTTCGGAAGCTTTACTAACGTTTGATGTGATTGAAAAAATCTGGTATTGCCTTGTCGAGTAACTAACACTGGTAAGTTGTGGGGATTACTTGGACTAACACGGCCAAACGAGCAGCCTTGTTTAGCTGTTGTAACATAAAACGAGCTTAGCAATTAATTATGCTAAGCTCGTTGTTTTAGTCTAATCGTATTAGTTCTTCTTACCAGCATTTTTGTGTGCAGTAACGGCAAGTTCTGGGAACCAGATCGCAATTTCATGATGCGCATTTTCACGGCTGTCAGAAGTGTGGACAATGTTCCGTAAGATACCATCGGGATATTCGTGAGCATAATCGCCACGAATGGTTCCTGGTTGGGCATCAGAAGGACGAGTGTTACCAGCTAAGCTGTGAATTGCTTTGACAACACCGCTTCCGCTCACGATAATGGCAACTAAGGGGCCTTCCATCATATAGGTTTCAATTTCCTTAAAATAAGGTTTACCAACCTTTTCACTGTAATGTAATTGAAGTTGTTCCGTGGTAGCTTTAACAACCTTGAGTGCGGAGATTTTGAAACCTTTACGTTCGATACGGGTGATGATCGTGCCAATATGTCCTTCAGCAACACCATCGGGTTTAACTAGTACCAATGTTTTTTCAGAATTTGCCATAATATGTGACCTCCTCGTTTTGTAAGCGGTATCATTTATAACTTAAATTGTAGGTGACTTTTGCCGGCACGTCAACCAGAATTGCCGATTTGTTGAAAATCAAGCTTGTAAATTGTTAACTGGTGCATAATAATGAAAACGCACCTATAGAGAACTTAGTTGGATACAGGAATCTGTTCGTATTGCTAAGGTAAATCGTTATAATAGAATCAGTAAACCATAAAAGGGATTGATACAACATGCCACCACTTGATTTAACACATATTCGCCAACACCATACGGTTGCCGAATTGATTGCACTCGGAAAGGCGCGCCGCCAAGTTACCTCGTTTGAACAGCTCGGAACTTTCGTTGCTGTCGAACGTGACGCGGCCGATTATTTAAAACACGTTAGAGAAATGCTCGTTCCAGAACTACTGCCACTACGGCGGGAACGGATGTCTGCCTCGGCTTTCGCATTCTTCCGCGGTTCAGTCGAACTGATGGACTACGACTTGGATTATCAAAAGTCGACGGAGATTCCGGCAGTTGTCTGTGGGGATGCCCACATTGGGAACTTTGGTTTCTACGCATCGCCAGAACGGCGGTTGGTCTTTGATCTCAACGACTTTGACGAAGCGGGCGTGCATCCTTGGGAATGGGATCTACGACGATTACTTGTCAGCATTATGCTGGCAGCTCGTAACTCTGATTTCAAGCCTAAACGGGTCGAAAAATTAGTTCAGATGGCTAGTGCCAACTATCGTGAGACGTTGAAACGATTATTTGACCAAACCACCCTTGATCGTTTTTATCGTGATAATGAAGTTCAAGCTGTCCTGAACTTCGGTGGCGAACCCGAGGATACGGCCGATTTTATTGCCGACCTTGTCAAAAAAGCTCAAAAACGAAATTCAGAACAGGTTGTCCGTAAATTCACGTTGACCAATAGTCGCGGTGAACGTCAATTCAAGGACAATGCGCCACGTTCAGTGCACGTTGATAAGAAGACGTACCATGGTTTGAAGAAGGGCATCAAGGAGTACTTGCGAAATGTTCGTACCGATGTCGCGCTACTACTCTCTCAATACGAAGTGACGGATATTATTCGCCACAGTGTCGGCGTTGGGAGCTTTGGTTCACTCTGTTACCTAGTGTTACTGACTAGTACGGATGGCAGTCACATGGTCTTGCAGATCAAGGAAGCTTTGCCGACTCGTAAAGTTGGGAGTCAGGGACGGCCAGCACTTACTGCGGCGATGGAATTAACGGAAGGTCAACGAATCGTCAGTTCGCAGCAGATCTTGCAGTCGACGTCAGACGTGTTCCTCGGTTACTTCCAGATGGAGCATAAGAGTTTCTATGTTCGTCAGTTCCGAGATATGAAGGAATCTATCGATATTCCAACGTTAGATTGGGGTCAGTTCCAAGCTTATTCGAATACGTGTGCCATGATTTTGGCGCAGGCACATGCTCAAAGTCCAACGGCTGCGATGATTCGCGGCTACGTGGGTAGTTCAGTGAAGTTCGATGAAGCGATGGCTAAATGGGCAGCTGCCTACGTGGATCAAGTCGATCATGATTACCAAGATTTTTTGAAGATGGAATAAGTTAATCGTAAAATTATGCCAGCAGGTCGTTCGTTTACTGTATGCGGAACGGACTGCCAGATGGTGAATGCTAAAACATAAATAAACTACTTCAGAATTTGATCGTTCTGGGGTAGTTTATTTTTTTACGCCGTCACAGCTAAGTTAATACGGAGGTTTAAGCGCCATTTTGAAATTCACTAACAAATAATTAGTGAAAATGGTTGCACTTTTAAATTTTACTGATATACTTACTATTAGTAAGTGAAATTAAGAAAATAAATTAAATTTAAAGGGGTCGTTATAATTATGACAAAATATGGTGTAATCGTAGGTTCTATTCGCAAAAATTCATACTCTAAAGGGGTTGCCGACGCAATCGTTGCCGGTTTACCTGAAGATGCAGAAGTAACGTACTTAAACATTGGTAATTTACCACTATATAACCAAGACTTAGATGCTAACTCTCCCGTTGAATATACTGAATTCCGGGCAGCTGTTGCAGCTCAAGATGCTATTCTCTTCGTAACACCAGAACATAACCGTAGTATTCCAGCTGCATTGAAGAATGCCTTGGATATTGCTTCACGTCCATGGGGCGAAAGTGTTTGGGGTGGCAAGCCTGCCTTGGTTGCTTCACAATCAATCTCAGGAATCTCTGGCGTCTTGGCACACCACGTCTTACGTCAATCATTAGTATTCTTAGACATGCCAACTATGCAACAACCAGAACTTTACATTGCTAACACTGATAAGTTAGCTGACGAAAACGGTAAGATCACTAACGAAGGTACTCAAGCCTTCTTAGCAGGCGCCGGCAAGCAATTCAGCGAATTTGCAGCTAAGTTCGTTAAATAATTAATTGAATGCACAAAAAACGACCAACCGCTATTTGGTTGATCGTTTTTTTGTGCTGTGATTAAAAATAGCTTATTTCTTCCACAAGTACTTAGCATCAAAGTCGTTATCGAATGATGATAAGATCTTAGGACCATCGTCGGTAATAACCAAGGTGTGTTCATACTGGCAACTGAGGCTACCGTCCATTGTGCGGACAGTCCAGCCATCATCAGCGGTTTCGCCAGAACGCCAGTCGCCAATGTTAACCATTGGTTCGATGGTGATGGTCATCCCAGCCTTCAGACGAGTGCCGTGACCGGCTTCGCCGTAGTGAGGAACGTCAGGCTTTTCGTGCATCGTAGGTCCGATGCCATGGCCAATGTATTCGCGGACAACGCCGTAACCCATTTCGTTTTCAGCGTAGTTTTGAATGGCCCAGCCAATGTCACCGATACGGTTGCCGACAACGGCTTGGTCAATTCCTAGATATAGTGCCTTAAGCGTAACGTCCATTAATTTTTGAACTTCAGGTACAGTTGTGCCAGCAACGAAGGCGTGGCATGAGTCACTGAGGTAACCGTGATAGTTAATAACGGTATCAACTTTCAATAGGTCACCATCTTTGACCAAGATATCCTTGCTTGGGCAGCCGTGGCAAATCATGTCATTGACGCTGACACAGGTTGAATATTTGTAGCCTTCGAAGTTTAGTTCGCCAGGGGTAGCGTCATGGGCGATGATGTATTCGTATGCGAAGTGATCAACGTCCCAAGTCGTAATCCCAGGCTTGATGTAGTCTTCAAGGGCGTGAAATAGCCCGACCATGATGTCGCCAGCTTCTTGCATCCCTTGAATTTCGCGATCTGATTTAAGCGTAATCATAAGGTTCCTCCAAAAATTTAAATTAAATAGTTTGTAAAAGTAAATCATTGTTCTTCTCTAGTATACTGCAAGCGCGGTTGACCGACAAAATCCAATGGTCGGGACAGAATTGAATCATTGGTTATATTTTGAGTTAGAAAAATCAGTCAAAAAAATTTCCGTACCAAAAAGACCAGCGTGGCAGGAAGTTCACGGATTAGTTGTGCACAACTTACCGACTGAGGACAATTTTTTCCTTTTCATTAGCAAAGATAATGATACAATATATAGTGTTGTTTCAAACGAATACACCATATATGGTGTTACAATACAACTAGTTGGCCAACTAGAATTTAAACAACCGCATAAGAGAAACGGAAAGAGGAGCATGATTTTGAGTAATTATATTAAATTCTTATCACACCAATTGAAAGGTTGGCCGCAACAAAACTACTACTTATTCTACTTTAGCTTGGGGTGCCAAGTGATGACCTTGGTCAGTGCCCCAATCACACTGTTATCCATTCTAACATTTATTGGGACGACCTTGGGTGTGTTATGTGTCTTGGCGATCAATGCTGCCAAGTCCGTCAATGGGTTGCTTGGCGTTATCTCAGCGATTTGTTTTATTGTCGTTGGTTTCTCCGCTAAAAATTATCTCAGTATCGGTGAACAATTAGCTTACGTGGTCACCTTAGATATTCCAGTGCTACTGAGTGCAAACTGGAACGTCAACATGGTTTCTAAGATTCGTAAGTTCACTGGTCGAACATGGATTATTGCCATTGCTGCAACGCTGGTTGTTTATGGGATTTCAGGCTATCTGATTGGTGCCTTCACTGATGATCCACGGCCGTGGGTAGATGCAATCAGTTTTGCCATCTGTTTGACGGCGGGCGTGATCTGTTTCCTACGTTACAACAACCAGTATTTCTGGTGGATCGCCTCCGGTCTAGCTCAGATGGTCTTGTGGTTCATCTCATTCCGTCAGGGTTCCGCAACGTTAGCGATGTTTATCAATAGTTCAGTCTATCTGATGAACGACGTCTTAGCCTTTACCGTATCGCCTTGGTATAACAAACATGAACGAGCCCGCCTGATTGCGGAAGAGCAGGCTGAAACGGCAGCCAGTACCGATGATCAGATTCTTAGTATCAATCGGTAAATTAAAATGATCAACAACGTGTGACAGAGGACAGTTAGGCTGTGAGCATTAACGGAAATCAAAGATTATTCCGGGCTTGGGAATAATTCCCTGATTTTAGGTTAAGCGGAAGCAGATGCCTTCTAAAAACATGTTTTGTAAGTAATATTCTGAATATCAAAATGGACCGCGACTTTTGTCACAGTCCATTTTTGTATTAATTATGCTAACTTGTCTATACTTGGATAGACGGGTTTATTCAGGCTGAATCGGCTGTATATAAGGGACTCAACCTTGTGATGTATTAAATGTTGACAACTTGTCTAAACAAGTTTATATTCATTGATGAAAGCGATAACAAGGAGGGCGAACGGCACATGAACAAGTCGGCATTAGTGTATGACGATTTAATGCAAAAAATCGAGGGTGAGATTTACCCCGTGGGGACGTACTTACCTAGTGAGAATCAACTCTGTGACCTGTACGGAATTTCTCGAGAAACCGGTCGTAAGGCGCTCGCAGAACTGGCAGAAAATGGCTATATTCAAAAGATTCGTGGCAAGGGTTCACTCGTCATCGAGCATCACCAGTACGAATTTCCCGTTTCAGGGATCGTCAGTTATAAGGAATTGGCAGCTAAGCTCCACATTAAGACTGAAAATATCGTTTACAGTTATGAACCAAACGCAATTCTACCCGTAGCGGATTTTACGGCCCTCGGGACTGAATTGACCGAAGCACCGGTGACAGCAATTAAACGGGTTCGGGTGATCAACGATGAACCGGATATTATTGATAAGGACTACATTCTGAAGACCGTGATTCCAGACGTTCCGCGTTCTGCTGCTGAGGACTCGTTATATGACTACTTTGAAAATCAGCTAGGCTTAGAGATCGGTTACGCAACTAAGGAAATCACGATGGCACCAGCGACCGCTGAAGATTGTGAACACTTGGGATTGAAGCCAGGTGCGTACGTCGCCGTGGTCCGCAGTGTGACTAGTCTGACGGATGCCCGTGCATTTCAATTTACTGAGTCACGACATCGACCAGACAAGTTTAGTTTCCGTGATTTTGCACGGCGAGCACATAAATAGGAGGGATGAGCATGAAGTTATCGCAACAAGTGATCTACCAGATTTATCCAAAGTCATTCTATGATAGTGATGGCGATGGTATCGGTGATTTACGGGGAATTATTAGTAAAATTGACTATCTTAAACAGCTGAACATCGACATGATCTGGTTCAATCCGTTCTTCGTCTCACCTCAAAATGACAACGGTTACGACATTGCTGATTATTATCGAATCGACCCAACCTTTGGGACAATGGCTGACTTTGAAGAATTGGTGGCAACACTTAAGGCGGCTGGAATTGGCGTCATGCTCGACATGGTCTTCAACCACACGTCAACGCAGCATGAGTGGTTCCAAAAAGCCTTAGCTGGCGATGAGACTTATCAAAAATTCTACTACCTACGACCAGCGAAGGCTGATGGTAGTTTGCCAACTAATTGGGAATCTAAATTCGGTGGGCCAGCGTTGGGACCGATTGGAGATACGGGGCTCTACTATTTACACCTCTATGACCCAACTCAAGCTGATCTTGACTGGCACAATCCAGCGGTACGGGAAGCATGCGCTGAAGTCGTTAATTTTTGGCGCGACAAGGGTGTCCAAGGCTTTCGCTTCGATGTCATCAACGTGACTGGTAAATCAGAACAGCTTGTTGATGCACCAACTGGCGTGGCTAGCAAAACGCTCTATACCGACACGCCGATTGTGCACGACTACTTGAAAGAACTGAATGAGGCTAGCTTTGGCCAGGATCCCGATAGTATTACAGTGGGTGAGATGTCCTCAACGACGATTAAAAACAGTATTGGTTACACGAAGCCAAGCAATCACGAGTTATCGATGGTCTTTAATTTCCACCACCTGAAGACGGACTACGTTGATGGCCGTAAGTGGTCACGGATGGCTTTCGACTTTCCACGGCTCAAACAACTATTAGATGGTTGGGCGGCCGGTATGGATGCTGGCGGTGGCTGGCAAGCGCTGTTCTGGAATAATCATGACCAACCCCGAGCACTCAACCGCTTTGGCGATGCGGGTCAGTACCGTGTTAAGTCCGCTGAAATGTTAGCAACGGTCATTCACTTGATGCGTGGGACGCCGTTTATCTACATGGGTGAAGAGATCGGGATGGTTGATCCATATTACGATTCAATGGCGGATTATGCGGATATTGAAGCGCTCAATGCTTATCGGGCACTGGTTCGGAGTGGTTACAGCCATAAGGATGCCTTCACGATTGTGAGAACCAAAGCGCGTGATAATTCGCGAACGCCAATGCAATGGGATGCAACGCCTAAAGCCGGTTTCACGACTGGGCGGCCGTGGTTACGACCAACCAATCAGCAGACGATCAACGTGGCTGATGAATTGGATCACGGCGAGATTTTTAACTACTATCAACAATTGATTCATTTGCGCAAAACGATGCCGATTATTGCGGATGGGACGTATAAGACTTGGCGCTTGGATGATCAACAGGTCTTCGGTTACTGGCGTCAACTGGGTGAACAGCAATTATTAGTTTTAAACAATTTTTACCCAACCGCTACTACCGTGAAATTACCAGAAGCTATGGTAAACGCAGAAGTCTTGTTATCAAATTACCCAGACGTAGTTGTTCAAGCAGATCTACAGTTACAACCATATCAATCAGTTGCACTGTTGCTTAATTAGAAATGGAGGAATAAATATGGCACACGCACAAACAGTAACGATTTTAACCCCAGTTAGTGGTGAAGTGATTCCGTTGACTGCAGTGAAAGATCCAGTATTCTCAGCTGGGATGCTTGGACTTGGATTTGGGATTCAACCGACTGACGGGCGGATTGTCGCACCGGTCAGTGGTAAAGTCACAATGGTAGCAGAAACGAAGCATGCATTAGGTTTTACAACGCCGGATAACAATTTGGAAGTGTTGGTACATCTGGGTATCGATACGGTTGACTTGAAGGGCGCTCCCTTTACACTCACGGTCGAGGCTGGCGATGAAGTTCACGCTGGTGATCAGATTGCAACGATGGATCTCGAGGCCGTTCAGCAAGCCAATCGTCAGACCACGGTCGTGCTAGCTGTAACTAACTCTAGTGATAAGCTAGATTCATTAGAAGCCGCAACCGGGGTGAAAAACGCTGGGGAAGTTGCTGCAACCGGTCGTTTGAACGCCAATACTTTCAATGCGAAGCGTCAAGGTCGCTTGGCAAAAGCCGACAAGTACGATCAACTCGCAACTGAAATTATTGAAAATATTGGTGGCGCTGCCAACGTCAACAGTGTCATTCACTGTATCACCCGCTTACGTTTTTATTTGAAGGACGAAAGTTTGGCAAATGACGAAACCATCGCTAACTTGAGTGGGGTGATTGACGTTGCCAAAGCTGGTGGTCAGTTCCAAGTTGTGATTGGACCAGCTGTTACGGACGTTTACGATGCAGTTATTAAGCAGATTGGACCTGAGTTCTCCAATGATTCTGAAACAGCTAAAGCGGTAGCAGAAACTAACGCTGCGGCGAACCGGCCAACAACCGCGTGGGGCAAGGTCAAGTGGGGCATGAGCAACTTGATTGGGGTCATCACGGGTTCGATGATTCCAGTGATCGGGTTGTTAGCTGCTTCCGGGATTCTAAAAGGGGTCTTAGCGCTATTAACCACGTTTAAAATCGTTAGTGCCACGGCACCAACCTACGTCATTATCAATGCGATGGGTGACTCAGTCTTCTACTTCCTACCAATTTTCGTTGGGTTTACGGCTGGTAAAAAACTCGGTGCTGACCCAGTGATCATGGGAATCATCGGTGGGGTTTTGACCTATCCGGCAATTGTCACAATGGCTAGTGGTAAGGCAATGGGGACTTTCCTCGGTATGGGAATCAACGCGGACTTCTTCGGTTTACCCGTCCACGTGGCTTCATACACGTATTCAATCTTCCCAATGATTGCAGGTGCCTGGTTAGCTAGCAAGCTGGAACCATGGCTCAAACGTGTGATTCCAACCGTTTTACGAATGATCTTTGTGCCATTATTTGAAGTTGTGATTGTTTCAGGTGCCATTCTATTATTCTTAGGACCAATTATTACGGTATTATCTACGGGCTTAGCAAACGCGATTGTTGCGATTTACAACTTAAGTCCAGCTATTTCAGGTTTGATTATTGGTGGTTTCTATCAAGTCTTAGTTATCTTTGGATTACACTGGGCCGTTATTCCGATTGTTGCCAACGATATTGCAACGACTGGACACAGTTACTTGAACGCAATTGTTTCTGCAACCATGGTTGCGCAAGGTGGTGCGGTTCTAGCGATTGCTTTGAAATCTAAATTAGCAAGTATTCAAGAATTATCATGGCCAGCAACGATTTCCGCATTCTGTGGTGTTACTGAACCAGCGATGTACGGTATTAACTTGAAATATGGTCGGGCCTTCGTCACTGCTAGTATTGGGGCAGCAGTTGGTGGATTCTTGACTGGATTAATGCGGGTTAACATGTGGGGCTTTACCGGTTCATTAATTGGCTTTACATCGTTTGTTAATCCGAAGGGGTTAGATTTCAGTTTCTGGGGGTTCTGGATTGCATCTATCGTGACAATTGTGGTTTCATTTACACTGACATGGATGTTCGGTTTTAAGGACGAAGACGTCAATGCAGTGAAGACTGCACCTAAGAAACGTCATTTAGGACAAACTGCTTAATTTGGCTAGTTTTAAGATGGCAGAACTATGTCGAAAGCTTTAAAATTAATGACTAGTTAGTGAAATGAGTAAACTGAGTTAGGTTAACAATCAATTGGGGGCTTGAATGATAATGGGTATCGCGGCGACGATAACAATGTTGACACCGATTAGCGGTGAAGTGATTGCATTAAAGGATGTTCAAGATTCAGTGTTTGCCACAGGCATGATGGGTTTGGGCTTTGGTGTACAACCACGAGAGGAGCACGTCATTGCTCCAGTTGGCGGTAAAGTGACATTGGTAGCCGCGACGAAACACGCTATCGGCTTAACAACTCCAACTGGATTAGAAGTTTTAATCCACATGGGGATTGATACGGTTGCACTGAAAGGCACGCCATTTACACTGAACGTTCAAGCTGGTGATGTGGTTGAGGCTGGAACCCAGTTAGCAACAATGGATCTAGAAACTATTGAAAAGGCACAAAAACTGGCTACGGTGATCGTAGTGGTAACGAATACTAAGGAACGTCTGGATAGCTTGGATGTTACGACGGGTGACTTGGATGCCGGAACACCGGCTGCAACTGGTATCTTGAAGACAGTACCAGTTGCTTCAGCTGATATATCAGCGCCAACTAAGCTGACCGCTTCAAAGACTGGTACGGGTAAGTATGCGGACTTAGCGACGGCGATTATCTCTAACGTTGGTGGTGCAGCTAACGTGAATAGCCTGATTCACTGTATTACGCGTCTTCGTTTTTATCTCAAAGATGATGCCAAGGCCAACGATGAAAAGATTGCGAACCTCAATGGTGTGATTGATGTGGCTAAGGCCGGTGGTCAGTACCAAGTCGTGATTGGTCCAGCGGTCACGGATGTCTATGATGCGGTCATTGCACAACTGGGACCACAGTTTGGTGAGGGACAAACGACTACTGAACCGACAACAAAAGAATCCGATGAGACCACGCCCCACGGACTATTAGGGCGAGTGCAGCACGGATTAAGCACACTGATTGGTGTCATGACGGCTTCGATGATTCCAGTGATTGGAATTCTAGCTGGTTCCGGGATTCTAAAAGGAATTCTGGCAGCGCTTACTGGCTTCGGTGTGTTAAGTACGACCAGTGGTACTTACATGGTCTTGAATGCGATTGGTGATGCGACCTTCTATTTCCTACCTGTTATTCTAGGTTTTACGGCGGCGAAAAAGTTAGGCTCTGACCCAATCGTCATGGCGATTGTTGGTGGGATCCTGGTTTACCCAAGCATTATTACGGCGGCGGGTAAAGCGGCGTCAGCGCAAATCACGTTCATGGGGTTACCAACGCATCTCGTTTCATACTCCGCGTCAGTCTTTCCGATCATTGTAGCGGCATGGCTGGGAACGTACGTTGAGAAGGGGCTAAAAAAGGTCATCCCGCTGTATTTGCGGAGTGTCTTTGTGCCGATCCTAGAGGCGTTGATTTTAAGCGTGATTATCTTAGCCGGCGTAGGGCCTCTGATTACGGTCATCAGTAAGGGACTCGCGGATGGCATCATTGCCGTCTATAACTTTAGTCCGGCGTTATCCGGTCTGGTAATTGGTGGCTTGTATCAAACAATGGTTATCTTTGGCCTTCATTGGGGCCTGATTCCAATTGTTATTAATGATATTGCGACTAATGGTCACAGCTATCTCAACTCGATCTTGTCGATAACGATGGTTGCACAAGGTGGGGCCGTATTAGTGGTCTTCCTGAAATCAAAGGATAAGCATCTGAAAGAAATCTCATTGGCAGCCGCGGTGTCCGCGTTCTGTGGTGTCACGGAACCCGCCTTGTATGGGGTTAACTTGAAGTATAAACGGGTCTTCGTGGTTGCAAGTATCGCGAGTGCGATTGGTGGGTTGATCACTGGATTGCTGCGGGTAAATAATTACGCGTTGTCTGGTTCATTGATTGGTTTTCCAGCGTTCATTACACCCGGCGTGGGTATTGGGAGTAACTTCTATGGCTACTTGATTTCCCATTACGGAACGTTGGTCATCTCTACCGTGCTGGTTTATCTATTCGGATTTTCGGATAAGATGTTGAAGAAATCGGCTAGTGATAAATAAATATAAGATTAGTCATAACTAAAATCGGACTCCTGCTCAGCGCGGGGGTCCGATTTTTTTATGAACTGAGTGCTTGTAATCGTGATTGCTGACGAATCGCCTCGACGTAGATCCGGACAAAATCGGTACCGTACGCGCCAGACAACTGTTGTTCCAAATTAGGTGTTGGTGGTAATTCTGCCAGTAGCGGCCGAATCCACTGATTGGTAGGTAATAGTCGTAGTAAACGGTGACTAGTGAATTGTGAAAAGAGTAAATTACGACCGAAACATTGGCCTAGGCGTGATTGAAAGGCTGGTTGCTTAACAGGCACCAGCTGCAAACTGCTATTATTCATGTTGCCTAGTAATAATTTAGCGTGACTGAAATCGTCGTGCAGGTCTAACCGCTGATTCTTATAGGATTTGGCAATATCTGGAGCTAACTGAATTAGCCAGATTAATTGGTATTGCTCTAAGTGTAAGATGAGTCGCAACGTGATGATATCAGCCGTACTGAGTTGATAACTATATTGCTGCAGTGTTTCAGCGGTTAATTGGTGACGTAAAGTCTGCTGAATACCAGCAAAATCGCCAGCTCTCCAAGAAATTGCTAGTTGATCATGATTACTTAACCACAGTAAGTGATCAGCGATGCGCAGAGTTAGAAAACGGGGGACATTAGACTGTGGCTGCCGAATCATTAGTAGCCAATATGAGCTGGCACTCGAACGGGCAAAGTTACGTGCAAGGACGTGAACGTTGGTCGGTAGCGCCAATTGGACCGCTAATTGTAGTTGCCGGCGATCGGTGGCGGTATTTACAAATTGTTGTGGATCGTGGGTGGTGCGTTGTTTAGCCATGAATAGACTTCCTAACTAGGTGAATTACTTTAATTATAGGTCAACTAGGAATAAATGACGTGATGACGACTTACTTTTTTCTGAATTTCAGAATAGGTACGAAAGCGCGGCAATGTTGTAATATTCCAATAGAGAATAATAGCTAGTCGAAACACGATTTGTTTCAACCTACTTCACGCGCTAAGATAAAGATAATCGAAATAAACAGATGATAAAACTAGTGATAAAGTGAGGGCGTGTTGCAATGAAACGAATTGTTGTGGGGATTACGGGTGCATCAGGGACGATCTATGCGGTCGATTTGTTAGAAAAATTACATCAATTACCTGATGTTGAAGTCCATCTGGTCATGAGTGCTTGGGCCAAGAAGAACCTTGAACTAGAAACCGATTATACCTTGGCACAATTAACGGCATTGGCGGATGCGACTTACAAGGCTAATGATCAGGGTGCCGCCATTGCGAGTGGCTCATTCCTTAATGATGGCATGGTAATCGTTCCAGCTAGTATGAAGACCGTTGCTGGTATTGCCTATGGTTTTGGTGATAACCTGATTTCGCGGGCTGCGGATGTGACGATTAAAGAGCAGCGTAAACTGGTGATTGTTCCACGTGAAACACCGTTGAGTGTGATTCATTTAGAAAACTTAACTAAGTTAGCTAAATTAGGTGCACAGATCATTCCACCGATTCCAGCATTTTATAATCATCCAAAAACGATTCAAGATCTCGTTAATCATCAAACGATGAAGATCTTAGACGCGTTCCAGATTCACAATGAAACTGATCGACGTTGGGAAGGTGACTAGTTATGCCAACTTTTACAACAACGCAGGCTGGTTATCAAATGACAGCAAAACTTCAAGTGATTGGTTATGATCTCCTAATTGTTGTAACGGGTGGGAGTAATCCTCATATTGGCGATGTCACAACGATTACGGCTGATACTGAGCTGCAAACGGTTAAGTTTCCTAGTCACGATGGTCGTTTTCATAAGGATAACTTCATTTCAGAGCGGCTGGCCAAGCGATTACAGCCTTATCTGCAAGGAAGCTGTACGATTACGGCCGGCATTCACGTTAATCAGATTACCAAGGCTCAGATTGCTGCCGCTGCACCGATGACGGATGAGCTCAGCCAGCAAATCATTAGCTGGCTACAGGATAATCCAATCCAGGCAGTTCAGCCAGAATATTATGGAAATGATGAACAGCCGGAATAAAGGCTGGCGTAGATACGCGAACCAAGCTTAATGCTCGCCAACAGCTTGATGGACCTGATAAGAGATAGATATAAATAGTAAGCTACTTCAGAATTGTGATATGTCTGAAGTAGCTTATTTTGTGTGGTAGTCGTAATACTTTAGTTTTAGATGCTTTTGGCAACTTAATCTATTAGTGATCATGGCTTTTTCAAGTAGTTTGGTTTGCACTTACTTTAAAGTGAACGAATAGCGTGACATAATGAGAACAGATTAGATGATTATTGGGGTGTTAGTTATGGAAATAGGTCCTTTATCAGAATGGGTGGCTGCGGCTGCCGAAATATTGGCAGTGTCAGTAGCCTTGTTCTTGCCATATTACAATCAGCGGCAGGAGCGTTTACACCGGTTGAAACGCTTTAAGAAAATCGTTGAGCAGTCGATCAATGTGGTTAGCCAAAATAATCTGAGTAATCTGGATGACTTTCAATCGTTTATCAAGATTTCATCGCTACTAGAAGTGGATGAGCGGTTGCTAGCTGTTCTACAAGTTGGTGATGAATTGATTGAGATTATTGATCACCAAACGACCTTATCGCCGCGCCAGATTACTGATGTATTGGCATTGAAAGAACACTTATCAGCAATTTAAGTCAGTTATTCAAAAAAAGTCTCCAGATTGGTTTATGAGCGAAGTCGTTTCGCGGAACCAATCTGGAGACTTTTTTAGTAATGATGTGATGGCATTTATTTTCTAAGAATTAGCTCCGAGCGTCTTTTTTAGCCTGTTCGACTAAGAGGTTATCGACGACGTCTTGCAGACTAGTCTTAGCCAGGCGCGCTTCAGCTGCGGTCTGGGCATCTTGATAGTACTGTTTCAGGACCGTTTGAATGTTGCCACCAACGATGCAATCTGGATTGGTCTTAGGATCAACGGCTAGTAAGGGCTTGTCCCCCTCAATCGCATAGAAGACGCTGAGTAATGAAATCTGGGTTAGCGGTTTAGCAATCACGGGTTGAGCCGTACCAGGAGTGGTGGTAATTAGTCCGGCTTGGCGTAACTTGCTCATTAAACGACGGACTACAACTGGGCTAGTCTCAATACTAGCTGCAATGGCATCACTGGTGAGCTTGGTATCAGCATAGATGTTCAAGTAGGCGAGCAAATGAATCGCATCGCTGTAACGGGTGGAAACACGCATGTTATCACTTCCTGTAACTTGTTTGGTTACTACTATTATAAAGGGATGTAGATTTAAAAGCAATTAACTAACTCATAATCATAAATTATGTAACTTTTGATTAATGGTGGTTGTTTCGGTGTACCAAATCAGTTATGATGTAATTGCCGAAAATTGAGCAGTCACTGCAAAAAAGGAGCTTAATCTCATGAGTGAAATTGAAACCATCCAGGCTTATTACGCGGCCTCATTGGGGAAGGATGGTCGTATTAGTCGTACACAGCGCCAGATCTTAGCCGCTGCGCTCGAGTTGTTTGCCGAAAAGGGTTACGAGGAAGTCGGAACACGTGAGATTGCGGAGCGAGCAGGAGTAGCTGAGGGGACGTTATTCCATAATTTTGTTAATAAAAACGGTATTTTGGATGCAATTATGCAACCAATTGTTAAAAATATTTTACCAACTATGCTTAACACGTTAGATCAGGCTGTCCTGGATAAAGACAGTCATACGCTAGAGTCATTTATTGTGGCGCTAGTTACGGATCGAGTTGACTTTGTCGCACATAACCGAGCTTCACTAGCGGTTATTCTGTCACAGTTTTTCAACAATGAACAGGACCGTGCAGCGGTATTAGGGATGGTCTCACCGGTGATTTTGACGCAAGCTAATCAAGCAATGGATCGGTTGAAAGCAGCTGGTGAACTAGTTGATTGGCCGAACGGTATGATTTTACAACTCGTATTCTCGACGCTAGGGGGATACTTGGTGAAAAACGTCCTGTATCCAAATCTCAACAGACTCAATCGTCAACAGACGACCCAGTATCTCAGTGATTTTTTAGTTAATGGTTTGAACCCACGAAGAATCCCCTTACAAGGTGACTAGCCAGCCGTTGAATAAACTTTAGGCATGCCAAAGTAATAATTAATAATAGTTGATTATTTGTTGGATGGTGCTATACTACGTAGTGGAATTAAAGTGAGTGCTCAATATTAGAGCACCCCGCTGTTGAGGATCACATAGTAGTCCACAACCTGAATTCTAAACCAATAGAAGAGAGGGTTTCATTATGAAATCAGCAAAAACGAAGGATCGCTCGCAAGTGAAGGTAGCCGAAGAGAAGGCAATTCATGCAACGAGTACCGATAGTAAGAGCTTGGACGAAGTAAATGGGAGTGTCCGGGTACCAAAAGATGCCAACTTCTGGCGGACGTTGATTGCCTATACCGGACCGGGGGCCTTAGTCGCCGTCGGTTATATGGATCCAGGTAACTGGATCACATCGATTGCCGGTGGGTCACAGTATAAGTACGCGTTGCTTTCTGTGATTCTGATATCAAGTTTGATTGCCATGTTGTTACAAGCTATGGCCGCACGCTTGGGGATCGTTACCGGTAAGGACCTCGCACAATTGACCAGAGAGCACACTTCCAAAGGGATGGGGATTTTTCTCTGGATTATCACGGAACTAGCCATCATGGCAACGGACGTTGCTGAAATAATTGGTTCTGGGATTGCATTAAAGTTATTATTTGGTTTCCCACTGATAGTCGGGATTTTAATCACGACTGCCGATGTCTTGATTCTGTTATTATTAATGAAATTAGGCTTCCGTAAGATTGAAGCCATTGTTGCGACGCTGGTCGCTGTGATCCTGTTCGTCTTCTTATACGAAGTTATCATCTCACAGCCAAACGTTCCTGAAATGTTGAAGGGTTACGTGCCAACGACTCAGATCGTCAGCAACAAATCAATGCTGTACTTGGCATTGGGGATCGTGGGTGCAACGGTTATGCCACATAACCTGTACTTGGGATCATCAATCTCACAAACACGACAAATTGATCGTGATGATGAGAAAGAAGTTGCTAAGGCAGTTAAGTTCACCACCATCGATTCCAATATTCAATTGACCGTTGCGTTCGTTGTTAATAGTTTACTATTAATCTTAGGTGCCGCATTATTCTTTGGTACTAAGGGTGACTTGGGTCGTTTCGTTGACCTGTACAACGCCTTAGGTGACAGCAAGATTGTTGGATCGATTGCTAGTCCAGTACTAAGTATGTTGTTCGCAATCGCGTTACTATCTTCTGGTCAAAGTTCTACGATTACTGGAACGTTATCTGGTCAGATCATCATGGAAGGCTTCATTCGTTTGAAGATGCCATTATGGGCTCAACGGTTATTGACACGGTTGATCTCAGTGACACCCGTGTTAGCATTCGCCATTTACTACCATGGTAATGAAGCTAAGATTGAAAGTCTGTTGACCTTCTCGCAAGTGTTCCTGAGTATCGCGTTACCATTCGCCATGATTCCACTTGTGAAGTTCACGAGTAGCCATGAGCTGATGGGGAACTTTGCCAACCATGCTTGGGTCAAATGGACGGCTTGGGTGATTACCGCAGTTCTGATTATCTTAAATATTTATCTGATTCTACAAACGGTTGGTATGGTTAAATAATTACCACCAATAATAAAGTAAATGCGTACTTCCCATGGTTAACTTGGGAGGTACGCATTTTTAGTTGGGGTTAAAGTAAAGGGGGTAGCGGTTATGAGATTGGTCAGACAGGGTAAGAGACCGGTATCCAAGTCGTACAGGCTGCTGAGCTGGGATCGGGGTTGCCCGTGTTCAGCCATCTGTAAGAGTTGTTGTTGGGTTAGCTGAACCTGACTGGCTGGGAGAATCAAGTCGGGATGGCTATCGCGAGCTATGGGCATCGCGTGATCGTGAACCAGGTAGGTGAAACCCGGTGCCGTGTTCAGAATGAGGGTTAGCATACTGATCTCACGGGGATCAAGTTGGGTGGCTAATTCGTTGGTTTGAGTAGGTGAGTAGACCATAGCGGCATACACTTGCGGTGCCAGCTCTGGCAGGGTCGAACTGGGTGGGGTTAGGGTCACCGTTAGACCTAATTGCCAGCTGGCCAGTAATAGACCGGGAATCGTGACAGCTTGAGTTGGGCTGATTAGGATCGCCTGACCAGCATGAACATTTTGCTGTTGCAGACTGGTTTCGCACAGGGCTAAGTCTTCGAGGACGTCTGCGCCAGTGTACCAACTACCACGGGCGTCTTTTAAAACGGGCTGGGTGTATTGACGTTGTAATTGACGGGTGATTGCTTTCGTTAGTTGGCTCATGGCGTCGTCCTCCTTGGGGGCTATTTAGTGTATTTCATCTTAGTAATGCTTTGACTGCTGGCATCGATGGTTTCGAGAACCTGGGTTTGCCTAGTCTTCATGACTAAGTTAGTTGGCCGTGGCGTAATGTCGTGAACGGGTGTCGTTGTCGTACTAGTTGCTAAATTAGTGCCGTGATTGACTTTGTTAACGAGCGTCGTTGAGGTTTGTTCTGGTTGCGTCGTTGTGTCAGCTGAAGCGGATACTGAAGTAGCGAAGAGGGTCCCGGCAGCCATCAAAGTAATTGTTAGTTTCGTAAATGCGTTTTTCATAATAATCAAACTCCTTTTAGTTTGTAATTAATTTTTATAGTAGATTGTCGTTGTTATTGTGCGGCGGGCATTAACCAGTCGTTAGAAAGTAATTGGTGGAAGTGGCGACCAAGTGGCACCCACAGTTGTGACTTACGGATGTTCTTCAACGTGTCCCAGAATAATGGGTCTTGAAGTTGTTCATCACTGATTTGGACTTTAACGAATTCGCCATCTTCAGTCTTAGCAATCACCAGTGGGTAAGTGACCTTGACGATTTGAGCAGCGGCGATATTTTTAATTTTAGGATCAGTATCTAATAACATTTTACATAGCTCCTTAGTTAGCTTTGAGTAGTTGTTTGTTTAAGTTGTTTTGTTTTAATTGAATGACTATAGTTTACCGACAATCCGACTAACCAACTATCGAGTTTCAATAAACTTTATCTAAGAAATTCTTAGATTAGCGTTTAGATTGGGCTCATAATTGCAGGAAATGCCGAATCAAAGGGATTCTTAGTTCTTTATAAATAATAGAAATTAAATAAAAATCCTTAAAACAAGTTATATTAAAGACTTGTTTTAAGGATTTTTATAGGAATATGGGCCAACGTTATGTCGGCAGAAATGGCTAATGTAGTTAGGCTGTCACAGTCGTTGGTAACCGTAGCTCCACGACTGCATTGCGCGGATCGTTATTCATCAGTGCTTCAATAATATAGCTGTCACCTTGATATAACTCTGGGCGTTGTGGCAGGATTTCGCCAAAGAACGTTTTGATCAGGCCATCAAAGAGTTGTCGACTTGGGCCACCTGAAGCTTTGAGGATGATGTAATTACCAGCGGGTAGTTCACGAGTGACGGTTTGTTCTACTGTAGCTGAAATATTTGCACCAGCAAAGTATTCGAGTTGACCGTCACGAATGCGGCTGAGGGCGTAACCAATATGGTCGTGGCTGGCTGCCATCAACTGTCCGAACTGACCACTTTTAGCGAGTTGCATGAAGTGTTGGCTCTTGCCTTGAGAGACTGCAGCAACGTTGTCCATAGTGGGTAGGGGTAATGTCATAGGGTAGCCAGTTAAAGTAGTTGCAGCAAGCGTTTTGATTTCATAAGTTGTCATAGGTTTAAGTCCTGCTTTCTTTTTAGTAAACTAAGAATAACTTACAATACCTGACAATAAGCTGGCAGGTATTAGAAATTAGGTGAAAAAGATGCGGATTGCGCGACTAATTAATTTAATCATGCTGCTATTACGAACGGAAAAGATCTCAGCCCCAGCGTTAGCGGCTCGTTTTGAGGTTTCAGTGCGAACCATTTACCGGGATGTGGAGACTTTGAGTATGGCGGGGATTCCAATATATGCCTCGCGCGGCAGAAACGGTGGTATTGGATTGATGGCCAATTATAAGGTTGATAAGAAGTTGTTAACGGCCGATGATATTCGTAATCTGCGTTTAGCGCTGAACGGCGTGCATACGTTAATTGCCAATCCTAAGATGACCGCAACCATGCAGAAGTTAAATGCGCTCTATGCAGCCGATCATGCGGATGATCACTTACTGATCGACTACGCTAACTGGCCTGGAACTCAGGAGTTGAAACAACTAGCAGAACAGATTGATCAGACGATTGAACAACACGTTTATTTGGAATTTAAGTATAGTGATCGCAACGGAAACCAGACGAGTCGTCGCGTTGAACCTTATCGCCTAGTATATAAGAGTGAACGCTGGTACTTACAAGCCTACAGTGTTGAACGAGCGGATTTTCGAATGTTCCGCTTATCGCGTATTCATGAATTAGGCATAACAAACAAGTCGTTTGAACCGCGCGCAGTACCAACATTGGAGTTTAATTTTAATGAACGCCTGCGTCCTGAGATGACTGCTGTTACCGTCCAAGTGAATAATATTGCTCGAGGGCCGTTTGTCGAGCGTTTTGGCAATCAGGTTATTGAGTCGCAAACGGCAGCGACATTTAATGCTACGGTTGAACTACCGCTCAGTGAAAACGCCTATCTGTTTGTTCTCTCAATGGGACAGCATATTAAAATCATTAGTGAGGGCCCTTTTTATCAAGGGTTTCAGCAGTATTTGAAGCAAGTGATGGCCCAATATTGTACACAACTAGATACGAATATAGAGTAACTTTCCATAAAATAAATATTTAGTAGAAAGTTAAGACCGAGAAATCCTTTTACAGTAGGAATTGGGTAACTTTTTACGTTGTGTTATATAAATCAATTTAGTTGATAATTATACGTTTAAACCATATAATTACGTTTGAAAGTATAGATATTAAGACAGCACAAAAGGAACCCATCCACCACAAACGGGTTCCTTTTTTTCGTGCTTTTGCCAGTTAAACTAGTGTTGTCCTACTATCGTTTGTTGAACCACTTGGTAAAAATAGTGACCACCACGCCACTAATGATTCCGGCTGCGACAGCAATTGCCAGGGATAAAAGTATAGATATCAAAACAAGCCCCCCCTTTCCATTATTGCAAAAGGGTCGGACAACGGTTTAATTTTAACATGGTCCTTTACTAGTGTTCGTGATCTACACTGTATTAAATAAAATGATCTAAAAAGACGGTAATACCTGTTGCAAAGGGTAATTACCGTCTCTTTAGATTAATCTTTAGCTGTTGATAACATCCAACTAACCGTGAAAATACTTCCCTGAGGCTGGTTGTCCGTCACTTTGATGGTTCCCTGGTTCAGAGCAACTAACTGCTGAACGATGGCTAATCCCAGCCCACTACCTTCAATCGCTTGCGAACGAGATTGGTCGACCCGGTAGAAGCGTTGGAAAACGGCCTGTTTCTGATCATCAGGGATTCCTTCACCTAAATCAGTCACGGCTAGTTCAACGCGCTGGTCTGTTTGATGTAGACTCAGCGTGATCGGTTGGTTATGTGGCGAATACTTATGAGCATTATCTAGTAACGCAACAATAATTTGTTGCAGCATTTCCGCGTTGCCTAAAACATGAATATTCGGATCAATCGCGAGTTTGACCGGTTGATCGATCGATGGCTGGTAATGTTCGCCGAGTTCTAGCATCAGAAATGATAGGTCTTGATCTGTTAGTTCTAACTGAGCGCGGTCAGCCCGGGATAGATGTAGTAAATTCTCGATTAAATGTTGCATGCGTAGTGATTCCTCGTCAATGAAGTTCAACGATTCCGGAATAATCTCAGGGTGAGCGTCACCACGCCTGCGAATCAGGCTGAGATTACCACGGACGGCGGCAATCGGAGTCCGTAATTCGTGCGAAGCATCTGAGATGAATTGACGCTCATGTTGCAATCGCTGATTTTGGGTGACTAATAATTCATTGAATGCACGGCCCAAATCGTTGATTTCACGGGGGCTTTCAGGAACGCTAAGAGTCGGTTGGTCGCTATCTGGATTATTCGACGTGTACTTAGTTTCATGTAATAGCGTGATTGTTGGGGCACTCAGGCGAGCTGCCAAACGATGGGCCCACCAAGCACCTAGTCCTAATGCCGCCATCGTAATCAGTGCCATTAAAATAATCAGAATGAGCAGACTATTGAATAGGCGACCGAGACTGACCCAGAGATGGTAAGTGTTGGCACCATCTTTTTGCGTATATGATAGAAAGAAACCGAATCCGCGAACGTAGATTAATGGTCCAACTAGCTTAGTTTGAGACTTACTAAAGAAGGCTTTTGACGATGGCGAAGTGATAATAGTTCGCTTGGTCTTAGTCGCCGTTGTCAATGTTGCTTTTTGCGTGGTGACCCGAATGAAGGCGGGTTGTTTTGTATTACGTGTCGTTGTATTGTTCCAGTGAATAAAACTAGGAACGTCTTTGATGTTGGCTTGATTCAAGCTACTCATCAGGTCACGAGCTTCTCGCGTGGTATTCAGAGTTTGCTGCGTGCCAACCACGACTAATGTAATCAGGCTCACTAATAGGGTGATTGTCAGCATTAAACGGCGAATCGCCCTATTGATCAATTGTTCGTAGGTTGGAATCGATTTATTCTTGGACATTCGACATCGGCTCCCTTAGTTTGTACCCAACGCCCCGTACCGTTTTAATCAGTGGTGCTGCATCTGGCGTTGCTAGTTTACTACGCAAATAGCCCACGTAGACGTCGACTACGTTTTGCTGTCCCAGAAAATCAGCGCCCCAGACCTGATCAAGGAGATCATCGCGAGTGAAGACTTCATCTGGATGGGCGAGGAAGAATTGTAAGAGATCGTATTCACGATGAGTTAGAATGACTTCTTCATCAGCATTAGTGACGCGGTGGGCTTTAGTATCCAATTGTACGTCGTCTGCTTGATAGACTTGGTTCACATCAATCTGATTGTCGGCACGACGTTGAATGACACGGATGCGCGCCAATAGTTCTTCGATCTCAAACGGTTTGGTGATGTAGTCATCGGCACCATTATCGAGGCCGGCGACCTTATCACCGATATAGTCGCGAGCAGTCATAATAATAACTGGCAGCTGGTCGTGTTTACGGATGCGGCGTAGTACTTCCATCCCATCTAATTTGGGTAGCATCCAGTCCAGTAGAATTAGTAATAGTTCGTTTTGGTGTTCCTGATAAGTCTCCATGGCGGCTAACCCATCACTGGCAACTAAGACGTTAAAGTCCTCAAATTGAAGTTCCTTAGTCAAATAGCCGGATAAACTTTCTTCATCCTCAACGATTAAAATCGTGTTCTTCATGGGTCCCGTCCTCCTGATAACCTAATTTATGCTTAATTATAGCGAATAATTATGACGGAAACCTGATATTTTGACTTATTTTCATAGATTTATTCGAAGTAAATGAAAGCGCCTCAGTACTTGTGCTAAACTTGTACTAAATTATAAGTGTGGAAGGTAAGTGAGTATTCATGGGACTTTTTGGTGATGCCATGCAGGCGATGTATCACAGCGGGCACTACGGCTACAATATTAATGTGAAGAAGACGGCTCCAGCAGTCGATCCTAAGGAAGTGCCAGAAATTGCAGATCTAGGTCGGCTTAATCGAACACCAAACTTTAAGACGTGGTCAATTGATTCACCATATAAAACGGCTGAATTCACAGAAAAACTAGCGCTTGCCGTGGAGAACTGTGATTTAGAGATGGCAGATATTGAGATCAAACCACAAATTGACGGTCGCTGGGGCGATAAATAACGGAATTTGTTCCCACAACTTTTAGTGATGAGTATCAATTATGTTATAGACCAATATTAAGGATTTAGGGGTGAGCAAATGTTCTCATATGATCAGGTTCAGCAACTCAACCGGTTAGAAATTGAAGTTTATAAGTATATTACGGGTCATCCTGTCGAAGTCAGTACGATGACGATCCGGCAATTGGCAGATCACAGCCATGTGTCAGCAACGACGATTTTACGGTTTTTGAAACGAATGGGATATGATGGCTACGCTGAATTCAAATTTAGGCTAAAAGAACAACTGCGACGAGATGCAGAACAACCACTATCTCAGACGGTGGTTCCGATGCGTGTCTTTTTTGATCGCATGAACATGGCGGATATGACGGCTAAAATCAAGCAAGCGACTCAGTTGATTCGTGACGCTAACATGGTGATTTTAACGGCTTCGGGGACTAGTGCAGGTCTGGCGAGTTATGGGACCCACTTGTTAGCTAATTTTGGGGTTTACAGTATGATGTTGAGCGATACGCATCAGCCACATCCAGTGAATAAACGTGATTTAGCAGATACCGTTTTATTAGTTGTCTCGGTTTCTGGCGAGTCTGAGGATGTGATCGAGCAGGGCGTCTATTATCAGCAGAACGGTGCTAAAATAATTGCGATTACGGCTAGCAGTCACTCAACATTGGCAGGAATTGCTGATGTCGTGCTGAGCTACGATACACCCGAAGTTCAAGCCATTAGTGGGGGGAGTACGTTGTCGCAGTTACCAGTAGTCTATTACCTAGAACAATTGGCAATGACGGTCCAACCCTTGGCGTAGACCAGTTTTTGTGGAAATTGTTCCTGATTTGGAACAATTTCCATGATTTAAAACACCGTCCGAATTTAATTGAAAGGGTATACATTCAAAAGGCAATGGGTATAATAGAAAATGTAGGAAGCGCATTCATGGGTACAAATGCTAAAAGGCAGGACTACTTTGAAACGGATTTAAGCATAACGTTCTACATATTCAACGAGTAATCGGCCATTATTTATTGAACGTTGTGATTGGTTTCATGATATCTGAGACTAACCGTTGCACGAATCGTCGCTTTTAAATTATTTTAGGGGGTCACGACATGAGCGAGAATAATAACTCTAGCTTCGTCAACGACCGACTCATTCCTTTCTTCGGAAAGATTGCTGGTTCACGGCATCTAATCGCATTACGTGATGGGATGACACTTGCCGTACCAATGATTATTATTGGGTCAGTCTTCATGATCATTGCACAATTCCCTATCAAAGGTTACCAAACCTTCATGGCGAATACCTTTGGTGCGAACTGGGCAACGATTGTTCAATATCCAACTAACGCATCATTCCATATCATGGGGTTGATTGCGGTTATTGGGATTTCATATAACTTGGCTAAAAGTTATAAAGTCGATCCACTGTCTGCTTCGATTGTCTCATTAGGTGCATGGTTCTTAACGATTCCATTAAACACCGATAAGGCAGGAGCACTGTGGGTTCCACTGACACAACTTGATTCAGCCGGTTTGTTTACTGCTCTTATTATTGGTCTATTTATTACTGATTTTTACGTCTTCATGGTTCACCGCAATTGGACAATTAAGATGCCTGATAGTGTTCCACCTGCAGTCAGCAACTCGTTTGCTGCCTTAGTTCCTGGTTTCATTATCTTATTCTTGATTTGGTTACTTCGGATGTTGGTTGAAGCAACGCCAATGCAAAGTATTCCAAACGTTATTTCCTTCGTTTTGGCACGACCACTTGGGCTATTAAGCAACACCTTACCAGGTGCTTTAGTTGCTGAATTCGTTGTATGTATTCTTTGGATCTTTGGGATTCACGGTGCCAACGTCGTTTCCGGCGTTATGCAACCAATCTGGTTGGCCGCAATGTCACAAAATGCTGCCGCTTTAAAGGCTGGTAAAGCATTACCAAACGTTGTTACTCAACAATTCTTTGATAACTTTGTTCACATGGGTGGTTCTGGTGCAACTTTAGGCCTAGCTTTCATGATTGCCTTTGTTTCGAAGAGTTCTGAATTCAAGACTTTAGGTAAATTGATTATTGGACCTGCTATCTTTAACATTAACGAACCAATCGTCTTTGGTTTGCCAATCGTTATGAACTACCGGATGGCAATTCCATTCATCTTAGCACCACTAGTTAACGTTACAACGACTTACTTTGCAATGTCGACTGGCTTAGTGGCTAAGACAATCGGGGTCATGGTTCCTTGGACCACGCCACCAATTATCTCTGGTTACTTAGCAACGATGCACGTTTCTGGTGCGGTATTACAACTTGTTAATATCGTGTTGGATGGTGCCATCTACTACTTCTTCTTCAAGGCCTTAGATCGTGATAAGGTTAAGGAAGAAAAAACATTTGCTGAAAAAGAAGCTGCTGGCGAAACGGTCAACGCATAATTTAACAGTATAATGAAAAGCGCTCGGATTTATTTCGAGCGCTTTTTTTGTTGTTTTAATACTGATGTGTAGTGGGGTTAACTATTTATCTATAAAATAAATTTTAGGTATTCGCTTCTAAGGTCTTGAATGGAAAAGGAGAACCTTTATAATAAACTTAGGCAATCAAATTATATTTTAAAGGATGGCAACATGAACTATAAATCACAGAATCCAATCAATGTCACTCAGAAACAGCGAATCAAGTTATATAAATCAGGGAAACTTTGGCTAGCTGCTGGTTTAACATTTGTTTCATTTGCAGGTGGTGCGATCGTTAGTAATCCTAACGTTCAAGCAGATACTGCTACGACTAGCGCAACCGTAACAAGTACTAGTGATACCACTAGTGCTGCTAGCGAAGCAACGACTCAATCAGCCAGTGTTGCATCAACTAGTGCTACGAGCGCATCAGTAAGTGCTGCTTCAAGTACTGCAACTAGTGCAACCTCAACTAGCACGACTAGTCAATCAACTAGTACAGCCTCAAGCGCTGCCACCAGTTCATCAACTAGCACTGCTTCAAGTACTGCAACTAGTTCATCAACGAGTCAGGCTGCTAGCACTGCAACCAGTCAGGCAACTAGTTCAGTAAATACTGCGACTAGTCAAGCAACTAAGGCTGTAACTAGTACTGCAACTAGTCAAGCTACTAGTACTGCTTCAAGCACAGCAACCAGTCAAGCTGCCAGCACTGCTTCAAGTCAGGCTACTAGTGTAAGTTCTTCAGCTAAAACTGTCAAAGCAGTTGCTGAATCAACTATTACAACGGCTGCTACAACTGCCGCAACCGTTACGGATGTTTGGCGACACAACTCGGCCACGGGTTGACGTTGTTGACGTTTCATCATACCAAAGCGCGATGACGCAAGCAGACTTTAATAAGTTAAAAGCATTAGGTGTTAAGACGGTTATCGTCAAAGCTACTGAAGGTACGACTTACGTAAACGGATCAGCTGTAAGCCAAGCTCAGATGGCCAATAAAGCTGGTTTAAACGTTGACTTTTATCACTACTCAACGTTCAGTACAGCTACTGCTGCTAAATCTGAAGCAACTAATTTGGCAAAATTCTTAGTTAACAACAAAGTTTCTACTAAAGTCTTATTGTTCGCTGATATGGAAGATTCACAATCTGAATCAGTCAATGCAGAAGCTAACCTGAACGCATTCTGGACGGTCTTAAATTCATATGGTTACACGAACCATGCCGTTTATACTTCAACCACATACTTATACCGTGATGCTGTTATCCGGACGGTCGGGACATCACGTGTATGGCGTGCACAATATCCATACACACCATCAGCTAACAACCTATGGAACAAGTCTGATGCCGCATGGCAATTCTCTTCAACTGCATTATTGCCATCTGGTTCAGATTACACAGGTTACTTAGATGTCAGCATAAGTTATACTGGATTAACTGAAAATAGTGCCGGTACTAGTACTTTTGTAACAACTAGCACGGGTAACACTAATACTGGTAGTACCAGCACCGGTAATACTAGCTCAAATACTAATAAAACCACTACCCAAAATGTTTCTGGTTGGTACACGTTCACGGCTAACACTTCAATCAAGAGTTCAGCTAGTGATAGTGCTAAGACTGTTGGGACTTACAGTAAAGGGAACCGCGTTTACTACAATGCCAAGATTACAACAAATGGCGAAACATGGTTACGTTACTTAAGCTACAGTGGTGCAGAACACTACGTTAAGATTGCTAGTGCAACTACCACGACTAAGCCAAGCACTAGTACTTCCAAGACGACAATCGTATCAGGGACATACAAGTTTACTGGGACGACTGCTATCAAATCATCTGCTAGTGATTCAGCTTCAACTGTTGGAAATTACTACAAGGGTAACACAGTAAACTACAATGCCAAGATTACGGTTAATGGCGAAACATGGTTACGTTACCTAAGTTATAGTGGTGCACAACACTACGTTAAGATCAGTAGTTCAAGCACTTCAACTACAACTAAGCCAAGTACTAGCACTTCAACGACTACGGCTGCAACGGGAACTTACACGTTTACGTCAGCAACTGCTATCAAGGGGTCTGCTAGTGACTCAGCATCAACGCTTGGCACTTACTACAAAGGTAATACTGTGAACTACAACGCCAAGGTTACGGTTAATGGCGAAACATGGTTACGTTACCTAAGTTATAGTGGTGCACAACACTACGTTAAGGTTAGCGGTTCAAGCACAACTGCAAGTACTTCATCAAATAGTACTGCAACAGCTGCAACTGGCCGTTACACTTTCAAGACCACGACTAATATTCGGACTGGTGCAAGTTTAAGTTCTTCAATCACTGGCCAATACTATGCTGGCGAATCAGTCTACTACGTTGGTAAGATTTCATCTGATGGTTACCAATGGTTGAAGTATATTTCAAACTCTGGCGCATACCACTACGTCGCAGTAATCGGCTAATTGCTGGTTAATAGATTAGGTAAATAGTTTTCAAAAAGGCGTCTTAATTCAGCAATGAATTGAAACGCCTTTTTTAGTGTGATAGACAAGAATGTATACGCTATAGAAGAATAGTAAAACGCTACAAAAAAGCGACTGAAAAAATCTCAGTCACTTGCTAATTCGGATAAGCTTATATTAACGGGTGTGGAATTGTGGGTGCAGCATCCGCGGGTGTCCATGATCCTCACCCTTGTATTGAAATAACCAGTAATCGTTTTGCGGCAAATCACTACGAGCAATGAGATGGGTGATCGTGTAGCGAATAGTATCCGCATTCGCATCCGTCCATAAGCGCCAAGTGGGTAGCTTGGAGGAGTGGACCCGTTCCCAATCGCCCAATGCTTTGTCGCTGGCCGTCAAAGCAGCTAGTAGCTCAGGCTGTTCAGTACCGGTTAGTTCAATGTAGTAACAATACTTTTGTGTATGAACTGCATCAGATTTGATCATTACGGGATAACTCCTCCATTTATGAATTTGGTAATATCACATATTATATTTTCTAACAATATAGTACAACCGTTTGACTAATTTAGCTAGTATTTATATCATCTGTTATCAAAATGTAACAATCAAAGTTGCAATTAAAATAATGAGTGTCGCCCCTTGACCTGAAACGGGTTTCAGCATTTATATTATAGTAAGGATGATGAGGGGAGCGAATCTAAGATGGAAACCGGAATTTTAAAACAAATTGATTTAACGACAACCACAGAACGATATTTCTTTGTGCAGGTCCAGCGACTGGCGGGCTACATCTGGATTCGTTCGTTACAGAACTTCAAGCCTTTAGAGATCATTGTCAAAATGAGTGATTTACGAATCGGCCAGCACCGAGCAGTCGCGGCTCGTGGGGATAAACAATATGAATTTAATGATGATACTAGTGGGTTGGTTACGCAGTTAACGGGCTGGGTACAGTAAATAAAGAGTGGTCCAGCAGGCGGTTATGCTCAGTCCCTGCCTGCTGGACCACGTTTCGGCTATTAACCTCCAGAACACAAAAAATGGGCTACGATGAAAAATCGTAGTCCATTTTTATTGGTATTAATTCGTACTATCCGTATAGGTAATCTTATCTAATCCTTGAGTATCATAGTTAAGATTAGTCTTACCATCATAAGTCGTATTTTGCGCATTGAGTTTAGTCTCCATATTATTAAGCGTCGCAGTCTTTAGTCCTAGCTGTGTGCGTAATTGGTTGGAGGTTGTCTGCAATGTCTGGGTGCTGAGGATCTGGTAGGAACTGGTGTTGATCCATGCTGGTGACCCGATAACTTGGGTCGATTGAATGTGTTGCATGTTGCTGCGGTCGTGAGTTGCGAGCCCGACTAAGTCATCAAAGCTAAGGTCAGTCTTTAAGTTGCCTTTTAATGAAGTCAAGAGTTGGTTATACCGACTATAGGTTTTAGTCTGAGCTAGTTTAGTTAAGACGGCCCGCATCACTTGTTGTTGCCGTAATTGGCGACCGTAATCACCGCGAGGATCTTGATAACGCATCCGGGTGTAAGCTAGCGCCTGTTTACCATTGAGATGGTGCTGGCCCTTAGTAACTGTAATATGATCAAAAGTCACATTTAGTGGACTGGTGATGGTAACCCCGCCGACAGCGTCCACGATTTGCTTAAGGCCACCCATGTTGATGGTGGCGTAGTGGCTGAGTGGAACATTTAGTAGTTTGCTAACACTAGCTTTTGCCATAGTTGAGCCGCCAATATTATAGGCCGCGTTCAACTTTTGGACATTGGTTTTTTGATCGCCAACCATTTCAGCCATTGTATCCCGTGGAATACTGGTAATAATTGTTTTCTTAGTCTGAGGGTTGATAGTAACGACCATGATCGTATCAGAGTTTCCCTTATCAATACGGCCATCTGCACCCGTATCAACACCCAATAGTAAGATACTTAGTGGTTTGGTCGGATTCACCTTGGTCTGATTGTTCCCCGTATAGACGTCTGATTGGTAGCGTGCCTGTGCTTGGTGAATAAGAACACCAATAGTAATGATAATAACAATAATAATAAGACCGACCGCAATTAACAGTGGCCGCCGTTTTGAAGATGCCATGTGACGCATGTTCAAATCCCCCTTTTAATGTGGATCGGTTGCGTATTTCCCCACTAGTTTTATGCCGTATTGAACCGATAGTCACTAGCATACCCGGTTAATACTTGCTCGGGAAATACTTATTTTAAGTGTAGGTAATTCAAAAAATAGATACTAGCAAAGGGGGTTGGATTGGAAACTGAGTGAATTAGGATGACAAACTGGAAGAACAGATTAGGTGTTTGTTCAGCGTCATTGGCTTATACTGACCATATCTTAATCAATTAAAAGCGAGGTCTTGAATTTGACAGTTTTTCGAGCATTTTCTAATCAAGAAATATTAACCTACTTGACGGCACAAGTACCTGATGGCCGTGTTTTGACCGATGATAGTACGTTGAGGCAGTACTCTTTTAGTGACAAACAGACCGGTGACGACAGTGGTTTGGCACTAGCTTATATCGAAGCGCATTCGACCAAAGATATTCAGGGCGCACTGAAAGCTGCTCGTAAGTACCATCTTCCCGTAATTCCGCAAGACCAGATGACTAGTACGGTGATTGGTGCGGATGGGTTAACGGATAGCTTGATTCTATCCACTGCTAAAATGAACCATGTGCTGGATATCAGTAAGGCTGATTCAGTGGCCGTGGTTGAACCTGGTGTGATTAACGGCGATCTCGACAAGCTTGCTCGTGAGCAGGGGATGTTCTACGCGCCAGACCCAGGTTCTAAGCCAATCTCTGGGATTGGCGGTAACGTGGCAACCAATGCTGGTGGGATGAGTACCGTTAAGTATGGTGCCACTAAAGATAACGTACTAGGTGTGAAGGTCGTCTTGGCAGATGGTCGTGAGATCAAGCTAGGCGGACGGACCCTCAAACAGGCTTTCGGCTATGATTTAACCCAATTAATGATTGGTTCAGAAGGGACCCTAGGGATTATTACTGAAGTCACTGTTAAACTCCTACCAATTCCACTAGGGACGCCGGTAATGGGTGTGGCTTTCTTCGATAATATGACAGAATTGGCTAAAGCTGTAACAGCAATCCGAATTTCTGGCGTCTACCCAACAATGCTGGAAGCCTTAGATGGTAACACCGTGGCTGCCTTAGATCGATATGAAAAGACTCATTATGCCAAGGACAGTGCGGCCATGCTGATCTTTAAGCTGGATAATGGTGGCGCTGATAGCATGAAGGTAGTAGAAGATATACTGACGGAACAACAGGCTAGCAACGTAACTATTACCACTAAACCAGAGGAACAGGCTGATTTGGAACAGTTACGTCGTGACATGTTACCCGCAGTCTTTGCTGGTCAGAATCATATTATGGAAGACATGGCAGTGCCGTTGTCACAATTGGCACCCTTAATGGACTACATTCAAGATTTAGCGCAACGGTTGAACGTTGATATCTATACGGCTGGCCATGCTGGTGATGGTAACGTGCACCCAACGCTGGTTTGGCCTAAGGAAGCAACGAAGACGCCAGAAGCAGTTATTATTGCGTTGCAAGAGATGTTCAAGAAGACCTTGGAACTCGGTGGTACGATCTCCGGTGAACACGCAGTTGGTATGCTGAAGAATCAGTGGAATAACGCAGAACTTGGCGAAGACGTCGACATGTTACAACATCAGATCAAGGCACTCTTCGACCCAATGAATCTGTTGAATCCTAAGCGTAAAATCAACTAGGGCATTAAGTTTTGGTATTAGTAGGTTAACAATCATTGCATAACTAGCTAGAGTTGTTTTATGATTAACTTGTTACTATATAAATTAGTCGTTGGTTATTCATAAATCATTTGTTAATAATCAATGTGAAGGAGGCCCCACTTGATACCAAAAAGCGCGCGCATACGCCTCGAGTTTGATGCTGAAGTTTTACGTAATGAAATCCTAGCTGTTCATGATTTTGAGAGCTTCCAAGGGTTTTGGCACCGGTTTGAGAATTTTCTGGCGGATCGAATGGTGATGGGTCATTTAAATGTATTAGAAAGTCACGGTTGGGTTCCTAGTGACTTTGAAGACGTTGACAGTCAGTTGGCGTATCAAGTTGGCGAAGAAGCTTATCGTGTGGATTACACGCAGCTAGCTCGTGAGTGGACCGTCACGATTCGCTAGTGAGGAACAAGAGAGAATTGAGTCTATTATTGGAGCGGATAACGATTGAGCACAACAAATTCTAGAGCAAACGCGGATGACGATCAGTTTTTACCGGCGCCACCGGAACTTTTACAAGCTGTTGATCAATTGAAGGCTTATTCGTTGCGGTATGAAGTAGCGATGAAGCTTGTATTGGATAAATTAGATTATATTAGTCGTGAATACGAGTTGCGTTATGGATATGCCTTAATCGACAGTAAGCAATCACGGATTAAATCACCAGAAAGTATTATTGGTAAACTGCAGCGTAAGCACTTACCGTTGACGTTTAACGCGGTTTTTAGTGAACTACATGACATTGCGGGTATCCGACTGATTGTTCGATTTTTAAGCGACATTAAGACGGTGGAGGATTTATTGGCGACGCAGGCAGATATTAAGGTTCTGCGGGTCAAAGACTATATCCACCACCCTAAGACGAATGGCTATCAAAGTTTACACCTTATCTTAGGCGTGCCAATATACACGGTTGATGGCCCCAATATTATTGAGGTGGAACTACAGATTCGAACGATTGCTATGAATTTCTGGGCGTCGTTGGAGCATGAATTAAATTATAAGAAAAATGTGCCAGAGCAGGCGACGTTACAAGCATCGTTGACTAAGAAGGCACAATTAATTACTGAATTAGATCAAGAAATGGATGACATTAAGCGACGGATGTACCAATCCAAAACGCCACCGCAGTCATCATAAAAATTAGTCCCAGCTAATCACAATTATGTGTTTAGCTGGGACTATTTTAATGAATTAAACGTTTAGAAGCTAGATTGCTTTCGTTAATATTAGTGGCATGGTACCTTAGACTAGGTAAGATAATTTTATGTGCATTTTGTGAATAATTATTTTAATGCACAGAGGATTATCACGTGCCGTTTAATTAGTTAATTGAACGAATAATGTGGGTAACTCAGACTGACCTATGATTGATCGGCCAAGTCTTTAAGTGGTTTGCCACGGTACCACCAGTCATTGATGAAGCTAGCCAGTTGTTCTGGGGATTCATGCAAGCCAGTTTTAAGCCAGTAGCGTACGACACCCACGATGCCGTTTAGGTAGTACTCGAACATGTACTCCTTTTCACGGTCATGGATGCCGACGATTTGGGCTTGATTGTGCGCGAAGATTTCGCGTTTGGTGGTGGCAATAAAACTCATTAGAAAGTCCTGGTCAGTAGTAAGAATAAACGACGTAACCGCGTGGCGCTTCTTAACAACTTCGAAGATGCCTGTCAAGATGGCTTGTAGCGAGTCTGGATTCAGATGTTCGTCAATGACGGCTAAGAGTTCCTTAGTTGCATCTTGCTCCATTCGCTGCATACAATCCTTGACGTCTTCATAGTGGGCGTAAAAAGTCCCTCTGTTGATGTCAGCGGCCTTACAAATTGCGGTGACTGTAATCTCATCAATTGATTGCTGTTGCAGTAATTCAATTAGGCTGTCTTGGATCAAACGTTCAGTCATTTGCGCGCGTCGATTGTTTTTAGTACCTACCATATGGACTTCCCCTCATTATTCGTACAGTATAATTAGATTTGTTTATTTAATGACGATTATATGAAAATTGTTGGTTGAATTTCCATCTGTTTTCATTTAACATATTGTTATTATTTAAACACATTGTTGGTTAAATGTCACGATGTCGTTTTAGAATCTGAAATAGGGAAGGGATACAGATTGAAAGGGGCCGTAAACGTTTTACAATCCAAGCGATTGTTTGGCTGGTTGTGATGGTAGCGGCCATCATTTTCCTACCAAACGTCAGTAACCTAGTACGTGACAAGGGTCAGACGCAGTTACCAAGTTCTGCGAAGAGCCAAGTTGCAAAAGTCATTCAAAATCACTGGGGGCGTAACCAGAACAACACGCGTCAAGTTGTGGTCGTCTTCAATAATGGCGATTCCGCACTAACTAGTGATCAGAAGCAGGCGATCGATGGGACGATCAAGCACTTCAAGAACAACAAGTCGAAATATTACATCAAGTCAATGACGGCTGCTAGCGATAGCTCAGAAGCCAAAGCACAGTTGATTTCAAAAGATAAATCAACCGAATTGTTACAATTAATGGTTGGTGAGCATCAAACTGTTGCTAATATGACTAAAGATATTACGGCCGGTGCGAAAACCAGTGGTGTTAAGACGTACATTACTGGGAGTGACATCTTAAATGATGACTTCACGCAGGAAACCGAAGCCGGGATTCAGAAGACAGAAATCATTACGGTTATCTTCATCTTTATCGTTCTGACACTCGTTTTCCGGTCACCAATTGCACCATTAGTTTCATTATTATCCGTTGGGGTATCGTTCATCATCTCATTGAGTGTTGTGATGAACCTAGTTGATAAGTTTAACTTCCCATTATCAAACCACACCCAAGTCTTTATGGTTGTGGTGCTGTTCGGGATTGGGACCGACTACAATATCCTAATGTTTGATCAATTCAAAGAAGAGCTCAGTCATGGCGATAGTCCGGTTGCCGCGACTGGGAGAGCGTTAAGAGTTGCCGGACGAACCATTCTATACAGTGGTTCTTCACTATTGATTGGGTTTAGTGCGTTAGGTTTAGCCAACTTCTCAATCTACAAGTCAGCAGTTGGGGTTGCGATTGCGGTTGCAATCTTACTACTCGTCTTATTGACATTGAACCCGTTCTTCATGGCATTGCTAGGACCACGGTTGTTCTGGCCAAGCAAGAAGTTTTCAGGTGGTAGTACCAGTAAGATGTGGCATGGTATTTCATCTGCATCGGTACGCTACCCAATTATTGCTCTAGTAGTTGTTCTAGGGGTTTCATTACCATTCGTCTTAACGTATAACAGTGAATTGAATTACGATACGTTAGCTGAATTGGGAGATACGGTTCCCGCTAAGCAAGGGTTCCAAGTCGTTCAGGATCATTTCTCAAAAGGGACGGCAGAACCATCGACGCTTTATATTAAGACCGATCATGCCTTAAATAATGAAAAAGACTTAAAGGTCATCGATAGCTTAACGAAGCAACTACAAAAGGTTGACGGTGTTAAGACGGTAGCATCAGTAACGCAACCGGGTGGCTCATCAGTTGATCAACTATACGTTAAGGACCAATTGAAGACTGTTACTAGTGGGATGAAGAGCTCTAGCAAGGGCTTGACTAAGATTAGTAGTGGGTTGGATAGCGCTAATAGTAAGTTGAAGAGTGCCAACCTTTCTGGGAGTGTTAGCTCAGCTAAGGAATTAGCAGATGGTGCTGACCAAGTTGCATCTGGTTTAAGCACTTTGAATGGTAAAACTGGAACGTTATCCAGTGGTGCTAGTCAATTGGCAAGTGGCTCTAGCTCATTGGCAAGTGGTGTCGTTAGCTATACTAACGGCGTCTACACTGTCAATAAGGGCTTGAGTACGTTAAATAGTAAGACTGGGACTCTAAGTTCAGGTGTTGCTCAGTTATTTAGCGGGACTCAATCATTATCAAATGGTTTAGACACATTGAATAGTAATAAATCTACAATTGCTTCCGGTACCAATAGTTTAACTTCAAGTACAGCAGAATTACAAAGTGGTTCTAAACAGGTTTCTGATGGTTTAACTGAATTAGAAACGCAAATTAAATCTGGCTCAAGTTCAGTTAGTGCGTCTCAGTTAAAGGAATTAGTTGCAGGCTTGAATACAATTAATTCTAAGATGCAAACATTGGTTGATGGTTCTAGTAAGCTAGAGTCTGGAATGGCAACCTTGAATAAGGCTGCAGAAACGACCAAGAATGCACAGTCAGCAGTTACATCTGATATGACAACCATTCAAAGCGCATTGGAAAGTGCAGCAAAATCCGATGCGGCCAAGACTAGTTCAACAACGACTTCAGTAGATGCCAATACAGTTGCTTCAGCAGCAATGGCTGCAGCAGGATCGTCAGCAACTTCTGAGCAGAAGGCTGCTATTAGTTCCGCAGTAACGTCTGCAGTTGATGCTCAAAATAGTGCAAATGCTAAGACTAGCACTGCAACAACTAGTGCTACATCTTCAACTTCTGGTGCCCAATCAGGGTTAACTGCATTAGCTGATTTACAAAAGCAATTGACTGCTATGTCTTCTGCAACGGCAGAATTACAAGATTTAAGTAACCAGTTGAGTGACTTATCGAGTGTTGGGACACTAGCTAGTGCAAGCATCTCTGCTAATAAGCAATCAATTGAGGCAGTTCAAGGCTTACAATCAGCTTTAACACAAATGCAAACATTAGAAACTGCAGTTGGTAAACTATCAGATGGTTCTAACCAAGTAACGTCTGGCTTAAGTCAATTACAAAGTGGAACGACTGTATTAGCTTCTAAGCTAAATCAATACACAAGTGGTGTTTCAACCTTAGCCACTGGTGCTAATACCATTAACAATGGGATGAGTAGCTTAAGTTCACAAGTGCCAACGTTAACGACGGCTATTAGTGCGTTAAGTACGGGTACTAGTACGTTAAATAGCAAGTCTAGTGAATTAAATAGTGGTGCTGCTCAACTTGCTTCTGGTACAGCATCATTAAATGCGCAAGTACCAACATTAGTAAGTGGTGTAAGCAAGCTAAATAGTGGTGCTTCACAAGTTGCTACTGGTAATGAAGAAATGTATACCAGTATTCAAAGTCTTGTCACCCAAATGAAGACCCTCCAAGATGGGTTAACTTCTGCCAGCGATGGTGTGAAGACTATCAACAAGGGTACTGGAACGGTCAACACTTACTTGACTGGTTTGAAGGATTCTGCGGCCGCAGACACTTACTACGTGCCTAAGAGTACCTTGAAGGGTAGCACTTACAAGACTGCCTTGAAAGCCTACATGTCAGGTAACAACCACGCAACTAAGATGACGATTGTCTTGAGTGAAAACCCAAGTTCGAAGTCAGCGATGAATAAAGTTGCTGCCATCCAGAAACAAGCAACTAATAGCTTGAAGGGAACGTCATTAGATGGTGCTACGATTGCTATCGGTGGTCAGACTTCTGAGACTAACGATACACAATCAATCGCATCAAGTGACTTTGTCCGGACGGCTGCTATCATGTTGGTCGGGATTCTAATCGCCTTAATGGTTATTACCCGTTCAGTATTGCAACCATTCTACATTATCGGAACCTTATTGTTGGCTTACATCATGTCCTTGAGTATCACGCGGATGTTGAGTAGCTGGATCTTGGGTGAAAGCATGTTAACGTGGAACACACCGTTCTTCGGTTTCATCATGCTGATTGCCCTCGGGGTCGATTACAGTATCTTCTTGATGATGAAATACCGTGAGTTCGATAATTCGGCGGCAACACCAAGTACTCGAATTGTCAGAGCTGCCGGTGTGATTGGAGCCGTGGTCTTATCCGCTGCCTTGATCCTGAGTGGGACGTTCGCTGCCTTGATGCCATCTGGTGTCTTGACGCTGATCCAAGTGGCAATGGTCGTGATTATCGGGTTAATTATCCTGGTATTCGCTATTCCAACCATTATCCCTAGTTTGATTCGTTTAACTTATCCGTTAACGGATCGCATGGAAAATGAAAGTACCGCGGATGATCAGACGAAGCGTAGTCACAAGTAAAATAAGTAAGTTATGCGATAATAAAGTATAACCAACTGGTGCCACCCAAACGTTGTGTTGGGTGGCACCTTTTTTATGAAGGAGATGGTTGAATGGAACGATGTTCTTGGGCGAATTCAACACCCGCAATGCAGGCGTATCACGATAATGAGTGGGGACGGCCGCAACATGACCAACAAAGATTGTTTGAATTACTCTGCTTGGAAACGTATCAGGCAGGGCTGAGTTGGCAAACGGTGTTAAATAAACGGGCTGCCTTTAATGAAGATTTCTACGATTATGATATTGAAAAGGTAGCGGCCATGACGGATGAAGATGTTGAACGACTCTTAACGGATGCCCGGATTATTCGTCACCGGCAAAAGCTCAACGCAACGATCAACAATGCGCGGGTGATTCGTGACTGGCCAGCTGGACCGAGCTTTGAAGAGTGGCTGTGGAGTTTTGTTGATAATCAGCCAATTCGGCAAGCGTGGACTTCAGCTACGGAGTTACCTGCAACTAATGACTTAGCCAAACAGATTTCAAAAGCGTTAAAGAAGTTGGGCTTTAAGTTTGTGGGGCCGACAACGGTCTATTCTTACTTGCAAGCGGCTGGTCTCATCAATGATCACTTAGTTAGTTGTGATTGGGCACCAGAAAAAGTAAATGCATAGATACGATAACGCTGAAAGACCGTGATGAAGATCATGGCCTTTTTTTTGTAGCCTCATATTACTTAAAATTCTGAATGACCCATCCCTTTAGAGTGTTCGATAGCGTTGATATAAAATATTCGGTTTCCGTCCGATAAAATGACTGATAGAATTCACAATTAAATCGGATTTACCGTGTAATTTGAGTAACAGTAAACGCAATCGTCATACTAATAATTTACCTGAAGGAGGGTTAAGCGTGAATTTTTTCAAACGCGCATGGCTTAATTTAACGGCTAAAAAAGGCCGTTCAGTTCTACTGGTGCTAGTTACATCTGCAATTATGTTGTTTGTACTAGCTGGGTTGTTGATCCGCAACGCTGCGGATACGGCAACGACCAATGCCAAGAATAGTGTCGGGGCAACCGTCACTCTGTCTGCTAACCGGGAGGCGGCTTTTAAGAAGATGCGGAGTTCAACTTCGACTAGTAAGAGTAGTAAGCCGAAGTTAACCACATCACCCGTTAAGTTAAGTGATGCTACGAAGATCGCTAAGTTGAGTAATGTTGCCAGTTATAACGCAACGGTTTCAACATCTGCTAATGCGACTGGATTTAGTGCAATTTCAACGTCTAGCAGTACTGATACCGGTATGAAGGGTATGGGTGGTTCTACTAGCAGTGGTAGTGGTGATATTGCCATTACTGGTGTTACGACTACCAGCAGTGTCTCTACCTTTGAAAGTAGCTCAAGTAAGATCACTAAGGGTCGCGGCATCACTGCTAGCGATGAAGGCACTAATAATGTTGTGATCGAAAGTGAGTTAGCCAAAGAAGACAGTTTAAGCGTGGGTGACACGATTAAACTGAAGGGGACTACTGGTGATAAGAAGACTTACACAATGAAGATCGTCGGTGTCTACAAGGCCTCTTCAAGTGCAAGTACGCAACAGGGTCCTGGTAGTACGGACGTTTCAAATAGCGTCTATACTTCTTATACCTTTGCCAATACCGTTAAGGGTTCAAAATACAAGAACACGGCTGATTCTGTGACCTTTGAAATCTCTGATCCAGCCAAGGTAAGTGCCGTTAAAACATCTGGTAACAAGTTGATCAGTACGTCTAAGTACTCATTGACCACGGATGACAGTAGTTACCAAACAGTTAAGAGTTCAATGGACAACGTTAAGTCGTTTGCCGATAAGATTGTGTGGTTAGTGGCCATCGCTGGGACGATTATCCTTGCCTTGATTGTCATCTTAATGATTCGTGAACGTCGTTATGAAATTGGTGTTCTATTATCATTAGGTGAGAGTCGTTGGAAGATCGTTGCACAGTTCTTCATGGAAATGGTCATGGTCTTGATCGTTTCAGTTGTCTTAGCTGGTTTCGGTGGTAAATTCGTTGGTAACAAGTTGGGTGATCAGCTAGTTTCTCAACAAACGACTACGGCAACAACCAGCACAACGTCAACTAGTCAGGGTCAACCTGGTGGTACTGGTGGCGGTGGTGCGCCTAGTGGTAATACTGGTGGTAGCAAACCAAGTGGCAATATGCCAAGTGGTCGCGGCCAAGGCCAAATAGGTAGCACTAGCACTAATGCAACGGCCAAGACGGATCTAGATATCAACGTTACGGTAATGGATCTAGTTGAGTTAGGCGGCTTCGGGCTGGCAATCATGTTCTTGTCGATCATGCTAGCGTCAGGTGGTATTCTACGACTACAGCCGAAGAAAGTCTTAATTGATTAGGAGGACCCGGAATGTTAAAAGTAAATGACCTTGGCTACTGGTATGACCGCCAAGAAAATAGTTTGTTTGAACACGTGAACCTTGAGTTCAAGTCGGGTAATTCCTACGCAATTGTGGGACAGAGTGGTTCTGGTAAGACGACCTTTCTCTCATTACTCGCAGGCTTAGATAAGCCCCGTGCCGGACAAATCGAAATGAACGGCGAACCGATTAATAAAATTGGTTTAACGAATTATCGAAAATCAAAAGTTGCGATTGTCTTTCAGTCGTATAATCTGTTGACGTATATGTCACCGTTGGATAATTTAATGACAGCGATGGCGATTACGAAATCTGAACACCGTGGTGATAAAGAATTCGCCATTAAGATGTTAAGACAGCTTGGATTAACCGATGATCAGATGAAGAAAAATGTCCAACGTTTATCTGGTGGACAACAACAACGGGTTGCGATTGCACGGACAATGGTCTGTGATGCCAAACTAGTTGTTGCAGATGAACCGACTGGGAACTTGGATGAAGAAAATACCAAGTATGTGATTGAACAGTTCCAAAAGATCGCCCATGAACAGAAAAAGTGTGTCATCATTGTTACCCATGAACCAGATGTTGCGGCTGCGTGCGATCATTCGTACCGGTTAGAAAAACATCAATTTGTGGAAGAAACGTAAGCCAAGGTTATTGAGTCAAGCTCGTAACATTGATTTACAGTTGAAATGAATGATAACTATTAAAATACGGCATCTCAGAAATTTAATTCTTTCTGAGATGCCGTATTTTTTGAGTATGTTCATTATCACTTAGCTATGGTTTTATGAGATTGGTTTAGTATCCAGATTAAAATCAGTACGACAATAATTTCTAAAACTTGAAAGCTGGCGGTGGAGGTAATCAGTGGGAGCTTAATTGGTGGTTGTAATAGACTAAAAAAGTCATTAGCCGCATGAATACCAATGGGCCACCAGAGTGATTGCGTCCGAACGGCCAGCCCGCAGAGCAATAGGCCTAAGACAAAAGTAAATATCAATTGTAATATTGTCAGGTTTACGCTCTGGTGACTGAGGTTGATCAAATGAGTCAGACTGAATAACAAACTGCTAATGATAGCTGCCGCTACTAGTCCAACCGAAGTACGGAGAGATTGAAAAATAATACCACGGAAAAAAGTTTCTTCAAAAAAGCTGATGAAACCAGCCATTAGCAATGCTGATACGATGGTTGTAAAGTGTGTGGCAGTAATTAAACCGTAGCAGCTAATCAGAATAGCGATGACTAAAGTGGGGCCTGCACTGGTTAATTGCTGATCCCAAGGTTGTGCTGATCGGTAGTGAACTGGCTGGTGCAGCCAGCGATCATTAAGAATCAGGACAAATATGGTTAACAATGATTCTTGGAAGCCGATTGTCACTAAGGAGGGCAATTGACTAAAGGGTGCAGTTTTAAATAATAGTCCGATGATAATCAGTGCACTGAGTACGGTTAGCCATAGTATCCCGATTAGTCGAAGTTGGCGCATAGTTTCACTTCCTTTATAGCACTAAGCATACGCTTATTTTGCAACCGGAGTATGAAAAAAATGATTAATTAAAGTGAGTTTTGATGGATGCTGACAAAAAAACGGATGACTACTCAATTGTAGTCATCCGTTTTGTAATTAAATTTAATAGTTTAGTTAACTCTAGTATGAACCGTTAGCAACCCAGTAACTCTTAGCAGCTGCCCATGAACCGTAACGTGAAGTAACGTATTGATCAGCAACACGGTCTTGGTTAGCAGA
>NZ_LFEE01000003.1:55265-56732 GCF_001039045.1 Lactiplantibacillus herbarum
TTTGTTAGCAATCCATGCTTTTGCAGCACTATCAGAGTCACTAGTGTTTGATGAAGTTACCGTAACATTGCTGCTTTGAGTTGTTGCGGCACTTGCTTGTGATGAAGCAACACTTGAAGTAGCTTGGCTAGTAGCAGCTGAAGAAGTAGCTTGACTAGTTACAGACTGTGAAGCTGCACTAGTAGCAACACTTGAAGTAGCTTGACTAGTTACAGATTGTGAAGCAGCACTAGTAGCAGTTGAAGCAACGGCGCTAGTAGCTGATTGAGGAGCAACACTAGTAGCAGTGGTAGTCGTTGAAGTACCGTTAACTTCTAACTTGTCGCCAACAAAAATTAAGTTGATGTTTGATAATTGGTTAGCTTTTTCAATTGCAGATGTAGATGTGTTGTAATTAGCAGCGATAGCAGAAACCGTGTCACCAGCTTTAACAGTGTAGCTGTCGGCATTGGCAACCGTAGTTGAAACGGCGAATAAGGCTAAAGCAGCAGTTGATGATAATACAAGGTTTTTGATCTTCATAATAATTAATACACTCTCCTATAATTTGCGTGTGTGTTAGTTCGATTATTTACTGATTTCATATTGGTCGAGTAATTGATGTCTCAACCAATCAACAAAGACTAGTATAACTAGTGAGTGTTGCAGGAAAATAATCAGAACATTACGTTTTTAGGGGTTGCTTGTAATATAAAGGCGTTTTTGTAATGAACTGTAATATTTGAAGCAGATTTCATGAAAAAACGATGATTTTTGTCCGATTAAATGGGCTGAAACGTTGACGGGAACGACGATTCAGCCTGTTAATCAAAAAATGAAAACGATGAAAATAATGAAAAAATCAATCGTTTAGGAGAAAAGTGGATAAGTTGCGATGTTTTTTTACTCATTTGGGAGCGTGTGAATATTTCTGAGTAGTTAAAAGGATGGCGCGATTTGTAAAAGTGACAGGTAGGGGATGATAGTTGAATGGTTAAAATAGGTGGTCTACATGATATCAATTAATAAACACTGAGGGATATTAATAACGATGCTACTTTTAAGTGATTTAAATAGTTGATTAAAGGTTGAAAGTTAATTACTCAATGAAAGTGTTGGTATGCTTGTGGTCTAAAAGTTAAAACTAGACACAACTTTCGCTTCCGGTGGTCCGTACTAGCTCACTTGTTGGGACCGGGTTAAGCCTGAGAAACGGTCTTAACCCGATCCTTGATCCTTGGCACAATTCGCCAATGATCAAGGTCGTCCGTGGTGTAAGCCAGCGGAAAAACACCACCGAACTAACGCCACTTTCACAGCATCGCTAGTACTGCCCACCTCCGTCTAGACGGGTCGTTAATTACGATAGTCGTGTTTAACTTTAGTTCTGATCAAGAGAATAGCTACGTATAACAAGGGAGCTAGAGATTGCTTTCAATTCACCGCTCCGTCAGCCAAGACACAATTTCTTGGCTGACGGAGCGGTGA
>NZ_LFEE01000024.1 GCF_001039045.1 Lactiplantibacillus herbarum
CGAATGTCAAAGTATCCAAACACGTTCTGATGAATTTTCAGTTGGATTGATGGGAATGTTGTTTATTGAGGAGAATGGCCATATTCCCTATTCATACAGAGAACTGTCCTATCAATACGGGGTACCATTCGACGGAGATTAGTATAAATTAATTTGGAGGAATTATGGAAACTTTTGCCGAGATAATGTTCTTCATCTCATTGTTGATATTTATATATTTTATATGTCGGGGAATTTTCAAACTTATTAAAGGAGCTAGCTCAAAACAATCTTTTAAATACGGCTTGATTGCTCTCGCTGCATCTTTTCTATTTGTTGTTGTAGGATTGATAGCTAATCCAGTTAAAAACACAGCAAGCAGTAAGGACACGATAGCACACTCGAAAAAAACCAGTACGTCAACGATTGAAAGTGCCGATAAAAATTCTAACAAAAGGCATTCGAACAAATCAAGCAGCAAAAGAAGTAATTCGAAGAAGGCTGCCTCAAAAAAAACAAGTAGCATCAAAAAGAAGTCTTCCAACAATAATAGTGACACTAAGAAGACTGTAGCTAAAAAAGCTTCAAGCGAAAATAAAGCTAGCGCTAAAAAAACAAAGAAAAAAGTATACAGTTTTAATAAAATTAAGCTTGGCATGACAAAGTCACAAGTAATTTCCATTATGGGGAAGCCCACAGACGAGAGCTCAAGTACGCTTATGTATGGATCTGATGACTTAGATTTTGAAAATGATAAATTGTTTGATGGATCTCCTGATAAAATTCATAAAGCTGCTATAAAAAAAGATAAGGCTGAAGCTAAGGAATCTAGCAAGAAAAGAGTAAACGAAGGTGACCTAAAATCATTTGCTAAGGTTTTTGGGCAAAAAGACGTCGAAACTTTACAAAAATACGTTGGCTCTGCATATTCGTCTATAGAAACTTCACAGGGAATGGCTTATGGGTGGAAAACCGATTACGGTATGCTTTACAGATTAGATGATAGTAGCACCGGCATCACTCACGTATATAAAGATGGTCTTGGAGACTCTGGTACACAACTGTATGTCGGTCAGACCATCAAACAAAAACAACGTAGAAATTATTATTACTATAACTAGGAGGAAGATATGTCTATTATTCTCACATGGTTAATAATTATTATCGCTATTATGTACTGGATTTTAAATAAGTTCGTTAAATTCATGACAATGGGACATCTCAAACTAAAGGATTTAATTCGTGCAGGCCTTTGGTCAATGATTGGAATTTTCATCTGGAAAAAGTTACACCCAAATGAAGATATACCAGACCGTTTTAACTCAGAAATTAATAAGTATAAGGAACTTCTCGCACAGACACAGAAAAATCACGATAAGAATTAATATTGCTAGGGAATACTAAAAAGCTATGTCCAATAAGCTGATCGACATTAAAAGCTGTTAAAAGAGGAGGAACTTCAGCATGAAGACAAAGAATTTAGCGCTTACCAACGGAATCGTGGGATTAGTTGGCGGAATCATCTTATTATTTGGGGGCTGGTTTGTCGCTGGTGGCGCCCTAAGCGATGCGGCAACTGGATCAGCAACAAGCACATCAGGTACAGTGGCTCTGTTAAACATTTTAAAAATTGCCATTTTAGCATTAGGCATCATTGCATTAATTTATTATAAAGGCGATTCAAGAGTAAATACTGCACCAGGTGTTTTACTAATTGTCGGCGGCGCAATCGCACTTATTCCATTCTTAGGTTGGATTGGCGGAATTATCGCAATTATTGGTGGTTCTTTATATTTAGCTTCCCTAAAGAACTTTAATCAACCACAACAATAACACAATGCACTATTTTGAAGGATATACCTCAGGTGTCAAAGGCGTATTAGGTGCGAACTTTAACGTTACTTTCACCAATGGAACATTGAGTGGTAAAACTCAATCTGGTATGAAATAGCAATTTATAACTGGCCCTTGATTGGGCTTTCACGCGAGCGTAGTTCAACGGTAGAACAGTACTCCTTTGAATTGCTAACTAGATACTTTCAGATGCAGGTTCGACCCCTGCCGCTCGCATAGAGATTCTTAACTCAATCAAACACAGGAGAATCACCAATGTTCAATTCTTTAACTTATTTTTTAAAAAGCCTGTCCTCTATTAAGTGGAGCACTGAGCTATTATTTGTGGCAATTATATCAGCATTAATTGCATATTTTCTCTATAAAAAGCTTCATCACTAATTGATTACAAACGTGGGTGTAGTTCAACGGCAGAACGGCAACTTCTTATGGGATACCCTTCCTTTATTTCTTATTGCCATGCGGGTTCAACTCCTGCCACTCACATTGACCAGTCAGGATGTCATTAAAAGCTAGGAGTTGGGACTACTTATAATTCGGGGAATTATTGTTATTGGGGAATAACATATTTTGGAGGGATTACTTTGGATATATTTTTTACATTTATGTTTCTTGTATCTTTAATTGCGTTAGCTTACTTTTCAATTCGTGGGGGAATTCATCATTTCACAAAAACAGGTGTTAATCGTCCATACAAAAAATACACCTTAATCTCAGTAGGACTAACAATCCTATTCTTAGCATTAACGGTTTGGGCCGCCCCTTCTGGCACAGCAAGATCGAGTACATCACAGTCAGATACAGCCTCAAGTAGCAAAGCAAAGAAAAGTTCAGCAAAAGATGCATCGAAAAGAAAGGCTAGTATCAGTAAAGCTAACTCTATTAAGGAGAAGGAGTCATCTGAAAGCGCCCTATCAAGTAGCAAAGAAGAATCTGAAAGTATTGCTGCCTCCAAGTCTGAATCCAAAGAGAATTCAGAGAGTATGGCTAGTTCTGAATCCGAATCAAGCAAAAAGCAGTCTGAGGCAGAAAGCTCTTCAATAGCTAAAGCCAGTTCAGAATCATTAGTTGCTAGCTCGTCATCAGCTAAAAAAGCGAGCGAAACAAGTAAAACAGACAATGCTTCCTATACACAAAATGGTGGTTGGACTACTGCTGCTTCTGGTATGGTTTTTGTATCAGACTCCAATAAGTACTACACCAGCGTTAAAAATCCAGGTAATTACCAATATATGACCCAGAGTGCTGCTGATAATTCTGGTGCCAAGCCAGCACCACGGGGCAATCAATACGCAAGACCATAACAGGTCCAAGCCCTCATCGGGGCTTTCACGCGAGCGTAGTTCAACGGTAGAACGGTGCTCCTTTGAATTGCTAACTAGATACTAACAGATGCAGGTTCGACTCCTGCCACTCGCATTGACCAGTCAGGATGTCATGAAAAGCTAAGGGTCGGGATTACTTATAATTTATTTCTCATTACTGAGGAATAAATTATTATTACTACAACTAAGAGGTGGACAAAATGGGATTGTTGAAACGAAAACCAGAATTCATCATTACTGGTCAAACCCCAGACGACTATGTTCCAATTGGAATTGTCACAGGAATTGCTAATGCAGGAACATTAGGTAAAGGCGAGATTAGATCAGCAATAGAAAAAGCCCAAAAAGATTTGTGGTCAGAAGCTATTAAACTTGGCGGTACGGCAATCTCTAACTATCGTATTTCCCGAGCTCCCAGTGGTAACGCATCGCTATCTGCACAAAGTATCATAGTTTACGGCGACGCAATTAAAAAAGTATAACAGCAACCCCATATTGGGCTTTCACGCGAGTGTAGTTCAACGGTAGAACAATTATTTGCACACTTCTCATAGGTCTCACATCCTATATTGATGTAGGTTCGACTCCTGCCGCTCGCATTGTAACAAATAACCCATACTACCGCTTACTTTAGTACCTACATCACGTGGGCGTAATTCAATGGTAGAATAACGATTTCAGCCCTTCTCTCTCGTTTGAAATTGTTATGTAGGTTCAATCCCTGCCACCCACTTTTAAAAGAAAGAAGGTAAGATTATGGATAAAGATATGTCGAAATATGAACTCATAGATAACATTACTAATGACTTAACCTCTTTTATTAATCTGTATGCTTTCGTTTATCTTACAAAAGATAGCTACTCAAGGAAAGAATGTGGCCGCATAATCCAAGGAATGGAAAGAGATATGGTTGATCGTCTTAAGCAAAAATAATTGTAGGTACATTCTAATTAACTGTTGAGCCGACCAAAACCCATTGTTGGCTCTTATGCGAGTGTAGTTTAGTGGTAAAACGACAGCCTTCCAAGCTGTAGTCGCGGGTCCGATTCCCGTCACTCGCTTAGTAAAAAAATTTATTTTAACAAAAATCAAATTAATATTGTATATACTAATGTGGGGATTAAAGTATGAATAATAAAGACACTTTTGAAATTTTAACAATTCCAGATGACACAAGTTACTGGTTAGTTCGTGCTGATGGTGGAAAATATCTAGATGACTACATTGAAAATTCTTTCATTTCGATTGCACATAATCAGGTAACTATCGAGTCAATCCACTCCGATGATAGCCCCAAAGATGGTCTAAAAAACCCAGATATCCATCAAATGTACATTGATTCTTATCCTCATCAAACAAAACATTGGCAGACGATTGCCTCGTCTCAATGTTTTGAATTTATTAATAACATGAAAATTGGAGATGTTGTTCTTACACCTGGTAAAAGTTCTGATTATTTTGCAATAGGTGTTATTACAGGAGATCCATTTGATGCTGATAAATCAAAATTAAGAACAAAAAAAGAAAACTCCGGACCCAATGGAATTCAATATAAAGTCGATCAAAATCTAAAACGGCGAAACGTTACATGGATGAAAACAATACACAGATCATCACTCCCCGGCGAACTTTATTGGATTTTGTCTGCACATCAAGCAATTTTTAATATTTCAAGTTACGCGGAATACATTGATCCTTTAATATTTCCTCTTTTTCAAAAACATAAAAAAATTCATTTAACCGTCTACACCACATTAGAAGACGATTTAACTCTTGCAAATTGGCAAGGTATTGTCGAAATGGCAAAAGACGAACAGTCTAATTATTTACACCAAGTAGAACTACAAGCAGACGTTCATTGTCCGGGCACCTTAGTATTTATAACTGGTCAGGAAAACATACAAGCAATTGTAAACATCATTCACACAGTAGCTAGTCTTGGAGGGAATCAAGTAATTACTTTTGGTGGAATTGTTACTTTAATCTCTTTAGTAATTGGGAAAGAGGGGAAGAAAAAAGGCATTCTGAATTGGTGGGATGATTACCGAATCTCGCACATACAAAAAAAGGCCGAACTTAAACGTCTCAAACAAGAAACAAAAAATGTTCCTGATGAAGTGAAGAATATCAAACCTCAGATCAAGGATGTTGGAACCGTAATTTCACACGAAAACCTAAAATTGAAGGAAAAGCCAGAGAATGATCAGGAACCAGAGAAATAAATATCGGAATAACAAGAATGGAAAATATCCAAATGGCAAAGGGAATATAGCTATGAATTAGCGGCCACAGTATTAATGCAATGAATGTCGACTCCATTGACGTTAACATAAGATATGCTACTACCTTCTTCATAACCTTCACTTCCTTTCTTCCACTTACATATGATTACACATATCATATATAAAATAAACAGCACTTTACTACTTTAGTGCTTTTATTTTGGCACATAAAAGAACATACGTTTGGAAATGCCAACCTATTGTTATTTCCAGTTGGGAGGAATAAAACATGTCAGTAACCAAACTTAATAATGGTAAATGGCAAGCCCGTGTCTCTTATAAAGATGATGACGGTAACTATAAGTCGGTTACTCATTTAGAAAAGCGCAAAACTGACGCTGTTGAGTGGGAAACTAAAACTAAGAATGCTCTGCTGGAAGGTGCTGACTTATCACGTAGCACCGAGAGTCTAAAGCACTACTTTCTTGATTGGATCAGAATTTACAAAACTGACGGCGTATCGCGTCATACTCACGAGCTGTATATGGGCAACTGGCGTCACATCTCCGCGTACTTTAAGGATCAACCTATGAGCGCAATTAAACGTCCAGATTACCAGAAGTTTCTGAATGAATTTGGCCGCAGTCATGGAATTGCCACATCTCACAAGCTTCATCAACAAGTACACACTGCAATCAAGGACGCCGTAGCTGATGGCATTCTAAAACGAGACTTTGCTTACAAGGCACACGTCACTGGACGCCCTCCTAAGCCCGTAGAGGAAAAGTATTTGACGTTGTCCGATTATCAGAAGCTACGTAAATACCTCATTAAAACAGCTGACTATGACCACATGACTATGCTGATGATGCTGTTTCAACTAGAAACTGGAACCAGGTTCGAGGAGGCTGCTGGTCTAACGTGGGATAATTTGGATTTGAATAATGGAATAGTTCACATTAAACAGCAGTGGGACGCCCGTAGACAGACTTTTCGTCCAACTAAGGGAAATGGACAGGCCGATGGAGATATAACCATAGGACCCGCCTACTGTCGTTTTATGAGGAGCTATCGTAATGCGCAGAAAGATTATTTAGAATTACACGAAATGAAGAATCCTAAGAACCTCGTATTTTGGTCCAAACTAGGAAAAATAGTGGGCAATGGGAATGCAAACGAAGAGCTAGGACGTATTTGTAACCGTCTAAAGATCAACAAAGTTACAACACACGCCATGAGGCACACACACGCTTCGATTCTTATCCTAAATCATGAGTCCCTTCCCTATGTTCAACATCGCCTTCGACATCAAAAACTAGAAACGACCGTTAACACCTACGTCCATCTTATTGAAGAAGAAAACGGCGTGTCAGATAAGAAGGCTACCGAGCTAATGGACGAAGGATTTTAAAAATGATAATTTTATGATTGCTGTAGTCCTTGTGCCGCAAGGGATTACAAAATCATTTGTTAATTTTTCTTCCAAAAACTGCTATATTTTGGCTACTTTTTTCGTTTTTGGAAGAATCGTGGAAGAACATATCGTGTTTGAGTGGTTTTCGAGTGTAAAACAAAAGCACCAAAACGCCTTTATATCAGCGTTTTGGTGCTTTGTCGTTTCTCTATATTTGTCGCCTTATCACCCGCACGGGGATCGAACCCGTAACCCCGCCTTGAGAGGGCGATGTCTTAACCAATTTGACCAGCGGGCACAAATTCACTTATTATCTTACCGAATGATTAGCAAGTTGTCAAATATATTATGACTGCCGTAACCGGAAAATAGTCACTATCACCAGGCCCACAAAGAGTATCAGACAGTAGATGACACTACACCAAAATACAAAGGTCAGTAATGTCGTCAACAGAAATGTTCGCATCACGGCCAAGCCAATTGCCGTCACCGCCCACACCACTAATTGTTGCCGCAAGTGATTGAATAATCGGGTTAATTCTTCTTTGGACACCGCTACTCCCCTCCTCCTTCAAGTATGTTCAACGCTATCATCTTAATTTACAAGCGCTTGTAAAAAAGATTCAAAAAACAGGCACAAATTCCCCGTCAAAGCTTGACAGTCTAGGCGCTAAAAGTTAAGATTAAATAGTTGTTATTGGGTATTCGCCAAATGGTAAGGCAACGGACTCTGAATCCGTAATTTACTGGTTCGAGCCCAGTATACCCAATCAGTTTCAAATCGGATAAAACAGTCTAGTAATTATACTAGGCTGTTTTTTTATGCTCCCATCTTACCTCAATAATACTCCCCTAGCACTCGATTATGAACAACTGCCTCAGCCATTGCGTTAATACCCCTGCGCTCTCATGACCATGTGGTTAACTCTTGCGCATAACTAGCTAGATAACTGGACTTTCACACAGTCGCCTGCCCTTTTTCAATTTTCTGAACAAAAACCGGTTATGCGGCCTCATTCGGGTTTATAATAGTTAGTGTAGACTATCTGTATAGCCCTGTAAATATGTTGGTTGTTTTAAAGTCATTACAAAGGAGATAATATTGTTGGTATACAAAGATGTATTTGGTATCGATCACAATGATTGTCACATTGTTCAGACGCGGCACGAGTTTAACCGTATCTTTATTGTTGAAAATGAAGTGGGCTCTCGTTTTACCTGCATTCAGAAAGACGCCCCCCTCGAAAAGAAGATGTCGGGACACTGGAAATACGCCAAAGCTAGTGATGCACCTAGAAACTATGCCGTCCCTTACAAGGCCCGGAAAAGCTAACAACCGTTGAAAAGAGGATTATGATGCGGCGATATCAACCGTTCACCAACCCTAATGGCCGGGTGCTTCGCTCGACCAATCAAACCACGAACCCGTATTACGGTCAACGTGGCGCTGATTGGATCAAGGACACCAATGCTTCATTATTTAACGCTCAACATGAGCATTCACAAGCTAAAAGCCACTTTGAGTATCACGTTACTAATGTCACTCATCACATCGTATGGGCCATTGTAGCCATTCTGGCGATGCTCGTTGGCGGTTTCATTCTATACTCATTAGCAATCAATTTCTAATCAAAAAGCGGTTCGACTGAATTTACTCAGTCGAACCGCTTTTTGATTAACCCTTAATTTCTTTAGTATCTACTAGAACTTTGCTAACCATTCGGAGTTCATCGGTTAATTCCGACGTCCGAATGCGACCAAATTCATCTAAAAACTTACCAAGTCGTTCTTCATTAATCTTTTCAACGACCCGTGCTAATTTCTCACCTTTTGGCGTTAACGTTAAGTAACGATAACGACGATCATAAGGATCAATACTTAGCACAATCAAATCATTATTAATGAGATAAGTCAGCTTTCTTGAAATAGCTGAAGAAGAAACATGGCGGTCAGCTGCCAGTTCTTTCACCGTAATCCGGTGGTCCGTCCTATGGTCAAGGTAGTAGAGAATTAGGAATTGTTCAAATGAAATGTCAGTGTCGGTCACCATTGTTTGAATGATCTCGCGCAAATGACTTTCGAGCCATGACATGCCAACTAAAACTTTCTCGAACAATTCTGCATCATCATACTTGGCCTTTTTACCCATGGTATTAGTCTTCATCATTTTTCAAACCCCATTCATGCGTCACGGTCAAGCAGTAATCAACAGTCGTGTGACTAGGCACGATCTTGTGCTGCTGGCATCACTGTGATTTCAAGATCACGTGTCATCTGCTTTTCAATAGCAGTCTGAACATCACGATCCGTTACAACGAGGCTCGTTAACTTACTCTTACCACTGATAATATCTTGAACATGTTGATCTTCCAAATCGTTTGCAGAAACGATTGGTAAGACGTGGAAGGTATCGCTGGTTGCTTTCAAGCATTGATCGTAGAGTGGTGAATTAACACCCATAACTAAGACGCTTGCTTGTTTTTGCAAGACAGTTGATAACCACCAGTTTAATAATTGCGCTTCAGAATGGAAGACGTTAGTAATTGCTTCTTCCTTATTAACTAATTGAATTGATAATTCGTGGTTACTACCATATTGCTTAACCATTGCTAATGAACGATCAGGACGGTAGAAGTTTTCCAACGTTACTTGTGAATTGTTCGTCCGATCGAGGTATTGCGTTACTGATAAGAAACCAGCAGCATCATACACGTCACGACGAGTTGCAATTGCACCGTTGTAGTAAGTCATGTACCAGATCAAACCGTTCTTCCGGTACTTCATGGACATGATCATCGTACCTTCATCATCAGCAATCGAAACGATTTGTTGATCTGAATTACGTTTGTATTGCCATGCTGGATTGTCAGGTAATTCTGGCTTCGTCTTAGCAACATCACCAGGTACCTTTGATTGGATCGTGTAGTACATGTTATAGAGACCAGTATGCTTGTCAACTAGGCCTTCTGCTTGGTAGCTATTCCAGATGTCTGGCAAGCTATCGTTGTAGTTAACCGTGATGACGTTAGCTGAATCTTTAACTTCGTTGTTCAATAAGCCCATGATCATTTCCATAGAAGCTTTTTCTTCACCAGATAATGATTGAATTAAATCATTACTGAATAAGAAGTATTGAGCTGATTGGTCAAATTCGACTGGTGACACCAAGTGAGTCGTCCCGTAATCCGACTTTAACTTCGTATCGATACCCTCGATCTTCTGTTGTAAGCCAGTTACGATAGTTGCATTTTGATCATAGTCATGTTGTAAACGATTGATTTTCTGATTAATTAAGTTCAGTGCCCGGGCTTGTTCATCCTGCGCATTCTTTGTCTTGCGATCGTACGCAACCAAAGCATCCTGCGCGGTATGTAAGTCTTTTTCCGCAGTGGTGATGGCATGTTCCTTACGTGAACGTTCGCGAGTTTCAGTCTGTTCGCGCTTCTGGAGTTTCACGAGTTCACTATTGATTGCATCACTCTTTTGATATAGGTCTTGAGCTTGCTTTTCTTGTTGCTTCATCAAAACGAATAATTTCTTTAAATCTTGTTCGCTTTGAATAGCTTTACGCATGTCTGCTTCATTTTGACGTAAGTCAGCTAATGATTGTTCAGATTCCGTAATCTTCTTTTCTAAGGACTTGATCGTTTGATCGCCCTTAGCTAAAGCTTGCTTAGAATCATCATAACGTTTCTGAGCAGAAGTAATCTTAGTAACCATACCTTGGCGTTCTTCAGTATTAACAGAAACGGTCTTGTCCTGTTGTTTTAAAGTCCCCTTAGCATCTTTTAACTGTTGTTCTAAGTTTAACTGCTCAGCAACTAAGCTTTCGTATTGGTGCTTTTCGTTCTTACGATCTTGAACTAATTGAACCTTTAATTCACTACGCAATACTTGGTACTGTTGGTTAAGATTAGCCATTTCTTCTTGAATTGACGCACTATTCTTCGCCGAATTTTGGCTAGCACGACGCTGGCTGACACGGTTCTGCCCCTTAACTGAGCTGTCGCTAGTTGGACGAGCACCCGCACCGGAACGAACGTTAGGTGTGGTACTACTCTGGGTTGCTGTTGTTTCTGGTTTCTGGGCCGCAACGGTTGAAGTCGCCGTTGCGCGCTCAGAATGACTCGTATAATCCTCATTCTTATCATTGCGCTTGTTGTTGAACATCTTCATAATGCAACTCCTCCATAAACTTGATTGTTTGCTCAAAGAGTAGAAAGGTCAGACACTGACCTTTCTATCCGTTCAGCAAATAATCAAGTTACTCTAAATTATTATGCTTCATTTTTGCGACGTGAAACGCCAAAGTACAGAGCTGAACCCATCAATAAGGTTGAAAGACCAAGAACAGCTAAAGCAGTTCCATTTTCGTCTTCGCCAGTTTGAGGTAAAGTCTTGGCATCGGTAGTCGTCTTAGTTGTAACAACTGGTGATAATGAAGTTGCAGCCGTTGCAGGCACAACGCCATTAGTACCATTGCTAGTAGTAGCGTCAGTAGTTACTTGATCGCCAGTTGCAGTAGTGGTTGGGGCACTAGTAGTAGAACCAGTGTTGCCGTTATCACCAGTGCTTGGTGTCGTAACAGGAGCCGTAGTACTAGTTCCACCGCCGTTGTTACCATTGTCGCCAGTACCAGGTGCGGTAGTTGGGGCAGTTGTAGGTGCGGTTGTAGGTGCAGTAGTAGTACCGCCATTATCAACACCGTAAGTTAACGTAATGGTTGCGTCATCAGCAACAGTACCAGTCAAGGCACCATCAGCAGACTTGTAAGTGTAACCAGAGATTGAAGGAGCTGTGACAGTATAAGTGTCGCCAACTTTGTATTCAGTCGTGGTAGCAGTCTTGATAACTTTACCGTTAGCATCAACATACTTAACCGTGATGGTCTTCTTTTGATCAGTTGGTGTAACCGTACCGTTAGCTTTGTATACTAACGTAATCGTGTTACCGTTGTAACCGATCGTTCCGGCAATAGCATCACCAGTTGAGTGGTCATACGTGTAACCAGCAATTTCAGGAGTACCAACAGTGTAAGCATCGCCAACCTTTTGTGGTGTTACACTAGCAGTCTTGATAACTTTGTTGTTTTCATCAACATAATTGATGGTCAAGTTAGCTTGGTTGTCAACTGGAGTAGTTGTATCCTTCTTGTAAGTTAAGGTAATTGTTAAGTTACCATCAACCGTACCAGTTAAGGCAGCATCAGAAGAAACATACTTGTAACCTGCAATAGTTGGGTTAGTGATAGTGTACGTGTCACCGTTGTTGTAGTCTTTAGAAGTTGCGGGATACCCATCAATTTCTTTACCGTTTTCGTCAACATACTTAACAGTAACTTTTGATTGTTCTACTGGAGTTTCATCTGCTTCGTAAATGAATGTAATATTATTTACGCCAGCATTTAATACTTGAGCACTTGGAGTACCTGCTACTAGCGAGCCATCATTAACTTTGTAACCAACATACTTGTAACCTGTAATAGTTGGGTTAGTAATTAAGTAAGTACCACCCGCTTGAGTAAAGGTACCATCTGCACCTTGGTTGATAACTTTTTTATCAGCTAACTCAGTACCGTCAGAAGTTTCATAGTGAGCAACTAACCCAGTGCTTTCAACATAGTATAAAATAATATTAGTACCATCAGCGGCAACTTTACCTGTAAGATCAACTGAAGAACCAACGTATTCATAACCATCAATGACAGCAGGCGTTACTGTATAATTGCCATCAACTTTACCACTCTTGGTAACTTTGCCAGAAATATTCTTGATAATTGGCTTATTATTGCTATCCGTACCAACAACAAGTTCGTACGTTACGTTAACATCTGCAGCATCTTCAGCTGGAGTTGTAGTTGTTGTGTTTTCAGTAACTGTAGTAGTGTAACCCCAGCCGCTGTCTTTTGTAGTATCATTAACAGCATTTGGAATGCTACCAAATGTTAATCCACTATTTGAGGCACTCGTACCCGTTGTTGCAGTATTAGCAGTAAAGACATAGTTCAATTGAACATAAGTATTGTCTTTAATACTATCTGCATAAACAATACCAGGCATTCCGACAGCAGTTATATTAGTAGTCGTACCGCCAGTGATCACACCATTAGTAAGGGTATTCCCAACAGTATATGATTTTAACGTCCATGTGCCAACAGTAGAAGCCACAGTGCCGTCAATTGAAAATTGACCATTAGCATTAGTCCAGTTTACGTCAGTATTCTTAGTTAATGTAATGGTAACATCATAAGTAGATCCGGCCTTTGTAGCAAAATTAGTGCCATCAATTGCTGAGCCCATTTGTTCGCCAGTATTCCCAGCGGCATTAGCAACCGTACCACTACCACTTTTAACAACAGTAGAAGTAGTTGAAGAAGTAGCACTTGATGCTGGCGTAGTAGCAACTGATGCATCACTAGTTACAGCAACATTAGCATCTGAAGTTGGTGCCGTTACAGTAGGTGCAGTTTGAGCAACACTACTTGCAGTTGAAGTCGTGTCCGCAGCAGCCTTAGTTGCAGCTAAAGCAGTTGCTTGGGCTGCAGCTTGCGTGCTTTGAGTAGTAGTCGTGCTACTTGCTGGCGTCGTTGCACTTTGTTGTGCAGCTGAGCTAGTCGTGCTAGTCGTTGAACTTACAGCAGTAGAAGCAGCAACTGCAGCAGTCTTAGCAGCGGCAGCAGCACTGGTCGTTGATGCAGAACTGGCATCTGATGACGCAGCTGAAGAGTTTGCTGTAGTGGTGTCAGCTACTTGCTCAGTAGTCGTTGCATCACTAGTAGTTGTCGTATCAGCTGATGCGTTAACATTAGCAAATACAAGGCCTGCAGCTAAAGCTAAAGTAGTAGCTCCGGCGTAAACCCAACGTTTCCCATCTTTATACATCTTTACCCGATAAATTGAGTCACTAGTTACTTTTTGATTGTCTTTTGACATTTTGAATATCCTCCCAAACACCACGATCTTCCCGTCTAACTAAAATGATGGGTGACAAATCGCTTGCCAGCCCATCATCTCAGTCACGCGTTAATCGTGTCGTGTTTATTACACCATAACGGCGTTGTTGGCATTTCAGTTATTTTTTAAACGAAGCTTAGCCTTTGATAGCTGCGATTACGTTTAAGATGAAGCTGTGTAAGCCACCAAAAATGTCGTTTGAAACACTTGAAGTGTATGATGATGTGTGTGTTCCTGGTAAAATATGGAAATCATTGAAAAAGCTCATGAGATATTCCCCTTTATAATTGTAAGTTTAATTAATTATGCTTTAACTGCAGCAATAACGTTTAATACGAATTGGTATAAAGTACCAAATGGTTGGTTGCTAACAGAACTAGTGTGTGATGAAGTGTGCGTACCTGGTAATACGTGTAAGTCACTGAAAAATCCCATAGTAATATCCTCCCTCATTATTAATATAATAGCAAGTAATAAATTAATTGCTTAATTGATTTATTGGTTTAAATAAATTTACTTCTTGAAAGCTGCGATCAAGTTCAATACGAAACTGTGGAAACCACCAAAGATATCGTTTGAAACGCTTGAAGTATAT
>NZ_LFEE01000013.1:0-10402 GCF_001039045.1 Lactiplantibacillus herbarum
ACTCCATCAACAGCCGTTGACAAAGAGCCAAAAAAAGCGAGTCTAGGAAAAAATCCTAGACTCGTTTGTGTTTAAAGATAAGGTGGATCTAAATGTGTCAAGTATCGTCCAGGCAGATAGCCTTGATCTTGGAGTCGATACCAGACGACGCCGTTATCGTCAGCCAATCGTTCGATTAAGTTAACGGTGGTGCCGTGATCGACCGTTCCTAGATAGCGGCCGTATGGTTCACTGTAAGTGTGCACGTGTTTACCGGGGACAAAGCTAACGATACCGGTTTGTTGAACCGCACGCTGATTCTGTACGTGGTAGCCAGCGGGGAGTTTGAGTAACAAGTTGTCACCAGTCGTCAATTGAAGATGACTTTCTGGAATCCACTGATCACCACCAATTTCATACCAAATAGTATGATCCGTTAGGCGAACGCGCATGTATGTTTTATACGTACTGCCGGGTTGTAGCCTAGTAGGATATTGGGTTGTCGTAGCTCCCGGGTATGGGAAGACCTTAGTTAGCGTATGAATCTGAATAAAGCCGGTACTGAGATCCGTCTGCTGCCAATTTTGATTACGATAGAAGAAGAGGACGGTTTTGGAAATAGTCGTATACTCACCAGTCACGTCACCGACCGATCTGAGTAGTTTAAATCCAGCAACAGTCGGGGCGGTCACTTCGTATGCTGTTCTGAGTTGACCCCGGTACATAGTGGGGCGACCAATTAGTTCGCGACGATCAATATCGTAGGCGTACATCCAGACTGGTTGTCCCGCCTGGCGCTCATAAGTTAAGGTGATGCTAGCCTGAGCTGTAGTGAACCAGCGCGTTAGCCCATCAATATGAACTAAGTGGAAACCATCAATTGTGACATCAGGTAGGTGAATCTCGTCACCAATCGTCCCAGCAATCATATCAGGTGTTTGTAGTTCGTTGCCGGCGTTGTCCAAGTGATGGACTAAGATTAAAGCCTCGGTGTGGTTAACTGTTGGGGTGGCTGAAGTCGCCGTAATGGATTTGGGAGATTGAGGGCTACTTTCTGGTTGATTAAGTCCTCGTAACATGCCCCGTAAGCGGTCGAGAAATGACATACGCGCACTCCTTTCATTAATAAATTAATTATTTCTAGTATAACGCATTCATAGCCCTTCTGACATGACTTAAGCAAATTGTAAAAATACGATGGGAGGAGTCGTGTATACTAAGATTTGATAAGGGGACGATCGAATGAACTTGAAACAATTACAATACTTTCTGGCGGTGGCAGAAGAGGGGCAGATGACCGCTGCGGCTAAACGGTTGCACGTTGCTCAGCCACCATTGAGTTATCAGATTAAGCAATTAGAGTTGGAATTGGGCGTGACGTTATTCACGCGGTTACCACAGGGGGTGGCGGTGACACCAGCTGGTCAGCTACTGGTCGGGTACGCGCAACAGTTGACCCAATTATCAGCAACTGCTGAAAATAAAGTGCGGGCGTTAGCTCACGGGATTACGGGAACGCTAAATTTAGGGACGGTTTCGTCATCAGCGGGAGTAATTCCTAACCCGATACTGGTCAAATGGCTACATACGCACGGTGACGTGCAGTTAGCGATTACTGAGGGAAATACTTATGAACTATTGGATGACTTGCATAAGCGTTTATTGGACGTAGCCGTGTTGCGGACACCGTTCAATGCTCAGCACCTAGTCTGTCGCTATTTCACTGCGGAACGAATGGTAGCGGTATTGCCGAAAAAATATCAGCAATTCGAGCACCGGCGGCAACTTCAATTAAGTGATTTGGCAGGCTTACCCTTGATCAAGTACCGCCGTTTTAATGAGCTGTTTCACGTAGCGTTCTTAGAGGACGGCATTACGCCCAACTATATGGTGACTTGTGATGATGCCCGGACAGCAATGCACTGGGCTAATCTACAGGTCGGGGTGGCCCTAGTTCCACGTTCGTTAGCAGAAACCTATGATAGTGGTGAAGTCTTGGTTCGTTCGTTAGCTGATCCACGGTTTGAAACGCAGTTGGCACTGGTCACGACACCTGAGTCCTTAGCAACACCGTTAGTAGCCGGTTTTGTTGAGCAGTTCAAGCAAGCGCGATTGTTAGACTAGTTTAATGAATTTGCTATCTAAAAATTTAATGGCTTTTGATTGGCTTATACTGAAATGACGGTATTGGTGGCGCTTACTGTGAATTGCAGCCGATCGATAATCTTGACTGATACAAAGAGTAAATACCCGCTGTGACTGGGATTGATTGGCTAACCATTTAATAATTAGATACATGGTTAATTAAATGTTACACTTACAGTTGAAATTTAAAGGGTGAGGGTGAAACAACTTGATTTATTCATTGTTATTGATGCTTGGAGTTGGTGTATTAGCTGGGATCTTTGGCGCCATCTTAGGAATTGGTGGTGGCTTGATTGTCACGCCCGTACTAACGTTGGGATTAGGGTTAGATATTAAGTATGCGATTGGGGCTAGTATTATTGCAGTCATCGCAACTAGTTCGGGTTCAACGATTGCTTACTTACGGGATGAGATGTTGAATTTACGGGTAGCGATGTTTTTGGAAATTGCTACGACCGTGGGTGCGATTCTTGGGGCTGTTTTGACTGGAATCGTGGATGCAACTGTCTTATACTTCCTATTTGGCGCGTTACTCGTCTTTACGACTTACAATATGATTCGTAAGTTGATGAGTAAGAGTGATGAATTGCAAGAGGTTAAGGCTGATAAAATGGCTGAGCAGTTGAATTTGAACGGCACTTACTATGATAAAGCACTTAAAAAGCAAGTCGATTACCAAGTCGAAAATGTTCCCGGTGGTTTTACAATGATGTTTGGCGCTGGTTTTGCGAGTGGTCTGTTAGGTATCGGGAGTGGGGCCTTTAAAGTGCTCGCCATGGATACGATTATGCACATGCCATTGAAACCATCATCCGCCACTTCTAACTTGATGATGGGTGTTACAGCGGCAGCCAGTGCGATGGTCTACTTCTTTAATGGGTCAATTAAACCCGGCATTGCGGCACCACTTGCCGTTGGGATTATTGTTGGGGCTTTAATCGGTTCACGTATCATGCAACGACTAAAACCACGCTTTATTCGGATGATTTTTGTCCCCGTAATGCTTTACTTGGGTATTCAGATGATTGCTAAAGGATTCGGGGTGACCATCTAATGGACAAACAGAAATCAACTAAACAAGAAGAGATGCACCAAGTTGAGATGATGATCGGCTATATTCTTCGAATCGGTGTGATGGTGTCCGCAATCGTTTTGGTGATTGGGATGGTACTGATGCTGATCGAAGGTAACGGTGGTTATCCAAATGGTGTTGAGCCACATAGCTTTGCAACCATTTGGGCCGGCGTGATTAGCTTAAAGCCTTACGCAGTGATTATGTTAGGGTTATTTTTATTGATCCTAACGCCGACATTACGAGTGGCTGTATCAATTTACGCATTTGCAGTTGAGAAGGATCGATTATACGTTTGGATCACAACGATCGTATTAGTGATTTTAATCATTGCGTCAATTATTGGTTATTTAGGTAATTAAAACGATTTAAAATTAAGAGAATGCTGATAAAAATCAGCATTCTCTTTTTGTTTGGAAATTTTTAGCTGTTTTAACTAAGCCTGAAATGGGCTTTTTTGGTCTTTTTGATGATGAAATCAATTATTTATTAAGAATTTTTTTCGATTGTGGTTAATGAATTTAAAAACGGTTTGTTTCGAACGAAAATACTGTAATATCAATGATTATAAGCGCTGATGTTGGCAGGCTTAAATAGTATTAAATGAGCAAAAAACGATAATTATGATGAAATGATGATAAAAATTAGAGTTTATGATTGATTTTAATTTATTTATAATATACAATTACTTTAACTTTTCGAGGGAAAAGCACACACATATACGATAAAAAGTTAGGGGTTGGGTTTTTATGAATTTTAAAACAGTTGCGAAAGTTACCGTTGTTGCTGGTGCGTCCGTACTGTTCTTAGCCGCTTGTGGTTCTAATAAGAGCACTTCAAGTTCAGCTAAGAATACAGCTAATTGGACGGAATCAGCCGAACTACCAACGATGGACATTTCTAAGTCAACCGATGTGGTTAGTTCTAATGCACTGAATAACACCAATGAAGGGTTATACCGTTTAGGAAAAAATGGTAAAGTCACACCCGGAATTGCGAAGTCTACCACCGTTTCTAAAGATGGTAAGACATATACCTTTACGCTGCGGAAGAATGCTAAGTGGAGTAATGGGGATAAAGTTACCGCCAAAGATTTCGTTTATGGTTGGCAACGGACAGTTAATCCAAAGACTGCGTCACAATACGCATACTTATATTCAGGCATCAAGAACGCTGACGATATCGCCAACGGTAAGAAACCCGTCTCTAGCTTAGGGATCAAGGCGGACGGCGATTACAAGTTGACCGTTACCTTGGACAAGCCAATCGCTTACTTTGATAAGCTAATGGGCTTCATCAACTTCTTCCCACAGAACGAAAAAGTGGTTAAGAAGTACGGTTCTAAGTATGGGACGACCAGTGCCGCAATGGTTTACAACGGCCCTTACAAGATGACTGGCTGGACGGGGACTAACCTCTCATGGACTTTGAAGAAGAACAACGATTACTGGGACAAGAAGAACGTCAAGATGTCTGCAATCAACTACCAAGTTGTCAAGGATGCTTCGACTGGGTTGAACTTGTTTAACTCTAACAAGATTGACTTCACGACACTTTCAAACGAACAAGTTAAGAACTACAAGAATGACAAGAACTACTTGGTTCGTAAGACGGCCTCAACCTTCTACGTTGAACTTAACCGTAATGATAGCGATAAAACGTTAGCAAAAGCCTTCAAGAACCAAAAGATTCGTGAAGCTTTATCATTAGCTATCAACCGGAAATCATACGTTAACAACACGTTAGGTAATGGTTCAACCGTTTCTAAGGGTTACGTTTCTGAAGACTTAGCTAAGAATCCAACAACTGGTAAGGACTTCACTAGTGATGCCTACGTTGCCAGTGCAGTTGAATACGATCAAGCTAAGGCTAAGAAGTTGTTCAAGGAAGGTATGAAAGAAATCGGCGAAACTAAGCTGAATATCAAACTACTTTCTGATGATACTGATGGTGCCAAGAAGAGTACTGAATACATTCAGGGTGCATGGGAAAAACTTCCAGGCTTAACGGTTACCAACCAAAACGTACCATTTAAGACACGCTTATCTCGTTCACAAGCTGGTAACTTTGATACTGTTATCTCTGCTTGGAACGCTGACTTTACTGATCCAATCTCATTCTTGTCACTCTTCACTTCAGACAACTCATACAACAACGGTAAGTACAACAGCGCTGCGTATGACTCAGCTGTGAAGAAGGCAGAAGGTGCCGATGCCAATAACGAAACTGCACGTTGGGCCGACATGGTCGCTGCTGAAAAGCAATTGATGAATGATCAGGGTGTCATCCCAATCTATCAACAAGCTACTGCAACGTTGACTCGTAACAATGTGAAGGGCATCATCTACAATACTGCTGGTTCTAACTACAACTTGAAGTACATGTCCGTTAAATAATGATGTAATTTCACAGTAAAAAGTGTGTGTGCTTTAACTGAACGAATGTGAAACAAAGGGGTGAGGATTGACACATTGTTAATCCTTACCATTTTGTTTTATAATGATGGATGTCATTGTTTTTTAAGTTTATTTTAATAGAATGCGAGGAATTCTCATGAGAAAATATCTTTTAAAGCGGATATTTTACTTGTTCCTGACATTATTCATTGTGGCGACGGTTACGTTCTTCTTAATGAAATTAATGCCCGGAACACCGCTTCAAAATGAAGCTAAGTTGACACCCAGTGAAAAAGCGGCAATCTTAGCCCAATACGGATTGGATAAACCCGTTTGGTTACAATACTTTATCTATATCGGTGGCATCTTCAAGGGGAGTTTGGGATTGTCATTCCAATTCTCTGATCAAGCCGTTAGTTACATCATCGGTAGCCGGATGGGACCATCAATGCAATTAGGTGGTCAAGCATTGATCGTTGGGATCATCTTCGGGATTATCCTAGGTGCCATCGGTGCAATCAGAAAAGATACTTGGGCTGACCGTTTGGCAACCGTCTTATCCATTTTAGGGATTGCGGTACCGAGTTTCGTGTTAGCCATCCTGTTACAGTACTATCTCGGTTTGAAGACCGGGTGGTTCCCAGTCGCTGGTTGGTCAGGATTTGCCTACACGATCTTACCAACCCTCGCATTGGCAGCTAGTCCGCTAGCTGAAACGGCCCGGTTTATTCGGACCGACATGGTTGACGTGTTGAGTTCGGATTACATCGAATTAGCTAAGGCTAAGGGCTTATCCAAATTTGGTATCGTCTATCACCATGCGCTTCGGAACAGTTTGATTCCAATGGTGACATTGATCGGACCATTAGCCGCTGCGTTAATGACTGGTTCAATGGTCGTTGAAAATATCTTCTCTGTTCCTGGGATTGGGGAACAATTCGTTAAGTCGATCTTAGTGAATGATTATCCAACCATCATGGGTGTGACGATCTTCTACTCAGCACTCCTTTGCTTACTATTATTATTGACTGATATCGTCTACGGAATTATCGATCCGCGGATTCGTTTAAGTGGAAATGGGGACTAGTTAATGGCAGAAAATCCAAGTAACATTGAAATTAAGCCCGGCGACTTCGAGCCGTTAGATAAACAAGCGGGTCCTGATAACGAACGAATCGCTGCGCCATCTTTAACCTTCAGTCAAGACGTATGGCGTCGGTTGAAGTCTAACAAAACTGCTTTTGTTAGTTTTATCGTGATTGTCTTTATGTTCTTAGTAGCCTTTGGTGGTCAGGCAGTTTATCACGTTGACCCAAACGCTCAGGCACCCAAGTATGCCAACTTACCACCTAAGCTTCCAGGTGTTAACATCCACGGGCTGAATGGTCATTTGACGCAATCTGGTCAAGATGTGGATGCCTATGCTCAAGCAGGTGCTAAGTCTGACATTCATTACATTTTAGGAACCGACTACCTTGGCCGTGATCTATTAGCTCGGATCATGTACGGGACACGGATCTCACTTTTAATTGCGTTGATTGCGACCTTGATTGACTTGACCGTTGGGGTTGGGTTCGGGATTCTCTCCGGTTGGAAAGGGGGACGAGTCGATTTATTCATGCAACGTGTGATTGAAATTCTCTCGTCCATCCCGCAATTAGTGGTCATGGTGTTGATGGCAACAGCGTTCACCAAAACTGGGATGGCTTCGATTATTGCTGCCATCGCGATTACCGGTTGGACAACGATGGCACGTTTAACACGTGCCCAAACGTTACAATTGAAGAACCAAGACTTTATTTTGGCAGCACGGACGCTGGGCGAATCGGCACCTAAGATCGCTTGGAAGCACCTTTTGCCAAACTTATCGAGTGTTATCATTATTCAAACGATGTTCACGATTCCCAGCGCGATCTTCTTCGAAGCGTTCCTTAGTTATATCGGGATTGGGATCAGTTCACCACAAGCTTCATTGGGGACGTTGATCTCTGATGGGCAGAAGAACTTCCAATTCTTACCATACCAGATGTGGTACCCAGCGATTGTGCTCATCATCTTGATGCTAGCCTTTAACTTACTGGGTGATGGGATGCGCGATGCGTTTGATCCCAAATCGAAACGTTAGGAGACGGCAAACTTATGGAACAAACTGAAAATGTGATTGAAGTCCGTAATTTGGAAATCAATTTCCATACCTATGCAGGGGAAGTTAAAGCCATCCGTGACGTTAGCTTCGATCTGCGTAAGGGGGAAACTTTAGCAATCGTTGGTGAATCAGGTTCGGGTAAATCCGTAACCACTCGTTCACTAATGGGACTCTTGGCACCCAATGCTGAGATCAAACGTGGGAGTATCATGTTCCACGGTGAAGATATCATTAAAAAGTCTGAAAAAGACATGCAACATATTCGTGGCAAGGATATTGCCATGATCTTCCAAGATCCAATGACCTCACTTGATCCAACCATGCGGATTGGGATGCAGATTGCAGAACCATTGATGAAGCACAAGGGCTTAAAGAAAAAAGAAGCCATTGCGCAAGCGTTAGAAATGTTGAAATTAGTTGGGATCACGAATCCAGAAGGTCGGATCAATGATTATCCATACCAATTCTCTGGTGGGATGCGCCAACGGATCGTTATTGCGATCGCATTAGTCTGCTACCCAGAAGTCTTGATCGCTGATGAACCAACTACTGCGTTGGATGTGACGATTCAGGCTCAGATTTTGGACCTGATGAAGGATTTACAGAACCGGATCGATACTTCGATTATTTTCATCACCCATGATTTGGGTGTGGTTGCCGGTATGGCTGACCGTGTTGCGGTTATGTACGCGGGTAAAATTGTTGAATATGGTACGGTTGATGAAATCTTCTTCAACCCGCAACATCCTTATACGTGGGGCTTGTTGAACTCGATGCCAACTTTGGACACTGAAAGTGGCTCGTTGTCAGCAATTCCAGGGACACCACCTGATCTACTTGAACCTCCAGTAGGGGACGCTTTTGCGGCTCGTAGTGACTACGCGATGAAGATTGATACGGAACAAGAACCACCATTCTTCAAGGTTTCAGATACGCATTATGCGGCCACTTGGTTACTGCATCCAGACGCACCTAAAGTAACGCCACCGGATGAAATTGTTCGGCGACAAACGAAATTTGCGGCGATGCAGAAACCTGAAGCTCCCATTCAAAATCCTAGTACAAAGGAGTAATTAGTCATGCCTGATGAACGTAAAAAGATATTAGAAGTCCATCATTTAAAGCAGTATTTTAATGTTGGTAGAAAAGATGAAGTCCGGGCTGTTGATGACGTCTCTTTTGATATTTACGAGGGAGAAACGTTTGGCCTTGTAGGTGAGTCTGGTTCTGGTAAGACGACGACTGGCCGCTCAATTATCCATTTGTATGAACCAACGGATGGTCAGATCATCTTTAACGGTAAGGACGTTTCTAAGTTGCATACCAAAAAAGAGATGCACGAATTCCGACGTGAAATTCAAATGATCTTCCAGGATCCATACGCTTCATTGAATCCACGGATGAAGGTTAAGGATATTGTTGCGGAAGGTATTGATATCCATGGTCTTGCTAAGGACGACGCTGATCGGACTAAGCAGGTTGAAGATCTGTTAGATACCGTTGGACTGAATAAGGATCATTCGAGTCGTTATCCGCATGAGTTTTCTGGTGGACAACGTCAACGTATCGGGATTGCCCGGGCGTTAGCCGTTGAACCCAAGTTTATTATTGCCGATGAACCCATCTCCGCACTGGATGTTTCGATTCAAGCCCAAGTCGTTAACTTGATGAAGGAATTACAAGTTAAACAGAACTTGACGTATCTCTTCATTGCGCATGATCTGTCGATGGTGAAGTATATCAGTGATCGGATTGGCGTCATGCATTACGGGAAGATTCTTGAGATTGGACCAGCTGATGAAGTATACAATTCACCGTTGCACGCTTATACGGAGAGTTTGATCTCAGCGGTACCGGTACCTGATCCTGAATTCGAACGTAATCGCAAGCAGATGCCGTATGATGATTCGTCTGAAATGGACGGTAAGAAGCGACGGATGGTTGAAATCGCGCCAGGACACTTTGTCCGGGCGAGTGAAGACGAAGTTGCGATGTACACTCAACGAGCAGTTGACGCTGGGTTAGTGACAAGTTTTTCAGAATAGTGAATTAAATGTAACGGGCGTTGAGTGCAAACTTGGCGTCCGTTTTGTTGTCTAAATGACTGTAAGAAAAGGGAATTTTATCAGTAGCAGGTTGGCTTAATGATGCAGGTTACAATGTAAGGTTCGGGTAAGTAACCAAAGATAAAGTTAACCTTAATCCTCTGAAAATTTCAATGGTATGGCTAGTTAATGATGTTTAATGATGCTGATTATAAATGAATTTATCGTGGATTTTAACATTTATATACTAATTGGTATGCCTGGACGTTGGCAACGATTTGTTGTAGAAATGTAATATAAAATTATGAATTCACAAGACTATTGAAGGGGTGGGGGTCTGGAGATTTAAAATAGGATCTATTGTAGAATAAAATGATTACCAGCGTTCGTAGTTGTTTGTGTAACTCTTATGGTTGTGCAATAATAATACTGTTAATGAAGCTTATTAATGAATATAATTATTCATCTTAATAAATGATTCGCACTTTTTTTAAAATAATATTGCGAATGAACAACTGATATTGTTAAAGTTAGTAAGGTTAACTTGATCACGTATTATTGATCAATTAGCCTAAAAGACTGAATTAACCGTAATCAATTCGCACTATTATTTTAAAAA
>NZ_LFEE01000013.1:10412-26317 GCF_001039045.1 Lactiplantibacillus herbarum
CTGTTTTATTATTAGATGGTTAATAAAGATATTAAAGATTAGGAAGGATGCTTTTAGTATGCAACAACCAATCAATTATATTATGAATATCATGCACCTGGAGCGCGACTTAAAACGGTTAACCTCAAATTGGTCATCACTCACCGGTTTAAGCCTCAATGAATTAAGAATCTTGGTTTATGTTGAGCAAAACCCACAAGTTCAAATTGGGGACGTTGCAACGGCACTTACAGTTGCAAAGGCGTCGTTAGCACAAAACATTGGTGTTTTGATTCAGCAGGGGTGGCTACAGAGTCAACCAATGGCGCAGGATCGTCGCCTACGTGTATTAACGCTAACTGAGACTGGGCGCAAACGCATGAAATCTGTTGATCAGCAGTTAGAACAGTCACTAGAGACAACACCGGCTGCTAAGCTTGCTAATCAATTAGAAACCTTAAAACTTTAGTTTTGATAAATAATCACGTATGATGAACTTAAGAATCTGTGTTGACGTGGGGCAAGGAGAACACTCCTTGCCCTGCGTTTTTGTTTGTTAGGTATATATAATGGGGAAACGGAAAGTCATAATTTAAGTGTAGGCATGCAAAGTCAATCTAAAAATTGAGGTGTAATCAAAGGAATGCATTATAATGTAGAACCGCTACGGACGACCCAAGAAATTAATGACTTTTTATGGGCCGTGACCCAAGCACGCTATGGGGAGCGTAATCGAATGATCGTATTGGTGGGCATCAATACGGGACTCAGAATGAGTGATATCGTTAATTTAACAGTCGGTCAGGTACGAGGTAGGGATCGAGTCATGATTGTTGAACGTAAAACTGGGAAAAAACGCTGGTTATTTTTGAAAAATCTAAAAGCGGAGTTACATAAGTATACGCGCTACCGAGGTGCTAATGAGCCGCTGTTTTGTAGCGGACGGGGAGACAGCGCACTGACTGTTAATGGTGTCTATAGGATTTTCCAGACGGCTAGTGAGTATTTGGAACGTGATGATATTGGCACCCACACTCTTCGTAAGACATTTGGCTATCATTATTACCAGCGGACACATGATATTGCTGGCTTAATGATGATCTTTAATCACTCCAGTGAGCAGGTGACTAAACGGTATATTGGTATTGAACGTGATACTTTGGAACGACAATTAGAGAATTTTAAGCTGGGCGTATAGTTACTGGTCAGTGAAATAGTAAAAACAAATAAGGACTTCAGAATAGTGAAAATTCTGAAGTCCTTATTTTGTAATCAATTATTCTGCTTTAGTTTCCGCCGCTAAAACGATCTTACCGTCTTCAACCTTGGCAACCATCTGTTTAACATCGCTGTGATCCAGATAGAAGTCTGCAATGCGATCTTCAATTTGTTCTTGGATGACACGTCGTAGTGGACGAGCCCCCATTTGTGGGTTATATCCAAGATCAACGAGCTTTGCTTGAACGGGTTCCGTTACGTGAACGTGAAGCCCTTGGTTAGCTAGCATGGCATTCACATCATCGATCATTAGAGCGACAATCTTCATTAAGTTAGCCTTTGATAATGCGTTGAACTGGATGATGTCATCAAACCGGTTTAAGAACTCTGGTTTGAAGTAATCCGTCAAGCGACTGGTAATATCATGAGTCATGCCTTCAGCTGCAGCACCAAAGCCAACGTTAGCTTCGCTGTCACCGGTTCCGGCATTAGAGGTCATGATGATAATCGTATCCTTAAAACTAACGGTACGACCCTGTGAGTCGGTCAGACGACCATCGTCTAAGATCTGTAAGAACATGTGCATGACATCTGGATGAGCCTTTTCAACTTCATCGAGAAGAATCAAGCTGTAAGGGTGGCGACGAACCTGTTCAGTTAATTGACCAGCTTCTTCGTACCCAACGTAGCCAGGGGGTGAACCAATCAATTTGGCCACTGAATGTGGTTCCATGTATTCACTCATGTCAAAACGAATCATGGCGTCTTCAGAGCCGAAGAGTTCTTCAGCGAGCTGCTTAGCGAGTTCTGTCTTACCAACCCCAGTAGGGCCAACAAACATGAATGAACCGATTGGACGACCGGTACCGTTTAAACCGATGCGATTACGACGAATAGCACGGGCAACGGATTCTACAGCCTGATCTTGGCCGATGACGTGACTTTGAAGGTCAGTCGCCAAGGTCTTCATCTGAGCTTGTTCCTTCGCTTGGAGGTCGCCAACTGGAATACTAGTCTTTTCTTCAACAATCTGTTCCATGTCTTTGACCGTTACCGTTGCGGCATCGTTATCAGCTTGAGCAGCGTTTTCATCAGGTTTAGCCTTTTCTAACTTGGCAACTTGATCACGGTAGTAAGCCGCTTTCTCGTAGTCTTCCTTTTTCAAGGCGTCCTGTTTTTGCTGTTCAGCAGCATCGATCTTTTCTTGAATGGTTTTAGGATCGACCGTCTTCAAGGTTAAGTTCTTACGTGAGCCGGCTTCATCGAGTAGATCGATGGCCTTGTCTGGTAAGAAACGATCTTGAATGTAGCGATTCGATAATTTGACCGCTGCGGTAATTGCATCTGCATCGTATTTGACGTGGTGATAGTCTTCATATTTCTTTTGAATACCTTGTAGGATCTTGATAGATTCTTCAACGCTGGGTTCATCAACCGTTACGGGTTGGAACCGACGAGCGAGGGCGGCATCTTTTTCGATGTCACGGTATTCATTGAGCGTGGTTGCCCCAACTAATTGGAAGTCGCCACGAGCAAGGGCTGGTTTCAGGACGTTCCCAGCATCCATGCCACCTTCAGCATTACCGGCACCCATGATTTCATGGATTTCGTCAATGAAGAGGATGATATTAGGATTGTCTTGAACTTCCTTCATTAACTGTTGCATCCGTTGTTCGAATTGGCCCCGGATACCGGTACCTTGAACAAGGGAAGCGACGTCTAAGCGTATAATTTCTTTATCAAGTAGTTTTTGTGGAACCTGACCAGAAACAATCTTCTGTGCAAGGCCTTCAACAACCGCCGTCTTACCAACCCCGGCTTCACCGATCAGTACTGGATTGTTCTTAGTACGTCGGTTCAGGATCTCGATGACACGGTTGATTTCCGTATCGCGGCCAATGACTGGATCGATTTTACCTTGTTTGGCTTGAGCCGTTAAGTTAAAACCATATTGACCGAGGAGCCCGCCACCGTTATTACCACGCTGATTCCCCCCATTATTGGGGCCAGCTGGTTGGGTTGGTGGGGTTTGTTGTTGACGGGCGTTATTTGGTTCAGCACCGCCTTGCATTGCACGGAAGATATCGTCAAGCCCACCAAAACCGAATGGATCTTGTGCCATATTAGCACCTCCAACTCCATTATTTGGTTGTTGTTCCTGATTCTTTAGTAGTTGATAGCAATTCTGACAAAGATTAATTTGTCGCCGTTGACCGTTGACGTTCGTGTATAAATGAATCGTCGCTTCGTTCTTATGGCAATTGTCACAAAGCATTATGCTGTCACGCACCTTTCGCATCAGAAATATCACTAAATCGATTAAGGAAATAGTGTAAGGTACAATGGTTTCTGACCTTTGTTGACCTTTGACTATCAGTATAATGATTCCCCGAACCATTGCAAGTGAAAAGCTCCACCGGAAAAACTGGTCGTTGTGTTGGTAACTAATCCGTAGGGACTGATTGAGTGATTTCTGAATTAAGTCTGGATAGTCGCAACTCTAGGCTTGTCATGTAACCGGATTCGTTGTATATTAATTATCTGGTTATGACTGGTCTAGTGCAACGAAACTGTCTCTCTATATTATAGTACAAAGCGTTTTTTTTGCATGGAAATGGTCTGACCAGATTTGATGTTGAGCATAGCGGTTATTGCAATGAGCACATATTAATTCAGTGCTAGTTTTGCGGTGACTGTTGCGACAACAAAGCTTGACGGTGGTAAAAAATTATTTCAATCCTAATATTTAAGGAGGCGATGATTGTATGGTGACTGACTATACGCAGTTAATGGAAGACTTACGAACTGGAAAACGTGAAAACTTTAGTGTGACACCTGACCAGTTTATGAGCTTTCATGATGCTTATATGAATTATGAGTACCGTAAACGAATCATTGGTATGGCGGACTTAGATGGACGGATCACTTATCATTTTGAACAAGATGGTAAGACGACTAATTAATAGGCTCTGCTTGAATGAAAGGGCTTGTATTTTAATGAGATAATTGCTATCATCATTACTAAGGGCTCTTGAGTAGACGTGTTGGCGGCAACTCGGTTTGACTCAGAACCAACTTTAAATTTTGCATCTTGAAGGAGATCGAATAGTTATGGAAAAGAAAGAATTTCACGTAATCGCAGACACAGGTATCCACGCACGTCCCGCAACTTTATTGGTACAATCAGCAAGTAAGTTCAACTCAGAAATTACGTTGCAGTACCAAGACAAATCAGTTAACTTAAAGTCTATCATGGGCGTTATGTCACTTGGTGTTGGTAAAGATGCTGACGTGACTATTTCTGCTGAAGGTGCCGACGAAGCCGACGCAATCGCAGCTTTAACTGATACGATGAAGAAAGAAGGATTATCTGAATAATGGCTGAAAAGGTACTAAAAGGAATTGCTGCCAGTGATGGTATCGCAATTGCTAAGGCCTATATGCTAGTTGATCCAGATTTATCTTTCGAAAAAACAACAGTTTCTGATACAGAAGCTGAAGTTCAACGGTTACATGACGCTTTCGATGCTTCCAAGGCTGAACTAAAGGTTATCAAAGAAAAAGCGGTAGCCAGCTTGGGTGAAGAAGAAGCGGAAGTTTTTGAAGCTCATATCACCATTTTGTCTGATCCAGAAATGCTTGGACAAATCGAAGGTAAAATCAATGATGATAAAGTCAACGCTGAAGAAGCACTGAAGGAAGTTACTGATACTTTCATCGGTATGTTCGAAGCAATGACGGACAACGCATATATGCAAGAACGAGCTGGCGATATTCGCGATGTCACGAAGCGAGTTTTGAGTCACTTGTTAGGGGTTACCTTACCAAGTCCAGCATTAATTGACTCAGAAGTCGTCGTGGTAGCCCACGATTTGACACCTAGTGATACGGCTCAACTTGACCGTAAGTATGTTAAAGGGTTTATTACTGACATTGGTGGCCGGACTAGTCATTCAGCTATCATGTCACGGACTCTTGAAATTCCAGCAATCGTTGGTTCTGAAACGGCTACTACTGATATCCAAGAGGGCGAGGTGGTCGTCTTAGATGGTATCAACGGTGACGCTTTGGTTGACCCAACGGATGCTGAAGTTGCTAACTACCAACAACAAGCTAAAGATTTCAGTGCACAAAAAGCTGAATGGGCTAAGCTCAAAAACGAAACGACCGTTTCTAAAGACGGCAAGCATTTTGAATTAGCTTCTAACATTGGGACGCCTGACGATATGGATGGTGTCTTGGATGCTGGTTCTGAAGCCGTTGGTTTATTCCGGTCAGAATTCTTGTACATGAACAGTTCAGAATTACCTGACGAAGATACCCAATTCACAGCTTACAAAAAAGTTGTTGAAGGCATGAACGGCAAACCCGTGATTGTTCGGACCATGGATATCGGTGGTGACAAGGAGTTACCTTACTTGCCATTACCTGAAGAAATGAACCCATTCTTGGGTTACCGTGCAATTCGGATTTCACTTGATCGGGACGACATTTTCCGGACTCAGTTACGTGCGTTAATTCGTGCATCAAACTTCGGTCAATTACGGATTATGTTCCCAATGATCGCAACCTTGGATGAATTCCGTAAAGCTAAGGCCATCTTCGAAGAAGAAAAGGCTAAGTTGGTTGCTGCTGGTACGCCAGTTGCGGATGATATCAAGCTTGGGATTATGATCGAAATTCCTGCCGCTGCTATTTTGGCTGACCAATTCGCTAAGGAAGTTGACTTCTTTAGTATTGGGACTAACGACTTGATTCAATACTCATTTGCTGCTGATCGTGGTAACGAACAAGTGTCATACTTGTATCAACCATACAACCCATCGTTGTTACGTTTGATCAAGCACGTTATTGACGCTGCTCACGCTAACGGTCGCTTCACGGGTATGTGTGGTGAAGTTGCTGGGGACCAAATTGCAGTTCCATTATTGATGGGCTTAGGCTTAGATGAATTCTCAATGAGTTCAACTTCAGTTCTAAAGACCCGTTCATTGATGAAGAAGCTTGATACTAAGGAAATGGCTAAGTTAGCTGATCGTGCTCTTAACGAGTGTGTGACGAATGACGAAGTTAAAGAATTAGTTGAAAAGACTGTCTTCGACAAATAATAATAATGAACCTAAATAAAGAGCAAGTCTGCGGACTTGCTCTTTTTGTTTGTCCTAACAATTGTTGGTTAAAATGATGGTCAGCATCAAGTCTTTCAAAGGCTAGGGGAGAAGTTGGGAGTGGTTGAAAGAGTGAGGGGGATTTTTCAGTCCAGTTATGTGCTAATCGTTTGCCATGAACTCTTAATTTATATTAAGATTATTTGCAACTCTGATACTGAACCAATATAATTGTTATAATTAATCATTGCAACGTAAACGGACTTGCTCAAGCCGATTAACTTAAATGGCTGTGAAGCAACGTTAGTTAACCATGAGTTTAGGTTGAACTAACGGGAAATAAGGGGAGAATCGACGTGAATATTGGGATATTTACAGACACATACTATCCACAAGTGAGTGGGGTCGCAACGTCCATTAAGGTGTTACGCAATCAACTCGAACGGGCTGGTCATCAAGTCTATATCTTTACGACCACGGATCCCCATGTTGATAAGAATATTTATGAACGCAATATTTTTCGTTTTACGAGTATTCCTTTCGTCTCCTTTACTGATCGCCGAATTGCTGTCCGTGGTTTGTTTAAGGCCTACCAGGTCGCTAAAGACTTGGGCTTAGATATCGTTCATACCCAAACGGAATTCTCGATGGGGATGATTGGCAAATTTGTGGCTAAGCAACTAAAAATCCCATGTATTCATACCTATCACACGATGTATGAGGATTATTTGCACTACATTGCGAATGGGAAGATTTTGAAGCCGTACCACGTGAAAGAGGCTACGCGGGCTTATTGCTACCATATGAATGGAATCGTAGCGCCTAGTCAACGAGTTGCTAACACATTGAAGGGCTACGGTGTGAAGTCGTCGGTACGGATTATTCCTACTGGGATTGATATTAACCAGTACGAACAGCAGTCGACGGCCAATTACCGCGAAAAGTTGGGGTATCAACCAGAGACCCCCGTATTGCTTTCACTCAGTCGTTTAGCCTACGAAAAGAATATTCATGAAGTGATCGCAGCGCTGCCTGCCATAATTGAACAGGTTCCAGCAGCCCAATTATTAATCGTTGGGGATGGACCTGCCCGTGAGACTCTGGAGAACCAGGTTAAAGAGGCGAACCTAACGGAACACGTGCAGTTTGCTGGTGAAATCGATAATGATGAAGTCTTTAACTATTACCAGATGGCAGACTTATTTGTTTCGGCCTCTAATTCGGAGTCACAAGGATTAACCTACATTGAAGCAATGGCTGCGGGTTTAAAGACGGTCGTTGCGACTAGCCCATACACGGACCAGTTATTAGACGATCCGTCACTGGGAACGACTTTTACTAGTGAGGAAACGCTGGTCAAAGACGTTGTGCGCTATTTACAACATCCACATGCTTTTGATGATCCTAAACCTCGTCAAAAGAAGCTTTACCAGATTTCGGCGGAGTACTTTGGTAAACAAGTGATTAATTACTATCAGGATGTACAACTCGCTTATTCAGAATCAGCGGATAAGTCAGCAGATATTAGCAACTAAGCGGTATAATTAAATAATCAGTCTTGAAATAAAATTAATGGCTTTGAGATAATGAGCTGATTCAGGTTAAGGGGAAATTTTATGTTAAACATCACGATGTTTTCGAAAGCTGACTCGGTTAAGGGCCAGGGGGTCGGTAGTGCTTACCTTGAACTAATGCGACTACTACAGACGCATTGGCAAGATGAGTTCAATATTAAAGTGAACCGGTATGGACGATCGACGGTTTCACACTACCATACGGTTAATCCGATGTTCTATTTGTCGACATTTATGCCGAACAGAGGGCGAAAGATTGGCTACGTGCATTTCTTGCCAGAAACTTTGGAAGGTAGCTTGAAATTACCACGTCCCTTTCAGAAGATTTTCAACCGGTATTTGATTTCATTCTATAAGCGGATGGATCACATTGTGGTTGTTAACCCAACTTTTATTCCTAAACTAGAGGCCTATCATATTAAGCGCACGGATGTGACTTATATTCCCAACTTCGTCAGCAAGCGGGAATTCTATGAGATGACTAAAGATAAGCAACAACGGTTACGGCAACAGTATGGTTATGATCAGAATAAGTTCATGATTATTGGTACCGGACAGATTCAAGATCGTAAAGGGGTTCCTGATTTCATTAAGTTAGCAAAACGTAACCCAGACATTCAATTTGTGTGGGCTGGCGGCTTTTCCTTCGGTCGGATTACGGATGGCTATCAAGAATTAAAACAAGTCGTTGATAATCCACCGGCTAACTTGTCGTTTCCAGGTATCGTTGAGCGTGAAAAACTGGTTGATTATTATAATATGGCGGATCTGTTCTTATTGCCATCCTATAATGAGCTATTCCCCATGTCGGTCTTAGAAGCCTTCAGTTGTGGGACACCAGTACTATTACGCGATTTGGATCTGTACCATGCCATCATTGATGGTTACTACCAAGCAGCTAGCGATGTGGATGATATGCAAAAGCAAATCGACCACTTGCGAGATAATCCTGCTGGCATGCAATTTTTGCATGATAAGGCTGTATTAGCCGCGCAGGACTATTCTGAAGAACGGTTAGCCAAAGTTTGGCATGACTTTTATCTGAAACAAGCAAAAGAGGGATAGTCAATGACAAGAAAAAATATCTGGTCATTACTAGTCATGGTCGCATTGGGAGTCGGTATCTCATGGTATTCGTTACGCAATGTTAAGCTCAGTAGCTTAATGACGGACATCGTCACACTTAATTGGTGGTGGCTATTAGTTGCGCTCGGCTGTGTCGGTCTTTACTTTGGCTTAGAAGCTGTGGTTGTTCAGAAGTTTGTTCGCCATCGTTATCGGCACTATACGTTCAAAAATGCTCTGCGGGTACCGTTAGCTGAACAGTTGTTTAATGGGATTACGCCGTTTTCTTCAGGCGGACAACCTGCTCAGATCTTCGTGATGGCTCAGTCTGGTATCGATGCTGGCCGAGCAAGTTCAGTGGCGTTAATGAAGTTCGTTGTCTTCCAAGCAATGGTCGTACTGAACTTTATCTTCGCCATGCTAGTCGGTTTTAATTACCTAGCTGAAAAGTTAAGTTACCTATCTTTGTACGTTGTCCTAGGATTCCTGATTCACTTTGCGGTGATTGTCGGTCTCTTACTAGTCATGTACTGGTATAACTTCACAAAGCGCGCAGTTAAAATCGTCTTGATTCCAGTTAGTTGGTTCATGAAGGCGGAACGTTTTGCCAAGTTCGAAGACAATATTAGTGAAAAAATCGACTCTTTCTATGAAGAGAGTGTGCGGATGACAAAAGATTGGCGAATGTTGCTTGAAGTCTGTGTCTTGACCTTTTTGCAACTATTATTCTATTACCTAATTCCGTATTTTATTATGCGGGCGATGGGGGTATCAGATGTCAACCTCATCATGGTTACTAGTTTAAACGTGTTGATTTTCTTGGTAACTTCACTATTTCCAATTCCTGGTGGTGCCGGTGGTGCTGAGTTTGGATTCACCGCACTATTTGCTAAGTTCATTCCGAGTCACAGCAAGCTGATTCTAGCGATGCTGATTTGGCGCATCTTGACGTATTACCTAGGCTTATTCTTAGGTATGTTTGCCATGGCAATGCGGGCTGAAAAAGCCGAAGAGATTCCGGTAGCTGAACTCAATCAGAATCAATCAGAAAAATAAATTATTGAATGGGACGGAGAACGTGTTTTCTGTCCCATTTTTATCAGTTAATAAAGGAAGGTACTATGTTAAAGTTATTGAAAAACCAATTAGTATGGGGACTATTGGTGTTGGCCTCTGTTGGTAGTAGTCTAGTGGGAACCTCAACCAAGGCACGTGCTGTCAGTGATGCGGATGAGGTTAAAGCTGCCTATGTCATCGATGCTAAGTCGGGGCAAGCTGTTTATGCGCAAAATGCGGATCAGAAGTTACCGATTGCCTCGCTCAGCAAACTGATGACGCTGTATTTAGTCGAACAAGCGATTGATCAGGGCAAAATCAAGTGGACAGACACGGTGCCAATTGATAAGAACGTCCGTAAAATGGCGACTAGTTCAACATTATCGGTTATGCCAATGCCAGCGGATGAGAAGTTCACGGTTAAAGAGCTATTTGCGGCAACTTTAGTTGGTTCTTCGAATAGTGGCGCCATCGCGTTGGGGGAATACGTTGGTGGTAGCAATGCAGCTTTTATTAAGTCCATGAATCGGCAAGCTACCAAGTGGCATTTAGACGCGCATTTTATCAGCGCTTCTGGACTGGATAATACGGACCTGACTAACTATGACCTGATGATCAAAGGTACTGGTGAGCAGGGGCAGAACATGGTTTCAGCACGAGCAGTGACTACGATCGCGCAACACCTGATCAATCAGTATCCAGATGTCATCGATGTTGCCAATCATCGTTCAGTTAAGATCCATAAGTATACCGTACCGACGTCTGTGCAGATTCTAAAAGGGGAAGAGTATTATGATGCTCAAGTACCCGTTGATGGCTTGAAGACGGGTTATACGAATCAGGCGGGGGCGTGTTTAGTAGCAACATACAAGCAGAATGGTCGACGGATGATTGCCACGACTCTAGGTGCAACCTGGAAGTTTACGGCTAATAACAACTTACGACTAATGCTGAAGAATACGGAACGGTACCAGACCGTGGCACCGAAGTCGATTGAGTACCAGATTCCGGGTACGACGAATAAGGTACATTTAGTGACGAATAGTACGCTTGTAAAATGGTCAAATACGGTGCACCCATTGACTCAGACCAAAATTGCATTATGGGCAATGCATCATAATATGCCCAATTATTTGGCAGCCGATACGGCGGTCGTTAAAGTCCGTTTAACTGATCCGTTATCTGGTACTAGTCAGACGATTGTTTATCGAACACCTAAAGCGTTAGCCTTGGATGGACCGATTCAGCGGGCGACGACACCAGTTAAAACTGACTCGTTACCAACTACGGCGACATTTGCACTGGTTAAGTAAAATAAGACAAAAAAATCGACTAGCCTTTAGCAGGCTAGTCGATTTTTTTAACTTCAGGTTAATTAAGCATTGCGGTTACTTGGTTCTACCATATAGGCTGTTAAGCGCGCCATTGCTTTTTGTAGTTTTTCCATGCTAGCAGCATAACTCAAGCGAACGTAGCCTTCACCTTCTGCACCAAACCCGGTTCCGGGAATGATAGCAAGTTGATTCTTACGTGCGAGGTCTTTACAGAAAGCCATGGAATTCTGTTCGAAACCAGCAGGAATCTTGGCGAAAATGTAGAAAGCGCCAGTTGGCCGAGCAATCTTGAAGCCCAGCTTTTCCATAGTTTGGTAGACGAAATCACGACGGGCTTGGTACTGCTTACGCATTGGTAGCGCGTCGTCAATCCCGTTGTCAAGGGCTTCAATACCAGCCATCTGGGCAACCGTGGTGGCAGCGGTGACGTAGTATTGGTGAACCTTCTTCATCTGAGCGGTCATTTCCTTAGAAGCGAATAGGAAACCGATCCGCCAGCCGGTCATTGCGTGTGACTTAGAGAGTCCGTTGATTAGGATGACTTCGTCAGGAATGTACTTAGCAATAGAGACGTGATCACTACCGTAAGTTAATTCACTGTAGATTTCGTCAGAAACGACCCATAAGTTATGGCGTTTGAAACATTCAGCCAAGGCTTTGATCTCGTCTTCAACATAAGTGACACCAGTTGGGTTGTTCGGGTAGTTAAGGATAATGCCCTTAAAGTGTTCGTCAGGATGAGCCGCAATGAAGTCGTCAACCATCTTTGGCGTGATAACAAAGTCGTTAACACCCGTGTCCATGAAGAGTGGCGTTGCCCGCGCTTCTTGAATGATTGGAATATAGGCAGGGAAGATGGGTGAAGGAACGATAATTGCATCCCCAGGATTACAGATGGTGGTCAATGCGGTAGCAATTGCTTCTGTGGCACCGACTGTGACGAGCACTTGGTCGTCAGCATCGTAGTGGACACCGTACTTAGTTTCTTGGAAATGGGCAGCTGCTTGGCGTAAGCCTAATAGTCCAGCCATACCAGTGTAGTGAGACCAGTTTTCATCAATCGCACGTTTTGCGGCTTCTTTGACGTGTTCGGGGGTATTGAAATCAGGTTCGCCTAAAGTCAGTTTGACCATGTCAGGAATCGCACTGACTTCTTCATCGAATTGCCGGATGGTTGAAACTTGAATCTGGCTAATGGTGTCATTGAGGTCGTCTCTAAATAATGTCATATATCACGAACTCCTTTAAATTTATAAGTTGTTCTAATTTTAGCACAACTTCTCACCGTCTTTGCGGTTAGTTAGGGTATAATTATAAATGTGAAGTTTGGCGTTAAAAATCGGCTTTCTACATAAAAAACGTGTTATTGGGCCTGTTTTTTGCTAGAATAAATACAAAACCTAAGGAGCGAGATTACTATAATGGATAAATCAGAATTAACAGCAATTCTCAAACGATTAGAAGTCATGCGGAATACGGACTCAACAGAAGTACAGGCACGACGCTTTGAAAAAGAGGGCGTTGAACGTGGACAAGTTGCTTATGATCCTGCAACCTCAACGTATACGTTACAAGAATTCAACCCTGATCAAACGTTTGAATTTGATAACATTGACTTGGTTGCCATTGAATTATACGACCTATTGACGGACAACTAACATTCCCCCCAATTAGATAGATTTTCATATAGATCCATATTATGACGCGTTGTAAATGTTGAAGAATTTTTGAAGAAACCTTCAAGATATTGCTAACTAGTACGCAATCGTTATAATATGGATTTGTTAATAGTAATAACGGAGGAAGAAATTACCATGGCTAAATTTTTAAAAAACACGGTGGGAAAAGTCAATACAACCCTTGGCTTCTACTTTCTGACCGTGGTCTTATTTTGGCTAAAGACGTATATCGCGTATAAGAATGAGTTTACGCTAGGTGTTAAGGGGCCGGTACAGGAATTCATCTTATTCTTGAACCCATTCCCAACGGCAATTGTGTTACTCGGGATCGCGTTATACTTCCGGGGACGTTTAAAGTATTGGTTGATTATTATTATCGACGCTTTGCAAACCTCCTGGCTCTTTGCCAATATCTTATATTATCGTGAATTTTCTGACTTTATGTCAGCCGGAGTTATTAAGAGTTCCGGAGCGGCTAGTAACAACTTGGGAACAAGTTTAGCCCAGATTATTCACGCTACCGACTTCTTAGTCTATGCGGACGTTGTGTTGTTGATCCTGTTATTAGCCTTCAAGGTAATTCGGATCGATCCGCGACCGTTTAAGATTCGGTATGCTGCGACGTTAACAATGATTGGGGTAGCACTGTTTGCAGTTAACCTGGGGATGTCAGAACATGACCGCTCAGATTTACTGACACGGACGTTTGATAATAACTACATCGTAAAGTACTTAGGACTTAACACATATGCGGGGTACAGTTTCTATCAGACTGAAAAAGAGAGTGCGACTCGGGCTAAGGCAAGTAGTAGTGATATGAAGAGTGTCTTGGCCTACCTGAAGAAGAATCAAGCGGATGACAACGTGAAGTACTTTGGTAAGGCCAAAGGTAAGAACGTCTTTGTCATTCATTTGGAAAGTTTCCAGCAATTTTTAATTGATTATAAGGTAGATGGCAAAGAAGTGACGCCAAACCTTAACAAGTTCTACCATGATAAGAGTACCTTGAGCTTTGATAACTTCTATCATCAAGTTGCTCAAGGGAAGACGTCTGATGCAGAAATGATGATGGAAAACTCATTGTTCGGATTACCAACTGGTTCAGCAATGACTCAGTATGGGACGTCTAACACGTTCCAAGCTGCACCAGCAATCTTGTCACAAAAAGGTTATACAACGGCGGCTTTCCATGGTGACGTGGCTAGTTTCTGGAATCGTGATAACGCTTATAAATCATGGGGCTATGATTATTTCTTCTATTCTTCTTACTATAAGGAGAAGGCCAATTACTCAGTTGGGTATGGTCTGAAGGATAAGATCTTCTTCAAAGACTCCGTTAAGTATTTGGAACAGTTGCCACAACCGTTCTATGCTAAGCTGATTACACTGACCAACCATTATCCATATACTTTGGATAAGGAGAACCAGACCATCGATAAGACGACGACTGGCGATTCAACGGTAGATGGTTACGTACAAACAGCGCACTACTTAGACCAGTCGTTTGCTGAATTCATCAGTTATTTGAAGAAGGCCGGACTCTACAAAAATAGTATGATTGTCTTATATGGGGATCACTATGGTATTTCGAATAACCATAAAGCGGCAATTGCACAATTACTAGGCAAGAAGTCTGTCACAAGTTTTGATTTAGCCCAATTCCAAAAAGTACCATTTATGATTCACTCTGAAGGTATTAAGGGTGGGGTCAATCATACGTATGGTGGTGAGATCGATGCCTTACCAACGATGTTTGATCTATTAGGTATTAAGAATAAGGGTTACGTTCAATTTGGGACGGACTTGCTATCGAAGAATCATAATCAAACCGTGGCGTTTAAAAACGGGGACTTTGTTTCACCGACCTATACTAAGATCAGTGGAACAGTCTATGATTCGAAGACTGGTAAGAAGGCTACTAATATGACGACTAAGCAGAAGGACTCTGTCAAACAGATGCAAAATCACGTGACGACAGAATTGTCCTTATCTGATCGAGTTATTCAAGGAGACCTATTAAGGTTCTATACACCTAAGGGCTTCAAGAAGGTCGATAAGTCTGATTACAGTTATAAAGTCACTAAGACGCTTAAATCGCTTAAAGAGATTCAAGCAGAGAAGAAGACGAGTGTACTCTATAAAAATAATGGTAAGTCGACAGAATGTCTCTACAAGACGGATGCACCAGAACTATCTAGTTCAAGCGATAGCAGTTCTAGTTCAAGTAGTAGTTCAGATTAAATTAAATAGTTATGCAGTGAGATGACGTGCCGATATGGGCGTCATCTTTTTTTGTCCAGTTCTATCACTTAGTAGTCACTATCTATATTAGATGGATGGACTACTGCACAGTTCATTAGTAAGAAAAGGACTGTACGTACATTTGAAGGAGTTGCGATGTAGTCTAAAGTAAGCCCTGATTGTGAAGGGAGATGAAGACACCGTGTTTTCGAGCAAGTGAATGAGGAAGGCTAATCGACGTGAATATTTTAGGATTGTTGATAAGAAGTGTTTAGCCTACGTAGGGGAGGGAGAAAATGATTATCAGTAGAATAAGCGTTAGTGTAAAAAGAACTTGATATCTTAATGGAAACACCGTAAAATATAGAATATTGCGATATGAGTCAGCGGTTAAAACTTTTCTGAATTTAATTGAGTAAAAGGCTTGACCAGGGTCGTAATTCTTGGTATGATATTTCTTGTCGTTAAGAGCGATATGCAACATTATTTATTATTATGAATAATTAGGTTGATTGAGAGCCATTACATTGAATCTTTATTCAAAATAATTTATAAAAAGATGTTGACAGGTTGTTCTGAAGATGATAAACTTTAGTAGTTGTGTTGAGCTAATCAACACCGACGAATTAGATCTTTGAAAACTGAACAAAG
>NZ_LFEE01000052.1 GCF_001039045.1 Lactiplantibacillus herbarum
CCATGCCTATAAACAGACAATTCCATGCCTTAATCATCCTGCAACCCTTGGGGGAGTAAGGCTGAAAGGGTGCCTAAAAGAGGTTTTAAAAGAGGTTTAAAAAGAGGTTATAAAAGAGGCGGGGGTCTCCGACTTCGTCTCCGCGCCCCAAAATGCAAAATCAAACCCAAAAACCAAAAAGGAGTGAGCGAAAATCACGCTCACATTTTGCTTGCAGCGTTCACTTCGTTCACTCGCCAAATTCAAAATCAAAACCGTTGTTCAGAAAGGAGCCTCGACTGACGCTCGGCGGATAGGCCCAGATAGCGTTAGGAGGCTATATTTTGAGTTCTAAGCTCATTTAGCGCTACCAGCGCGTATTCTTACGCTTCTTCCAGAACAAGAGCTTAGACGGCTCAAAACCGCTTAATTGTTGAACCGCCTTGACGAGCAACCAGAAACTGGCATAGATGGCGCTGGCAAGGATAACAACACCCAAAACGCCCAGAACGATGGCGCCATACGGGTGTTGAGGCTGAATGGCGAGCACAGTAGCGTACAGCTTATGCAAGCCCCAACCTTGCCAGACTCCTTGGTAAATCAGCTTTTCAAGCACGAAGAAAATCACGGCCACGAGCAACAAACAGACGGCAAAACCGGCTAAATTCGGCGCCAATGATTGCCAAAACTGCCGGTTACCCGTGCTTTTTGCACGTTCGACCGTGGCTTCAAATTCGGCTTGCTGATGCTCAAGGTCGGCTAGTTGCTGTTTTAATTGGTCAGTAACAGCGCCTTTCAGCGTTTTAGGCTCGATTTCAGTCAGTTTTTCTTGCAAAATGCGGTCAATTTCTTGGTGATACCACGCTTTTTCGTGGGCTAAGGCTTCTTCCTGCTTGGCGTGGAAATCAGTCGTGCTGTAGGTATGTACCATTTGTTGAGCGGCCGCTTCTTTGACCATTTTTTGCAGATCAGGGACATTGGTTAAATCGACTTGTCCGTTGGCATAAGCAGTTAAAATTTGCTTGGCTAATTCTTCGTTTTGGCTCATCTTTCTAAGCCTCCTCGGCTGTGATAGTAAGTTGGTGTGGGTTGTTCAGGGGTACGTTGAGGTTTCGGAGCAGTTCGTTTATCTAGGTCTTGTTTAATCGTCTCTTGTCTATCCTGTTCTTTGCGTGCCATATCGGCCTTGAAGCGACTAGCCACGTCTTGATATAAATGCTGGTCGGCTAGTCGTTGCTTAATTTGCTTTGCAAATCCGTGTACTGCGTCAGTAAATCGTTGTAAGCCGTCTGCAATGGTGCGAACTGCTGGTCTAATTCGCTGGTAGATTTGTTCAGCATGACTACCTTGGTCATTAATTTCTTGCATTGAAGTTCCAAGTCGTTCAATTTTTGTTGATTGCTGATTAAGCGCTGGTTTTCTTGCTTCAGTGTCTCGTTCTCGCTGTTCAAGCGCTGTATCAGTTGCCGTTGTGTCTCGCACAAGTTCAGTAGATCTTGCTTGGTCTTCACGGTCGAGTTGTTGTTCTGTTCTTTCTCTAGTTCGTCTCGCCAGCTCATTGTCGATGGCCTCCTTGTCGTAGTCCGTCCCGAGCCGCTTACCCCTTGCTCGTCTTTGCTTATTATTGGCGTCTAAAAATGCGTATGAGAAACTTTGACCACGTTCCCGGACAATTACCCCAGATTGACCCAAAACGTCTGAGAACGTCTTAAAATCGCAAATAGAGGTATCCTGCATGACGGTATCAATTCGGGAACGTAAATCGTGCATGTAAGAATATTCGCCTTTTTTCGTGAGGTCATGTTCGGCTTGAGATTGATGTTCACGAACGGGTGCGATGACTTGCCAGCCCTGTTCTTTAGCGATTTCATCGTTGACATTGCGGATACTGTCAACTGAGTGTCCTTGAGTATCCTGCATTTTTTTGCCAGTCTCGAGGTTGACCTTGCTGACAATGATGTGGTTGTGCAGAATATGATGTTCCCCGTCAATATGCGTGTAAACGGCACTTTGATAGTCGGGATAGAGCTTTTCGGCTAAGGCACAACCAAGATCATTGGCTTTTTGCCAGTCTTTCGGGTTGAGAGCGGTCAACTCATTATCAGCAAAGGATTGGGTAATTCGGCGCACTTGATTTTGCCGCTGGGTTTGATTAAAGGCTTGCTGAACGGCTTTGAACTGTTCTTTGGCAATCATCGGGTCGATACCGTTAGTGCCACCTACCGCTACTGCTCGGCAGTTTTTAAGGTCATCAGGACGTTCCAGCTGGTGTTCTTCTAGCCAGCGTTCCGTGTCGTTGTGCATGGCTTTGTACTGACCGAGAGCGTAGTTCAGAGCACTGGATGCACTAGCGCCCGTAGTCACTTTTGCAATTGTCGCCATAGTTGCCGTTGCACCTCCTGCATTTGCTTAATTTCTGCCAGCATTACTGGCGTTAACGGGTCGCCTTGATTCAGCTTGCGAGTGATCTGATTTAGGTTAGTGCCTTGACGGGTCAGTTCTAGAATAATTTTTTGCGTATCGTTGGCCGGAAAGTAAGGCTTGCGTAACTTTGATTTCAAGGCTAGCTGTTTCGCATAATTTGAGACCGTTAGGCCGTAAGTAGTTGCTGATTGGGTTAGCTTCTCGTATTCCAGACCAGTTAGTCGGAAATTAATTCGTTTAGTTTGCTTATCTGAATCAGCTTTAATATTTGACATGCAGTTCACCCCCTAAGAACCATCATTCTCAATCTGCCCTATGCGGTTAGATTTTTAATGAGTTAATGTAAGTATGAACGCTCCTTAATCAGTCGTGTACAGACTAACATTAAAAATAAGATACTGCAAGCGACCTGTTAGACATACATTTTGCTTCGCAAAAGTATGCCTAACAGCACTTGAAAAGAGGGCGCTCCGCTCCCCCTTTTATCCCCCTGAAAGTCAAACCCAAAACCGTGTCGATTTAGCTTCGCTAAACGTCACAAAAGTCAAACCCGTTAAACCGTCCCTTTTTTTGTGAAAAAAGGGACCCAAAAAAGTGCACAAAAAAAGCCGAAAGTTTGCTGTTCGCAAATCGGCTTTTTTGTGCACTATGGTTTCGTATTTTCGTTCCGAAATTGGCTCAACCATTCGCTCACTTCTGATAGATTATCTATCTTCCAGAAGTTACCGTTCCATTGCATATTTTCAGCAATGGCTTGTAACTGCTTAAATTGCTCCGAGGTTAAAGTTGGTTCTTTGGGTTGGAACATAGGAATATGCTCCAGCATATTCTCAGCCGTTGTCATATTTTTAGGGTGCGACTGCTTGTAAAACTTACGTCCTAAGCGCTCGTACTCTTTCGCAAGTGCTTTACGTTTGCGTGTTTTCAGTTGCTTTTCCAATGCTTCAATGCGTTCTAATTCAGTCATCGCAATCCTCCGTTCCGTAATTCTTCTAGTAATTTTCGGCGTTCATCTTCACGTATCTGTTGTTCGCGTTTCTCTAATTCTTTTTGTCTGAATTCTTGTTCCGTTGTTCCGAGTTGAACCCCACGAACTTTGTCGAGTGCCCGCCACTTTTCTTGATCACTCACCTCACCATTGTGCTCAATATTGAATTTGGCTTTGTTGAGTCGTTCAGTTTTGCTGACGTGCACATCTTCGACATCTTTGCGTTCTGGCGTCCAGCTAAAAGCATAGCCAATCACTGGTTTCCCGCGTCCTTTACCGTATTTCTTGCGAATACATAGTCCACGAAATAGAGGGGTTAGTTCTTCTTTAATCGGACTAATAACATATTGGTCAGTGTTAGACTGCCGGTAACTTTTTGGAATATCAAGCAATTCAATAAAATCGGATTTTGAAAAATAGGCGTAACCGGTGGAGAGAAAACCTTTCAACAAACGGAACATCGTTTTGGCATAGCTGCTCTTCAAGTCACGAAACTCGGTTAAAGCGTAACGTACCCAGCTTTCTAGGTTGTTAAGCAAAGGAATTGCGTCACGATAAACTTCAACGTCAACATAGGGCTCGTCGGCGTCCCCATTAATTTGAAATTTGGTGAACATGACAAAGCGCGTGAAACTCAAGCCCGACTTGCTTTGACTACCAAAACGTAAATCCATCAGATGGTCATAAGTCCGCTTAATATCGTCTATAAACCGACGATTTGCTGTGGGCTTGTAGTTGCTTAAGTCTTTTAGCTGGTCAAAGGTAAAACGGACTGTCTGGTCGCCCTTGTCCCGCATGCGAGACACAATCGAGAAGAACAGATTCATTTCGGTTGGCGTAAATTTCCGCAGTGGAATGGTGTTCAGTTCGGGTTGATATTTAACTAACTCATTGCTCATATAATCACCTCAAAATTATTATAGCATATATAAAAGAATTCCATACCCTAATTAGCATGCCTATAAACAGACAATTCCATGCCT
>NZ_LFEE01000009.1:0-7014 GCF_001039045.1 Lactiplantibacillus herbarum
TTCATTGAATAATTAACTTTTAACCTTTAAATGGCTACAAAAAAGGCTATTGGCGATTATTGAATAACTGCCAATAGCCTTTTTTGAAGTAACAATCAAATCAAAACTAGGTCAAACATTATCAATATTTTAAAGTCTATCCAGCGTTGTCGGACCGACCCGGTAGGCGGGTAAATCCGCTAGCTAGTCACTAGTTTTAACGTTTTTGGCTGTCAGTTTGCTCAATCGTTCGAATAAGATGCCTTCGCGCAGGCCATTCTGTGAGAAAATCATCCGGTCAGAATCCAAGAAACGCATTAACGTAATAGCTGGAATCAGGCCACCGACGATAATGTCCGCGCGATCCTTGGCTAAACCAGGAATCAGAGCACGTTCCGCGGCGTCTTTGCCAATGACGGTGTCAAAAGTCTTGTAGATTGCCTGAGCATCCAACCGGTAACCGTGAATATCTTCAGAGTTGAGCAGGTCAGACTGATGACGGTTGATCTTAGCGAGGGTTCGGTTACTCCCACCTAGACAGACCAGCGGCAGGTTCAATCCGTTACGTAGCCACCAAACGCTGTTGAAGAGCTGATCAACGAAGGTCATGGCTTTGAATAGGGCGTTGGCTGTAATGTGATTGTTTAAGCCGAACTTTTCAGATAGATTGACCGCACCGATTGGTAAGCTGATCAGTTCTTTAGCTTGGCCGTTCATCACCAAGACTAGTTCACAGCTACCGCCGCCAGTATCGACCATCACACAATTAGTGGTAGGTAATGTGTTAATGATACCAAGGTAGTCGTAGTAGGCTTCAGTGGTTCCTGGGATAACGTCAATGGTGAGATCAAGTTCGCTCTTAACCTGTTTGAGAAACTTCTTCTGATTGCTGGCCCGCCGTGTTGCAGCAGTTGCAACGGCTTTAATCGTCAGGTTGGGTAATTCGTCATAGACTGCTTTAAATGATTTGAGAGCGGTCAGTGTTCGGTCGATGGCTTCTGGCTGCAAGGTCGGTGTATCCGTTGCGTCCTCGTTTTCGGATAATCGGACCATCTCCTTGAGCCGGTGAGTCACTTGGTAGCTACCGTCTGGTTGAATCTGGGTGATTGTCATCCGACAAGAGTTGGAACCAAGATCAATAACTGCCAAATTTTCCATCGCTAATCGTCCTTTCTGTCGAGGTCAGAAGTATCCGGTTCGTTTTCAGGGCTCATCATCGGAATAAATTGATGGGCGTTACTGGTTGGTGTTGGTTCGCCATGATCAGCCTTGACCGCTTGTTCAGCTTGGTGAATAAAAGTTGCTTGCGAATCAAGCACTTCGAGTCCACGTCCGTCAACTTGCGTGTACTGATCATCTGGTTGGAGGATACGCGTCTTGACCGTATCGTTCCACATCGTTTCAAAAATAGCGATTGCTCGCTGACTGATTTCTGGTTGCAGTAGTGGGAACAGTAATTCGACACGGCGGTTAAGGTTACGCGTCATCATGTCGGCACTGGATAAATAAATCTGTGGTTCACCGTCGTTGCTGAAGTAGTAGATCCGACTGTGTTCGAGCAGCCGACCAATAATTGAATGAACTTCAATATTGTCGGAGACGCCCTTGATCCCTGTCCGTAAACAGCAGATACCGCGAATGATCAGTTGGACTTTAACTCCAGCATGGGATGCCTCGTAGAGTTTGCTGATGATCTGTGGATCAGATAGTGAGTTCATCTTCATCTTAACTAGGGCTGGACGACCAGCCTTAGCAATGGCAATTTCATCATCGAGTTTTTCGTTAATGAAGTCACGAATACCATCGGGTGAAATGTGCAGTTTGTGGAAGTAGGGTGGTTCGGAATAGCCAGACAACATGTTGAAGATGTTGGAGGCGTCGATGCCCATGTCAGTATCCGCGGTGAACAGTCCCATATCGGTGTAGAAGTGGGCGGTAACGTCATTATAGTTCCCGGTTCCCATGTGCATGTAGCGCTTGATGCCTTCGTTTTCACGACGAACGACCAGTGCCAGTTTGCAGTGGGTCTTCAGTCCTAATAAACCGTAGATGACGTGGCAGCCCATTTCTTCCAGCTTCTTAGCCCAGTGAACGTTATTCTCTTCATCAAAACGAGCTTTGACTTCCACTAGGACGGTGACCTGCTTGCCGTTTTGGGCAGCTTGACCTAAGTACTTAATAATTGGTGAGTCAGCAGAAACCCGGTAGAGCGTCATCTTGATGGCTAAAACGTCGTCATCTTCAGCCGCTTCGTGAATGAAATCAACGACTGGTTTGAAATCGTCATACGGGTATTGCATAAGGATGTCGTGATCCTTGATTAAGTCGAAGATCGAGCGTTCCCGATAAACGGCTGGATAGTAGGCTTGATATTTAGGGTAATTCAGGTCATCGTGACCCTGAACGGCCTTGACCAACTTAGATAAGAAGGTGAGGTTCAGCGGCCCGTTAATGATATAGAGTGAGTTTTCATCTGTCCCAAGTGATTTGGCCAAGCGAGTCCGTTGGTGACGACTCATGCTCTTTTCAACTTCTAAGCGCATGACCTTGCCACGTTCGCGAATTTTAAGCTGTTTCTGGACTTCTTTTAACAGGTCGGAAGTATCTTCTTCGGCCACGTCGAGGTCTAAGTCACGCATGACGCGGTAACAGCTAGTTTCCTTGACCGTGTAGTTGATGAAGAGTGAACCAACGAATTCTTCAATGATGTCTTCAATCAGAATGAACTGGTTGGGAGCACCCGGTAACGTCACCACGCGGGGGAAAACGTCGGGAACTTGGACGGTTGCAAATTTACGATCCTTCTTGTCACCGTTCTTGTAGATCCGCAGTGCAATGTTTAACGTGTTATTGCCGATGAATGGGAAGGGCCGTGATGAGTCGTCGGCCATAGGAGTTAAGGCTGGGTAGAGTTCGTCATCGAAATAGTTCTTAACGAAGGCGTGTTGTTCTTCAGTTAAATCAGCGGCTGTTAAAAGGCGAATGTCGTGTTGTTCCAGTAAGGGTAACAACGAGCGGTTGAGCGTGTTGTACTGCCGCTTGACCATCTCGTGGGCCTTGTCACTGATGGCGCTGACCTGATCAGCAGCTGTTAAACCGGCTGGATCAGGTTTAGGATAATTGACTGACATCAACTTGCGAAGAGAAGCGACCCGGACGGTGAAGAACTCATCGAGGTTACTCTGCGTGATGCCTAAGAAACGAACGCGTTCTAGCAGTGGATTATCTTTATCGCGGGCTTCATCAAGCACCCGGTAGTTGAAATCGAGCCAGCTAAGTTCACGATTAGCGAAATAATTTGGTTTTAAATAGTTCATTTTAACGTCCTCCCCGGAGTTTAATCACTGGTGTCAGACCGAAGACTTCCTTGAAGAATTCAGCTTTCTGTGAGAATACCCAGTTTTCTAAGAAGAGGTCATCGTGTGCGTAGCAGGTGATGATGACCCGTGGGTTTTTAATGGAAATTGAAATCTTGTCAATTTTTTGTTTGCGACCATCGTCTAAGGCGTCCGCAATTCGTAAGATGGCGGATAGCTTGGAGACTAATAAGCGCTGTTCGAGTTGTAAATGTTCAAAGTGGCGCAGGTCTTTGGATGGCGTTTGCGCACTGTGGTAGCGTGAAATCAGGGCGATCATTTTCTTCTCGTCATCCGTCAAACCGGTTAATTCAGTCGCTTGCAGAATGTAATCAGAGTGCAAGTAGTGTTGATGGGGATCAATATAACTCCCAACGTCGTGAACGATTGCGGCCACTTGTAGCAATAAGCGGTCCCGTTTGCCGAGGTGGTGCAGTGGTTTGAGTTGGTCGAATAGGTGCAATGAGAACTTGGTCACTAAGTCGCGGTGGCGTGGTTCAACGTTGTAGCGATCGGCAATGTTTTTAGCAGCGGTTACGATTTGATCGTTAAAATCATATTTTTTATAGCCTAATTTAATGGCTTCCTGAATGATGAGGCCATCCAAGACGGTCACGTTACCTAACCAGATCTTGTCTGCATTGGTTAGCTGCAATAATTCGTTGATAAGTAGCAGTTCGGGAATAATCAGACGGACGTCAACTTCATCAACGTCGTATTTGTCCATCAAGTATTGATCGGAGGCGTTGATGACGTCGTCGTAGAGCGTTTGAAAATCAGCTTTGCTTAATTCTTCGATACCCGTTTGATTTTGCTGTTGTCCAAAGAGGTTGGTGAATGGTGCAACCCCCATCATGACGACGTTACTAGGTTGGTCACGGCGATCGGGTAAGAACCGACCAAAGTCTGCAATCTGACTTGAAATGTAGTCATCCAGAACTTCAACGTAGTTCGGCACGCTGGATTGGAGGTCTTCCAATACTTCGGCGATCTGAACTGGTCCTAAACGTAAGCTCCGTGAGAACGTAAAGTTACCCTGATCGTAGTGCGAGATGCCGACACTCCCTGAGTTAATCCCTAATAGGTAGGTCGGGTCTTCGATCAGCTGTTTGAAACGTGGAAAATGGACCGCCACGGCGACCGAACGCAGGTAAGTTTCCTGGCTGCTCGAAAGCCAATCAATTTTCAGACTAGTCCGGACCAACAGTTGGTCTTGAATATAGTCGGCGTTGTTGGCGGATGACAGGGACCACGATCCCCATAGGTGATAGTCTTTGACCCCGTAGTCGTTCATGATTTGAATAAAGCCATTTAGTGCCTGCGTGGCTTGCTCAACGGAATCATAGTCGATCGTATGCTGATCGTAAATATCTTCCCCAAGTGAAACGTCAGAACGGACGCGTTCGACTTGACGTAAAGTGCGTAGATTGACGATTGAAAGTTCGATGCTTTGAACGTTAATCATCATAATTCCAAATAATTTTGCTGCCATGAATGATCCCCCATTTAATGATTTCAACCTCCAAAGCGATGATAACGGTTGGCTAATTGCCTTAAGTTTAACATACGTTTAGGTTGATTAAATTAGTATTTCAGTGTTGTTAAGACTAGGATATTCGTAATTGTTAAGTCAGTTAGTTTGGCTAAAAAACCTAGTATTATGGCGCTGTTACGATAAAAAGCGTGGTTCAGTAGTAATGAGTACTCCTGAACCACGCTAGTTAAGATTATAAGATTTCGTGATTGTTGATAATTAGTTTGTTCAGATGTTTTTCAACTCGTTGATCAGCTGGTGGTAGCTGCATATAATCGCCGTACATACGGGTGAGAATAGCATCGTATGCGCGCGGAATCTTGACGGTTAGCGTTTCAAAGGGTGCAGTGGTTAATTCCGTCAATTCTTGATAGGAGAGGATCTCCTTATCGTAGTCATATTGGGACGCTAAATTCTTATAAGTCCGTGAATCAGATTGTTCATATAACCGCATGTAGCCTTCGCGTTCTTGTTTGTGTCCATTAACGTCCGCTAATTGCTGCGGCGTATGCCGTGACATTAAGTTACGTAGCGGTGTTTTGACGAAACTATAATTGAGTTTTAAGAGGATCGCAGCGTCTTCTAACTTGTAATGAAGCATCTGTGATCGACGTAAACTCTCGTCAGCGGGAATCTTGTCGAACGGAAAGATGTCGACGAAGACGCCTTTGAAGGCATTATTAACGTTGTTCTTCTCTTCAATATAAGTATTAACATCCAGTAACTTCATATAACTGAGGGCGTAATCAGGATCGGTTGCGCCGGTCTGTAAGAAAAACTGGTTGGGGTCCAAGTGCCGGTTAGCAACCGCAATGAAGCGTTGGTATTCGCTGCGACGCATGCCGATATCAATGTCATCATCCCAAGGGATAAAGCCATGATGACGGATGCTTCCTAATAACGAACCACCAATTAGAAAGTAATCAATGGCTTCAGCGTCACAAATTTCAATTACGGTCTGCATCAAGCGTAATTCGACTTGGTGTAAAGCTGGCAGGGCCATGCAATCGTCTCCTTTAACGTAAGCGTTTCAACTACTTATAATCATACACTTTGTTGCCTGAAATTGTTAGGCAGGATACTTAACACGGGTAAAATCCGGGAAATACTGGGTTAATCCGAGCAAAGTAGTTAAAGGCATGTTATATTCATGGAAAGTCAACAAAGTGATGGTGATTGTGATGGATGACATAGAATTAAATAAACTACTCAATGACTATTTTGAAGCGTATCAGAACACAACTAAAATTATGATGGATCTTGTGGCATTGCCACTCAGTCAAAATAAACTTTCTTTTGAACAATTTTTGATTTTGCGCCGGATTGCGATGACCGACCAAGTCACCTTAAATGATATTGCAACGCAACGCCAAGTGACGCGGAGTGCTATCTCACGCCAGGTTAAGGCATTGCTGATGCAGCACTACATCTTTCAAGTACCTGATCCACAAGACCGGCGCCGGCTCTACCTTCATATGACTGAACATGGTCAGCAGATTGAACGGTCAGTTGATCAGGCCATTACCCAGCATTTCAGTTACTGGGTCAGTCAGCTAGGTGCGCCTAAGATTGATCAAGTGTTGAAAATTATGGCAACCTTTAGTCATCAGGTGACAAGATTGGGAACGTCTGATGGAAGTTCCAATCAGTCATCTGCTGGTAGCCAAGACTGATAATAAAATGAGAAGGGGATGTGGTTAATACCATGTCCACTTCTCATTTTTTGTATCGAAAACCTACTGCGTAAGAACTGCTTCCTAATTCCGCCTACCGGGGCATCCTGACAATGTTGGAGTGGTGGGGCACAACTTAAAGATTACAGCAAAAAAACTGCAATCTTTAAGGTTGGCCTTATCCTAAGCCGAGAAGCTCGCTCAGCCAAGGATAATTTCACCACTGAACATTGTCAGGATGCCCCTCACGGCTAGATAGCAATTAAAGGCAAACATATGCGCACCTAAGTTTAAACTGACTGATTGTGATTGCTAGTTTTGCTCAGGAACCAATTTGTCAGTTAACTGAGATCCTTACTAAAATCCGACTGGCAGTTACTGAACAATATACCCGCTAGTTTTTTGAGAATAACGATCAATCAAATTAAAGCTAGATAAATCTTTGATCAGTTTTTTATCTAAACTAGCCGTT
>NZ_LFEE01000009.1:7024-35861 GCF_001039045.1 Lactiplantibacillus herbarum
AGGTTAGTGTAAGGCCGAGTTTTGAGATTGTCAGCGGGTTAGGCTGGTGAGCTCAAAAACCGTGCCCATGGCGTTCCAGCGTTGTCAGCCCGCTCCGGTAGGCGGGTAAGTTCCGCACGTACAACATTGTAGTAAGGCAACTTACTCAATTCGCATAATCAGCACTGTTGCTAGGCCATAATCCATAGTGACTTGGTCTTTGATAAGGTTTCTAATTATTGATTTCCGAAACGTGCGCCCAAAGCCAGTTGCTTCCGCTTAGCTACGGGGCAGTAACAATTGCAAAGAGCGCAATCATCACTGCCCCTAGGCTATGCTCGGCAACTCCCGGCTTTGGGCGCACTCTTAATGTTTAAAGAAGTTACAATAAATCCCGTCGCAGGCCTCTAAGAACATGCCGATTGCCATTAACTCCATTGCCAACATGTTGTGCATGGAAAAGACGAGGTAGAGTAGCACGGTATATAGAAGCAAGAAAAAGATTGCGGTAATTTTGGAACTAGCCATTGATAAATATCCCCCATAAAATCAATTTAGTGGTTAGATGGGGGACTCAACCCGTTCTCGGAAAGGACTGGTCGTAATGGATCGGCTAGTTATTGGCGAAATAAGTGCCCCAACGTACCCACCCATAATTCTAGCGCAGGTGATTTGGAATTAAAAATCGTATTTAAAGCAATGCTAATTATTTTAAGTTCGGATATTGCTTTTTACAAAACAAAATGATACGATTAAACACGTTGAAAATGATATAAACACGAACGTTTACGATTGTGCAATTACCGTTGAGGTTAATATCTGGAGGGAATCATGAATAAAATTGCGGCATATTTTAATTTTTCGGAATTGAAGACGTCAATGCGAACCGAAGTATTGGCGGGGTTAACGACCTTTGTATCGATGGCTTACATTCTATTTGTTAATCCGAGCGTTTTGGGCGCTTCGGGGATGGATAAGGGTGCGGTCTTCACGGCAACTGCCATTGCATCTGCAGTAGGCTGTTTATTGATGGGGTTGGTTGCTAAGTATCCAATCGCAATCGCACCAGGTTTAGGTGTCAATGCGTTCTTTACTTATTCAGTTGTTATCGGAATGGGTATCAAGTGGCAAACCGCTTTAGCTGGTGTGTTCGTCGCTGCTGTTATCTTCATGTTAATCACCATCTTCAAATTACGTGAAATGATTATTGATGCTATTCCACGTGACATGAAGTTAGCTATTTCTGCCGGAATCGGATTCTTTATCGCATTTATTGGGTTACACGGTGGTGGTTTGATCGTTGCGAATAAGTCGACGGTCGTTGGGTTAGGTTCCCTGAGTGTTGGGACAACTTGGTTAACCATCTTTGGTTTAATCGTGACGTTGATCTTGATGAGTCGTAAAGTTCCGGGTGGTATCTTTATCGGGATGGTCTTAACTTCTATTTTAGGACTAGCAACTGGCTTAATTAAAATGCCAAGCACGATCGTTTCCGCTGCACCTTCATTGAAGCCAACATTTGGTGTTGCATTAGCTCATATTGGCGATATTAACTCACTACAATTAATTATCGTTGTCTTAACGTTCCTATTAGTAACGTTCTTTGATACGGCCGGTACCTTAGTTGGTTTAGCCGAACAAGCCGGATTCATGAAGAACAACAAAATGCCTCGAGTTGGGAAAGCACTGATGGCTGACTCGACGTCAATGTTAGTTGGTTCCGTGTTAGGGACTTCACCAACGTCTGCCTACGTGGAATCATCTGCTGGGATCGCGGTTGGTGGTCGTTCTGGAATGAGTGCCGTGGTTACTGGGCTTCTATTCATCTTTGGTCTATTCTTCTCACCATTATTAAACGTGGTTACGGACCAAGTAACGGCACCTGCCTTGATTATTGTTGGGGTATTGATGGCTGAATCATTGAAGCAGATCAGTTGGGAACGGTTTGAAATTGCCGTACCAGCCTTCTTGACAGTGATTGGGATGCCATTGACTTACAGTATCTCAGATGGGATTGCTTTAGGTTTTATCTCTTACGTCATTACGATGGTTGCAACTAAGCATGCCAAGGAAGTTCACCCATTAATGTACGTATTGTTCTTCATCTTTATCCTGTTCTTGTGGATCTTAAATATATAGTGTTAATAAAATGTGGAAACGTCTGGGATGAAAATCCTGGGCGTTTTTTGTCGTCTAAATGGTAGTGGTGTAGTAGCCAATCGGCGTTCTGAAAAACGTACCTATTTTAGAGGAATGTTTATAAGTATGCGTTAGATTTGTCAGTGGGCAAGGCCGCATACTACAATTAAATGGTGAGTTAATGACGCATTTTTAGAATCAAAATTAGCATCATGACTAGGGGTAACTAAATAACTTACAAAAAGTAAGCGATTTTGATTGCATTTGGTAATGAAAACGTTTTATAATGACCTTGTTAAATAAATGAGTACCGAATAAATAGGATTAATTAGTTGAAGGGACGGGATTTTAATGACAAAGATGATTGCAGGGCAAGCGTTAGTTAAAGTATTGGAAGCATGGGGCGTGGACCATTTATACGGGATTCCCGGTGGTTCGATCAACCATACCGTGGAAGGATTGTACCTCGAAAAGGAACACATCGATTACATTCAGGTACGTCACGAAGAAGTTGGCGCTTTAGCCGCTGCTGCGGATGCCAAGTTCACTGGTAAAATCGGGGTTTCCTTTGGTTCAGCTGGTCCTGGTGCGACCCACCTCTTTAACGGTCTCTACGATGCCAAGATGGATCACGTACCTGTCCTAGCCTTAGTCGGACAAGTACCACAGCCAACGATGAATACGAACTATTTCCAAGAAATGGATGAAACACCAATGTTCAGTGACGTTGCCGTTTATAACCGGACCGTAACGACGGCTGCTCAGATTCCATATGTGATCAACCAAGCCATTCGTGAAGCTTACCGGCAAAATGGTCCTGCTGTTGTGATTATTCCGGAAGACCTGTCAGCTGAAGAGATTGATTACGAACCAGTAGCAACGCCAAATGTCGTTTCAAATACGTTTGAACAAAAGATTGATCCAGCAGCCATTACGGCTACGATGGACCTACTCAAAGCTGCTAAACATCCACTGGTCTATGCTGGTCGGGGACTCTTAGGTGCTCGTGATGAACTCGTTAAATTCAGTGAACAGTTCAATATTCCAGTTATGAACACTGTCCCAGCAACGGGTGTGATTCCAACGGATCATCCCAATGCGATTGGAACGTTCGGTCGTTTGGGGACTAAGTCTGGTTTTGAAGCTTTACAACATGCCGACTTGATCCTATTCTTGGGTTCTGAATTCCCATTTGCTGGTTTCTGGCCTAAGGGTATTAAGATTATTCAAGTCAACAACAACAGTTATGATATTGGTAAGATGGTTCCAGTTGATTACGCCGTGCTCAGTGATGCCAAGGCATACTTACAGGCGATGATTGCAACGGGTGAAACTTTACCAGTAACGCCATGGTTAACGACTAACCAGGAGAATAAACGTAATTGGGATGCTTGGATGAAACAGATTGCTGCTAACGATCAGGACGGTTTAGCACCAGAAGCTGTCATGCAAAAAGTTGCTAGCATGGTTGGTCCTAAGGATACTTACGGGGTCGATACCGGGAACGTCTCAGAATGGGCTGTTCGTGGCTTACCAATGGACAAGGATCAAAAGTTTGCGTTATCAGGTCTCTTTGCCACGATGGGCTTTGGGTTACCAGCTGGGATGGCCGGTGCGTTGAGCGTTCGCGATAGTCAGGCGTGGAGTTTCTCCGGTGACGGTGGCTTTGCTATGGTAGCACCAGATATTATTACGGAAGCACGTTACGAATTACCTGTCATCAACGTTGTCTTCAACAACCAACGCTTTGGTTTCATTTACCGTGAACAAGTCGACACGAAACAACATCTCTACGGTGTTGATTTGACGGATGCTGACTGGGCTAAGGTTGCAGAAGGTCTTGGCGGGATTGGCTTTACCGTTTCGAATAATCAAGAAGTTGAAACGGTCTTTGATCAGATTAAGGACTTACAGGCTAAGGGCAATAAGAAGCCAATTGTAATCAACGCGGTTATCAACAACGCTGATCCAATCGGGACGGCTTACATGCCATTAGATCCTAAACTTTATGGTCAAGAAGCAGTCGATGGGTTCGCTAAAGCCAACCACATCGACGTGCAGCAACAACCTTCACTAGGTGAATTGTTACGCGCACAGGGCGACAATTTATAGATTTAAACTTCACTATTAAATAAAGGCTTGTTCGCTTTTCGACGGACAAGCCTTTTTTGATTGGTTGTATTTGGATGTTAGCAATTGATTCCCGCCTACCGGGAGTTTCAAACCGCTGCCGGAACGTGGTGGACATCGATTTGAGCTTACGGAAAATCACCGCAATCTCAAATACGAGCCTTATGCTAACCGAGCAAACAACACTCGCCAAGCATAATTTCACCACTGGGCGCAGTTTGAAACTCCCTCACGGCTAGGATAGGTTGTGAAAATGAAATTTTGGATTACTAAACTGTAAATTCATTACCCATTTTTACAAATTAAAATACTTAACACATAACCAATTAGTTGGAGGTTTATGTATTAAGTATTTTTTTGAATGCATATTAATATGCCTGCTATAACTTGATATATTGAATTTTTAATATCGTTTAAATTGTGGTCTGATGAACCATAATCAGGTAAAGCGAAACTAGCCGAGAGGGGTGTCCAGACAATGCTCAGTGGTGAAATTATCGTTAGTCGGCGTTGTGTGCCGATTTACGATAAGGCTCGTATTGGAGATTCCACGGTGTTTGTGGGAGCTTCAATCGATGCCCACCACGTTCCAGCAATTGGCTGGGCACCCCGGCAGGCGGAAATAGAATACAAATATTAGACTTACGCTAAGCTAGTGTTGCTTTTGAGCCTTGGTCATCATTTTCTTGGCTTCGCAGTCGTAGTCGCACGCGGCGCACTTACCACGTTTAGCTCGTTGAATGACGTGATAGATCTGATAACCGGCGGCACCGATAATAAGTGCAATAATTAATAGATTAATGAATAAAGCCATGGGGATGGAACTCCTTTCAAATGAATAAACTGCCGACTTGATAGATGATCAAGGCCAGACCATAGGCGATGGCGAGGCTGGAGACAACGGAGTAGAGTGCCCACTTGGTTGATCCCGTTTCAGACTTGATGGTCCCGATTGTTGCAAAACAGGGAACGTATAATAGGATGAATACCAACGTCGCGTATGCCGATAATGGCGTGAAGTAGCGTGCCATCATGGCGATTAAGCCCGTTTGATTAGCGGTGTGGAACATGACCATCATGCTGGAACTGATAACTTCTTTGGCTAAGATACCAGTGAACAAGGCACTGATGACTTGCCAAGTGGTGATTCCTAGTGGCGCGAATAGTGGTAACAGGCCCTTACCTAGCATGGCGGCAAAGCTGTTGTCGATGTCGCTGACTAAGCCGGAAGTCCCGAATGAAGACAGTAACCAGATTAAGACCGTCCCGGCGAAAATAATGGTCCCGGCTTTTTTGATGAAGCCCTTCCCTTTATCCCAAGTTCCACGCCAGATAATATCTAAGCGAGGAAGGTGGTATTGGGGTAGTTCCACGATGAAAACCGAACTATCTTTGACGTTGAATAGAATCTGATAGATTTTAGCCATGCCCAATGCAACGGCAATCCCCAGAAAGTAAATCGAGAGGACAATCAAGGCTTGGTTACGTGGGAAGAAAGCGGCAACGAATAAACTGTAGATTGGCAAGCGGGCCGAACAACTCATGAATGGCGAAATCAGCGTGGTGATCAACCGTTCCTTGGGTTGCTCGATCGTTCTAGCAGCCATGATCCCAGTTACGTTACAGCCAAAGCCGATAATTAATGGAATAAAGGCTTTACCGTTCAGGCCGATCATCTGCATGATGCGGTCCGTAACTAGTGCCGCGCGTGCCATGTAGCCGGAATCTTCCAGTAGCGAAATACAGGCGAAGAGCACGAAAATTTGCGGTATGAAGACTAAGACCCCGCCGACTCCGGCAATCAAACCGTTGACTACCAGTGATCTTAGAATTGGAATCGCACCGGCCGCTGTCAGTAAATGGCTGGCAGTGGTGGAGACTGGTCCGGATAAAAAGCCGTCCAGTAAGTCTGACATTGGCGTTCCCACCCAGTCAAAGGACAGTTTGAACATCAGGAAGAAAATCCCCACGAAGACGGGTAAACCTAATAATGGATGGGTAATCCACTTGTCGATTTTCGCCGTCATTTGAATGTGGCTGGTGCTGGCGATGTTTTCGCTCGCTTGGTTCAAAGTCTGTTCGATGAAGGTCAAGCGCGTTTGGAAAATCTGGTCGTCGAATTTTTGGGCGTCGTAGTAGGCTGCCTGTGACATTAATGGTGTCAGCTGCATGTGCTTAGCGTAGGCTCGAATACTCTTATTCTGATTGATAAACTGGATCGTCAACCAGCGAGCGAAGTCAGCCGTTAAGTCGAAGTCACTGACTAGTTGCTGGCTGGCTTGGCGAATTGCCTGCTCAATCATGAAGGGGTAGGTGAGTTGTAACTTTTTGCCAGTGGGTTGCGGTCCCTGTAATAAGGCAGTTCGTAAGTCGTCAAGACCTTCCTTGTTACGGGCGTTAGTGGCTTTGACCTGACAGCCGAGCTGCTCGGTCAATGTGTCGAAGTCGTAGTAGTGACCGGTCCGTTTCAAATCATCGATCATATTGAGCGCAATGATCACGGGGGCGCCAAATTCTAAGACTTCAATCGACAATAGTAAGTTACGTTTGAGCTGACTGGCATTAGTCACGTTTAAGACGAGGTCGGGACGGTTCGTTAGCAGATAATTTGTTACGACAGCTTCGTCCTTAGTGATTGGGCTGAGCGAATAGACACCGGGTAAGTCGACCACTTCAATTTCGGAGTGTTTGATCTTACCCATTTTCTTTTCAACGGTAACGCCAGTCCAATTACCGACGTAGGCGTATTTGTCGGTTAATTCATTGAATAACGTGGTTTTACCCGTATTGGGATTACCAAGTAACGCAACGGTGGTCATACTAGTCGCCCCCAATCAACGTCTGGAAAACAGTATAACGAATCCCGATTTGTTGTTGATTGACGTTGATGATGACCGGGCCGTGGAACGGATAGAAGCGGACGGGGACTAAGGCGCTGCCCACCGTTAGGCCAAGACTATGCAGTCGTTGAACGGTCTGCTCATCCAGACCGGTGAATTGTTGAATATGTAAGGGAGCGGTAGTGGGTGTAATGGCAGTTTGACTTAACATGGTTGGTCGTCCTTCCTGAAATATTCCAAATACGAATAATCATCAAAAATTTTATACCCTCATTCTAGCATGAAAGGGCTTTTATAGATATGATAAAAGTTATATTTCCTTTTAAAATGAAAACGGTTATAATTTAAGTGTGCAAAGAGAAAGGCTGGTTTAACGGCTTTTCAATTCAGGGCGTTAATGGTTATGATTATTCTTATATACGATAGGAATAACGACCGGCATACTTAATTCAAATTTGGAGGATGATTTAAATGGCAACCTTAGAAGTTAAAGATTTACACGTTGAAATAACGGATGATGAACAACAGAAGTCGCGCGAAATTCTGAAAGGCGTTAACTTAACCATGAACACTGGCGAAATTCACGCCATTATGGGACCTAACGGAACTGGAAAGTCGACGTTGTCACAGACGATCATGGGCCAACCAGCTTACCACGTCACACAAGGAGATATCTTGTTGAATGGCGAAAGCATCATTGAGATGCCCGTTGATGAACGCGCACGTAAAGGGCTGTTCTTAGGCATGCAATATCCAGCTGAAATTCAAGGTGTTACTAACGCTGAATTTTTACGAGCAGCGATGAATGCACGCCGGGCTGACGATGACCAGATCTCAGTCATGGCTTTCTTGAAGGAATTAGATAAGAACTTAGCATTACTAAATATGAGTGAATCCATGACGGAACGTTACTTAAACGAAGGATTTTCTGGTGGTGAAAAGAAGCGTAACGAAATTCTACAACTACTCATGATCAAGCCATCCTTTGCTTTGCTTGATGAAATTGATTCTGGCCTGGATATTGACGCCTTACAAGTGGTTTCAAAAGGGGTTAACTCAATGCGCGGTGACAACTTTGGTTCATTGATCATTACGCATTACCAACGTTTGCTTAACTACATTGTTCCAGACGTTGTCCACGTTATGATGGGTGGCAAGATCGTTAAAACTGGTGGTGCCGAATTAGCTCAGATGCTTGAAAGCGAAGGGTATGCTGGTTTACGCGACGATTTGGACTTAGACGTTAAACTCGTCGACGAAGACTAGGAGGTTCGCAAGATGGAAGCAATTGCTGATTATAAACAATTAAAAACGTCGGTAGCCGCTGCTGCCAGCGAATACGGTGAACCTGAATGGTTAGTTGAACGGCGAGTTGCCGCGATCGACCAAATGGCTACCCTAGCACTGCCCAAAGCCAATCGCTTCAGTATCCGTGACTGGCCGCTGACACCAACGGATCAACCACTGATCAGTTCTTCAGATCAAAGTTTGACGGCTGATGTGCAGATGGAAGCCGAACACGTCCAACTCGTGCAGGTTGGTTCAACAACGGTGATGGTTAACTTACCTACCGAATTAGCTGATCAAGGGGTTATCTTGATGGATCTGATGACGGCAATTAAAAAGCAGCCTGAATTAGTTCAACAGTATTTGATGACGGTGATTAAGTCGGATGAAGACCGGTTAACGAGTTATCACGAAGCTTTCTTGAATGCTGGGGCTTTGCTCTACGTCCCCAAAGGTGTGACAATCAAGCAACCGATCGAAATCAATACGGTACAAGATAGCACTCGGGAACAACCACTAGTTGCCCACGTGTTGATCATTGCTGAAGATAATAGTCATTTTTCAGTGACCCATCACTTAACAACTAAGGGCGACGTGGCCAATGTTGCGAATGTACTAGTTGAAATTCAGGCACGGGCAGACAGTGAAGTCCATTATTCAGCCTTTGATGAATTAGGTGCTAATACCATGGCTTATATGAACCGACGGGCAACAATCGCTCGTAACGCTAAGGTCGATTGGGCCATCGGGATGATGAACGACGGCAAGACCTTTGGCGATTTCGATTCCGATTTAGTTGGTGAAGGCGCGAAGTCCGATGCTAAAGTAATTACGGTCACGACTAAGGAACAGAATGTCTGCATCAATACTCGTGTCACCAATCGTGGTAAGAAGACGACCGGGAATATCGTGCAACGGGGCGTTATCATGGAAAAATCAAACTTGATCTTCAATGGTATCGGCCACATTATCCATGGGGCTTCGGGTGCTCACGCTGAGCAAGAAAATCGGGTCTTAATGATGTCGAATGACGCGCATGGTGATGCTAACCCAATTCTATTAATTGATGAAAATGACGTTTTGGCCGGTCACGCAGCTAGTGTCGGTCAAATTGACGAAAAGCAAATGTATTACTTAATGAGTCGTGGAATCGACAAGGCACAAGCCCAACGATTAGTTATCCGGGGATTCCTCAGCACGGTGATTGGTGCGATTCCAGCTAAACCGGTTCGGGACCGACTAACCAACACGATCGAAAGGAAGCTTGAAGATGGCATCGAACTTTGAGGCGTTACACGCAGATTTTCCAATCTTAGATCAAACGGTCAATGATGAACGACTCGTTTATCTCGATAACGCCGCAACGGCTCAACGTCCTAATCAAGTGGTTCAAGCACTGGTTGATTTTTATCAACACGACAATGCTAATGTTCATCGCGGTGTGCACACCTTAGCGGAACGAGCAACGGCTGACTATGAAGCTGCGCGCGGTAAAGTCAAAACCTTTATCAACGCGGCGGATACCGTTGAAATCATCTTTACTAAGGGCACAACGGACGGTCTAAACTTGATTGCTAGTACCTATGGCGAAGCTAACGTTAATGCTGGCGATGAAATTGTGATTTCGATTATGGAACACCACAGTAACTTGATTCCATGGCAACAACTGGCGATTAAGAAGCACGCCACGCTGAAGTTTATCGGACTGACAGCTGATGGCGAGCTGGATATGGCGGATGCCGCTGCTAAGATCACGGATCACACTAAGATTGTGGCGATTGCCCATGCTAGTAACGTGATGGGTACGGTCACGCCAATCAAAGAGTTGGCTGAATTAGCACACCAACACGGAGCCGTAATGGTTGCGGATGGTGCTCAAGCCGTGCCGCACATGCCTGTTGATGTGCAAGACTTGGATGTCGATTTTTATGCCTTTTCTGGGCATAAGATGTTGGGGCCAACGGGTATCGGTATCTTGTATGGCCGTAAAGCTTTATTACAAGCAATGCCACCATATCAATATGGCGGTGAAATGATTGGTTTCGTCCACCAGCAGAGTAGTACTTGGGCAGAGTTACCGTGGAAGTTTGAAGCGGGCACCCAAAATATTGCGGGTGCGATTGGTTTAGGCGCAGCGGTCGATTACTTAACGAAATTGGGAATGGTGAATGTTCAGAAACATGAACAAGAATTAGTCGCGTACCTATTACCTAAGCTGATTGCGATGCCGGGTATCACAGTTTATGGCCCTCAAGATCCAGCCAAGCATACCGGTGTACTTGCGTTTAACTTGGAAAACTTGCATCCACATGATGTGGCAACGGCCCTTGATATGGAAGGGATTGCCGTTCGTGCCGGTCACCACTGCGCACAGCCGCTGATGGAAGCGTTGGGCCTTGTGGCAACTGCTCGGGCTAGCTTCTATATCTATAATACGCAAGCTGACGCGGACCAATTATTAACGTCACTCCAAGCAACGAAGGAGTTTTTCAATCATGGGACTATCTAAATTAAGCGGTTTGTACCGTGAAGTGATCTTGGATGCCGCTGATCACCCGCACCATAAACGGGCGTTGACCAGTGCCACCCATACGATTACGTTAAAGAACCCGACTTGTGGGGATGTTATCAACTTATCCGTTCAATTAGATGATGCCGACCTGATTCAAGACATTGGTTTTACGGGTGAAGGCTGCACGATCAGTCAGGCTTCAGCTAGTATGATGACCGACGCTGTATTGGGTAAATCAAAGGAGGACGCTTTGACCATGGCCAAGACGTTCTCAGATATGGCAATCGGTAAGGAACATTCACAAGCGGATATGGATGAATTACAAGACGCCGCAATCTTATCAAACGTGATGCAATTTCCAGCGCGAATCAAATGTGCCACCTTATCTTGGTGGGCACTTCAGCGAGCGTTATTGGCAGAACACGGCGGCAATGAGGAGGAATCAGAAGTATGAGCGAAATACCTGACGTGGTCGCAAATGACCGCGATTATGAATATGGATTCCATGATGATGTAAAACCAGCGTTTTCAACGGGACGTGGCTTAACCGAAGAGACAGTCCGTGAAATTTCTGCAGCTAAAAATGAACCCCAGTGGATGCTGGATTACCGGCTTAACGCGTATCATGAATACTTGAAGATGCCGTTACCACCATTTGGTCCAGATTTAACTCAATTGGATTTAAAGAACATGTTGTACTACCAGAAAATGACGGATAAGAAATTCCGTGATTGGGATGAAGTTCCTGCTGATTTGAAGAAAACCTTTGATCGACTAGGGGTTCCAGAAGCAGAACGGAAATACTTGGCCGGTTCTTCAGCACAGTATGAATCAGAAGTGGTCTACCATAATATGCGTGAAGACTTTGAGAAGCTAGGTATTATCTTCACTGATACGGATACGGCTCTACACGACTATCCAGAACTCTTTAAGAAGTGGTTCGGTAAGTTAGTTAAGCCATCTGATAACAAGTTCGCAGCTTTGAACGCAGCGGTTTGGTCTGGTGGTTCCTTCATCTACGTTCCGAAGGGTGTCCAGACGAAGACCCCTATTCAATCGTACTTCCGTTTGAATGCTGAAAACTCAGGACAGTTCGAACGTACGTTGATCATTGTTGAAGACGGTGCCAGCGTGGATTACGTTGAAGGCTGTACGGCGCCAAACTATTCTTCTGACAGTTTGCATGCTGCCGTTGTTGAAGTGAACGTTGAACGTGACGCTTACTGTCGTTACACAACCATTCAAAATTGGTCTAACAATGTCTACAGTTTGGAGACTAAACGAGCCGCCGCTGCCGAAAATGCCACGATGGAATGGGTCGACGGTAACTTAGGTTCTAAAGTAACGATGAAGTACCCTAGCGTTTATTTAAATGGTGAGGGTGCTCGAGGAACCATGTTGTCGATTGCGGTTGCCAGCAACGGGATTCACCAAGACTCTGGTGCCCGGATGATTCACAACGCTAAGAACACGTCTAGCTCAATCGTTTCCAAGTCGATTGCAAAAACCGGTGGTGCCACCGATTACCGTGGGACGGTTCGGTTCACTAAGAAGTCTGAAGGGTCTAAGGCACACGTTGAATGTGACACGATCATCATGGATGATCAGTCATCATCGAATACGATTCCTTATAACGAAATCGACAGTGCTAACGTTGCGATGGAACACGAAGCTAAGGTTTCAAAGATTTCTGAGGAACAACTCTACTATTTAATGAGTCGTGGTATTTCGGAAGCCAAAGCAACCGAAATGATCATCATGGGCTTCGTGGAACCATTCACCAAACAACTTCCAATGGAATACGCGGTTGAACTGAACCGCTTGATCAGTTTTGAAATGGAAGGGTCGATTGGATAGTATTAGTATCTAAATTGCACGTTTATTTCCGCCTGCCGGGCACTTTTAATCGCTGCCGGAACGTGGTGGGCATCGATTTGGGCTTACGGAAAATCACCGCAATCTCAAATACGAGCCTTATGCTAAATGAGCACACAACGCTCATCAAGCATAATTTCACCACTGGGCGCGATTAAAAGTGCCCTCACGGCTAGACTGATTTTAAAAATAGTTGATGATTTATTTCAAGTAGCATTGGCTAATTATTCTGTCGATGCTACTTGAAGTGTGATTACAGGGCTTTACGGGCAAGGATATTAGACGATGATTCTAGCCGTGAGGGGTGGTCCGACAATGCTCAGTGATGAAATTATTCTTAGTCGAATGTGGGTTTCATTTGGCTTAGAATAAGGCTCGTATTGAAGATTGCAGCGTTTTTGGCTGTGAGCTTCAATCGATGCCCATCACGTTCCAGAAATTGGCGGGCCACCCCGGTAGGCGGCAGTGAACCGGCGTAACCATGATATAATTAAGCTAATAATAAGTTATTAAAGAGGGGGCATGTCGTAATGGCAGCAGATTTTGAGGAAGTAGCCGCTTTGTCACCCGTGGAAGATGCGGTGATGAAGTCACTTGAAGGGGTCATTGATCCTGAATTGGGCGTGGATATTGTGAACTTAGGCTTGATTTATGGTGTTAAGGTGACAACTGAGGGTAACTGTACCGTAACAATGACGCTGACAACGATGGGCTGTCCCTTAGGTAACGTACTGGCAGGACAAATTAGCCAAGCAGTTTTGAGTGTCGCTGACGTTAAAGCCTGCGAACTCGACTTAGTTTGGGAGCCTGCCTGGGATATGAGTAAAATGACGCGCTTTGCAAAGGTCGCGCTCGGCATTCACGGTTAGTGATTAGAAACGGGGTTAAGCGGAATGGATATTAAAAAATTTGTGGCTCAACGCAAGGCCCTGCAGATATCGCAAGTGAAATTGTCGGCGGGAATTTGTACGCAGGCCACGTTGAGTAAGTTTGAACGACAGGGGCGGGTACCTTCATTGGCAATCTTGGAACAACTCTGTGAACGGTTAGGTTTAACCGTGGATGAGCTCAATGCGGATGATGCGAGTTCAGTTGCTCGGTTGCGCCAACGACTCGATGAGATTGAGCGGCAATTGATGATGGAAGATTACCAAACGGTGTTGCAGGCACTTACCGCCATGCCAATTGAACAGTTGACGGCAGTTCCGTTGCGGTTACAGTATTACTATTTGCGTGGGATGCTACGGTCCTTAATCAATGGTTCGGCTAGTGACGTGTGCTTTGATTTTTCACAGATCTTAGACGATTTAGATCATGCACACGAGACGATTTTTACACCGCTAGCTTACGTGGGCTTGGGGATTATGTATGGTCGTTTGGGCACCCTCACAAAAGCACAATTCTACTTTGATCTTGTGCATGATTACGTGGAGGAAGCCTTAACCAGTGTTAGCAGTCGGGATTATTTACGACTGTTGACGTTGATCTTCTATACTGCCGAATATGATGCTACAGTTGACCAGTTTGCAAGTAGCGATCGGTTGCTTACTGCTGGGATCGACTTGTGCTCGACGGAACACGTCACGTACTACTTGCCCCGTTTAAAGTATTTGGCAGCGGAAAATGCAGTCAGACAGCAGCTTGATGAAACAGTAATTGAACAATTGATGAGTGAGACCCTGGCGTTTGCGCGGATCAATCACGATCAAGTGGTCGAAGTTAAGTTGGCAGCCTTACGACAACGTTATACTGAACAAGTAAACAATTAATGAAGACTAAAAAATCGTCCTGCACATTATAAAGTGCGGGACGATTTTTAATTGGACAGGTATTCTTAACTGATCAATTACTTGTTAAAACTGTCATCCTCAACGTCGCGGATAAACTGTTTCAAGTTGCCGAAGTAGACTGGTGGGTTGTCGATCATGTGATGATGACCACCATTTGGCGTGGTAACTAAGCGTGAATTAGGAATGTCACGAGCCATCCGCCGTGCGGAGTCGAGTGGCATCGTTTCGTGTTCACCGAAAGTTAGCAGGGTTGGGACCTTAATGTTGTGGATCTGGTCACGAACATCCCAATCCTTCAATTTACCAGTAATGACGAATTCGTTATCACCTTGAAAGGCGTTGTAGACGGGGGTTGCCATGGTACTGATCAAATGACGAATTGATTTTGGTTGCTTGCGATCAACGTAACCGGCGTTCAAAACGTCCACGTATTCTTGGTACTGAGGATCGTCCCAGTTGCCTTCACGTTCTTTTTGTTTCATATAAGCTACGGCATCAGCAGGAAGGGCCTCTTCACGACACTTATTAACGTTGACGACGTATTCGTCGATGTTGTCGACCATGCTTGAAATAATGGCACCCGTAAGGTGTTGGCCGTATTTCAGTGCGTACATCATGGTCAAAGCACCACCCCATGATTGACCGATTAAGTAGAAGTTATCCAAGCCTAATTTTTGCCGGACTTCTTCAACTTCATCTAAGAAATAGTCGTAAGTGAGGTATTTAGCTGCGATTTCTGGATCAGAGTAATCAGGTTGGTCGGAATAGAATGAACCAAGTTGATCGTACATTGAAACTTGCACACCTAAGTCTGCTAGTTCAGCACCGAAGTTTTCCCAGTATTCATGACTGCCACCGGGGCCACCATGTAAGCAAAGTAGTTGGATGTCGCCTTCACCCTGAGTATTGGTCCATAAATGGTAGCCATTATCCAATGTGATGATAGTTGTTCCTTGTTTCAAATGATCACCTAATTTCTAAAGATTTTAGTTGTATTTTACCACTGATAACGAAGTGCGGTCAAAGTCGCTAGGACTCGATTACAGGATAATAAAGGCTTTCTGTGATGATTTGCAAGTGGGGTGCTAAGTAGAATTTCGGCATAAAATCTCCGCCTAATTAGCTAAACTGACAGTTACAGTAAAATGTAATATTACAATCTTTTTGAATCAATTGCGGTTCGCTAATCAATATGAAATAATGGGTTAACTAATTGAAAATGGGGATAGTATTGATGATAGATCCAAGTGCAGTTTTACGTGCTTTAATGCGAATAGCGCCTGAGTATTGTTCGCGGGAGCAACTGGCTACTGAGCTGAACGTAAGCCCTGCAATTATCGTTGACACTATCCAAAGTTTACAAGCGTCAGGCTACCACATTGAAGAACGCCATGACCGAAGTTACCGTTACGTGGCTAACAATCAGTTGAGTGCCCCCGTTATTGAATCGGGACTGACCACGGCAATACCATTTGAATTGCGCATCTTGCCCACGGTTGATTCGACGAATGCGTATTTGAAACGCCAAGTTATGCAGTCACCGCTAACGAAGCCTTTAGTAGTCGTGGCGGATACGCAGACGGCCGGTTACGGACGCTCTGGACGAGCATTTTATTCCCCTGAGCAAACTGGCATTTATCTGAGTATTGGTTTGCCAATTGCTGACCAACAATCATTCGACGCTGGTTTGTTAACGACAAGTACGGCGGTGGTTGTCGCGGAAACGTTACAGCAACTCTTTGCAGTTCCAGTAGCGTTGAAATGGGTCAATGACGTGTTGGTTAATCAGCATAAAGTCGTTGGTATTTTGGCTGAAGGAGTCACTGCCCCTGAGACTAGTCAACTAACGGCAGTTGTAATTGGCATTGGTATTAACTTGACCACCAAAGCTTTTCCAGCTGATTTGGCAAGTAAGGCTGGAGCGGTTGTTACGAAGCAGGTGGCTGTGACTCGTAATCAAGTGATTCAAGAATTATTGCGCCGTTTTTTTGAGCGTTATCCAACGTATCGGACTGGTGATTTTATGCCAGTGTATCGACAACTGTCAATGGTTATCGGTCAGCAGGTAGCGTTAAAGGCCGGTGATCAAACTTACCGTGGTCAAGTCGTGGATATTGACCAAACGGGTGCGCTAGTGGTCCGTCTAGCTAATGGTAGCCTCCAGCGCTTCACTTCTGGTGAGATTACTAAGGTGAATTTAGCGACTGGAGCTTATCGCGGTTAAGCTCTGTAAGCTGAATTTATTAACAAAGTGAAATAAATGGTCCGATTGATGATTGAAATTAATGAGGCAACACTTTACCGGTTTATACTGTAGTATAGTGGTATGTAATATCATTGAAAGATTGTTTAGGCCGATATGTTTTTTTGAAAAGTAAAACCTTAACAATATGGGGATTTCAAGGAACTAGTAAAGAGGTAAGTCTATTTTATAAATTATATTTAAATTAAGCTGAAAGTTATGGATTTCAGTTTAACTGTAAGTAATATACAGTTAATAAAAATAATTAATGAAGGTTCGATAATACTGGTCAACAGACTCACTTACATACTATAGTAAGGTTGTTGAAACACTAATGGGTTAGGCGTAAGGCAATTATTCAAGGAGTAAAAGGGAAATGAGCAAAAATTTACAGGACGTAAACATGGACCGGACGATGAGTCGGATGAATCGAACGAGCCGACACCGAATGAATCCGCGCCGTTATATTACGGGGTTTGACGGTATTCGGACCTTGGCGGTTTTGGGGGTCATCATTTATCACTTAATGCCAGCCTCGTTACAAGGTGGGTACTTGGGAGTGCCAATCTTCTTTGTGGTTTCTGGTTACCTGATCACGGATATCTTATTACAGGACTTATTAGAGCGTGGCAGCATCAGAATTGGTCGTTTTTACGGGCACCGGATGCGGCGATTGTACCCGGCATTCGTGACAATGCTGTTAGCAACGACAACTTACATTACGTTATTTCAACGATCGTTGCTAACCAATATTCGAGCGACTGTCATGACGAACTTAGTGTACGTCTACAATTGGTTTGAAATTAATCATGGTCAGAGTTATTTTGATCGTTTTAACGGAGAATCACCGTTCACTCATTTATGGTCACTTTCAATTGAAGGACAGTACTATCTGTTCTGGCCACTGATTATTGGACTGTTACTGATTGTTTTCAAGAAACGCTCCCATGTCTTTTGGTTCATGATGGCAATGGCAGGAATCTCTGCCTTAACGATGGCTATCTTATATGATCCAGCAAATACGAACCGAGTTTATTATGGGACGGACACACGGATGTTTGCCATTCTGTTGGGTTCTGGTTTAGCCTTTATCTGGCCATCACGAGAACTGTCAGCTGGCATTGCTAACGTTAATCGACTCACCCTAGACGTTGTAGGTGGGGGCTCGTTAATTGCCATTATTTGGATGTTCTTCAAGATGTCTGGGCAATCAGCGTTTACTTATCGTGGTGGAATGTTGATCTTTACGATTCTATCAACGGTACTAGTAGCGACGGTCGTTCATCCTGGTAGTCATATGAACCGGTTCCTGACTAATCCGGTCTTTACTTATATTGGTCAGCGTAGTTACGGGATTTACTTGTATCAATTCCCAGTCATGATTTTTTATGAGAATAAGGTCAAAAATATCGGGAATAACCCGCTATTGAACAGCTTGATTGAAGTGGCCTTGATTTTAGTCGTGACGGAATTGAGTTACCGCTTCATCGAAAATCCAATGCGCCACTATGATTACAGCAAGTTATGGGTTGATTTCCGTGACTTCGCTCGTAATCCCAAGCTCAATCGGGTATCCGCTACGATGACGGTTTTAACCACGCTATTATTTGCCATTACGGCGGTGGGCTTTGTTCAACAGCCAAGTAAGGCGGATGCAACGAAGCAAACGGCTTTACAGAAGACCATCACAGCTAATACTAAAACGGCCGATAAGAAGAACGCTGCAGCTTTGAAACAGCAACAAGCAGCAGCGAAGGCCTCTTCTAAGAAAATCGAAACGGATAAACTTGAAACTAAGCAGGCCGAAGCTAAGCTGAATGATAAGCAGAAGCAAGTTGAAAAGACTTACAACTTGAAGCCGCAAGTCGTCCTAGCGATGGCTAATACTGATTTAACCGCGATTGGGGATTCCGTTCTGCTAGACGTTTCGTCCGATTTACAAGATGCAATCCAGGGACTGTGGTTCAGGGACGCGTAGGTCGGCAGGTAACTGAAGTGCCAGGTATTATTAGTTCGCTGAAATCTCAAGGTCAGTTAGCCCACAACGTGCTGATCAATATCGGGACGAACGGGACGATTACTAATGATCAGGCTGAACAGGTTATCAATGCCATTGGTACGGATCATCAGATCTTCTGGGTTACGGCCCACGTTCCAACGCAGAGCTGGCAAAATTCGGTGAATGCTCAGATCAAGAAGACTGCGAGCGCGCACAGTAATGTTCACGTGGTGGACTGGTATCAACGAGCGTTGAACCAAAGTAGCTGGTTTGCAAGTGACAATGTGCATCCTAGCCCAGCTGGTAATCGTCAGTTAACCAACTTGATTGCTAGTCGGATTGCTGAAGTTAATAATAAATAGTATGAATTAACTAGTATTCCTAGTAACTGATAATTATCAGTTATTAGGAATTTTTTTGATCAAAAATAGCCAGTCCTCAAACCGCAAAGCGGTAAGTGGACTGGCTATTTAGCTTATTCAGAAATTGTTTTTAGTGGAACGTGAAGCCGGATATCATGGAGGTTCAAGGAGTACTGTAAGTCTTGATTACCACGAACGGTCATCTTCATGTCGGTTGCGTAAATCACTAAGCCTAATTGGTGACCTGCCAATAAGTGATGGAAGATTGGCTGTAAGTCCACTGAAAAGTCATAGAATTCGTTAGGCTGAATAACTTCAGCGTGCCATGGTCGGTGGCGATTCTGCAAGTTGAGATGTCCCTTTGTGATCATCTTAAACGGCGTTTCGTCAGCTAGTTTGAAGTCCTTGAGATCGTCTTCGCGCCAGTGGTAACCAAGATCCAAGGCCTTAGCAGCGAGAACTTGTGGGCTGACAGTCAAACGCTTAGCCTGACCAAAATCAATCAGCATAAAGCTCAACATCCCAAAGTTCTGGTTGACGGCCACGGTTCCTGTAATATGTGGCTTACCAACTAATAGCTGGTCTTTAGGGGCTTGCCATGACTTAAACAAGAGCCGGTGATCATATAACGGATTAGTCTTATCTCCCTGGATGAGATCATTTTGCCAAGCATCCAAGTGGTGTTGATAGTGATCGAACAACTTGTCCGGTAATTTATCAGTAAAGTGGGCTGCACGTTGGTCAACCGTGTGATCGGCCGGAACTAACTCTTTATACTGAACCTTAAAGTCCAACGCGTCGGTCGAATCTTGCCACCAGTTGTCATAACCGGACCAAGTCTCTGCTTGGGTATTGTCCTGGACAAGGACGTTTGGCAAGAGGGCTTCGGCATGGTTATCAAGATCATAGAGCTTGTGACTGAGCCACAAGTTCATCATATCGGTGAAGTCGAGTGACTGTAAGTTGTTGATGTAAATGTGCTGGCCCTGATGTAAAATCAATTTTTTAGCAACGGGGACTTTTTGTAACTTGTCCCACAGGTTAGCAACATTTCGTGGTTTAACGTTCCAGTCATTGAGGCCGTGGACCATCACGATGTCAGCCTTGATCTGATCGACGTTTTTAAGATAGTTACGTTCGTCCCAGAAACGATTATAGTTGCCGCTTGAACGGTCCTGTTGTTCAGTCAATTCAGCTAATTTTTGATCAAAGACTGGTTGAATCTGGTGAGCGTCACCGGCCTTCAAGCTGCGGGAGAAGACTTCCGCTGCTAAGACGTCGGTATCTTCGCCTTGGAAGGTGTCAGGCGCAACGACGAGGCCGTTATCGCGGTAGTAGTCGTACCAATTGGAGATGGCAGCTTCGGAGATGATGGTCTTCAAACCGTCGACACCGGTAGTTGCTGCCGCAGTGGCTAAGGTCCCTAGGTAAGAGCGCCCAGTCATGGCGACTGAACCGTTACACCACCACGCTTCAATGGCAACGTCAGCGTCACGGTTGGTGTAGGCGGTACGCTTGCCAGTCAGCCATTCAATGATGGCAACGGTGGCGATTGTTTCGTCTTCATCTCCGGTGGTTGCTAACCCGTCAGAATCAATTGAGCCGATTCCAGCGGCGTAAACGACAGCAAAGCCGCGAGCCAAGAAGTAGTCGTTGAGCGTATAGGATTTCTCCCGACTAAACGTCTCTTCGGCAGTCTTAGCAAGGTTATCGGTTGTCCGAGCAGCTGGTAAGTCTGCGGGTTGTGAGTGGAATTCCACATCAGCGTAGGTGTTGTCATCCGCCGTCTTAGCGGTCAAAGGAACGTTGACGTCGTGCATCTGAGCGTCGCCAGCACGGTCGTCGATACCTTGATTATAAGGACTGGCAGTGTAAAGGACAGGGACTTTAAGCCCAGTCGTAGTTTCAGCAGGGCGAAGGACTTCCACTTTAAGGAGATCACGTTTTCCGTCATGATCCGTATCTAATGGTGCTTCGACGTAGACCACTTCACGAATTAACGTGTTCGTATCAAAGACAGCCTGTGCCTTACCGTTGAAGAAGAGTGGTTTTTGATCATTAGATAGTTGGTAGAAGGGCGCAAAATAACCCCGGGTCGTTAACTGTTCAACTAAAGTTTGACCAGCATTGCCGCGCGTGTTTAGTAATAAATACCAAGCATAGTACAGAGATTCACGATCAAAGGCACTTTCGCCAACCATTGGTAGGTGAATGTCGCGCATAGCTAACAGTGGGTTTGCCAGTTGAAAATCGTGTCCCGGTAAGAATCCGAGTAACTGTAAGCCGACATTGTAAAAGACTTGGTTGCTGACAACCGTAGCGTCAGTGAACCATTCCGTGAGCGTTTGTTGGCTAGTTGCCATTAGGTTGTTGAACTTATGTTTTAGACCACTGGCCGTGTGAACTTCAGGAAAGCTCTTCGCAAGTAGGGCGTGATAGACGGCTGGAACCTTGGTTAAGTCAGCCATATCTGGTGTAATAAAATGAATCTTGGTGAGTTCAGCAATCGCCGTTTCTGAATCGGTCGGTACGATTGCAAATTGATTGTTTTTCATAAGCAAAGTCCTCGTTATTATTATTAGAAACATTATACCGCTAATTGCGCTAGAACCCACGTTTCTTACTGGGAAGTTCTGTGGGTGGTCGTGCGTAGATTGCAAAGTTAACGTTCAAATAGGAAATAAATAAGCCCAGGATAAAGAATCCTAGGCTCAGTTCATACTTTAATTGTTAGGATCGTGTAAACTTAATCCTCGTTATGTGCTTGGTGCATAAAGCGAGGTAAGCACGGAAACTTGCAGTGGTGGTCGGTTGTCTCTGTCTCAACTGTTGTAACGTGTTCTAACGCCAGTTGTTTAGTCTTTTCGCGTTCAATCTTGAGTTGCTTGTTCAATGCTCGACTCTTCCAGAAACCGTGGATGCCAATCGCGAGTGGAATGATGTGCAGTAAGGTAATGATTGGGATGATCCAAGAATTTTGATTAAACGTTTTTAGCATTTCGTTGTGGTGTGCTTTGAGATCATTACGAATTTCTTTGGGGATTAACATAGTTAATCACACTCCTTGATTTTCTTCAATCATACCTTAAAATGGAACCGCTGTCATTTTTGATGAGATATATTAGATGAGCTAATAAAAAGCGACGACCAGAAGTTATTCAGGTCATCACTTTCGATGGAACGATTATTTTGATTTTGAGGTTGGTTGATTCATGCGACTGTGATGAATCCCATAACTGAAGTAAATAATCAGCCCCAGGACGAACCAGACGAGTGAGGCGGCCCACGTCTCTAATGAGAGCTGGGTCATCATGAAGATGCACAGGCAACCAGAAACAATGGGTAGTACCGGGTAGAATGGTACGCGGAATCCCTTAATCTGATTGAGTTTAGGATTGCGCCGTAATAGTAGAATCCCGAATGAGACGAATGCAAAGGCAATCAGCGTTCCGATGTTAACAAGGTTCGCTAGTTGGTTCAACGGGATAAAACCGGCAAGTACTGAGATCACAAGGGTAACGGTGATCATGGCGTGCTTAGGCGCGTGATTTTTGTCGATTTTACCAAGAAAACTAGGCAATAAACCATCTCGTCCGATGGAGTAAAGTAACCGTGAACTACTATAGATCATGGTGACCATCATCGTGAACATCCCAGCGAGGGCGCCAATTGAAATGATTCCAGCGACAAAGTTCTGGTGAACAAGTTGAAGGGCAAAAGAGACCGCGTCATCCACGTTGAGTTCTTTGTAGGAGACCATCCCGGTAAGGACACCGGAAACTAGAATGTAAAAGATCGTACAGATCACTAACGTCCCGATGATCCCAATCGGCATGTTGCGTTTGGCATTTTTAACTTCGGCGGCAGAGGATGAGACGGCGTCAAAACCTAAGTAGGCGAAGAAGACGACTGCGGCACCTTTAAAGATTCCAGAAGTCCCGAATGGTGCGAATGGCGACCAGTTGCTTGGCTTAACGTAGAATGAACCAACTAATAGGAAGATGACAATGATAGCTAATTTAACGACCACGATAATGTTGTTCAAACGTACTGAGGTCTTCAACCCGGCGTTGATGATCCACGCGATCAGACAAACGATCAGGATGGCAACGACATTAACATAAGTGCCGTGAGCTGGATCAAAGGAACCGGTGATTGCTTTGGGTAGTTTGAGACCAAAGCCCGCGATAAACGAGTTGAAGTAGGCGGCCCAACCAACGGCCACGGCAGCTACGGCAAGAACGTATTCGAGCACTAACGCCCAACCGATGATCCAACCGACCATTTCACCGTAAACAATGTTGCCGTATGAATAGGCTGAACCTGCAACTGGTAGCACCGATGAAAACTCGGCGTAACACATCGCGGCGAGTGCACAGACGATGGCTGCTATGACGAAGGATAAAATGATCCCGGGCCCGGCCTTAGTGGCAGCCACGGTACCAGGAAGAATGAAGATCCCGGTACCGATAACGGCCCCAATACCTAATGCGATCAGATCGACTGCGGATAAGGTACGTTCAAATTGACTGTCTTTTTGTAAATAGCGCTCTAATTGTTCTTTTTGGAAAATGCGCTGGCGAATCCCCATAATATGAACCACCTTCGGGTTATTATTAACAGTTGCTTACGGTAAGAAATGGCAAGCAAACTATGTCAATATGATACCGTGATTGATTATTAAAAGTCAATTAGAACCAAGTCTTTATTATTAATAGAATTGTTCATTAGCTAGTTGTCCTAACGCTCAATAATTGATTAGCCAGTTAATTTGACAGGCTTACAAAGAATGCTGTGGTCATCGAGCTTGCCTGACAGGGGCAGGTACTTCTGATAAAATAGGCAGTAAATTAGAAATCAAGAGGGGGCGTCGCAGTTGTCAACAATCTTAGTTGCAGAAGACTTATCCGCAGTGGGGGGCATTTCGCTCAGCTCAGCGTTGTCCGTTCTAACTGCCATGCAATACGATGTGGCGGCACTACCAACGAGCCTATTGTCAACGCATACTAGTGGCTATGGAACACCGGCGACCGTGGATTTATCGTCATGGTTGCCGCGGGTGTTTGAGCACTGGACGGCCGCCAAGTTACATTTTGACCAGGCTTTGATTGGTTACGTAGGATCGGTGGAGCTGTGCCAGTTGTTAACAACCTATTTGGAACAACATCCCGTTTCATTATTAGTGATTGATCCGGTATTAGGTGATTTAGGAAAACTATATCAAGGTTTTGATCAGGACTACGTGGATGCCATGCGACAAATGATCAAAACGGCGGATGTGATCTTACCTAATACGACCGAAGCCGCTTTACTAACGGATCAACCGTATCAGGAGCATCCAGATTTGAATGTGATCTTAACCGCGTTACAACGTTTAGTGAAGCCGGGTGCACATGCGGTGATCACGGATGTCCAACAGGATGGTCAGATTGGCTGTGCTTGGCTGGATGAAAATCAGCAAGTCCAGTTTGCAGGTCAACCGCGGTTGCCAGGTCATTATAATGGCACTGGTGACACGTTAGCAGCCGTGATTGCAGGCTTACTTGGACGTGGCTATCCGTTAGATGAAAGTTTAAAACTCGCGACACAGTGGCTGCACGTGGCCGTCAGTGAAACGCTGAGTCAACACCGTAGCGATTCCCGCCAAGGTGTGGCACTCGGGCAACTGATGCGGGCAATCTTGACGTTAAAATAATAGGTGAACATGTTATACTAAAACTTAACTTAGATTAATCAGGAGGGTGTCACTTCATGAGTACTGAAGTCGCAAGTGGGGCAGTCGTTTATCAGCAAAAGAACGGCCAGCCTATCTATTTATTATTGCAAAGTGCAACGAGTCATTTCTGGGGATTTCCTAAAGGACACGTTGAGGGTGATGAGACCTTACTCGCAACGGCTGAACGCGAGATTCGTGAAGAAACCCAGCTGACGGCAACGATTGATACTAATTTTAAAGCTTTCACTGAATATGATCTGCCTAATGGTAACTTAAAACAGGTCACCTTATTCACCAGTGAAGTTCCTAGTGGCGCGGTTGTGACGCGGCAAGAGATTGAAATCAGTGCAATTGGTTGGTTTGACTACGAGACAGCGCGGGAACGACTAACTTACGATAACTTAAAGCAAATGCTAGATCAGGCAAATACTTACATTGAACAACAGTTACATTAATTAGGTTGACTGAAGGCTAAACAATTGTTGATATTAGTCACTACTTTCGCTTCTGGTGGTCAGTACCAACTCAGCTGTGCGGACCGGTTCAAGCCTGTGAAGCGGTCTTGAACCTCGCCTTGATCCTTGACAAAATTCGTCAATGACCAAGGACGTCCGTGGTGTAAATCCGGCCAATTCACCGGATCAACACCACTTTCACAGCAACGTTGGTACTGACCACCGCCGGCTAGACTGGTCGACGATTGCGATAATTGTAAGTAACCAGAGCTCTCCTTAAGGAAAAACTAGAGCAACAGTCCAGACTCAATAATCAAACTGAGTCTAAGCGAAGTCAGCTGGGAAAACTTGCCATGAAGGCAATCTTGGGTGGCGTTCTTAGCCGCCTTAGATTGCGGGACGTCTTGGAAGACTTGAACTTTAGGCTTCCAAGCGAGGACGCAGACCGCATTTTGGCTGAGCCCGGTCCCCATGGCATGTTTTCTCGGCTGGCGAAGCGGTGAGTTTAGCGTTTTCAGTTGTAGATTGAAACAAAAAAATTACTGGCACCGTCGCATAAACGGTACCAGTAATTTTTAAACGCTATTTTGGTTAAATACGATTTAATCCTGAGTTTTTAAATTAGCAACTGCATCTTCGATTGTTACGCCTTCAGCGAACGATTCTGGATGAAGTTTGTCAGTTGCGACAAATAATTGGCGTTGCGTATCTAAAACAATGCTGAACCAGCTATTAGTTTTTTGAAATTGCATGTGACAAAACTCCCTTCTTAATTATAAATATAGATTGTTGGTTTTGCTACGAGATGCGTGAATCATCTGTGAACCCTACAATTTGGCAACTATACTCGGTTTATTGATTTAACGCAAATGAAAAGCTTTACATAAGTATTCAAAATGGAGGTTGATTAACATTGAGAACCAAACGCATCTTCGTAATTACCGGACCGACTGGTAGTGGAAAGACCACGGTCAGCCACTACTTGCAGTCAAAATATCACGTGCCACAGGTGATTACCCATACGACCAGAGCACCGCGTGATGGTGAGGTTAATGGTCAGGACTACTACTTTGAAACGCCAGCTAGTTTTGCGACTAAGCATTATCTGGAAAATGTAACCTATAGCGGCAATCAGTACGGTTCATCACGAGAAGGGCTGGCAGCTGCTTGGGAACATGATTCACTGATCAGTATTGTATTGGATACAGCGGGTGCAATTACTTATGCTCGTGAACTGGGCGACCAAGCCGTAGTGATCTATTTAGAAGTTGCTGATCAACAGGCCTTGATCAGTCGTTTAACTGCCCGAGGTGATCAGCCTGAACGGATTCAAAAGCGGGTTGCTAGTGAGGAATACTTGCGTGATCAAGAATTACCTGCTGGCTTAGTGGGTCACGCGCAGGTGATTATTAATCATGACTGGCAGGATACACAGCAACAAATTGATCGGCTGGTTGCAAAATACCAAAATGAAGATAGCTTGCTTTAATAATTAGGGTGAGCGATGAACCCAGAAGTTCACTTTCGGTAGTGGATATGCTAAACTAAATAGTAATGATTATGATTTAGTTGGCTAGTTACGGTCAACGGGAGGCACCAGTTTATGGAAACACCAATTGAACAAGCCGTAGCGGTTTTACGTCGCAATCAATTAAAAATTACCAAACAACGTCAAGCACTGTTGGATTATTTAGTGACCTATCAGGATCACTATGTTGCTATTTCAGAAGTTGATGAACATATGCGGACGTTGTTTGCTGGCATGAGTCATAATACGATCTACCGCAATGTTAAGGAGTTTGAAACACTTGGTTTGTTGGAGCTAAAATCACAAGCTAACCAAACGTTAGTTAAGTATCAATGTGATTTTGAGCATCAACATCATCACCATTTTGTCTGCTCCAATTGTGGTAAGGTGACGGAATTACAAGCCTGTCCATTAGATGAGTATGAAGCGCAGTTACCAGGATGCACGATTACGGGTCACCGGATGGAAATCTATGGTCTGTGTGCTGAGTGTACCCAGAAACAAGCCAATTAACAGCTGACAAGGGTCGGCTTTTTTTGTAGACGGTAAAGAGTTTATTAATTCACAGTAGATATAGGTGCATTCTTTAAGCGACCATGGTTTAATAGGAGATTAGAGAGATAACGGAAAGCACCACGGAAGGGAATGACATTGATGGCTTATCGAACACCCCCATTTATTTCGCCATTTGCAATTGTTTCGATCGTCTTGGCACTCGGTGCGACCAATGTAGTCGTTAACAAGACGACTAATACGGTCAATGGCGCCAAGTCAAGCAGTAGTACGAGTCGGGTTGTTAAATCGTCTAGTGCTAGTTCAAGTAGCGCGAAGAAGCATTCAGCAAGTGATGACTCATCTGCTAAAGACAAGTCTAGCTCGGATGCTTCAAGTGACGATCAGAGTGCTAGTTCAAGTAGCAGTGCGGCTGAAAGCAGTAGTACGACAACTGAGAATTCATCGAGCACGACTAGTTCGAGTGCAGCTGAGAAGAGTAGCTCAACAACTAGTAGTAGTACGACAACTGATGAAAGCTCAAGTTCTGCGGCAGCATCTTCAAGCAGTACGGCCGCAAGCTCAGCAACGACGACACAATCCACTACGGATACCACCACTGCTGATGACGGGGGCGAATAACGAATGTTTAGTATTTTAGATATGATCAACCACGCACTCGGTTACGTTAACGTCAATGTGAAGATCAAGAATCAGATTTACATTGGGATTGGGATTGCGGGTGAACTGTACCTAGGTTACGTGGCGATTCGGTTAATGCAGAACGGGGCGTGGTTACGTGGGATTTTGTACCTACTCGTTTTTGTGGCGTTAATTTACTTTATCACGCTCAACGTGATCTATTACTTCACTAACAAGACGGCGAAGTATGACCTCTCACCTAAGATTGAAAAGTTATTGGGTGGCAAACCTAAAGAAGCGTTGGCAGCGGAGCAGGCCAAGCACAATCAACAACAGCCTTATATTCCGGCTAACGGGATTTTTGACGGCCAAGAGTTATTGCCAGCAACGGTCTCAACTTCACGGGCGGAACAGGAAAATGTTCACCAGATCGTTGACCAATTACAGGCAGCTAATATTGTCCGGTTGGATTACGGTGGTCTAAGTGATGATGCTGTTATGCGTCAAGCTAAGTCGACGGGTGATCCAGTCTACGCTATTGGTCAGGGGATTCAGATTCCATTTTCACAGTTGAAATTGGAGAATCACCACTTAGTCATCTACGCGGGAATCAACCAGATGGACCAGTCACCAGTTGGCCATATTAAAAGGGTTGGTTTAACGGATGTGCACGATGCGCATGAAGATTATAAGCTATACCTGGCTTCAACTGTAATTACGGGCGGGATGAGTAAAATTGCTGGTCGGAATTCAGTAATCGAAGAGGCCGGTGATTATCAGATCACGGCTCAGGTGGCGTATGAGGATCGGGAAGAATAAAGCAAGAGTGGGCCAAAAGCCGGTTAGTTG
>NZ_LFEE01000009.1:35871-61305 GCF_001039045.1 Lactiplantibacillus herbarum
GGAAGCAACTGGCTTTTGGCGCACGTTTCGGCCATTAAAATAAGAGCGAAAAAAGCAGCGTTTGGGATAAAAATCCTAAACGCTGCTTTTCATTTATTATTTAAATAATTCGAGAATATCCAACGGTTGTTCAAAGCGGTGGGCAACGTGCTGATGATCAGCGTTCTTGTCCATCCCCCAAACAGCTAAGCCAAAGTCAACGTTAGCGGCGTAAGCGGTCTGTTCGTCGCTCAGTGAATCACCGATAAACAAGGCATTTTCGGGTTTAACGTGAACCATGCCGATTGCAGTCTGGAGTGGCTGAGGATCAGGTTTGTGCCGATCCGTATCGCTGGCACTGATGGTCACGGACATCCGCATCATGAATGGATAGGCGCTCATGCCACTTTCCAATTCAGCTCGTCGTTGGGACGTCACAATACCCAGTTTTAAGTCGGCTGGTAATTGTTCAAACAAAGTTGTGATGCCTGGGTAGAGCTGGATTTCGGCGTAGTGGGCAGCCATGGTAGCTTCGTACTGAGCCTGAAATTGCTCAAATTCACTAGCTGCGATGCCTAACTTAGCCATGGCCTGCTCAGCAGCCATTGGGAAGGTCTCCTGTGCTTGTTCAGCGGTCAAGGTTTTACCATAACACGCGAGTACTTCTTGCATAACGGTGGCGTATACGGGTTGACTATTCGTTAACGTACCGTCGATATCGAACATAATAGCCTGATAAGTCATGATAATCATTCCTTCCAAGGTGATATGAATTCAGTATAGCAAAATCAACCTTGACACTGATTAGGGGAACCATTATAGTTAGATTAATAATTGATGAGGAGCTAATGATATGTCATTACCGTTAAAGTCACTAAAATCGAAAACTAGCTTTTACTTTTGGTATTTTCGCTAGTGTTTGTGCCGGTATTTGGTGCAAACACGAATCCGATGTTTGCATCGATGCGGTAGCCAAAAGGTTTTTGTGTTTTAACGGCGCCCATGGATGGTTGAAAATTCCAGGGGTGGCTAATAATTGTTTCGTTGTCGCACACCCTTGTAACTTTCAGGGGTGTGTTTTTTTACCCCGTTCATTCCAAACGCCTTCACCAACTAACAAAAACTAACCAATTTTGGGAGGAACCCTTATGCCAATTAAGTCAGAAAACCTAGTCCAACAGATGAATCAAGCCGTTGAGGAGATTCAACCCTCCGATATTTTAGCGTTCAACGCGGAAATTGCTAATATTCCAGATATCGTCCGCCTAACGTTGGGTGAACCAGATTTCAATACACCTGATCACGTTAAACAAGCGGCAATTGAAAGTATTAATGATAATCAGAGCCACTACGCACCATCGAACGGAACGTTGGCATTACGAACCGCTGCCGCTGACTTTTTGGCTAAGAAGTACGATGTGCACTATGATCCAGCGAGTGAAGTCATTATCACGGCTGGCGCGACGGGTGGGATTTACACCGCGTTAACTTCAATTCTCAATCTCGGCGATGAAGTTTTGATTCCAACACCAATCTTCCCACTGTACATTGCAATCGTTAAGTTGGCAGGGGCGACGCCGGTCTTCATGGATACTTCGGCTAATGGATTTGTCTTGTCACCAGAACAATTGCAGACAACGCTAACGGAACATCCTAAGACGAAGGCGGTTGTGCTGAATTTTCCATCTAACCCAACCGGGGTGACGTACCGGCATGATGATTTGAAGGCATTGGCGGACGTACTGATTGATCAACCAATCTTTGTCTTATCTGATGAGATTTACAGTGAATTGACTTATGGTGATCATCACGAATCGATTGCCAAATACTTACCTGAACAGACGATTCTATTGAATGGTGTCTCTAAGTCACACGCGATGACCGGCTGGCGTATCGGTATCATGTGTGCGCCTAAAGCAATCACGACGCAGCTCGGCAAGATTCATCAATTCACAGTGACTTCAACCACAACTAACGCGCAAGCAGCTGCTACGGAAGCCCTGACTAATGGGATTGATGATGCTCAAGTGATGAAACGTGAGTACCAAAAACGTCGTGACTACTTATATGAAGCGCTGAACCAACTCGGTTTTGAATCAGCGAAACCAGAGGGGGCTTTCTACCTATTCAGTAAGATTCCAGCGGGATTACCACAGAACAGTATGGCCTTTTGTCGGGAGTTAGCCCACGATGCCAAAGTTGCGTTGATTCCGGGCAGTTCATTTGGTCCTGGTGGTGAAGGGTATGTTCGAATCAGTTACGCAGCTTCGATGACGGACCTGAAAAAGGCGGTCACGCGGATCAGTGAATACATGGTCAGAAAAGCCATGGTAGGGAGGACGAAGTAATGAAAATTTTGATGTACAGTGTCCGGGGTGATGAACAGGCTGCCATTCAAGCTTGGGCGGCTGAACATGAGATTCAAGTGGATACGAATGACTTAGAGTTTCACCCGGAAACGGCTGACTTGGTCAAAGGCTACGATGGACTTGTCATTCAACAGCGGAGTGCGATTGGCGGTGACGCTAGCCTATATCAAAAGCTGGTCGATGGCGGATTAAAGCAGTTGACGAGTCGGACAGCGGGCGTTGATACGATTGATATTCCTGCTGCGAAGGCGGCTGGCTTAGTCGTAACCAACGTACCAGCCTATTCACCAAATTCGGTCGCTGAAATGGCAGTGACCCAAACGATGAGGTTGATTCGAAATTTAGAGTTATTTGACCAACGAGTGGCTCAGCAGAATTTCCAGTGGGCTGGTCTACAAGCCCGTGAGATCCGCTCATTAACGGTGGGGATCATTGGTGCGGGACGTATCGGTGGGACGGCAGCGCGACTCTTTCACGGTTTAGGCGCACGAGTGATTGCCTACGATGTGGTTCGGCATCCTGAATTGGAAGACGTTTTGACTTACGTTGACACTAAAGAAGACTTGTTGCGGCAGGCTGACGTGGTTGATCTGCACGTGGACTTGAATGCGAGTTCGGCCGGTTTGATCGATGCAGCAGCGTTACATCTAATGAAGAATGATGCGTTCATCATTAACGCGTCACGGGGACCAGTTGTTGTAATATCGGCTTTAGTTGAAGCGCTAAAAGCTGGCGAAATTGCTGGCTGTGCCTTGGATACGGTGGAAGGCGAAGAAGCCTTGTTCAATCAAAATCATCAGGGCGAAGTACTCCAAGATACCAACGTGGCACAGTTGATGCAGATGCCTAACGTGATCATCACGCCACACGTCGGCTTTTACACGAATTTAGCCGTTAAGAATATGGTTGAAATCAGTCTGAATGATGTCGTAACCATCTTAAATGGTGGTACGACTGGGCATGCTTGTTAAGCCTTGTTTATTAGACTGAGATATTGAGGAACGTCAAAAGAGCGGACCGTGATCAACGTCACAGTCCGCTCTTTTGGTATTGTCGCTGTTAATGGAAATGCTCGTATTCTACGCATAGCCACAAAATGACTTTTAAGCCATGCTGATTCACACGACTGGTTCGCTCAGCCAGCCGTTGTCTAATAGTTGGTGATAGTTTTTACCGATCGGTACCCAGAGTTTAGCCTGCAGGATGCTGCGAGCTTCATCCCAGAATAGTGGGTCATGTCGTTCATTAGTAGAGAGGTTTAATTTAAGGTAAGCGCCCGTTTCAGTTTTTGCAATCACGAAGGGGTAAAAGACCTTGATGATTTGGGCGGCTAAGATATTTTTCATGTTAGTTGCTTGATCAAGTAGCATTTTTAGTTCCTCCTTGGTTAGCTTAAGCGATTAGTTAAAGCTAGTTTAGCGAAATAAAGTAAAGAAAGGGTATTGCAAACGTTAACATTATTTTAAATTGTTAATTCAGTGACAGGAATAACCAATACTTGGAAAAAAGAGTGCCGAATGCTTCCAGACGTGGTAAAACGGAAACTGTGGGAGCCGCCATTTTGTTAAGATAACAATTAATTTATTAAAACTATTTTTATTATCTTATCTGATTGATCGATGATTGTAAAATTATACGAATTATTATGATTGATTTTAGGGTAATGTTCATAATGACTAAACCGATTCGGTTGTTTTAACCTAATCAGGGTAGTTGATATCCCACTGTTTTAGTTAGATTGAACAATATGAGACTGCTTTTTGACAAAATAACTAATTATGTATTAAACTATTTAAATAGCATTAACGAAGAATAAGGATTTCTTAACTTATCAAGATTAATGTAATATTCTTAGGTAATCAGTTTATGAACTGATGAAGAAAGCGAAGGTGACTGCAATGTCAATGATCGAATTTCACGACGTCGAAAAGTACTATGGTGATTTTCACGCCCTTAAAAATATTAATTTAACGATTAATGAAGGTGAAAAAGTTGTTTTGATCGGACCATCTGGGTCAGGTAAGAGTACGTTGATTCGAACCGTCAATGGTTTGGAACGCGTCCAGTCAGGTCAGTTGTTAGTCAATGGGTTTGATTTAGCCGATCGCAAGACGGATATGAACAAGATTCGTAAGAATGTCGGCATGGTGTTTCAACATTTTAACCTCTACGCCAATAAATCGGTGCTTGAAAATATCATGATCGCACCACGCTTGGTTTTAAAACGGCCAGAAGCTGAAAATAAGAAGTTAGCTATGGACTTGTTGGATAGTGTTGGTTTAGCAGACAAGGCGAATAACCTACCTAGCCAACTTTCAGGTGGTCAGTCACAACGGATCGCGATTGCGCGGTCACTTGCAATGAAGCCTAAATGTTTATTGTTCGATGAACCAACCTCAGCGCTTGATCCTGAAATGATCGATGATGTGTTGAACGTTATGAAGACGGTTGCCGAAGATTCAAGTATGACGATGCTCGTTGTTACTCATGAAATGGGCTTTGCGCGTGAAGTTGCTGACCGCGTGATCTTCATGGCCGACGGTGAAATTTTGGAAGATGATGCCAAAGAAAAATTCTTTGATGGTGAACCAAGTAACGAACGGGCCCGTCAATTCTTGGGTAAGATCATTACACATTAAGATTGAGGGGAGGACCACGAATGAAAAAGTTTAAACATATCATTGGTGCACTCGGCATGCTAAGCCTGCTGATGGTGGTCTTAACCGCTTGTGGAACACGGCCGTCGCTGGCTAAACAGGACGTGCTGTCGAACGACAAAGCTAGCAAAACCATTACTTGGGGTGTTAAAGCCGATACACAGTTATTCGGGTTGATGGACGTTAAGGATAATCAGATCAAGGGATTTGATGCTGATATTGCGACAGCCTTGACTAAAAAGGTACTTGGCAAGGACGCTAAGGCGAAATTTGTGCAAGTTACCAGCCAGACCCGGATTCCATTACTTAAAAATGGGAACATTGACGCGATCATTGCGACGATGACGATTACACCAGAACGGGAAAAGCAGGTTGATTTTACGGATTCCTACTTTGATGCTGGTCAGGCGCTACTCGTGAAAAAGGGCAGTTCCATTAAGTCAGTTAAGGATTTGAATAAGTCTGGTACCAAGGTAATCGGGGTTACCGGTGCCAACTCGGTAGCCAATATCAAGAAGTTTGCGCCTAAAGCGCAAGTGTTGGAGTTATCTGATTACGCGCAAGCCATGACTGCTTTGAAATCCGGTCAAGGGGTCGCATTGACTACTGATAATGGGATCCTTTACGGGATGGCGGCTCAGAATAAGGGCTACGAAGTTGTTGGTGGCACCTTTACTAAGGAACCTTACGGGATTGCGGTTAACAAGGGTCAGGAACCATTGAAGAAAGAATTGAATAAGGCATTAAAAGAAATTGAAGCGGATGGGACGTATAACAAAATCCTGAAGAAGTGGTTCGGGAACGTGTCCGGTTTCAACTATAAGGAGGCGGCACGCTAATGGTCTATATTCTAACGCATTATTGGTCAGAGTTGATTCAAGGGCTGGGCTACACGTTGCTCTCCAGTTTGATTGCTTTGGTATTCAGTACAGCAATCGGAACGATGTTTGCAATCTTTGAAGTGCTGCCTAACAAGGCGATGCGGATTATTGGCCGCATCTATATTGAAATCTTCCGGAACATTCCATTACTAGTTATTGCAATGTTCTTCTACGTGATTATTCCAATGTACGTGGCGAAGATCGACGGCTTTACGGCCGGAACAATTGGTTTAACCATCTACACGTCGTCCTTTATCGCTGAAACGGTGCGGGCGGGGATTCTTTCCGTTGATACGGGTCAGATGGAAGGCGCGCGAGCTAACGGTATGACTTACTGGCAAGCGATGAGCAAGATCGTGTTACCACAAGCGTTCAAGATCATCATTCCGCCACTAGGTAACCAGTTCATCAACTTGGTTAAAAACTCGTCAGTGTTAGCGTTCGTGGCTGGTTTTGACTTGATGTACCAAGCCAACTCGATTGCATCGTTGTCACTAGATACGATCAACAGTTACGTGGTCGTTGGGGTCTTCTACCTGATCATCACGTTGCCATTGAGCTACTACATGCGGCATTTAGAGAAAAAACTAGCTTAGAAGGGGGCGACGATTCATGCAAAATTTTATTGACGCGTATTCGTGGATAAATATCCGCTTCTTACTCGAAGGACTTTGGGTAACGGTGGAAGTGTCCGTCGTTTCCATCATTGCCAGTTTTATTATTGGGTCAGTCTTGGGAGTATTACGCTACGTTAAGATCAAATATTTATCAGCGGTTGTTGGCTTTATTGTCGATATTGTTCGGAACTTGCCACTGATTCTGATTATCTTCTTTACCTACTTTGGACTACCACACTTGGGGTTCAAACCGGGGATTATCTTTGCGGCTGTTCTGGCGATGACGATTTTTGAATCAGCGATGCTGGCAGAAATTATTCGTTCAGGGATCTTAGCCGTTGATTATGGTCAGATGGAAGGTGCCCGAGCTAATGGGATGTCTTACATGCAAGCTTTGTGGCACATCATCTTCCCACAAGCCATCAAGAAGACGATTCCAACGATCGTGAGTCAGTTCATCTCACTTATCAAGGATACGTCGCTGGCAACCATCATCGTGTTGCCAGAATTATTGAATCATGCTCAGATTATTTACGGGCAGAATTCATCGTACATCTTACCGATGTTCTTGATGATCGCGGTGATGTACTTTATCATCTGTTACGCGTTGTCGGTACTCTCACGGGTGTTGGACAAGAGGTTAGCGTAAGAGAGTGGGCCAGCAGGCGGTTAGAGACCGAGCATAGCCTAGGAGCAGTAATGATGGTGTTACTTTGCCATCGTTACTGCTCCGTAGCTAAGCGGAGGTCTCTGCCTGCTGGCGCACGTTTCGACTATTAATGTAAAAAGCAAACCGAGTTTGGGCTTCCCCAGACTCGGTTTTATTGTTCCCAATTTTTAATGACAAGGAGGCAATTGTCGTCTCTAACTCAACGGTGTTTCTCCAAGACTACTAGATTAATGAAGCAAGCCTCGTCATTTTTAGTCAACAAAAAACCGGCTCGTTTAACACGCGGCCGGTAAGAAATTAAGCTTGATTCTGTTTAAGTTTCCAATAGTACAGTGGGAATCCAAGAGCGACGATCAATAGTGAGACGACGACCCCAAAGAAGTCAGAGCCGATTTCACTAAAGATGACGAAGAAGGCGCCTAAAATCGCAATCAATGGAATCACTGGATAACCAGGCGTTGAGAAAGGTCGTGGCTTATTCTGATTACGTTTGCGGAGAATGAACAAACCAATGAACGTGGCAACGTAGAAACAGTAAACTGTAAAGATACAGAGGTCGGATAACCGATCAGGGTTGAAGAAGGTGATCATGATGCTGGCATAGACGAGAATGAAAATCGTTGCAACAATTGGTTCATGAGATTTCTTGCTCAAGTAGCTGAGTTGCTTAGAAAACGGCAATTGATTCTGATCAGCCATCGCGTAGATGATACGTGGGAACGTCATGATTTTCCCGTTTAGACAACCGACCATCGAAACAATGATCCCGATGTTGAGTAGGCGACCACCTAACGTCCCAAAGGCTGCCTGGGCAAAGTAAAGGGTCGTTTGTTGGCCTAATTTGTGAATGGTTGCGGCAGGAAGAAAGTGTAAGATGCCGTAACTGACTAAGGTGTAGGCAATCAGCACTAGTGAGATGCCAAGAATGATTGCTTGTGGCAATAGCTTCTGAGGATTCTTGATTTCACCACCAAGGTTAGCAACCAGAATCCAGCCATCGTAAGCGAAGAGTGTGGCTAAGACGGCAACCCCGAAACTACCCGTTGATTGAGTGACTGTATGTATGGACTCACCGAGTGCGTTTTGATTACCAAAGAATAATCCAAAAATAATAATAGCAGCAATTGGTAACAGTTTGCCAAGGGTCGTGATGATCTGGAAAGCGGCGCCCCAGCGGTTTTCGAACATGTTCAAAATTCCAATCAAGATGATGACACCGATAGCTAGCGGTGCTTGCCAGAAATTGCTGAGATTGAAGAATCCAACTAGTAAAATACCTAAGTAAGCCGCAATCGAGGCGATGATTGCGGGGCCGTATACGGCGACTTGCATCCAGCCGGAGAGAAATCCCCACATCTTACCATAGATACGTTCCATGTAGACGTAGAGGCCACCGGTATGCGGCATCTGTGCACCGACTTCGGCAATCGTTAAGCCGGCGGTCAGCGTGATCAGGCCACCTAATAACCAGGCGAGTAGGGCGGCACTTGGTGAGCCGGCGCTATCTAAGACTGAAGATTGCTTGAAAAAGATTCCTGAGCCAATAACCGTACCAACGACGAGCGATAGTGCTGACCAAAAACCAAGTGAACGGTTTAAGGTCGTTTCCTGTTTTGTATCCTGCATTAAATGAAGAGCCCCCTTATAAAATGAGTACATTTGAATGAATGCACTCAGCATACCAGAGTTTTATGGTGCTGACAATTTAATAAAGGAAAGAAAAACGCCTTTTTTAACGTTTAAATACGAACTAATATAACTTTAACGGTTATATCGTTCGAGAAAGCGGTTTTAATTGGAAACTGATGTTAGAGGGAATTCGGTATTTATAAAATAATTATTTATCAGCATAAAAGTTAAACGAAAATAGAAGATGAAATGCGGTTTAATAGGATTTTTTGACGGTTGCTACAAGTCGTGATTACCAAAATGCGTGGCGAAATGAACCCTCAATTATCATGGTGGCTGCATTTTATTAATAACGGATGTCAACATTGGTATTTCCCTTTGGTGTCTCAGCTAAAATACAGTATAATTCAACAGGGACATAAGTGAGTGGAGGGAACTTGATGGTAATAACAATCGTGGTTCTACTGACGATTTTAAGTGTGGGGTTATTCGGCTTGTTAGTAGCCGGTGCGCGCCGTCAGCAGGCTGCTCTTTTAGATCACAGTTTTGGGTTAGGCTTCGGGATCGGAGCGCTAACTGATTTTTTAGATACGCTAGGTATTGGGAGTTTTGTGACGTCAACGGCGCTTTTTCAGGCCAGTCACTATTTGAAGGATGAGCGTAAGTTACCGGGAACTTTGAATACGATGCACGCGATTCCGACTGCCTTTGAAGCTTTTTTCTTCGTAACGGCGGTGCGGGTCGAACCGTTAACGTTGATCAGCTTGGTGTTAGCTGCGACCATCGGTGGTTTACTTGGCAGTGAGGTGATGACCAAGCTAAATCAGCGCTGGGTTCAATTGATCATGTCAGGTGCATTGGTGGTGACTGCCTTCTTAATGATGGCGAAACTACTCGGGTGGATCAGCTTATTAGGTGTTGCCAATCACGCAACTGGCTTACATGGCTGGTCATTACTTATTGGGATTATTGGTAACTTTATCTTGGGCCTATTAATGTCGGCTGGTGTCGGGTTGTACGCACCATGCATGGTGATGGTGTACTTCTTAGGGTTAACACCATTGGCTGCCTTTCCAATTATGATGTTGTCGTGTGCCTTGATGATGCCGATCTCAGCGGTCAATTTCATTCGGCATGATCGGGTGGATTATCGGGGGCTATTCGGAATTATTGCTGGCGGTATTGTCGGCGTAATTGTAGCTGCAACACTAGTTAAGTCGTTGTCGCTAACGGCTTTGAGCTGGTTGATTGTCGTGGTCAGCCTGTGGACGTCATTTTCATTGTGGCGGGCTGCTCAGCGGCATAAAAATTCATTTTAAATTAACGTGGATCAGATGACAGTGCTCAGTTTGAGCATCATTTGAAACACGTTTTTTTATTGACAATATATACAGCTAGCTGTATAACTGAGTTGAGGTGAACAGTATGAACCATGATGAAATGGTCGCGCGGCAAGTGTTGATCTTGGCTCGCCAGATCACACGTCGGCGCAACCAACACTTGCGTAACCTGGAATTGACGACGGAGCAGGCGGATGCGCTGAATTTTTTTGCAAGCTATCCAGATAGCACGGTAACGACGTTTAAAACGCGCCAAGGAATCACCCATCAAACGGCGCGGCTGATTGTCCAACGGTTAGCAACACGCGGTTACGTACAATTAACGGCCAGTCCTAATGATGGGCGGGCTAAGCAGGTCACGCTGACAGCGAGCGGTCGGGCCAAACGTGAGCAGCTACAGCAACATGGTTGGCAAACTAGTGCCCAGATGTTTACTGATTTTAATCCAGAGCAACAGCAATTATTTCTAAGCTTGTTACAACAAGCTAATCAGAATTTGGAAAGTGATGAGAATTGATGAAAACACGGCTATATACGCCTAATGTCAAACTGGTGCTCGTAGCCAGTTTCTTCTTCTTAATGAGCCCGATGCTGATCAACCCGGTGATTGCGGGTTTTACCCAGTCGATCGGTGCTAGTAGCCTATTAGCGGGACTGGTTGCTGGGTTGATGAACCTGACATCACTAATTTTACGGCCACTGGCAGGAAATTTGACGGATCGGGTCTCAAAGTACCATTTGACGCTGGTGGGGGGCTGCTTGTTAGTTGTCGCTAGTCTTGGTTACAGTTTAACGACCAACATCGTGTTAGTGGTGTTACTGCGGATTCTAAACGGGGTTGGTTACACACTCTGTTCAGTTTGTATGGCAACGTGGATGGCGAGCCTGTTACCACCTGATCGCATTGGTTCTGGAATGGGAATCTATGGACTTGCCAACGCGCTTGGAATGGCGTGTGGACCGGCAATCAGTGTTTTCTTGTATCAACATTATAGTTATCAGAGTGTTTATTGGTTAGCTGCAGGGTTTAGTTTATTGTTGGTCATCATGATTCAATTCGTGACGGACCGTGGTGAACCGGTAAAACGAGAAGCGGGTGCCGAACGGAAGCCGCTACGAATCGTGCAACCAAGCGTAATTCCAGTTGCGATGATTCTATTGTTATTCTCACTGCCATACTTTGCGACTCAGACCTATATTGTGAGTTACGTGGCGACGCGTCATTTTCACGTGGCAGCCGGAGCTTTCTTTCCAATCTATGCTGGTATCTTGCTCGTGATGCGACTTACCTTGCGTGATTGGTTTGACCGGGTGCCTTTTAAGCGGTTCATCTGGGTCTGCCTGCTCTGTAATTTATTAGGCCTGATTGGTTTAACCGACATGAGTAACTGGGGGATGTTAATATTAGGGGCGTTTGGATTAGCTGCTGGTTACGGCATGATGTTTTCAATCTGTCAGGCCAAAGCGATGATGCTGGTGCCAGAAGAAGACCATGGGTTAGCCAACAGTACGTTTTATATTGGTGTCGACCTTGGCATGTCACTGGGCCCAATCCTCGGTGGGGTGATCAATAGTCACTTGCCAGTCGCGTGGTTCTATCCAATCATGATGGTGACACTGCCATTGATCGTAATCGTCTATCTAGTTAGTCGGCGACGATTGGCCTAATTTAATTAGTTATTATCAGAGTCTGCGATGAAAGCAGGCTCTTTTTGATTCCGTTAAATCGCAACGGCACCTACTGTTAGTTACTAAAGGTTGAAAGTTAATGATTCACTGAAAATATTGATATGGCGATGAGTGGAAAGCTAAGATTAGTCACGACTTTCGCTTCCGGTGGTCCGTACTAGCTCACTTGTTGGGACCGGGTTAAGCCTGAGAAGCGGTCTTAACCCTCGTCTTGATCCTCGGCACAATTCGCCAATGATCAAGGACGTCCGTGGCCTAAGTCCGGAAAATCACCGAACTAAAGCCACCTTCACAGCATCGCTAGTACTGCCCCCCTTCGGCTAGATTGGTTAATGCTAATGATAAGTATTATTAATATTAGTTCACGAAGATTGTTAGCTGAATAGTGGTTAACAAAGTTATCATTGAATAAAATCTAAGCGGAGCTAGACGGGGAAATATGCCATGAAGGCAATCTTAAGTGGCGGTCTTGGCCGCTTTAGATTGCGGGACGTCTTTTGAGACTTGGGTTTTGGGCTCAAAAGCGAGGTCCTAGACCGCTTTTTGGCTAGGACCGGTCCCCATGCATATTTTACCGGCTGGCGGAGCGATGAGTAATAATGTATCTTACTGTAACTTCTAAGCAACTGTCACTGGTATGGTAGTTGTCCCAGAAGTTACAGTAAGATACAAAAAAAGTGCCTGAGACTAAGCTCAGGCACAAAGTAATTATTAAGCTGGTGTAACGGTATATTTTTCGTAGCGTTGGGCGTCAACTGCGGTCAATTCTACCGTTAGTTGTGTGCCGTCTGCCAAGTATTCGGTTTTCTGAATGTTAGCATGGTCGTTTAGATAAGCAACCACGTCACCGTCACTGAATGGAATCAGTAAGGTTGAGGTGACGTAATTATTGAAGACCTTTTCTTTGATCATTTGCGTTAAGACTTGTAGTGAAGCTTCATCCCGCGCCGTGTAGATCAATTGATCTTCCTGCTGGTTTGGATATTCTGCTTCAGTCAAATCGGCTTTATTGTAAGCATAGATCATTGGCACATCGTGAACGCCGATTGCTTCCAACGTTTGTTCAGTGGTGGCCATCATTTCCTTGTAATGTGGATCAGCGTAATCGATCACTTGGATCAATAGATCGGCACTTGCTGCTTCAGACAAGGTTGAACGGAAGGCGTTGATCAAGTTATGGGGTAGGTTGCTGACGAAACCGACCGTATCGCTCAATAAGAGCTGTTTGTTGTCGGGGAATGTCAGTTGACGGATGCTAGTATCCAAGGTGGCAAATAGCATGTCTTTTTCGAAGACTTGTTTGTCTTCACCCTTACCGAATAGTTTGACTAAGCCATTCATGGTAGTTGATTTACCAGAGTTGGTATAACCAACTAAGGCGACGTTTGGCAAACCAGCCTTGTCGCGTTGGGCACGGCGAACCTCGTCGTCCTTATTGAGTTCTTTGAGTTCGTGCTTAACATGACTGATGCGGTCTTGAATCGTCCGGCGATTCAATTCCAGTTGGGTTTCACCAGAACCACGGTTGGTAAAACCACCGCCACCACCAGCTGCCGCACCGGCTTGTTGGTCAAGCCGGTTTGAGATACTCGTCCGTAGACGTGGTAATTGGTATTGCAATTGGGCGATCTTAACTTGAAGTTTGGCTTCCTTGCTGCGCGCGCGGTTACCGAAAATTTCTAAGATCAAACCGGTACGGTCAATAATTTGGACCCCAGTTTGTTCTTCAAGATTACGGACCTGACTGGGAGTCAAATCAGCGTTGATAACCATAATATGCAAATCGTTAGCCTCAGCCATCTCTTTGATCTCAACAACCTTACCCTTACCAAAGTAGGTTGCGCGATTGGGTTTATCCAATCCTTGATCAATCCGCAGTGCGGCGTGCATGTTATTGGCTTCAACGAGTGCTTCCAGTTCAGCCATCGCGTAATCATAATTGGCGACTGTCTTGGACATGCCGGCAATGATCACTTCTTGTATTTGTTGAGCGTTAGTTTCAGACATTTGCTCACTCCTAACGTGTTGTAGTGTTCTAAGTATAACATGGCTTACTGAAAATATTATGATAAGGTCTTTGTGCGGGAAAATCCGGAATTAATACGTTCTCATGATTTCAAAATAAGTACCACTTGGAATTGAGAATATGAACGAATCTCATAATGTACAAAAGCCTGGAATAAACGTGTTTAATTGATTGCAATTGATCAGTCAGCATCGGATAATGAAGGTGTTGCCTACCTATACCGTGTAACGGATAGGAGGTGTCATAAATGTTACAGGCATTTTTTGTTCCGCTTGTGGTTGGGTGTTTAGTAGCCGTGTTTACGGACTGGTTAGACCGCAGACATCACAAGTAAACTAGTTTGGGCAACAATCTAACCCACCCGTTTATGGAGATACATAAATGTCAAAAATCCCCTCAACTACACCACTAGTTGAGGGGATTGGTGTCTAAATGTTACAAACATTTTTCATGAATTATTATAACATGCTCAGCGTAAAAATACTCCTTTTAGCTCATCATTTTTAACATCTGTAAGACAAGTTTGATAAGTTCAAAATTGGCAACAATGGTAGCATCTGTGGCATTGAAAGGCAGTGGTATAATGATGCTGAAAGTAATAGATTATCGAGACCTAACAACTTTGGCGAATTACTTACAATCAACAAGCGGCTTCACGGAGGTTTTAACAATGGGCTACGTATTAAAGTTAAGAAAATTAATCGGTCACCAACCATTAGTGGTGGCTGGTGCAGCAATCATTGCACAAAATTCAACCGGAAAAGTTTTACTAGTTTACCGGACGGATAACCATTGCTGGGGTTTACCTGCAGGTTCCACTGAACCGGGAGAAACGGTGCAGCAAACTGCCCGACGTGAATTGCAGGAAGAGACCGGGTTAACAGTTGGTGCGCTGACATTGATCGATGTATTCAGTGGCCCGAAGATGCACTATCAGTATCCGAATGGTGATGTAATCGACAGCGTGACGACTCTGTATCGTGCCAACACGACTGGTGGAGAGCTAGTTCAAGCCACTGATGAGACGAGTACGGCATCTTTTTTTGACTTGAACGATTTACCGACTCCATTGACGCCCCTTACCAAGTGGATGTTATTAGGTGAGTAACCTTGACCCTGGTGTTGGGATTTGCTATAGTGAACAGAAATATTAATCGAATTGTCACCGGACAACGTGAACTCAACTTCCTTAGGTCATTGTGGAAGTAGGGGGAGCGCTGTCCGTTTTTTCGTTTAGAGGAGGAATTAATGATGACGTGGATTTATTTAGTAATTGCAGGGATTTTTGAAGTGGTGTGGGCGACGATGATGAAATTGAGCGAGGGCTTTAGTCATATCGGTTACGCGGCTGCCACTGTGGTAGGAATGATTTTAAGTTTCGGTTTTTTAGCATTGGCGACGAAACATCTACCTTTAAGTATTGCTTATCCGATTTGGACGGGAATCGGTGCGGTCGGTGCGATTTTGGTAGGACTGGTATTCTTTAAAGAGTCAATTGCACCGATGACGTGGATTTTCATCGTGCTACTAGTGGTTGGTATCGTGGGTATCAAGGTTACGAGCTAAACTGATGGCTTAAGTTGTTAAACTGAAGCTACTATCATATACTAAACGCACTAAGGGGGAATGTTAAAATGTCAGAACTATCAGAAGTACAAACTTTATTACAAATGATTGGTCAAGCGGTTCAGGATCCAACGGTTCAGGGGGACGCTGAATTGAGTCAGTTACTTGCTAAGAATGCGAAACGGCTACAGGGAAAGCCAGAGCAATATCATCAAGTTGCTGCTGATTTGAACCAAGCACTTAAATTCTGGGGGATGGGTCACTTGCACGCACCTGAAGTGTTAAACCCACTGTATCAGGCCACCATCGCGGGGACGCGTGGCCGGGCATATCAGAAGACGCCGACGGGATTTAAATAGAGTGGTGCAAAAGCCGGTTAGCTGCTGAGCATAGCCTAGGAACACCAATGATTGGGGTTTTCAATCGTTGGTGTTCCGTAGCTAAGCGGAGGCAGTTGGCTTTTGGCCCACGTTTCAAAATATGAAACAAGTAAATTAGGGACCGAGCATAGCTTAGGAAGAATAATGATTGGTTTTTTCAATCGTTGTTTTTCCGTAGCTAGGCGGAGGTCGCTGCCTGGTGGAGCACGTTTCAACCATATAAGTAATAGCAATCAAAAAAGCAAGTTATCCAGAAATTCTGGGATAACTTGCTTTTAATTTACAACATTTTAGTGTCGAAACGTGCGTCACAAGGCAATTTGTTCCGCATAACCCGAAAGCAGGAACCATTCCAAACCCCGGAATAATCCCTACTTCCACGTTAATACTCGCAAACTGACCGTCTCGTGAAACACTCTTTTTATAAGTGTTGGTTAATTGCTACGTCAACGAGATCCTGTGCGTAGTCGACAACTTTGATATTGTCGCCATCAACATCGATACGGGTGACGCTACCATTCTTAGGACCAACTGTAATGTCAGTTTCTGGGCTGAAACGTGAGACCATGCTGCGGATGGTGGTACCGTGGCTTACGAATAGCAACTTTTCATGGTTGTCATGGTGCGCTTTCAAGTAATCGAAACCTTGATCGATGCGGTCCCAGTACATCTGATTGTCTTCGGCTTCACGCCAGGGATCAATCGAGCGCATGATGTCGCGGCTCTCTTCGATACTGACGTGGTCGAGGAGTTCGTGAAGGCTAGTGACGCCGTATTCGTGGCCGACTAATGACCAAGTCCGGCTGGAATCGCCACCTTCAAAGTAGCCGTAGAAGACTTCACGGAAGTTCATCAGCGTTTTTGAAGGCTGATCACCGGCACCGGCTGCCTGTCGAATCAGGCGACCTGTATCGACTGCTCGTTTAGAATCACTGCTGTAGAAATAGTCGAAGTGCTTGTCGGCTAAGGCTTGTCCCACCTTAGTGGCAGTAGCTTGTCCGTATTCCGTTAGGGGTGAGTCTGACCAGCCCTGCATCCGGTTATATAAGTTGAAAAAAGTCTGCCCATGACGGACAAAGTAGATTGAAAATTGTGACATGACTGTCTCCTTATTTAGACGAGGTGATCTTTGCGGCCGAAGTAGTCTAACTTAATATCATCGTCACTGATCGTGAACTTGGTGACACTGCCGTTTTGAGGGCGGTCTGGTGAAGTTAAGTCAGCGAATTTGGCGGCGATACTGTAGATCGTGTTACCGTGGCTCACAACTAACACCTTGTCGCCGTCGTGATGCTTGGCACGAAGGGTGTCGAGGCCACCGTTGACCCGTTGCCAGAATTCGTCATTGTTTTCGGCACGGTGAAAAGGATCGGCTTCCTTACAGAAGTCTTTTGCTTTTTCGATGCCGTAGCGTTCAATGATGGCTGATAAACTAGGTGTTTCGTGGGGCGCGCCGACCATGAACCAGGTCTGCGACGTGTCGTCGCCTTCAAAATAACCATAGAAGGCCTCACGGAAGGCGGCCATTGGTTCAACAGTCAGGTCAGCGTTGCCGCTTGAAGGTAGTAGTAGTTCAGCGGTACGAACGGCTCGCGTCATGTCACTGGCATAAACGGCATCGAAGTCGATACCATTCAACATTTTGCCAGCGTTGACGGCGTCCTGTTCACCGGTCGTAGTCAGTGGTGAATCGCACCAGCCCTGCATGCGACGGTATTTATTAAAATAAGTCTGTCCGTGGCGAATCATATAAACGGAAAAAGTGGCCATAAGATACTCCTCTACTTTTGTCAAAACTTAAACACAATGTCTCAATTCTACCATAAAATGATGCGGCACTAGTTCGCTGTTGCGAGGGCTTGGCGAATCTGGGGTGCGCTCTGTTTGCTACCAGTGAAAATTAGGCGGTCGCCGTATTGAATCGTGGTGTTCCCGTTAGGTACGATTAACTTACGGTTCCGGATGACTTGGCTAATGGTAATATCCTTAGCAAACTGTAAGTTCTTGATCTGAACGTTGGTGTACAGGTGGTTGACAACCCGAACTTCGTAGATGCTGTTTTCGGTATCGTTGAGCATCAATAGGGTCGATGGTGATTCGATCAACGCCCGGAGTAACGTGATGTTCGCTTCCGGCGTGTTGTAGACTTCAATGCCCAGCGCCTTCAATTCATCTTCGTGTTCGTTCAAGACGTTACGGTCTTCAAAACGGACGATGATACGGCGGACACCGTAATCTTTCGCTGCCTTAGCTAACTGGTAGTTGCGTTCAGCGTCAATGTGACCTAGAACCAGGATGTCGGTGTCAAAGACGTCGTTATCTTGTAAGTCCTGGGTCGAAAAATTCTCCATCAACGTTACAGGCACCTGCGCGTGGTAAGTGGCGTAGTTTTCAGGATGGTTGGTGTACATCTCAATGTCGTACCAGCCCTTGCGTAACTGTTGGGCAACCGGCACGGTACTGAGGTTCGCGCCGATAAAGTGGACTGACGTTTTGACCAAGTCTTCCTTTTCAGCGGAGTAGAACTTGTTGAAGATCAGTGGTGAGATGATACAAGTCAAGAGGGCGGCCAGTAAAAAGGCTCCGGATTGGTCGGCCGTGATCGTCTTCATCGACTTGGCAACGCGTAAGACGGCTAAGACCATTGTCATCGTGGTGGCCGTCAAAGCGGTTCCGGCGAGGGCGTTGGCTGATTTGAAACGTAATTTTAAGACCCAATAACCGCCCATTTTGGCAATCATGTAGGCTAGGAAGAATAGTGGAATCAATAGGAGCGTTTTACCACTCGTCAGCAATGTCCGTAAGTTCAAATCGACCCCGGTCGTAATGAAGAAGATCGGGATGAAGAAGCCATAGCCCATCGCGTCGAGGCGTTCACGTGTACTGTCGCTAGGGTTCAATAGTTTCAAGACGATCCCGGCAACGAACGCACCTAGAATATTTTCGGCACCGACGGATTCAGCGACCGTTACCATCGTTACGATCAGGAAGAAAGCTAAGCGGATGTCGAGTTGAGTCGTTGACTTGTTGATATTTTGGTAGAAACGGAAAAATGGTTTGAAACGCAAAAGTAACAGCGCGGCGACCGCTAAGATCAGTAATAGTAGCCACAAACTCTGTGAATCACTACCATAGACAGAAGCGTAGAGCGTCAGTCCCATCATCGGCACTAGTTCACCGAAGACTGAAATTAGGAGGACGGTTTGACCGAACGCTTTACTGAGCAATTCCTGCTCTTTAAGCGCGGCGATAACGATCCCTAGGGAAATAGTCCCGAACAGGATTGCAGCTAGCCAGAAGTCACTAAACAGGCCACTGGCTTTGAATGCGGCGGCTAGTCCTAATGAAAGAACGACAATCGTGCCGTATGCGTAGACTGATAATCGAACGGGCGAGTACTTCGGTAAGTTGACGGCATTTTTTTGTTCGAGTGGTGTTAATGCCGTACGCCGTTTTTTGAATAAACTGAAGTCGATCTCCATCCCACTGAGGAACAGGAGGACGATCACACCAATAGTTGAGAGCTGTGAAATCAGGCCTGAGGTATTTACAATGTTGAATACGCTTGGGCCAAGAACGATCCCGACGATGATTTCCATCACGGCGGTTGGCAAACTGTTGATCTTGAATTTCGCCATCATCAGCGGAATCAATAGAGCTGCCAGTAGAATAATGAGAAGTGCGACTTGATCCATGAAAAATTCCTCGATTCGTTTTAATAAACTCGAAGCTGAGTATCGTCAAAGGCCCAGAACGCTTCGTTAACTTTTGGATCAGTAAAGACTTCTAACATTGGGCCGATGCCTGGAGCAAGTCGGTCTGGTGTCAAACTGCTTAGAGGTTGCCAACTGATGGCACCTTCGTAGGAACCGGTCAGTAATTCGCCGTGGTAGTCGCTAGTGGTGTACAGCGTACCGAGCGAAACGTCGCCGGCTTCATTTTCGACCCACGTGACGGTGCCGACTAGTTGTAAATGATCGACGGTGAGACCAGTTTCTTCTAAGACCTCACGCTTCATTGCGGTGACTTGGGATTCACCGGGATCAACGTGGCCGCCGGGGAAAGTCAGGCCGGCCCATTGTGAGTCGATCTTGTTTTCGACAACGACTTCACCAGTCTCTGGATTGGTGATCAGGCACATGTTGACGAGTTCAGCCCGGACAGTCCGGTCGTGATGTTCATGTTGGTTCTTAGTCTGAAGCCAGTCGTCAGCCTTATCGGTGATACTGCGCATAAACGGCGCTTTGGTTTCTAAGTAGGTGTTGGCATCGTTAGCAGCCGTTTGCCGAATCGACGTATACTTGCGGCCATCGGTGCGGTGAGCGTTTAAGTAGTCACGAACTGTGAGTAGTTGTTGATAGGCCTTGGTATCTGTCGTTAGAATTACGTGGACTTCCTGATCATCGAACGTCAGCGTGTACGTCGTGTCAGTTTCAGAAACCGACTGTGCATCCAGTTGGCTGACAGCTTGATCGACGTCGGTGACCAACAGTGCTAGGTCAATGATCGGCCGTGCCAGTAATTGTGGCATGGCGGTACTACCGACGTGGCTGCTTTCTAATAATAGGGTAGAAGTTAATCGTTCGGCGAGCTGCGTTTGATACTGAATTGCCAGTGTTCGCCAAGCGGGTTGATAAGGTATTAGGTCAATTGTTTTCATGAGCATTCCTCCGCTAGTAAGTCATTGAAAGGATACACTTTTTGGGGCGGTTTGAAAAGCAAAGGAGAGTGGTCCCCAAGACGGTTAGTTTGCGAGCATTAACGTGGAACCAGCGCTTATTCCGGTTTTGGGAATAGGCGCTGGTTCCGGGTTAAGCGGAACAAACTGCCTTGGGGACCACGTTTCGACTATCAATATTTGGAGCGGACTGTTTATCCCAAACCAGAAAAAAAAGTCCACCACACCTAGACGAGCGAGTCTAAGCCTGGTGGACTAATATTTTAAAATTATTGTTAGGCGACTTGCCGGTGACGCAGTAGCTTGAATACGGCGACTGCCGCCGTTGGAATCAGCGTCACGAGCATGATGCCCAAGAAGCACAGTGATAAGTGGCTTTGGACGAAGCTGATCGAACCGAAGAAGTAGCCGAGTGAGCAGCCAACGCTGACCCAGATGGCAACGCCCAAGAGGTTCCAGCGAGCAAAGCGACTGGCTGACATTTGGGCGGCACCAGCACTCAGCGGAATAAAGGTCCGGACGAGTGGGACGAAGCGACCGAACATCACGGCTTTACTGCCATATTTGGCGAAGAAGGCCTGCGCGTGGTCACGTTTATCTTGCGGAAGTAAGCGTTGTAGCCATGGTAAGCGAATTAAGTGGCGGCCGATTTCAAAGTTAACGGTGTCGCCAATAATCGCAGCGGCGAGAAAGACCGGCACTAAGACCTGAATACTGAGGGCGTGGGTGGCGGCCATCGTGCTAGCTAGGAAAATCAGCGATTCGCCAGGAAGAAATGGAAAGACGACCATGCCGGTTTCGAGGAAGATGACAGCGAACAGCACCAGATAACTCCAACTTCCTAGCGTTGTTAACAAGGGGCCGATAAATTGTTCAAAATGAGTTAAGATCATAATTAAGCTGGTCAACCGTGTCACCTCCAAATAAGTTGTGTTGATTATAGCGGCTGTGAAAGTAAAAAAGCTAGCATTAATGACCCCGTGGAAACGGGTTTAAGACAATCATAACTTTGATAACCAAATGTTCAAACTTTTCGCCTAGAAAAGTCAAAAATAGACTAGTTTGTGCGCTTTATTAATTGAGTCATACCGCAGATAGTGATAAACTTATTGTTCGATATTTAGGAATGGAGGGCGTTCAATGGCTAAGTCAATTAAAGCTTCAGAACAGGCACACTTAGACGACGTGGTTTCGAAAATTAAGGTGGCTGAGGAACAGCAGAGCCAAGCCATTACGCGTTCGGAACAGGATCAAGCCGATATTAAGCGGGACTTGCTCAATAACATCAATATTAAAACGGATAGTTATGAAGGCATGATGGAAACCGGGTTATCGGTGCGCCAGCAACAACAGATGATGGATGAACGGCAGAATAGTTGGAAACACGCGACTAAGCAGTTATCTACATTGAAAAAGCTGGAGAAAAATGCCTATTTCGCGCGCATTGATTTTCATGAAACCGGTGAACCGAAGACGGAAACCATCTATATTGGATTGAGTTCATTTTCCGACACACCGGATCACTTTTTGGTCTATGACTGGCGGGCGCCCGTTTCAAGTATTTACTACGACGGTGGTCTAGGTAACGTGACGTACCGAACGCCAGATGGTAATCAGGACGTCAACGTTAAGTTAAAACGTCAACTGATGATCGAAGACGGTAAAATTCTGACGGTGTACGATACCGATGAAGCGGTCGGGGACTCGATGCTGCTCGAAGTCTTAGATGAAAAGTCTGACGTTAAGATGAAGAGTATCGTAACGACCATTCAGAAGGAACAGAATACAATTATTCGTGATACCAGCTCTGACCTGCTATTCGTGCAGGGGGCAGCGGGTTCCGGTAAGACGTCGTCCGTGCTACAACGGGTGGCTTACTTACTCTAATCGTTACCGCGGTAATTTAACGGCGGGACAAGTTATTTTGTTCTCACCTAACCAATTATTTAATGATTATATTAACCAAGTGTTGCCAGAACTTGGTGAACAAAACATGGTTCAGATGACTTACTTCCAATACGCGTCATACCGCTTACCACGGATGCAGGTCGAAACGTTGCAACAACGTTTTGAGACTGAAAATACCGGGTCAATGGCAAAAATCACTAAGTTGGAAGGCAGCTTAGCCTTCTTCAACGCGGTCACCACTTACGGTCGTCACTTGGAACAAGCTGACATGCGTTTCCGTAACATCACGTTGAACGATGAAGTGGTTATTCCACGGGATAAGATCAAGTCGATCTACTACTCATTTAATGAAAATTATCACTTAGCAAACCGCTTGTCGGAAACTAAGGAAGAATTGATCAAGATTTTGAATCGGAAGGTCGATTCTGAGATGCGGTCGAAGTGGGTCGAAGAAGCGGTCCAAGACCTCTCACGTGAAGAAATCAATCGGCTCTATGGTGATGAACCACGCGAATTTACCAATGGTGACAAAGAATTCAAATTCTTGGCACGTAAGATCGTTATGCAACGTTTGGGCAAAGCTCGGACGCAGATCGTTCGTAACCGTTTCTTGAGTATCAACATGCAGTACGCGCACTTCTTGCGGGAAGTACCCCAGATTATCGATTTGGCGAAGTATGATATTACTGAAGCCGAATGGGATGCAACCGTTGAACAGAAGTTGGCTGCCATCAAGGACCGTCATATTTCACTGACAACGGTATCGACGTACATGTACTTGCATGATCTGATGACAGGTAAGCACGGTCAGCGTGATATTCGCTTCGTCTTCTTGGATGAAATTCAGGATTACAACGCGTTCCAATTGGCTTTCTTGAAGTTCAGTTTCCCGCAAGCACGTTTCACGATGCTCGGGGACTTGAACCAAGCCATCTTCACCAAGGAGAATAGTCATTCGTTGATCAGTGAATTAGGGACGATGTTTGATCCGGAGAAGACCAAGGTCATTCAGTTGACTAAGTCGTACCGGTCAACACAACAGATTACCGACTTTACTAAGGAAGTCTTAGTGAACGGTGAGGCAGTTACGGCCTTTGATCGCCAGGGTGACTTACCAAACGTCATCACGACGGCGGACTTTGAAGCTGGTGTGGATCAAGTTATCGATCAGTTATCGATGAACGATTCTGATCGTGATACAACGGCGATTATCGGGAAGACGTTGGCCGAATGTGAGACGTTGACGGCAGCGTTGAAGGAACGTGGCGAAAAGGTCACGTTGATTCAGACTGAAAATCAACGGTTAGCACCGGGCGTTATCGTGGTGCCATCCTTCTTGGCCAAGGGGTTGGAATTTGACGCAGTCATCGTGTGGAATGCCAACACTGAGAACTACCAGCGTGAAGATGAACGCCAGTTACTCTACACGATCTGTTCACGGGCAATGCACGAATTGACCATCGTGGCTGTTGGTGAATTATCACCATTATTGTCACGGGTGAACACTGATCTGTATACGTTGGATGAATTGACGGTTTAAATATTAATAATGTGAGGAACGACGGCTTGTAACTGAGCGGTCGTTTTTTTATTGGGGTAATTGTGAATTTATTAATTAAATGAGATGAAAATTAAATAGTAAATATAATAGTTACTAAATGTCGTGGAAACGCTATCATTATCAGCAGTTAAGTTGTAAAATAAGTGGGTAAACAGAGATACTGATGATTATTAATCAGTCGTCAAGTTGGTGTTTTGGCTTAAAGTGAAGTTAATAACAAAAACAACCACCGTTTAAATGGCGGTGCAAGGAGGAGTTCCACAATGACAATTACTGAAATGTTAGGCATCAAATACCCGATTTTCTCTGGTGCGATGATGCGGATTGCGACTCATGAATTAGTTGGCGCGGTATCGGAAGCGGGTGGCTTAGGTGTCCTCGGTTCAGCCGGATTATCTGCCGACCAGTTGCGAGCAGAGATTCGTGCGACTCGTGAAATGACGGACAAACCATTCGGTGTTAACCTGATGTTGCAGATGAAGAACTGTCCAGAATTAGCCCAAGTGATTATCGACGAGGGCGTCAAAGTGGTCACGACTGGGGCGGGTAATCCAACGTCGTACATCCCACCACTGCACGCGGCTGGCGTGAAGGTGATTCCTGTCATCGCTTCGGTACACCATGCCCACAAGATGGTCGCGGCTGGGGCTGATGCTGTGGTAGCGGAAGGGCAAGAATCCGGTGGTCACATCGGTCAAACGTCAACGATGGCGTTGTTGCCGCAAGTCGTTGATGCCGTGGATATTCCCGTAATCGGGGCCGGTGGAATTGGCGATGGCCGTTCAGTGGCTGCGATGTTTGCTTTAGGTGCACAAGGGATTCAGTGTGGGACAATCTTCTTAACGGCTGAGGAGTGCCCAATTCCTGCTAGCTACAAGGACCGCGTGTTGGCAGCTAGTGACACGGAAACCATCGTAACGGGTCGTAGTCAGCGTGATCCAGTGCGGGCCTTACGTAACCCAATGTTGGAGAACTATCTTCAACTGGAACAGAGCGATGCGCCAGTTGAAAAATTACATCAACTAGCAGATGGCTCGTTCGCTAAGGCGGTTGAGAACGGTGATATGGAAACTGGGACGCCAATGGCTGGGGAAGTCGCTGGGATGATGACAACAATTCGACCAGTTAAGACGATTATCACGGACCTGTTTGCGGAAGCAGACCGGGTAGCGGCTGGGCTGAAGATTGGCTAATTTTTAAGAAGAGCGGGACAAAAGGCGGGGTGCTGCCGAGCAGAGCCTAGGAATATGAATGATTGTGCACTTTCAATCGTTTGTATTCCGTAGCTAGGCGGAGGGAGCAGTCTTTTGTCGCACGTTTCGACTGTAAATATTTGAAGATGGAAAAGTTTGGGTTTTGTTCCAACCTCTAACTAACAAAGAATGCCAATAATTGACGTTCAGTAGGATTAACGGCACCCGTCGTATTTCACGGGTGCCGTTTTTTAGTATAAATGGCTCTTTGTCAACGGCTGTTGATGGAGT
>NZ_LFEE01000006.1:0-1603 GCF_001039045.1 Lactiplantibacillus herbarum
GTTGTTTTGAGACTTTCAACCTTTAGTTAATACATAAAAGATTGCCCTAAAGCTTGATGTAACGCGATGTAACAGGTTAGTTGCTCGACAACGGGCTGATTTGCCAGCTATGATTAATACCATAAAGAAAGGATTTGATTATTTGGAACTAAGTGGACAATTAAAAAAGCAACGACAGTCATTGGGATTAACGCAACAAGTGTTGGCTGACCAATTACACGTGACACGTAATTACACGTGACACGTCAAACGGTTTCTCGATGGGAAAATGGTAGCACGTATCCTAATCTCGATACGCTAGTAGAACTTAGTGAACGACTGTCAATCTCACTCGATAACCTGTTGAAATCAGATGAGATACCGGTAGTGCCAATTGTGCATCAGATCAGTCGTGATGTCCGGTTAAAACGGCGTTATTGGCGTTGGTTGACCATTATTATTGGGTTGTTCGTTAGTATAAGCTTAATTGGTGGAATCTTGAGCTGGGGACATTACACGCAAAATACGACAATTGATCGTCTGAACCCGTTGTTAACAACGCAAACTGGGTATGCAATTTTACCAGAGAAAATAAAGTCATCAGTTGACGTATATGTATCAGATGATCCGTTTGGTAGTGGGGAATGGTTAAAGATTGCGACTGGTCAAATGCCGACTAAGCAAACCCGCTGGGTGCTAGTGCGACATAAAGGATCCTATGTTAGTGGTGTACGCCTAGTTACGCGCCAGCAGATTCCAGTCTCGATGCGTGAACAGGCGGGTTCATTTTATATTAAGTATAATCAAAAAGCGGAAGGTCCCCGTGCTAGTTGGCAGTTCTGGAATTGAGATAGCAGTAAATACAAGATACGGGTTATTACGGTGTTAACAAATTTAAATCGCAGTAAGCTTCGTTACGGTATTAATAGATAAAAATAAATCAGGCGTTTACTAGTACCCATCGGTATTAGTAAGCGCCTGATTTTTGAATTAGTTTGTGTACTTTGGTGGTAGAACGTGTTTGAATTCATGGAATTGGCTGAAGATCTCATCTAGGTTGTGACCGTTGATGAAGAGATCAAGGTTGCCTTCTGGTGCAAAGCCTAAATCAGCTGACTTTTGGAGCATGTTCACGAGATCATCGTAAAAACCGTCGATGTTATACAGGGCAATCGGTTTTTGGTGAATATCGATCTGACTCCAAGAGAGCATCTGAAGGAATTCTTCAAAGGTGCCGAAACCACCGGGCAAGACGATAAAGGCGTCAGCGAGGTGGAGCATCTTTTCTTTCCGTTCAGTCATAGTCCGAGTCTCGATAAAGGTAGTCACATTCTTCAGTGCGAGTTCCCGTTCGACAAGGAAGTGGGGGATGATACCGATGACGCGACCGCCAGCATCCAAGGTTGAAGTGGCAACTTTCCCCATAAGTCCATGGTTGCCACCACCGTAAACGAGTTGGTAATCGTTGTCAGCAAGATATTTTCCCAGGGCTTCCGTGCTAGTACTGAACTGTGGATCTAAGCCGGAGTTGGAGCCGCAGAAGACGCAAATGTTACGAATTGCCATTTTGAATTTACCCCCAAAGTATTTTTTAAGAGTGGGCCAGCAGGTGGTTAGGGACCGA
>NZ_LFEE01000006.1:1613-10380 GCF_001039045.1 Lactiplantibacillus herbarum
GCAGTGATGATGGCGCACTTGGCCATTGTTACTGCTCCGTAGCTAAGCGGAGGTCGCTGCCTGCTGGACCACGTTTCGACCATTCAGTATCCGAGTAGCGTAAAAGCGCTTGGGAATTCCCAAACGCTTTAATCGACTAAATTAAGCTAATCGTCAAGTTCACCGAAATCGTAATCAGTGTCTTGCATTGCTTCAACTTGACCTAAGCGGTAACCGTTACCGACTTGAGAGAAGAAGTCATGGTTCGACGTTCCCGTTGAGATCCCGTTCATAACGACGGGGTTAACGTCGTCAGCGGTATCTGGGAAGAGGGCGTCTTGACCTAAGTTCATCAACGCTTTGTTGGCATTGTAACGACTAAACGTTAAGACATCGTCAGACCAACCAATTTGATCATAAACTAAGTGGACGTAGTTTTCTTCATTTTCGTAGAGCTTGTATAAGAAGTCGAACATCCAGTCTTTGAACGCAGCCTGTTCTTTAGCTGAACGTTGTTTGAAGCCAATTTGGAACTTGTAACCAATGTAAGTGCCATGGACACTTTCGTCACGCAAAATCAATTTGATGATTTCAGCAACGTTTGGTAGTTGGTTATGTCCTAAGTAGAACAGTGGTGTGTAGAAACCAGAGTAGAATAGGAACGTTTCTAGGAAGACGTTGGCAACTTTTTGCTTGAGTGGGTCTTCATCAACGTTATTGTAGAGTTTGTAGATCCACTTAGCCTTGTCTTGTAAGAATTCTTCACTGTCACTCCAGTCGAAGATTTCGTTAACTTCGTCCGGCGTATTGAGTGTTTCAAAAATAGTCGAATAACTCTTAGCATGAACGGATTCCATAAATTGGATGTTGTTTAAAACAGCTGTTTCATGGGGTGTTACGACGTGTTGACGGAGGGCTTGTAACCCATCCTGTGATTGTAACGTATCAAGCAGTGTTAAACCGCCAAAGACGTGGCCGACTACCCAACGGTGATCGTCGTCTAAGTCACGCCAGTCTGCCATATCGTTGGAGACTGGAATCCGTGTATCTAACCAGAATTGTTCCGTTAATTTTTCCCAAGTGCTTTTATCGATTGCGTCTGAAACTTGATCCCAGTTGATGGCTTTGTAGTTGCCGTTACTGAGTAATTTTTGGTAGTAACCCAAATCTGTTGCCATGTATGAACCTCCCAATCCTAATCTATAATTTAAATGACACAGCTCTCACATTCGTTGATGCCAACTTCACCATCATCATCGGTAAAGGTCCGAATGTAATAAATTGATTTAATTCCTTTGTAATAGGCATAATTTCGTAAAATATTTAAGTCACGAGTGGTCATCTTGTCGGTCCGACCGTCTTTCCATTCGTACAAACCAGCAGGAATTGTTGACCGCATGAATAGGGTAAGACTCATCCCCTGATCAACGTGTTGTTGAGCAGCGGCATAGACGTCGATGACTTTACGCATATCAGTATCGTATGCTGACTTATAATAGTCAATTGTATCATTAGATAGGTAAGGAGCGGGATAATAAATCTTACCAATTTTCTTTTCTTGGCGTTCTTCGATTCGGTTAATGATGGGGTGCAAGCTAGCGGTCGTGTCATTAATGTATGAGATTGAACCGTTGGGTGCTACTGCCATCCGGTTTTGATGGTATAAACCGTCTTGCATGACGTCTGCTTTAAGAGCTTCCCAGTCGGCTTGACTTGGAATGAAAATGTCCTTGAAGAGTGCGACTGTTTTGTCGTACTTAGGTTGCCATGCTTGAGTTGTGTACTTATCGAAGTACGAACCGTCCGCGTATTTTGATTTTTCAAAGTTAAAGAAAGTTTCGTGACGTTCACGCGCAATTGCGTTAGAAGCTTTTAACGTCCAGTAGTTCAATAATAAGAAGTAGATATTAGTAAAATCAACGGCTTCTTTACTACCATATTCCATTTGGTTCTTGGCGAAGAAGGCGTGTAAGCCCATGGCACCTAAACCAATGGTGTGTGCTTGACGGTTTCCCTTTTGAATTGAAGGAACCACGTCCACATTAGAGTTGTCAGTAACGAAGGTTAGGGCACGCACCATGGCTTCAACGGAGTGACCGAGGTCAGGTGACTGCATTAAGTTGACGATGTTCGTTGAACCAAGGTTACAGCTAATATCAGTTCCTAATTTTTCGTACTGTTGCTGATCATTGATCAATGAAGGGGTTTGGACCTGCATGACTTCAGAACAGAGGTTACTCATGACAATCTTACCGTCAATTGGGTTCTCACGGTTAGCCGTGTCGATGTTGACGATGTAAGGATAACCAGATTCTTGTTGAAGCTTACTGATTTCATTTTCAAGGTCGCGGGCCTTGATCTTAGTCTTACGGATATTAGGATTGTTGACCATGTTGTCGTATTCTGCGGTTAAGTCGACATATGAGAATGGCACACCGTATTCACGTTCGACGCCGTAAGGGCTGAAGAGGTACATATCAGCGTCTTCTTTAACTAATTCGTAGAACTTATCGGGTACCGTTACACCGAGTGACAACGTCTTAATCCGTATTTTTTCATCCGCATTTTCTTTCTTAGCTGAGAGAAATGAGATGATATCTGGATGAAAGACGCTGAGATAAACAACCCCGGCACCTTGACGTTGGCCTAATTGATTAGAGTAAGAAAAACTGTCCTCTAGTAACTTCATGACTGGAACAACGCCACTAGCAGCACCGTCAATATGCTTAATAGGATCGCCGGCACCACGCAAATTGCTGAGATTGATCCCAACACCACCACCGATTCGTGATAGTTGAAGTGCGGAGTTGATTGTGCGACCGATTGCGTTCATGTCGTCGGTTGATTGAATTAAGAAACAAGAAATCAATTCTCCACGACGAGCCCGGCCAGCATTAAGAAAACTAGGTGTAGCTGGTTGGTAGCGTTGGTGGATGATTTCATCAGCTAGTGACATGGCCAGTTCTTCATCACCATCAGCGAAGTAGAGGGCGTTCATAGCCACGCGATCGATGAAGTTTTCTAAGTAGTAGTCACCATTATCGGTCTTCAACGCATACTGTGCGTAAAATTTGTAAGCTGCCATAAACGTTTTAAAGTGGAAATCCTGTGACCGTAAATAATCGTAAAGTTTTTCAATGAAGCTAAAGTCATACTTGTCGATAGTTGGCATTTCCAAGTAGTCGTGATCACGTAAATAGTCAAATCGTGCCCGTAAGTTATCGAACGGCACCGTATTTGGCTTCACATTCTGTTCAATAAAGGCAGCTAAGGCTTCCTGGTCTTTGTTTAATGGGATTTGGTTGTTAACAGGAATATTGATCTCATTATTCAAATCATAATAGGTGACGTCTTTTAAATTTTTTAAGGTCATAAGGAATCCTCTTTCTATTGATCATAATAGTGGTTAGGCAAAGTCGAAACGTGAAACAACGGGCTGTCCCTCCGCTTAACTACGAAAGACGAACAATTGAAAGTACACAATCATCCGTCTTTCTAGGCTATGCTCGGTAGCACCCCGCCTTTTATTTCGCGCTTATTTATAAATAAATGAACTTAAGACCAGCTATGTAACCACACAAAAAAGCGTGGGAAGCTAAACAGCTAATTGTTTCAATGCATCGGGACGGAAGCCGGCAATGCTGTCTTCACCATTAATTTCAACGACGGGAACGGCTTGGAAGCCTTGGTCCTTTAAGTAATCCACGTATTCAGGATTCGTGTTGATATTTTTTTCTTCAAACGCAATATTGTGCGCAGTAAGGAATTTCTTAGTCATTTTGCATTGCATGCAGTTATTTTTGGTAAATACGGTTACTTTTTTCATTTCAATCACCCTTAATCTCTTTTTCTGATAAATTTAGTATACAACATATAGTGAAAAAAACAATCAAAAAACACAATATCTGGGGGACGAAAATAACTAAAACCCCTAGATATTGTGTTAGTGACGGCCTTTAACTAAGCCTAAATTTTTTTTAATTTTATTGTTGTTCACTCGCTGAATCAGTTATCATAGATATAGACCAGAAATTTAGAGGAAAACAAATATGACTAATTATTATTATACACACAATCCGGATATTGTGCATGACGAAAAGCAATGGAATTTTGAAATTTTTGACCACGAGTTTAAGTTTACAACGGATAACGGGGTTTTTTCTAAGCGAACCGTGGATTACGGCTCACGAACTCTGCTGGATGCCTTTGATCCCAAAGGATTACCAATGGGGCCACTGCTTGACTTAGGAACGGGTTACGGTCCAATTGGGATGGCTTTAGCCTACCAATCGCCAGAACGAACGGTAGATATGGTAGATGTTAATGAACTGGCCTTGAGTTTGGCGCGTAAAAATACGGCGTTGAACCAGATTAGTAACGTTAACATTTTTACATCAGACATCTATGAACAAGTTACGACAACGAATTATGCAGCAATCGTAACGAACCCACCCGTACGTGCCGGCAAAGAGGTGGTTGAAGCGATGCTAACGGGTGCATATACTCACCTAGTAGTAGGTGGAACCCTCACTGTTGTGTTGCAGAAAAAGCAGGGGGCACCATCAGCTAAAAAATTGATGCAGGCAACGTTTGATAATTGCCAGATTATTAAGAAGGATAAAGGTTACTATATTTTGCAGAGTGTTAAGGAGGGGTAGTCGTGACTGAGCCAACAGCGGAAGAATGGATGCAAGAAGCGTTACATGAAGCGCGGATGGCGTATTTGATTGGGGAGGTACCGATTGGTGCGGTCATCGTGCACGACGGTGAGATCATTGGACGTGGACACAATCTGCGGGAGCATGGTCAGGATGCCACACTGCACGCTGAAGTAATTGCGATTCAGGAAGCCTGTGAGTATTTGCATAGTTGGCGATTAGAAGATTGCCAACTTTACGTTACTTTAGAGCCTTGTCTGATGTGTAGTGGTGCGATCATTAACGCTCGTATTCCTGAACTGTATTATGGTGCTCGTGATCCTAAGGCCGGTGCCGTGCGGAGCTTATACCAAGTCATGGATGATACGCGTCTGAATCATCAAGTTGTCGTTTCTGAACGGGTGTTAGCCCGCCCTGCTGGGGAGCTGTTGGAAAACTTTTTCCGCAGTATTCGTAAACGTAAGAAAGCGGCTAAAAAGGCGCGCCGGGAAGCAGCCGAAAAAAATTAGGCTGATGGCTGGTAATTGATCTGAAAATCATGTATTATAGTATTTGCCGCAAGGCCAGAAGGCAAGGGTGGATTTACGAATCGTGTCAGGTCCGGAAGGAAGCAGCACTAAGTTTGCTTCATCTTGTGCCTTTTGTTTTTATGAAATGTAACAGCTCTTAGCCATTCGGTTGAGAGCTTTTTATTTAAATTAAATCAATTTAGAAGTTTTTGATGATAAACAATGTATAGAAGCTTTTAGTAATAAAAGAGAGGAAGTATCGCATGTATCGGGCATTATATCGGGTTTGGCGTCCCCAACGCTTTGATGAAATCGTCGGGCAACAAATGATTACCCAGACGCTAAAAAATGCTATTATGACCCACCAGACGAGCCATGCGTACCTATTCACTGGTCCCCGGGGAACTGGGAAAACGTCGGCGGCCAAAATCTTTGCGAAGGCGTTGAACTGTCGTCATTTAGTAGATGGTGAACCGTGTAATGAGTGTGAGATTTGTACGGCGATTACGAAGGGCCAGTTAAACGATGTCATTGAAATTGATGCGGCGTCTAATAATGGTGTCGAAGAAATTCGTGATATTCGTGACAAGGCTAAGTATGCACCGACCGAGGCTGATTATAAGGTTTACATCATTGATGAAGTTCATATGTTATCAACTGGGGCTTTTAATGCGTTACTAAAAACGCTGGAAGAACCACCGGCCAATGTCATCTTTATTTTGGCAACGACCGAACCTCATAAGATTCCACTAACGATTATTTCACGGACCCAGCGGTTTGATTTTCGACGGATCACGGCTAAGGATAGCTATGATCGGATGGTCTACATCTTGCAGCAAAAAGAAGTGACCTACGACGAAAAAGCGTTGCGAGTGATTGCGGCAGCTGCTGAAGGTGGGATGCGGGATGCGTTGAGTATTCTGGATCAAGTGATCTCATTCGGTGATAATACGGTTACTTTAGATGATGCGTTAATGGTGACGGGGAGTGTGACGAAGGCCCTGATTGCGGATTACGTTGAAGAAGTAACCAGCCATGAAACTAAGCCAGCCCTGGAAACCATGCGTCAAATCTTACAAGAAGGTAAAGATGCGAACCGCTTCATCGAAGATTTGATTGGCTATACTCGCGATGTGTTACTCTATCAACAAGCCCCAGAAATGGTGGCAAGTGTTGCCATGGGTGAAAATGATCAACGGTTTGAAGATTTTGCCAAGCAGATCGATGCGGAAGTCCTGTATCAGATGATCAAAACACTGAATGATATCCAACAACAGATGCGGTTTACGACTCATCCGGATGTTTATTTGGAAGTCTTAACGGTTAAACTAGCTCAACTTGATGGTCAGGCCACAACACCAGTGGCAACCGCAACTGCAACGGTTAATCCGAGTGATCCGACTGTTCAGAAGTTAGCACAACAAGTGGAACAGTTACAAGACGTTGTTAAAACGTTGCGGGCGGGCGGCAGTGCACCGAAGTTAGCTGCACCTAAGCCACGAGCCAGCAGTGGTCCAGCCGTTAAAAAAGTCAACGTTAGCCAGATCTACCCAGTTCTGGGTGCAGCAACTAAGGATGATCTGGTCAAGGTTCGTGATGTTTGGACTGATCTGATGAATATTCTGAGTGTTACCCAGCGTGCGTTGATGCACGTTGCCAAACCAGTGGCTGCCAGTACTGAGGGCGTCGTCGTGGCGTTTGATTACGCCTTTGTCTATCAGAAGGCCATCGATGATCAGACGTTGATCGACGCGTTAGGTAATGGGTTGGATCGCTTGATGGGTCAGGCACCGAAGATTATCTGTGTGCCTAAAGATCAGTGGCCTCAAATTCGTAAGGATTACTTGGAGACCCACCAAACTGGTGGGACCCAAGCATCGACGAATGAAGCACCCAAAGAACCAGTTGTTGAAGAAGCTAAAGCCATGTTCGGTGACCTAGTAGAAGTGAAGCCGGACTAACATTGAAAGGAACTGATATTTATGATGCGTGGAATGGGAAATATGCAAGGCATGATGAAACAAATGAAGAAGATGCAGGAACAAATGACTGCTGAACAAGCAAATTTGAATGAACAAACTTTTGCGGGTGTAGCGCCAGATGACATGGTCAAAGTTACTTTTACTGGTGACAAGAAGATGAAAGATATTACGATCAATCCGGATGCTGTTGATCCTGAAGACGTTGATATGTTACAAGACCTTGTCATCACTGCTGTTAACGATGCATTGAGTAAGATTGATGCACAGACGCAAAACACGATGGGGAAGTACACTAAAGGCTTAATGTAAGAATGAGGTAAGCACATGCAGTATCCAGAACCAATTGCGAAATTGATCGATAGTTACATGAAGCTACCCGGGATTGGCGGTAAGACGGCTACCCGGCTAGCTTTCTACACGATTGATATGGATGGCGATGACGTCACTGAATTTGCTAAGGCGTTGATTGCTGCCAAACGTGACCTGCATTTTTGTAGTATTTGTGGCAATATCACTGAGGATGATCCTTGTGTGATCTGTCAGGATAAGTCGCGTGACCAGGACAGTGTGCTGGTCGTTGAAGAGGCCAAGGACGTGATGGCGATGGAAAAGATCAAGGAATACAATGGTCTTTACCACGTCTTGCACGGCGTCCTATCACCAATTGATGGTAAAGGTCCTGAAGACATTAATATTGCCAGTCTATTGAAACGGCTTCAGCAAAATGAAGCCATCAAGGAAGTCATTATTGCGACTAACGCAACGCCAGAAGGGGAAGCCACCGCGATGTATATTTCACGGTTAGTTAAACCAGCTGGTATTAAAGTAACGCGGTTAGCGCACGGCCTTTCCGTTGGTAGTGACATTCAGTACGCCGACGAAATGACCCTGTTTAAAGCAGTCGAAGGTCGCCAAGAAATGTAATTGGGAGGCGTTAAGATGTTCAAACGCAAACGAAAAATCAAGAATCCCAAGGAAACTTTTGACCAGCAATTGTTAGCAACCTTAAATACGGCCAAGGTGGATTGGGACCGTTCTAAGCAAAATGAACAAGCAGTTTATGATAATAATACGAATGAATTGGTTGTTCAGACAACGTTAGCACGGGCCAAGTACTTGTATCTGTACCGGGAAGCCCGGTATCGTCAAGTTCATGGGCAAACGATCCAACGTTCCGTAATCGATAAATAGATTTCAAAAATCCGGGCTGATGGCTCGGATTTTTTTGTGGCATGAGTGGTGTGTTCCGCCTACCGGGGCGTCCTGACAATGTTGGAAACGTGGTGGGCACACTTAAAGCTCAGCAAAACCCGCTGCAATCTTTAAGCTTGGCCTTATCCTAGCCGAGAAGACCACTCAGCCAAGGATAATTTCACCACTGAACATTGTCAGGACGCCCCTCACGGCTAGATGGTGGTCAAAAGATGTGCGTACTTAACTTTAGGCTGGCTGATTGCGATGATTAGGTTAGTCTCTCAGCTAAATGAGAAGTTTACTACAAAATTATTGATGATACTAAACAACTGCCGGTTAGTTTTTGTTTTAAATAGTGATCAATCAAATTTAAGTTAGATACATCTTATCAATATTTCGAATCCCGCCTAGCCGTGAGGGGGAGTCTGACAACGCTCAGCCATGA
>NZ_LFEE01000006.1:10520-33992 GCF_001039045.1 Lactiplantibacillus herbarum
GCCGCATGTATAATATTTACATAGGGCAGTAATCTAGTTTCAATAAAAATAAATTGTTAACCACAATTGGTAGTGTTTTATCACTAAAAACAACCGAGAAAATACTGTCGCTTGTGGTGAGTGCATTAGACATGCCCGCCACAATCAAGTACAATTACAACATATAAGAAAATAGATGGGATTGGGAATGTTGACAGGAAAATTAGTTACTTTTGAAGGGCCGGATGGTGCCGGTAAAACGTCAGCTTTGAACGCCATTGTGGCACAACTACAGCCACAATTAGGGGATCGATTAGTAGTTACTCGTGAACCGGGCGGCAATCAAATCTCAGAAGCCATTCGCCAGATTATCTTAGATCGCCACAATACGGAGATGGACGTTCGCACAGAAGCGTTGTTGTACGCAGCAGCTCGGCGGCAACATATCGTGCAGAAGATTCTACCAGCATTGCAAAATGATCAATTGGTATTGTGTGATCGTTTTATTGATAGTTCGGTAGCTTATCAGGGGGCTGGTCGGCATATCGGTGAACAAGCTGTTTATGACATGAACCAGTTTGCAACTGAAGGTTTGACACCGGACTTAACGTTGTACTTTGACGTTGATGCAGCAGTTGGATTGGAACGCATCCAGACGCATCGCCAGGATGAAATTAACCGGCTGGACGTGGAAGCTTTGAGTTTCCATCACCGAGTTCAGGCGGCTTACTTACAATTATTAGCGGATAATCCAGATCGAATTAAGCGCGTCGACGCGAGTCAACCGTTAGATCAAGTGGTGACGCAAGCCTTACAGATTATGAAGACGTTGTTACCAACGTATTTGGCAACGGAAGGGGAGGCGCCGAAATGAAATTAATTATTGCAATTGTGCAGGATAAAGATAGTAATCGCTTAAGCAGTCAGTTTATTGAATCAGATGTACGCGCCACTAAATTATCGACTACGGGTGGGTTCTTGCGGTCTGGGAACACGACGTTCATGATTGGGATTGATGATGACCGGGTCGATGAAGTCCTAGGAATGATCAAAGAAATCAGTCATGCGCGTGAGCAGTTTATGACACCACCAGTTAATCTGGACGTGACCATGGACGGCGCAGCTGCTTATCCAGTTGAAGTCCAGGTGGGCGGGGCAACCGTCTTTGTCTTACCAATCGAACAATTTCATCAATTTTAGTTAAGGGTGGTTGAGAATGGCAACAACTGATACATTTACCCAAACGTTGACGGCTAAACAACCACGATTATTGTCAGCATTTGAACATATTATTGCGCAAAACCACTTGGCACATGCTTACTTGTTTGCGGGCATGGATGGTGCCGGGCAACCTGAATTAGCTTACTGGATCGCTCAACGCTTGTTTTGCTTGAATGTTAGCGAGGGGCAACCTGATGGTACTTGCGAAGAATGTGTGCGGATCGCTAACGGGTCCCACCCGGATATTGTGACGGTGGCACCGACTGGTCAGAGTATCCACGTGGATCAAGTTCGATATTTAAAATCGGAATTTTCGAAGAGTGCCGTGGAAGGTAATCGCAAGTTATTTATTATCAGTGATGCTGAGAAGATGACGGCGAGTGCGGCGAATAGTTTATTGAAATTTATTGAAGAGCCAAGTGGGAACGTCACGGCGCTACTGCTGACGACGAATAAGCAATTGATGTTACCGACGATCATTTCGCGGACACAGGTTATTGAATTTCCACCGTTAAATGCTCAGGCTTTACAGCGGACGTTTGAAGAAGCTGGCATTCCACCCAACCAAGCGCAATTATTACGTGGGCTTACGAACAGTTTGACGCAGGCGCAAGCGTTGCTAGCCGATGACTGGCTACCTCAGACGGTGACGGCATTGTGGCGGTGGTTTGATCAAGTGGTTAAAGGTGATCCACGTAGCTTCGTGGCGGTTCAGGTCACTTTAGTTGGCTTGGCTAAGGATGCGAGTCAGCAATTGGTCATAATGGACTTGATTGCAGCACTGTTCCAGGATCTCTTGCAGTTGCATTTTCAGATTGATGCGACGGAATTGACCTTTGGACAGTATGAGAAGGAACTGGGCACGTTGACGGCGGGACTGAATGAGCAGCAATTAGTTCAGGCAACTGAATTGGCATTGACGTCTAAACGTCAATTAGCTAGCAATATTAGTTTTCAGAACGTGTTAGAGGGGTTAACGCTGACGCTGTGGCCCATTTTTAAAAACGCTTAAATAAAGGAAAACGAGGGTGAGTGCGTGGATAAGCGTGATTTATACGATAGTTTTGGTGGTATGGAACAACAGATGCAACAGATGTTAGATAACATGGCCAAATTACGTGCGGATATGACGACGGTGTTAGAAAAAAACGCGGAACTCGTCATTGAGAATGAACATTTACGTGAGCATATGGTCGAAATCGAAAATGAATTACCGAAAAAGGCCGCTAGTACGACCACGCTCTCGAAGTCACGGCAGAACTTAGAAAAATTGTACGATGAAGGTTTTCACGTGTGCAACCAATTCTATGGTAAGCGTCGTGATGATGACGAATCCTGTGTTTTTTGTTTAGAGGTCATTTATGGTGAGCGTGAGCGGGCCTAATCATGATAGCGAGTCTGGGCTAACACCCAGGCTTTTTGTGCATTTAGCCGGTAACACGGTAGTTGAAAATAATGGTTATTTTAAATAGACGATGATTTAGCTAGGAGGTATTCATTGGAAACACAACAAAGTTTTGCTGATCATGCGGGAATTGGAACCCTATACTTAGTCCCAACGCCCATTGGTAATTTACAGGATATGACTTACCGGGCAGTAGCAACCTTGAATGAAGTTGATTTAATTGCGGCTGAGGATACCCGGAACACCCAAAAGTTGCTGAATCACTTTGAGATTACGACGAAGCAGATCAGTTTTCATGAACATAATACGCAGGAACGAATTCCACAATTCATTGAAAAATTGCAGGCTGGAACGAATTTAGCTCAAGTCAGTGATGCCGGCATGCCTTCCATCAGTGACCCTGGTAAGGAGCTGGTGGCAGCTTGTATACAGGCCAGTATTCCAGTCGTCCCCTTACCCGGTGCTAACGCAGGTTTAACAGCGTTGATTGCATCAGGACTGGTACCACAACCATTCTATTTCTATGGCTTTTTACCACGTAAGAAGAGTGAGCAGAAAAATGACTTGGAACAACTGGCTCAGCGACACGAAACGGTGATTTTATATGAATCCCCATTCCGCGTAGCTAAGACGCTGACGTTGTTGGCCACTGTCTGTGAAGGTAGTCGTCAAGTAGTTGCTTGTCGGGAATTAACTAAGCGTTATGAAGAATTTGCTCGTGGCACGTTGACGGAAATGATTGCTTGGTCACAGGATCACCAGTTGAAGGGTGAATTTGTTCTGTTGATCAGTGGTAATCCTGAAGAAACGGTCACGGAAACGACGGATGAATTGGCACAATTGCCAATTAAAGCGCAGGTCGAAGCATTGATTGCAGCTGGAAATAAGCCTAACGTTGCAATCAAGATGATTGCTAAGCGCCGTGAGTTAGCGCGTCAGACCGTGTATAACGAGTTTCATGACCTGGATGTTAAGGAGGATTAACGATCAATGGCAACTTTAGGGGCAACCGCGAGTGTATTTAGTGAGCAACACCGTATTACCTATTATGAATGTGATCGAACGGGACGTGCAACGCTGACGACCTTGATCAATATTGCAATCTTGGCGTCGGAAGATCAGAGTGATGCGTTAGGTTTGACGACGGATTTTGTGCAAAGTCATGGGGTTGGCTGGGTTGTTACCCAGTACGCCATGGATATTACGCGGATGCCGCGTCAAGATGAGACGGTGACGATTGCTGTTCGTGGTAGTGCGTATAATCCATACTTTGCTTACCGAGAGTTCTGGATTCGGGATGCAGATGGGCAAGAGTTGGCTTACATTACGAGTATCTGGGTTACGATGAGCCAGGAGTTACGTAAGATCGTTAAAATCTTACCAGAATTGGTTGAACCGTATCAGACAGAAGCTGTTAAACGAATTCCACGTTTGCCACGGCCAATCAACTTTGAAGTAACTGATGAGACCATCACGAAACCCTATCAGGTTCGTTTCTCAGATATTGATCCGAATCGGCACGTGAACAACGCGCATTACTTCGACTGGCTGATCGACACGTTACCAGCAGACTTTCTATTACAACATGATTTGTTGCATGTAGACGTTCGTTACGAAAATGAAGTGCAGTACGGGCACACGGTCTCAGCACACGTCAATATTTTACCAAGTGAGCAACCGGATCAAGTGACAACTAGTCACTTGATCGCAGTCGGTGATGAGAAGTGTTGTGAAGTGACGATTCAGTGGCGTAAATTGAGTGAACCAATTGAATAGGCTTGAAAGCTTGGTATAAGTATATTTATATGGGTTGAAACGAGTCTGGTTTGGCTCATTATGCTATGATAAATATAACAATATAGGGGAGGTTCATTATGTCAATTCTTGTTTTAGGGGGAGCCGGCTACATTGGTTCTCATATGGTAGATCGGTTAGTTGAACATGGTACGGATGTTGTCGTTATCGATAACTTAGTTACGGGTCACAGAGCAGCGGTTAATGCTGCAGCCAAGTTTTACCAGGGTGACTTACGTGATGCGGACTTTTTGAACCACGTCTTTGATGAAGAACAGATTGAAGCAGTCGTTCACTTCGCGGCCTTTTCAATAGTACCCGAATCAATGGAAAAACCACTCAAGTATTTTGACAATAATACGGGTGGCATGATTACGTTATTGGAAACAATGCATGCGCACGATGTTAATCAAATTGTCTTCTCATCAACGGCAGCAACGTACGGTACACCTGAACAGATTCCAATTAAGGAAACTGACCCACAGAACCCTATCAATCCTTATGGGGCAAGTAAACTAATGATGGAACAGATCATGCACTGGTCAGACGTTGCTTATGGGATAAAGTTTGTGGCTTTACGCTACTTTAACGTGGCGGGTGCTAAGCCAGATGGTAGTATCGGTGAAGATCATGGCCCTGAAACCCACCTTGTACCAATCATTCTCCAGGTTGCGCAAGGCAAACGTGATGAACTTAAGATTTTTGGCGATGACTACAATACGCCGGATGGAACTAATGTACGTGACTATGTCCACGTGCTGGATTTAGCCGATGCGCACATCTTGGCGCTGAAGTACTTAGCAGCCGGGAATGATAGCAATGCCTTTAACCTAGGTTCTTCAACTGGATTTTCTAACAAGCAGATGTTGGCAGCTGCTCGGGAAGTAACCGGCGAACCAATTCCAGCAACGTTAGCACCACGACGTCCTGGTGATCCAGATTCATTGGTTGCAGCTAGTGATAAGGCTCGTGATATCTTAGGTTGGAAGCCTAACTATGATGATGTCAATGAAATTATTAAGACGGCTTGGGCTTGGACCCAGAAGCATCCTAATGGTTATGATGATCGTAAATAATTGAACCTTAAAAAGCCGTCCAGACATTCGTTGTTGAATGTCTGGACGGCTTTAGTTTGTGGTATTATTAACGATTTAGTTTCTGATAATCGCTAATAACGGCTAGCAATCGTTGAATATCTGAGGTAGTAACGTCGCCAATCGTCCCAATCCGGAAACTAGGAATATCCGAAACTTTGCCAGGATAAATTACAAAGCCCCGTTCCTTGATGAATTGGTAAAAATCGTTGAAATCAAACTGTTCATTTGGATATTTGAATGAAGTGATAATGGGGCCTTGAACGGCTGAATCAATAACTAATTCAAATCCTAAGGCTTGCATGCCATTACTGAGACAAGTTTGGTTAGCTTGATAACGCCGATAGCGTGGTGTAACGCCACCTTCTGTTTCTAGCTCGTTCAGTGCCTGGGCGAAAGCGTGGACAACGTGGGTTGGTGACGTGAAGCGCCATTTTCCTGGTTGTTTGGACATCGCTTGCCACTGATCGTATAAGTCTAAACACAGTGAGCGGGCATTATTTGCCGTTTGACTGAGCGTTGTTTGTTTGGCAATGATGAAGGCAAAGCCGGGGACACCTTGGACACACTTGTTGGCGCTACTGACGAGGTAGTCACAATCTAACTGGTCAACGTCAATGGGGACGCCACCGAGACTGGACATGGCATCAATAATCGTGACGATACCCCGAGCTTTCATCAAGGGCATTAATTGCTCGATGGGATTAAGAATCCCAGTCGTCGTTTCACTATGAACGGTTGCGAAGTGGGTAACCTCTGGGTGAGCGGTGAGGACGGCTTCGATTTGAAGTGGATCAACGGCTTCACTTTCATCGAAGACGACGTCAACGTGCTGGATACCATAGTATTCAGCGATATCACTCATACGGTGGCCGTAAGCGCCGTTGATTGCAATCATTAGAACTGCACCAGAACGTGGAACTGCGGTGCCGATAGTGGCTTCCACACCGTAACTACCGCTACCTTGGAGTAGGACAGTCGTGTAGGTCTGTGGATTAGCTTGAGCCAACGTTAAGATTTGTTGGCGAATGGTTTCAGTAATGTTGCGATAATCGTCATCCCAAGTACAGTAGTCAATCTGCATGGCTTCTTTAACGGTTGGGGTTGTACTGAGAGGTCCTGGTGTTAGTAGTAAATAAGGCTGTTTCATGGTTGGTCTCCTTGCTAGTGAGCAACAGTAACGGGGTGATTGATGTGGTCGATCAATGCGGGTAGTTCAGTCATTGATTGAAGGACATAGTCAGCGCCGGCTTGCTGGTAGGCAGCGGCTACGATTGCCCGGTGCTCAGCTTGTTCGGTTGCTGACAACGTATTGAACGCTGTTTGTGACAGTCCCATGAGGTTACTGCCATCGATGATTCCTACTGAGATGGCGTTCGCATTCTTTCCCTCAAGAATATCGTTGACTGAATCACCGACTTTCATGACCGTTGTTGGATCAGTCACCTTAAGTTGGCTGCTGGCTAGTGCTAGCATGTCCGGAGCTGGCCGACCAATACCATTTGTTTGTTCAGAAGTAATGTTAACCAGTGGTTGATAACCTTGGTTAGCTGCGAGTGGTAGCACGAGAGCTAACATCTCAGCATCGTAACCAGTAGTCGTGCCATAAACGATCTGATGAGTGTTGAGATAGTCTATGACTGCGGTCATACCAGGTTTTAGTTGGGTAAATTCTGATAATGAAGCGAGCAAGATTGCTTTGAAATCGCTGAAGATCTGATCGCAATCATCGCTAGAAGGCAAGACCTGAAAGCGAGCTTGCCAGTTATTTTGAACGGTGGGGAGCCCGATAATCTTTTGAATATGAGCGTACTTGTCTAGACCCATGTCCTGTCTGATCTCAGCTTCCGAGATCTGAATGCCAACATTTTCAAAGGCTTGTTGAAAGGCAACAATTGGTGCTCGGCTCCCATAGTCGATGGTGGTTCCGGCCCAATCAAAAATTACTGCTTGAATCGTCATTAGTGAAAACTCCTTTAAATTCGGTTAGTTATGGTCTAAATAGTGGCTGCGTAAATGCATGGAAACAACTTCGAGAATAATGGCAACGCCTAAAAGTAAGTAAACAATGAGGCCAACTTCATGGAAATTAAAGTAAAAATTCCCAGCCATGAAGAGGTAGTAGCCAATATCGTCAGCTCCGGCAGCAGCACCGACCGCAACGGCGTTAGCAAAGTTGATCTCAAAACGGATGAACGTCCAACTGAGCAATGCCGGAATGATCGATGGTAAGACAGCTTGGAAAATAATTGCCCAGAAACCGACGCCGCTGGCCTTTAAAGCTTCAATCGTATCTGAAGAGGTTTCTTCGATACTTTCGGAGTAGGCTTTAACGAGGTAGGCAACGCTATGGAACGTCAAGCCGACTACAGCGGCACTGGCGCCCAATCCCATGACGGCTGAATAAATCAGCACCCATAGAATCGTGGGAATAGCTCGAATGAAGGCCATCACAGATTTGATAGTCGTTGCTAACCAGGTCGGTGCTAAATTGCGAGCCGCACCCACGGCAATGAAGAAGGCGATGATTGCCCCTAAAATCGTGGTAAGCATTGCTAAAGCAACGCTAGTTAGTAAGGCGTGTAATAGAAGTGACCAAGAATCTTGACCAACCGTTGGATGCAAGAACATTGCGTTGAGGTTGGTTCCCAGGCTTTTGAACGCATCACTAATGTTTAGGTTAGCGTTATCGAGCGTTGCCAAGGAGTAGATTGTGATAATGGCAAGTCCAGCAAGAACGCCGCACAAGATTTTACGGGGCGTTGTCACTAGGGAGATGTGGTTTGATGTGGGTGCCGTTGGACGCATCATATTAGGTTTAGATTGACTATTTTCAATCATGCAATGGCCCTCCGAATTTGGTTAGAAGTTAGTTCGAGACAGATCACTAGAATGGCAATCAGCAGGACAATTAAGCCGGCCGCATCGTAGTGGAAACTTTTGAAGTAGTGGTCGAAGAGGAAACCGACCCCGGTTCCAGTTAATAAACCAACGAGGGTTGCATCACGAAGGTTATTTTCAATCATGTATAGGATCCAACTAGTGAGCGTACTGGCCGCTTCTGGTAGGACGCCACAAAAGACACATTGAAAATAATTTGCGCCGACTGCTTGTAAGGCTTGCAGCTTTTCGGCGTCGAGATCCTCGATAGTTTCGGTAAAGGCCCGGGTAAGGTAGCCCAGCGTCATAAAGAAGAGCGCTAAGAATCCAGTAAAGTCACTCTGTTTAAATGAGAAGAGTAGGATCATCGCCCAAGCGACAACTGGGATATTACGTAATATTGAAGCACCAAAACGAATCACTAGTCGCAAGATGGGACTTGGAGTGGTTGTTTTAGCACCTAGAATCGCAAATACCAGTGAAAAAAGACTGGCAACGATGGTTGAAAGAAATGGCAACCAGCAAAGTCCGCCACAGTTGATAAAGAATAGGTCCTAAATAAGAAATCGAACGTTCAGTTGGAATGAAGTTTTTAAACAACCAAATTAAACCAGCCGGAATTTGTGTGATGGCAGTCCAAGTTTGAAAATTGACGAGAATCATTGAGGCAACGTAGATGGCCAAGATGATGATTAAGACCACTGATAATCGTAAACGTCGTTGCCGGAAAAACTGTTGCGGTGATTGAGGATTAGTTTTCATTAGCAGTCACCGCTTGTGGGTCAGCTTGCCGATAGATTTGTTGTAAGACCTGATCATCGACGGTTGAGGTAGCCCCTTCAAAAACAATCATGCCACTATTGATTCCAATGATGTGGTCAGTGTAGTCCATTGCAATATCAACTTGATGTAAGTTGATCATGATAATGAGCTGTTTTTCCTTAGCTAATCTACGCAAAATATCCATGACAATTTTAGTTGACTTGGGATCGAGGGAAGCAATTGGTTCATCACACAGAATCATTTTTGGATGCTGCATGAGTGCCCGCGCAATCCCGACCCGTTGCTGTTGACCACCACTCAGTTGATCACACCGTTGATAGGCATAATCTTTGAGACCGACCTCGTCCAATAGTTCTAGGGCTTCTTGTTTTTCCTCATTACTATAGAGTCCAAACATGCCGGCCAAAGTTGATTTGGCACCCAAACGGCCGTGCAGAACGTTTTCTAAGGCGGTTAGTGGACTGATTAGATTGTAATTTTGAAAAATCATCCCAATATGATGACGGATTTTGCGTAGTTCAGCTGGATTAGCTTGACGAATATCGGTATCATCTAACAGGATTTGGCCGCTATCATCACGAATTAATTGGTTGATACTCCGGAGAATCGTTGTCTTTCCGGCACCCGAAGGCCCAATAATCGCAGTTACTTCACCGGGTTGAGCGGTAAAGTTAACTGATTGGAGTGAGTGCTTATTTGAACCGTAAGTTTTATCTAACTGAATGACCTTAAGCATGGTATGTCCTTTCCTTGAGAACGCGATGGTGAAACGGGTTTAGTAACCCACTAACTTATGAGTTGGCGCGTACCACTTGTCTGTTACTTTAATTAGTTGAGACTTATCGGATGTTTTAGGGAACATCATTGGTGTCTTAGCGTTTGGTGCTGAGAAGATCTGTTTGTTTTGAGCAAATGACTTAGATGTAAATTCTTTAGCAATCTTAGTCTGATCAGCTTGACTCAATGCCTTCGTGTTATAAACCCAAGGGCCTTGTTGAACGGGCATCATGGCAATATTAACAACTGACTTACCGGTTAAATTAGTGAAAGGTGCTTCGGCGTCGTCTTTAACAGTGAAAGTCGAGCCCAGTTTGTTCCATGAACCGTTGGTAACTTTTAGATATGGCATTAAGTCGGTATCGTCGAAAGCGGCTACGTCGACATCACCCTTTAAGAGGTTGACGGCAGAACCTTGATGTGAGCCACCATAGAGGACTTTATTGAAGAATGAACCGCTCTGAGTTAATTTGTCCTGATCGGCAGATTTAACTTGGAATTCACGTGAAATTTCAGCAGTTGGAACTAGGAAGCCAGACGTTGAGCTGTTCGAAACGTAGGACATTTTTTTGCCCTTAATTCCTTTAATGCTGTATTTACCGTTTTCTTCATACTTTTTAGCGTCTTTTTGTTGTACCATTAAATATGAGTTATAGGTTGCTTTCTTTAAAGTACCTTCGGAATCAGATTGAGCCGCGAATGGAACGACATCTTTACTAAGGTGGTGCGATTGGATATAACCGTTGGCCCCCATGTAAGCGACTTGAGCTTTACCAGAAGCGATGGCTTGAATGGCCACGTTGTAATCGGTCGTTGTTTGGAGCTTAACCGTTTTACCAGTGGACTTTTCGATGGATTTCTTGATTGCAGTCCGTGAACTGGCAAAGCTCTTGGCAGATTCATTAGGATAGAAAACCACGGTGATGGTTTTGTCCTTGTTAGTACTGCTGGCTGATTTGGTGCTGGTACCACTGGCACAGCCAGCGAGTCCTAATCCTAGGACTGAAACGAATGAGAGACCTAATAGTGACTTACTGAGTTTTGACATAGTTTCAATTACCTCCAAGTAATTTTAGTTACTTGTGTAGCATACCAAGGGATTGTAAATGTGATGACAAGGAAGCGTGAAGTATCTGTATAAGTTATGTAAACGGCATTTACGTTACCATTACAGGCTATAATTGGTAAGGCAAACTCGAACTCAGCAAGTTAGCTATGACTTGAGACAAAATTGAATTGGTTAGTGTTAAGCGCAATGCTTTCAAAGTAAGTAAATTATGATAAGATATGTGAAGTAATTCAAAATGAGGAGTCTTTAAAAATTATGAAGTTGTTGGCAATTGATACTTCCAACCGACCATTGAGTGTGGCGGTGCTAGAAGATACAACGATTTTGGCTACAACGACTACTAATATTGGTCGCAACCATAGTAGTACGTTATTACCAATTATTGAAAATCTGATGGCGCAGGCGGGATTGCAACCGGCCGATTTAGATCGGATCGTTGTTGCGACAGGACCAGGATCGTATACAGGAATTCGGATTGGGGTCACGACTGCTAAAACGTTAGCTTTCACCCTTAACAAAGAATTAGTAGGGGTATCGAGCCTCGCCGCCTTAGCTGGAAACGTGGTTAAGGAAGGCCAATTAGTGGTGCCGCTATTTGACGCGCGCCGAGACAATATTTTCACCGGGCTATACCGGATTGAAAATCACCAACCGGTTAGTGTGATTGCAGACCAACATGTCAGTGTGACGGAGTGGGTACAACAGTTAGCTCAGTATCCAGAACCACTCGTGTTTATTGGTACCGATGTTGAACAGTATGCAACTGATTTACAGGCACAGTTAGCGGATCGTTTCGTACGTGCCCAAGCACAGTTGGATTTACCCCAAGCAACGGTATTAGGGTTAATTGGTCGGCAGTTGCCGCCCGTTGAACACATCCATGATTTTGTCCCTGACTACTTACGTTTAACGCAAGCTGAACGTGATTGGCAAGCTAAGCACCCAGAAAAGGAACATGCGCCCTATGTTGAAAAAATTTAAGGAGTACTTTCAGAAAATTGCATCCAATGGTAATCAGCGTCGGCAACGAGTTCTTGCCATTGAAAACCATATTGTTCAAGTTGGAACGACCGGGTATTACGTGTCACAAGCGTTAATTACGGATGTTCCAGAAATGTTAGCGATTGAACGGGCAGTGTACGCTGGTCAAACGCCTTGGGATGAGAATGCGTTTAAGACGGAGTTACGTCGTCAAAGTGGGCGTTTCTACATTGTTATGCGGCATGAAGATCGACTACTTGCTTTTTGTGGGTGTGTCTTTGACGATCGGCGTCAAGATGCTCATATTACGAACATTGCAGTCCATCCGGATGTTCAAGGCCAAGGCTTAGGACGTTTTATGATGGAAGTTATGATCAAACGTGCGCGCAAATTACATTACCAAACGGTCACACTGGAAGTACGCGCCAGCAATACGATTGCCCAGCAGTTATACCAACACCTTGGTTTTGAAAAGACTGGGATTAAGAAGCGGTACTACTTCGGTGATCACGAAGATGCAGTGGATATGACGTACCGACTTGCTGCAGACGAAAATGACTGACCGACAATTAGTGACGGTAACGGATCAAACGATTCCAGCGATGGCGCAAGTGTGTTATGACCTAGCTGATGCGGCGTATCCAAGCGGTTCGCCGTGGCAATTGGCAACGTTTGAAGCGGACATGGCATTGGCCACTGCAACTTATGATCTGTTGGCATGGCAGGGACAATTCATTGGTTTTATCAGTCGCTCAACGGTACTTGATGAGTCTGAGATTACCAATATTGCGATTGCCCCCACTTATCGGCGACAAGGTCATGCTCAGTGGCTATTGACGGCGTGTTTAGAGCAGTTACCCGTGGGCCAGGTCTTTCTAGAAGTGCGTGCGGGAAATGTTGCTGCCCAACGGTTGTATCAACAGTGTGGGTTTCAGCAGTTAACGGTACGATCAGCGTATTATCACGATCCAGTAGAAGACGCGTTGATTATGCGTAAAATTATTGATTAAAAGGATGGGAACCGTGGAAAAACAAAATTTGATTTTGGCGTTTGAGTCGAGTTGTGATGAAACCAGTGTGGCCGTTATTCGTAATGGTCATGAGATTTTATCAAACGTGATTGCAACGCAGATTAATAGTCATAAACGGTTTGGCGGCGTTGTTCCTGAAGTGGCGAGCCGTCACCATATTGAACAGATTACGATTTGTATTGAATCAGCTTTACAAGAAGCTGACGTGACCTATGAAGACTTGGACGCAGTAGCCGTTACATACGGTCCTGGATTGGTCGGTGCTTTGTTAGTAGGGGTTAATGCGGCTAAGACGGTAGCATACGCGCACCACTTACCATTGATTCCGGTCAACCACATGGCGGGACACATTTACGCTGCACGTTTTGTAAAACCATTTGAATTTCCAATGATGGCTTTGCTTGTTTCAGGTGGCCATACAGAATTGGTCTACATGCAGGCAGATGGTCAGTTTGAAATCATCGGTGAAACTCGCGACGATGCTGCGGGTGAGGCTTATGATAAAATTGGTCGGGTATTAGGTGTGCCTTATCCAGCCGGTAAAGTCATTGATGAAATGGCTCATCAAGGTCAGGACACCTTCAACTTTCCACGGGCGATGATTGATGAAGATAACTATGATTTTAGTTTTAGTGGGCTGAAGAGTGCCTTTATTAATACCGTTCATCATGCGGACCAGATTGGTGAGACGCTGGATCATAATAATTTAGCGGCTAGTTTTCAAGCTAGTGTGGTAGACGTGTTAACTAGTAAGACGTTGCGGGTGCTCAAACAGTATCCAGTAAAGCAATTAGTACTTGCTGGTGGCGTGGCTGCCAACCATGGTTTGCGCGAACGACTTCAGGAAGTATTGCCACAAGAATTTCCAGAAATGGAATTGATCATGGCACCTTTGAAGTTATGTGGCGATAATGGTGCGATGATTGGTGCGGCTGGTTACGTTCAGTACCAACACCAACAATTTGGGGATGCAGCTTTGAATGCGGATCCTAGTTTGGAATTTGACTGGATGCCAGGAATGTTGAAGTAATAAAAAAAAGAACGCTAATCGGAATTTTTCCGATTAGCGTTCTTTTGGTTAATCTAGTTCTTCTAATGCTTCGGCTTGTTCAGTCCAATCAGTTTCAACTTCTTCTTGTTGTGCATTGATGGCATTGAGTTCTTTTTGCAAGTCTTGAAGTTTACCGATGTCGGCAACGGCATCCGGATGGCTCATTTCAGCCTGAATCCGAGTCGCTTGTTCATCGAGGGCCGTCATCTGTTCTTCTAGAGCAGCCACACTACGTTCAAGTTTGCGTTTTTCGCGCTGTTGTTGCTTACTTGCCTGATAATTCTGTTGGCCTTTGGAGCGAGGTGCCGCTGCAGTCGCAGCTGTTTCTGGTTCAGAACTAGCGCTGGCTTGCTGCTCAGCTGCTTCACTGGCAGCCGCAGCTTCAATCTCAGCCTGTTCCTGCTTCTTATCAACGTAGTAGTCATAATCACCCAAGAAGAGTTCGGTACCTTCTGGCGAGACTTCAACCACGCTGGTAGCGACTTGATTAATAAAGTACCGGTCATGAGAAACGAAGAGGAGCGTGCCGTCAAAATCGTTGAGGGCGACTTCCAACACTTCGCGACTGTCGATATCTAGATGGTTGGTCGGTTCGTCAAGGATTAAGAAGTTGTTGTTTTGCATCGCTAACTTGGTCAGTAACAACCGGGCCCGTTCACCACCAGATAGCGCGTGGACAGGTTTATCAACGTCTTCACCAGTGAACAGGAAGCTACCAAGAATCGTGCGAATATCTTTTTCAGGCGTGGTCGGATGTTCATCCCAGAGTTCGCCTAGAACGGTCTTGCTGTCATGGAGATTACGTTGTTCCTGGTCGTAGTAACCAGTCTCAACGTTAGTCCCAAAGACAGCTTCACCCTTGATGAACGGAATCTTACCTAAGACACTCTTCAGGAAGGTTGATTTACCAATCCCGTTAGGTCCTACAATGGCAACGGCCTCATGTTTTTTAACGTCCAAGCTATCCGGTTCAGATAAAATAGTGCCTTGATAACCTACGGCGGCATCTTTTACCGTCAACACGATGTTACCGCTCTGCTTAGCGGCGTGGAAACCAAAGTGGGCGGCCTTATCATCGCCATCTGGTCGATCAAGACGATCCATCTTAGCTAATTGCTTGCGTCGAGACTGGGCTCGTTTAGTCGTAGAAGCCCGCACAATGTTACGATTGACGAAATCTTCAAGCTTACTGATTTCGGCTTGTTGCTTTTCGTAGTGTTTCCATTGGGCCTGAATGCGGGCTGCTTTTTCTTGAATGAAACGGTCGTAATTACCGGTGTAATGCACCATCTCGTGATGGGATAAGTCATAGACTTCGTTGACGACCCGATCAAGGAAGTAACGGTCATGACTGACGATCAGTAGAGCACCGGTATAGGATTGTAAGTAGCCTTCCAACCAAGTTAAGGTTTCAACGTCCAAGTGATTGGTCGGTTCATCTAGAATCAAGAGATCACGTTTTTCTAGCAATAGTTTGGCTAAGGCCAGTTGAGTTTTTTGACCACCAGAGAGTTCAGTGACCGATTTGTCATAGACGTCAGCCCCAAATTGAAATCCATGAAGAACCCCACGGATTTCAGCCTGATAACCATACCCATTTTTTTGTTGAAATTCAGTTTGAACCTGATCATAGCTCTTCAGCGTTTGCTGATAAACTTGGTCATCATTCATAATTTGAGGGTCACTTAACTGGGCTTCCAGTTTGTGCATATGGTCTTCTAAGGCGTGTAATTCAGCGAAGACACTGCTCATTTCTTCCCAGATTGTATTGTTACTATCGAGGCCTTGGTCTTGGGCTAAGTAACCGATTGTTAAACCTCGGCGCATTGAGATTTGGCCTTCATCTGGAACGGTTTCGCCAGCAATCATTTTAAGTAAGGTTGATTTACCTGCACCATTGCGACCAACTAATGCTACTCGACCGTGCTCTTGGATGTCCATTTGTACGTTATCGAACAAGACATCGGCGCCAAAACGCCGCATGACCTGCTGTACTTGTAATAAAATCACGTTTTTTAAGCTCCTTTCACATTCAATTCGTCACATAATTGTAGCATATTGCGTAGGTTTGCCCCAGTAATTCGGAATAATAAGTAATTATTATTTCACAAAGTGAATGGTTATGCTAGAATAGTGTCAGCAAATTCACAAACTTTTAATTGAGGAGGAAGCATCCAATATGGCAGAAACAAAGATTCCCCGAGCAACGGCGAAACGCTTGCCAATCTATTACCGCTATTTAAATATCTTGTTAGATGCAGATAAGAAACGCGTATCTTCAACCGAATTATCTGAAGCAGTTAAAGTAGATTCAGCAACCATTCGTCGGGACTTTTCATACTTTGGGGCGCTGGGTAAGCGTGGGTATGGTTATGATGTTGAGACGTTACTAGCTTTCTTTAAGAAAATTTTAAATCAGGATACGTTAACAAACGTGGCTTTGATTGGGGTCGGTAACTTAGGCCACGCTTTACTGAATTTTAACTTTCATAAGAATAGTAATGTGCGGATTTCGGCGGCATTCGATGTCAATGAATCAATCGCAAATACAGTTCAGAGTGGGGTACCCGTGTATCCAATGACGGAACTCAAAAAGCAATTGATCGAACAGCAGATCGAAATTGCAATCTTGACCGTTCCAACAACGGTTGTACAAAAGATTACGGATGAACTGGTCGATGCTAACGTCAAAGGAATCATGAACTTCACACCGTTACGGGTTTCAGTTCCGGATACGGTACGGATTCAAAACGTCGATTTAACTAACGAATTACAAACGCTAATTTACTTTATTGAACATTACGGTCAACAATTAGGTGGCGCGGATAATGAGAGCGAATAATCATAAAAAGGAGTTATGACATAAGTCATAGCTCCTTTTGTGTTTTTACATGGTAATAGTCGAAACGTGTGCGAGCAGGCAGAAACCTCCACGTAACCCGAAATCAGAGACAGATATCTAATCTCTGTTAATGGCCGAAACGTGTGCCAAAAGCCAGTTGCCTCCGCTCGGTTGCATAAAGAAACGATTGAAAGCCCCGATCATTCGGCTTCCTAGGCTATGCTCAGCAACTAACCGGCTTTTGGCACACTCTTATTATCTTGTTAATCCAAACAAGGTTGGTAAGACAACCACGGCATTCATGAGAACGTGCGCAATCATTGAGGTTTGGATACGCCCGGTCTGGCGGTATAGCCAACAGAACAGTAAACCAATGAAGGCGTACAGGATGAAATGACCGTCCGCGTGGGCTAGGCTGAAGAAGATACTGGAGATAATGGCAGCACCGACTTGGCCGGTAGCACTGCTCAAGCTACCAAAGAGAACCTTCCGAAAGACGATTTCTTCCATAATGGGTGCACCGATGATAATGGCTAGGAAGAAGATCGGGTACTGCTGTCCAACGGTTAGGAGCGTCGTTGTGTTGGTTGAGGCGGTCGATTGACCAAGCATCTGCATGACTTGCAAGATGAGCGATTGGCCTACAACAACTAAGACTAAGCCAATTAGGCCCCAGACAACGGTCATTAACCAACTACTAGGGTGTTGTTCAAGCACATTTTTTGTCGGTATCCGAGTTGCTAACCAAACTAAGATGACTGCACCAATCAGGTAGTCAGCAGTCTGGACTAAGAAGACTTGAGATCCTAGTTGATGGAAGAGCGTGATTAAGAGACTTGGGAGCAAGTAAATGATCGCATAAATAATGAGAATCAGTAACGATTGGCGGCGATTAGTCATGAGTTCACGTCCTTTTAAAGTTTGGTGTTCATACTTATATAACAACCATAGTAACACCTTTATAAGTGATTTGACATTCTTTGACTAATAAATGACAAATCACTTGCATTCTCAAATCAAAATGATATAGTTGACATTGTAATTAGCACTTGAGCTTTAGGAGTGCTAAAAAAGAACAAATGGAGGGATTCACGTGTTAAAACCATTAGGAGATCGTGTTATTTTGCAACAACAAGAAGAAGAAGAACAAACCATTGGTGGAATTGTTATTGCCAATAACGCTAAGGAAAAACCCCAAAGCGGTAAGGTTGTTGCTATCAACGACGGTCGTGTTTTAGATAACGGGACTAAGATTGACCCCAGCGTGAAAGTTGGCGATCAAGTGTTATTCGATAAGTATGCCGGTACTGAAGTTAAGTATCAGGATGCAAAATACTTGGTATTGCACGAAAAAGATATCGTCGCAATCGAAGACTAATCCATTTAAAACTATTTTTAAATAAACTAAATTCATGAGGTGAATAGAGATAATGGCTAAAGAATTAAAGTTCTCTGAAGATGCACGTTCAGCAATGCTAAAAGGTGTCGACCAATTAGCTAATACCGTTAAATCAACGTTAGGTCCTAAGGGTCGCAACGTCGTTTTGGAACAATCATATGGTTCACCAACCATCACTAATGATGGGGTGACCATTGCTAAGGCAATCGAATTAGAAGATCACTTTGAAAACATGGGTGCCAAATTAGTTTCAGAAGTTGCTTCTAAGACTAATGATATCGCTGGTGATGGGACGACTACTGCCACGGTCTTGACTCAATCAATCGTTACTGAAGGGATGAAGAACGTTACTGCCGGTGCAAACCCAGTCGGAATTCGTCGTGGGATTGAAGAAGCTACTAAGACGGCCGTTGATTCATTACACGCCATGGCTCACGAAGTTAAAACGCAAGAGGATATTGCACAAATCGCTGCCGTATCTTCAGCTAGTGAAGAAACTGGTAAGTTGATTGCCGAAGCTATGGAAAAAGTTGGTCATGATGGCGTCATCACGATTGAAGAATCACGTGGGGTTGACACTAGCTTAGACGTTGTTGAAGGAATGCAATTTGATCGTGGTTACTTATCACAATACATGGTAACTGATAACGATAAGATGGAAGCAGATCTCGACAACCCTTACATCTTGATTACTGACAAGAAGATTTCTAACATTCAAGATATCATTCCAATGTTGCAATCAATCGTTGAACAAGGCAAGCCATTGTTGATCATCGCGGATGACATCTCTGGTGAAGCTTTACCTACTTTGGTCTTAAACAAGATGCGTGGGACGTTTAACGTTGTCGCTGTTAAGGCACCCGGTTTTGGTGACCGTCGTAAGGAACAATTGCAAGATATCGCTATCTTAACTGGTGGGACTGTTATTACCGATGACTTGGGTCTTGAATTAAAGGACACGACCATCGATCAATTAGGTCAAGCCAACAAAGTTACGGTTACTAAGGATAACACCACCATCGTTGAAGGTGCTGGTGCCAAGGATGCCATTTCTGAACGTGTTGACTTTATCCGTAACCAAATTAGTGAAACCACTTCTGATTTCGATAAGGAAAAGTTACAAGAACGTTTAGCTAAATTAGCAGGTGGGGTTGCCGTTATTCGTGTCGGTGCCGCAACTGAAACTGAATTAAAAGAACGTAAATATCGGATCGAAGATGCCTTGAACGCAACACGTGCTGCCGTTGAAGAAGGCTTCGTTGCCGGTGGTGGTACTGCCTTTATCAATGTGATCAAAGACGTTGCTGCTTTGAAGGAAACTGGCGACGTTCAAACTGGGATTAACATCGTCCAACGTGCTTTGGAAGAACCAGTTCGTCAAATCGCTGAAAATGCTGGTTTAGAAGGTTCTGTAATCGTCGAAAAGATGAAGGACCAAAAGCCAGGTGTTGGTTTCAACGCTGCAACTGACGAATGGGTTGATATGATTGAAGCCGGAATCGTGGACCCAACCAAGGTAACGCGTTCTGCACTTCAAAATGCTGCTTCTGTTTCAGCTTTATTATTAACGACTGAAGCCGTTGTTGCTGAAAAACCAGACGAAAATGCACCAGCTATGCCAGCCGCACCAAACCCAGGTATGGGCGGTATGATGTAAACAAACCGTAATATTTAGCACCTACTCAGCCGAGTGGGTGCTTTTTTGATAGCGTGGGGTTGATGACGGAAAATATGGGTATTGCTTTATCGGAAGTGGAGCGGTAGGATAAGTCATTAACGCAAAACACGGGCACGATTATAATTAGATTAGCCCAGTGGGGAAACTGGTAGTATTTACTAATTCAAAGTAGTAAAATCTATTTTGGCTTAGCTATGGGAATAATTATTTTGGAAATAAAGGAGTTAATATCATGTGGCGTTATTTAAAACGGTTATTGATTGGGAAACCGTTAAAAACCATGGACGAGGGTGGGCAGGCGCTCACTAAGTTCAAGGCCCTGGCGCTACTGTCGTCAGATGCGCTATCTTCAGTTGCTTATGGGACTGAACAGATTACGACCGTCTTAATTACACTTTCGGCTGCTGCCTTGGTCTATCAATTATATGCAGCGGCCCTAGTGTTGGTTCTGTTATTTGCAATTACAATGTCATATCGACAAATCATTCGTGCTTACCCTTCCGGTGGTGGTGCGTATGTTGTCGCTAGTACTAACTGGGGGCGGCCAGCAGGTTTGGTTGCTGGTGGATCGTTATTAGTTGACTATATGTTAACCGTTGCGGTTTCAGTAACATCGGGGACTGAGGCGATTACGGCTGCTGTCCCAGCACTGGCAAATTATCAAGTATTAATCTCTATCTTGATTGTTGTTGGTGTGATGGCTTTAAATTTACGTGGAATGCGGGAATCAGCCTCATTCTTAACGTTCCCCGTGTACTTCTTCATTCTGATGATTGTCGGGATGGTTCTGTGGGGAATTGTCAATATTGCGAGTGGTAATTTAACTTACCACGCGGCTGCAACTATTGGTTCACCGGTTAAAGGTATGACGTTAATCTTGTTCTTGCGTGCATTCTCATCCGGTTCTTCGTCATTGACGGGGGTCGAAGCAATTAGTAATGCGGTTCCGAATTTCAAACGTCCTAAACGGAAGAACGCAGCCAATACATTAGCTATTATGTCATTAGTTTTAGCTGCATTTTTCGCAGGGATTACCTACTTAAGTTATTACTTAGGTATTAAACCAGAAGCTGGTAATACCGTACTTTCACAAATTGCGGGTGCAGTTTTTGGTCGGGGCTTATTCTATTACTTGTTACAACTATCAACGGCTTTGATTCTGGCCGTAGCTGCTAACACTGGTTTTTCTGCCTTTCCAATCTTAGCTTATAATTTGGCTAAGGATAAATTCTTACCACATGCTTACATGGATCGTGGTGACCGGTTGGGTTATTCCAATGGAATCATCTCGTTGGCTGTCGGTGCGATTGTGCTGATCTTCATTTTCCATGGTAAGACAACCTTGTTAATTCCACTGTACGCGGTTGGGGTGTTTGTCCCATTCACGCTTTCGCAATCAGGGATGATCATTCACTGGCTCCGTGAACGTGGGCAATGGTGGTGGACGAAGGCAACGATCAATCTGTTAGGAGCGTTGATTTCACTAGGATTAGTGATTGCGCTATTCATCTTACACTTTGGTAACGTTTGGCCTTACCTAATCGTTATGCCACTCTTGCTGTACATGTTCTACCGAATTCACATTCACTACAATCGGGTGGCTGCCCAGTTACGGGTAGTTGCTAAAGAAAAGGCTGAATTGCACGATTATGATGGTGCAACGGTGATTGTCTTAGTATCTAACGTAACCCGTGTAACGGCTCAAGCGGTCAATTATGCCCGTTCAATTGGGGATTATGTGATTGCTATGCACGTTTCCTTTGATGAAAACCCTGAGAAGGAACATAAGACAGCGGCGGAATTCAAAGAGACTTTCCCAGATGTCCGCTTTGTGGATATTCATTCCTCGTACCGTTCAATTGCAACGCCAACGTTACGTTTCTGTGATGTGATTGCAAAACGGGCGGCGGATCGGAACTTCTCAACGACGGTGCTGGTACCACAATTCGTTCCTAAGAAGCCATGGCAAAATATTTTGCATAACCAAACGAGTTTACGGTTACGTGCCGTTCTGAACTCTCGTGAAAATATTATTGTTTCAACTTATAACTATCATCTAAAAGAATAGTACGTTTAGATAAAAACCTGGCATAATAGCCAGGTTTTTGTTTTTCATTCAATAAAATTAATTGTTATAGTTAAGATTAGAGTTCGTAATAGCGGTATTAAGGGTCGAATTGTGAATGAATTGTGTTGCCTTTAATAAGATTCCTTGAAGCGAGTTGTCAAGTATCCCAGAGATTTGTATAATTATCATAATAAGAGTGAGAAGGGAGTTGCGCACAAATGATTAGATTTGAAATCCTAGTAGGCCTAGTGGCGACCATGATCGTTTCAGCGATCTTGACGCCGTTTGTGCGGAAACTTGCATTTAGGATTGGGGCGGTCGATAAGCCCAACGTTCGGCGGGTCAATAAGATTCCAATGCCGACAATGGGTGGGCTGGCCATCTTTGGTGCTTATACTATCGGGACAACGGTACTGTATTTGATGCATCAGTTTCCCAGCCGAATATTCTTTGCGCTACTCGGTGGTGAGCTAATTATCATTGCGACTGGTGTTATTGATGATATTTATGAATTGAAACCACGACAGAAAATGTTAGGAATTACGTTAGCAGCGTTGGAAGTGTATTTCATCGGTGGCATTCGGATGACGACTTTCACCTTTCCGTTTATCGGACTAGTTCATTTTCAGTGGTTGAGTTTGCCAATTACGTTACTGTGGATCTTGGCAATTACTAACGCGGTCAATTTAATTGATGGGTTGGATGGCTTAGCCACCGGGGTATCGATAATTTCGTTGAGTACGATGGGGATTATTGGCTTATTCTTCCTGAATGCCAATATGTTTGTTTCGTTACTGATCTTTACGCTAGTTGCCGCAATGATTGGTTTTCTACCGTATAATTTCTTTCCGGCGCGAATTTATTTAGGCGATACGGGTTCGCTGTTCATTGGATTTATGACGGCTGTCTTTTCACTATTCGGATTAAAAAACGTGACGTTGATCTCAGTTGGGATTCCGGTAATGATTTTGGGGGTTCCAATCACTGATACGGTTTACGCGATGATTCGGCGTGTGCTTAATAAAAAGCCCATTTCGCAAGCGGACAAGCACCATTTACACCACCGATTAATGCAACTCGGTTTAACTCATCGACAAACGGTTATGGTGATTTATGGGATTGCACTGATTTTTTCGTTTATTTCCTTACTTTACCCAATCTCTTCTATTTGGGGGTCGATTCTATTAACGATTGGTCTGTTATTCGGATTGGAACTCTTCGTGGAAGCAATTGGCTTAGCCGGTGACAATCGGCAACCGCTGTTAGATTGGATTAAACGGACGGTTGCACGGCTGACGTCTAAGAGTAATCATTAAAATTTAAATTAACTTGTACTGAGGTTGTGACTTAAGTCATGGCCTCTTTTTTGGTCTTAACTAAAGGTTAAAATTAGTCACAACTTTCGCCTCCGGTGGGCAGT
>NZ_LFEE01000007.1:0-40329 GCF_001039045.1 Lactiplantibacillus herbarum
GTTTAAGTTGTTTTGGGACTTTCAACCTTTTGGTCCTAAATATTAAGGGTCGAAAGTTCTGCGTGCTTCGTTCATTCAACAGAACTTTACGGAAACAATACAATCTATTTACGTAATCGTTATTCGTAATTTACAAATAATCAGTAAGATAGGAATTGTTCCAATGCAACCAGCGAGCACAATCGAGCGAAGATGATGCTCAATCATAGCGCTAGTATTTCCTACCCAGAATTGCTATTACGATTGGCGACGGTGGTTGCTTAATTTTGCAAGTTAAACAAAAAAGGGGAGTTTCGCAGATGAAAAAAGTAGTGACACTTGGAGCATTGGCCGTAACGATGACCGTTTTGTTAGCAGGTTGCGGTAGTAGCTCAGCAACGAGTACTAAGAATACTAGTAGTAGCAGTTCGAAAACAACTAAGATTGTTGCCACTGGATCAACCGCATTGCAGCCATTAGTTGAACAGGCTGGTCAAGCCTATCAGAATGAACATGCTAACGTCACGATCAACGTACCGGGTGGTGGTTCCGGCGCTGGCTTGAGTCAAGTTGCGAAGGGCTCTGTTAACGTTGGTAACTCCGATTTATTTGCGCAAGAACAAAAAGGTTTAGACACTAAGGGCTTAGTTGACCATAAAGTTGCCGTTGTCGGGATGGCACCAGTGGTCAACAAGGATGCCGGCGTGTCTAACATCACAAAGGATCAACTAGTTAAGATTTTTGAAGGTAAAGTGACGAACTGGAAAGACGTTGGTGGTAAAGATGAAAAGATCACCGTCGTTAACCGTGCGCAAGGTAGTGGGACGCGGGCCACATTTGAAAAATGGGGCTTAAGTAACGCTAAAGTGGCCACTAGCCAGGAACAAGATTCTAACGGGACTGTGCAAAAAATCGTCAGCACAACGCCAGGTGCCATTAGCTACTTAGCCTTTTCATACGTTAAGAGCGACTTACAAGCATTGTCGATCGATAACGTTAAGCCGACGGAAGCAAACGTTGCTAATAACAAGTGGAAGATCTGGGCTTACGAACACATGTATACTAAGGGCCAACCAACTGGTGAAGTGAAGAACTTCTTAACTTACATGACTTCGAAGAGCGTTCAAGGCAGCTTAGTGGAGAAATTGGGTTACATTCCATTGACTTCCATGAAGGTCGACCGGGGACAATCAGGGACCATTACAACTTTAAAATAAATTATTAGGACTAAAAAAGTGTTCGGGATTTTCCGGACACTTTTTTGCGCGTTAATCTGCATTAGTAACGGGAATCTCAGTGAACTGTTCGCCTTGCTCAGCGAATTCCGCCTGACCACTCAACAGGTTAATAATGGCGGTTTGAATAGTGGTGACTTGCGTTTTAGTAACAGCGACTATCATGGTAACTTGAACATCATAAGTCGTATCAAGGACAAGCAACTGATTCTGTTGTAAATAGTAAGTCAGGGCATCAACGTTATGGTAGTCGATAGTGACGGCTAAGCGTGTCTGTAGCAGTCGCTGGACTTTGCCCACGTTTTGAATCGCTTGTGCAGGAGTGCCACTGTATGCTCTAATCAAGCCACCTGCGCCCAATTTAATCCCACCGAAGTAGCGAGTCACGACCGCTAAGACGTCATGTAGTTGATTGTTTTTAAGCACTTCTAAGATTGGTGAGTCAGCAGTGCCACTAGGTTCGCCGTCATCACTCATCCGTTGAATATGATCATCAGCCCCTAGCAGGTAGGCAAAGCAATGGTGATTGGCCTTAGGATCAGCGGCACGGACTTCAGCAATCTTAGCTTGAGCATCGGCTTCATCGGTGATTCGAAAGAGATGCGTGATGAAGCGTGATTTTTTGATGGTTTGTTCCCACACGAAATCGTCTGGAATAGTGTAGTACGGAGTTGTCAAAGGTGTCACTTCCTTTCATGAAATATGGCGTACTTGTCGTAATTACAATTATTAGGAGGTGTGCCGATGGATCCACGAGAATTATACGGGCGACAAGTTCCACTAACTGCAAGTGAAGCCGCGATGTTACCTGATAATTGCAAATTGCCAGCAATGCTAGTAACCAAGCAACTGGTACAATGTCTACGCTGTGGCAGTCAATTAGACCGAAAAAAAGCGCAATTACCACAACAGCAATTTTACTGTTACCAATGTTTGAATCTAGGACGCATCAGCACACTAACTCATCTCTATCATATGCCAGAACCGAATGATTTTCCAACTCGACCTGCTTGTACGTGGCAAGGACAATTAACCGAGCAACAAAAGGCATGTGCACTGACCATAAGGGAAAACTTTGAGGCCCGTAAACGTCATCTCTTATGGGCCGTTACGGGTGCGGGCAAAACTGAAATGCTGTTTCCAGGAATTACGTGGGCGCTAGCTCAGGGATGGCGGATTGCGTTAGCCTCACCACGCGTCGATGTTTGTTTGGAACTAGCCCCGCGTTTGCAGGCGGCGTTTGCTGACGCTAAAATTGCCGTACTACATGGTCGTAATCCGGAACCCTATCAGTACCGACAGCACACTATTTGTACCACTCATCAATTATTACGGTTTCGTGAAGCGTTTGATGTTTTGATTATTGATGAAGTCGATGCGTTCCCGTTTGCAGCCAATCCACGATTAGCATATGCCGTTAAGCATGCTGTTAAAGCGGATGGGGCGCTCCTATACTTAACGGCAACACCGAGCCAGGCCTTGCAGAAGCAAGTTCATCGAGGTGAACTTGGAATCAGTTATTTGCCATTGCGATTTCACCAGCACTTATTACCAACGATTAAAGTTAAATTGCAACCTAATTGGCAGCAATTATTACGGCGTGGTCAGTTGCCACGCTGTTTAGTGTGGAAATTACAGTTTTATTTAGACAAGCACCAGCGTTTTTTATTATTCGTTCCACGGGTCAAACAACTAGCACCAGTGCAAGCTGCCATCCAACATTATTTTCCTGAATTAGCTGGCTTAACGGTTCATTCCACGGATGCGGAGCGCTTAGAAAAGGTTCAACAAATGCGTGATCAAAAGATTCAGTATCTGGTGACAACAACTATCTTGGAGCGGGGGGTGACTTTTCCTGGAATTGACGTGATTGTCCTAGGTGCTGATGATGAGATCTTTTCAACGGCCGCCTTAGTTCAGATTGCTGGGCGGGTTGGTCGCAGCAAGGAGCGTTCCACCGGCTTAGTTTGGTTTATCTGTGCTAGTCATGATCGCAATATCAAACGAGCGCAGCGTCAGATTGCGTTAGTTAATCGGAAAGGGCGGCGACTGTTACGTGCAACTTTGTCTCCTCTGTCAACGGCCCATTCGTAAGCGGCTAACATTGCCGTGGGTGTTAAGCTGGCAACCGGTACAGCGGCCAATTGTCTGCCAAATATGTTGGTCCCAATTTACAATAATTAATCGAGCTACGGCCTGCATGGGCTGCGGTCGAGCGCAGACTCATAAGCGACTGTGTCAAGACTGTCAGCGTTGGCCAGATAATGGGACGTTTCATAATATCGCACTATTCACGTACAATGATGCCATGCACCGCTATTTTCAACAGTATAAATTTCAAGGTGACTATCAGTTACGACGTGTCTTTGCGGCAACGATGCAGCAAGCGGTAGTGGAACAAAACATTGACCGAGTACTGAGTGTCCCAGTAACACCGACGACGATGCAGACTCGTGGTTTCAATCAAGTTACGGGCTGGTTAGCGGCAGGGATGAATCAAACTGAGCTGTTCACCAAAGCTAAGTCTAAAGCAGTCCCACAGTCAAAGAAAGACCGCCAAGCTCGGTTACAGACTCCGCAGCCTTTTGAACTCACTACCGCAGTTGAATTAGCGGGCCAACGAGTACTATTAGTGGATGATATCTATACGACTGGTCGAACCATGCGACATGCAGCCGCATTACTGATGGAAAACGGTGCCAAGACTGTCACGGGGCTAACGCTTGCACGATAATTTTAATAGAAAGCGGCGTTTGGATTGTTTATTATAGCGCTTTCTATTATAATGAATTCAAGCAAAGTAATTAAAGAGTGGTCCTTTAGTTATTTTGATACACAGTAATGTGTCTGAAGGGAGAGAATATCTATGCTAGATTTTAATATTCGCGGTGAAAATATCGAAGTGACCCAAGCAATTCGGGACTATGTTCAAAAACGGGTGGGTAAATTACAGAAGTACTTTGACAATCAGGTTGATTCAACTGCCCATGTCAACTTAAAAATTCATCCAGACAAGACTGCTAAAGTCGAAGTCACCATTCCACTTCCCTATTTAGTTCTCCGGGCAGAAGAAACTTCTCCTGATATGTATGCGAGCGTTGATTTGGTTACCGATAAGTTGGAACGCCAAATTCGCAAGTATAAAACAAAGGTTAACCGTAAATCCCGTGAAAAGGGTTATAAAGCGATTGACTTTGCAGCGACTGATGAAACAGTTGCCGCTGCTGACAATGATCAGGACGATAAGTTAGACGTTGTACGCACGAAACGGGTGGCGTTAAAGCCAATGGATAATGAAGAAGCAATCCTGCAAATGGACATGCTAGGCCATGACTTCTTTATCTACGAAGACGCGGAAACCGACGCCATTAACATCGTCTATCGGCGTAATGATGGTCGTTATGGTTTGATTGAAACCGACGACAATCGCTAATTTTAAAAGTTAATTAATTAAGAACTGGTCATCTGACCAGTTCTTTTTTGGTCATCTTAACTAGTGCTATGATTGATGACCACTAGTCAGGATTAGATGGACGAATTGTGGTCGTAGTTTTAGCTGTGAAAATAAGTAAATAAACCGGTGAAGGTATCGGTTACATAGAGGCCTGTGGTTTTCATTACCCGTGAAAAATGGTAAAATGACAGATGGTATTTTATTTTGAAAAAACAATCTAAACTTAAAATCAAGAAATAGTTATTTGGAGAGGATACGTAAATGGCCAACATTTTAAAACGCTGGGTTGAAAGTGACAAGCGCACTATTCGACGGCTCGATAAGCTTGCTAATAAAGTTGAAGCTTATGCTGATGAATATGGCAAGTTAAGCGATGCTGACTTGCAAGCTAAAACCCCAGAATTTCGTGAACGATACAAGGAGGGCGAATCACTCGATGATTTGCTACCAGAAGCATTTGCCGCGGTTCGTGAAGGAGCCAAACGAGTATTAGGCTTATATCCATTCCACGTTCAAATTCTCGGTGGACTCGTGTTACATCAAGGGGACATCGCTGAAATGAAGACTGGTGAAGGGAAAACCTTAACGGCAACCATGCCAGTTTATTTGAACGCGATTTCTGGTCAGGGTGTTCACGTTGTTACGGTTAATGAATACTTATCAGCACGTGATGCAACTGAAATGGGTGACCTGTATAACTGGATGGGGATGAGTGTCGGGATTAACGGCGCAGAAAAATCACCAGAAGAAAAACGGGAAGCCTATAACGCTGATATTACCTACTCAACAAACGGTGAAATCGGGTTTGACTACTTGCGTGATAACATGGTTGTCTACCGTGAAGACATGGTTCAACGGCCACTTAACTTTGCAATTATTGATGAAGTTGACTCCATCTTAATTGATGAAGCTCGGACGCCATTGATTATTTCAGGGCAAGCTGACGGGACCACTGGTATGTACAAGCGGGCTGACCGTTTTGCCAAGACGTTGACCAAAGAGGAAGACTATAAGGTTGATCTTGAATCTAAGACAGTTGCGCTATTAGACGAAGGGATTCGTAAAGCTGAAAAATACTTTGGCTTGGAAAATCTTTACGATACTGACAACACGGCTTTAAACCACTATTTGGATGAAGCTTTACGTGCGAACTACATCATGTTGAAAGATAAAGATTACGTGATTTCAGATGGTCAAGCATTGATCGTTGATTCCTTTACTGGTCGGATCATGGATGGCCGGCGTTTCTCAGACGGGTTACATCAAGCGATTGAAGCTAAGGAACACGTCGAGATTCAAGAAGAAACCAAGACAATGGCTAACATCACTTACCAAAACTTATTCCGGATGTACAAGAAGTTATCTGGGATGACTGGGACGGCTAAGACGGAACAAGAAGAATTCCGCGAAATCTATAACATGGAAGTTATTACAATTCCAACCAACCGGCCAATGCAACGTGATGACCGTTCAGATTTGCTGTACCCAACTTTACAGAGTAAATTTAACGCCGTTGTTAACGAAATTCAGGAACTTCACAAAAAAGGTCAACCAATGTTAATTGGTACCGTGGCCGTTGAAACTTCTGAATATCTGTCACACCGTTTGGATGAAGTCGGAATCCCTCACGTGGTCTTGAATGCCAAGAACCACGCGAAGGAAGCTGACATTGTTGCCAGTGCCGGCCAACGTGGTGCCGTTACGATTGCCACCAACATGGCTGGTCGTGGGACCGATATTAAGCTGGGACCTGGTGTCAAAGAAGCCGGTGGTTTAGCTGTTATTGGGACGGAACGTCATGAGTCACGACGGATCGATAACCAATTACGTGGTCGTGCGGGTCGTCAAGGTGATCCTGGTATGTCACAATTCTACCTATCACTTGAAGATGACTTGATGCTGCGTTTTGGTTCAGAACGAATCAAGAATTTCTTACAACGGATGAACGTTGCAGAAGATGACGCGGTGATCCAGTCACGGATGATTACGCGCCAAGTTGAATCTGCTCAAAAACGGGTTGAAGGGAATAACTACGATTCTCGGAAGAACGTTCTTCAATATGATGATGTGATGCGTGCACAACGTGAAGTGATTTACGGTGAACGCCAACAAGTCATTATGGAAGACAAGACCTTGAAGCCAGTTATCATGCCAATGATCAAGCGGACGGTTGAACGTACGGTTCAATTGCATACGCAGGGCGATACCAAGGATTGGGATCTGAAAGCCATTATGGACTTTGCCCACGCTGCAATGGTCAAGGAAGATTCTATCAGTGAGGCTGACTTGAAGGGTAAGTCAACAGCTGAGATTGAAACTTACTTGATGGATCAAGTGGCTGCTATTTATGATGCTAAGGCTAAGCAACTTTACGATGCTGGTCAGATGTTGGAATTTGAAAAAGTTGTTATCTTACGAGTGGTCGATTCACATTGGACGGACCACATCGATGCAATGGATCAATTACGACAATCGATCGGTTTACGGGGTTATGGTCAGTTAAATCCATTAGTTGAATACCAACGAGACGGTTATCAGATGTTTGAAGAAATGGTCGCAGATATTGATTATGATACGACCCGCCTCTTCATGAAGTCCGAAATTCGCCAAAATATTCAACGTTAGTCATTGTACTAACCAGAGCGAGTCTGAGACCATGGTCTTGGGCTCGTTTTGCAATTACAATGAGATAAACATTAATTGAACTAGTCTTCTAAGTCAGTACTGGCTGACATTGAAATCAAGCAACCAGTAAAATGAATTGGGCTAAGCTAGTTATTGAATGATTAAATTAATAATAAATAAGTTGAAAGAAGGGTTCTTTGTGGAATTAGGCGAATATAAACACCTTATTGAAGAAATGCAAAGTGCTGTTGACAACTTTAGGGGGTCACTTTGACTTAGATGCCCTGAATGACAACATTCGCGAAAATGAAGCCCGAATGGCCGAACCTGGTTTTTGGGATGATCAAGCGGCGGCACAAGTAGTCATTGATGAGAATAACGCCCTTAAGGGAAAGTACGATGAGTTTCAAAAATTAGTCGATGAAGTTGGCGACTTGGCTGTGGGTTATGAGTTATTGAACGAAGAACCTGATGATGAGATGCAAACTGAGTTTGAAGCTGATTTTGAACAAGCCCAACACGATTTACAGCAGTACCGCTTGAACTTACTCTTGGATGGTCCTTATGATCGCAATAATGCTATCGTGGAAATTCATCCTGGTGCTGGTGGGACTGAATCTCAGGACTGGGGCGCCATGCTGTTACGGATGTATACACGCTGGGCAGCCACCCACAGCTTTAAAGTGGAAACGGTGGATTACCAAGCTGGTGATGAAGCTGGAATTAAGAGCGTCACCTTACTAATCAGTGGTCATAATGCGTATGGCTATTTACGGTCTGAGAAAGGGGTGCACCGCTTAGTTCGAATCTCACCATTTGATGCGGCTGGGCGACGTCACACTTCATTTGCAAGTGTTGACGTGATGCCAGAGCTAGATGATACGGTTGATATTGACATTCGACCAGATGAACTAAAAGTGGACGTTTACCGGGCAAGTGGTGCTGGTGGGCAACACGTCAACAAGACGTCATCTGCGGTCCGGATTACGCATCTTTCAACCGGGATAGTAGTGGCAAGCCAAGCCCAACGGTCACAGTTGCAAAACCGGCAAACGGCAATGAATATGCTGCGAGCTAAACTGTATGAACGCGAAGAAGAGAAGAAAGCCAAGGAACGGGCTGCAATTCAGGGTGAACAGATGGAGATTGGCTGGGGTTCTCAAATCCGGTCGTATGTCTTCCACCCGTATACGATGGTTAAGGACCACCGAACAAATTACGAGTCTCATGATGGGCAAGCAGTGATGGACGGGGCGTTAGATCCATTTATTGATGCTTACTTGCAGTGGCGATTAGCACAACGTAATCCACAATAATTAGATAAGTAAATACTAAGCTGACTTACCATTCGATGGGTCAGCTTAGTATTTTTTTGATTATCAGTCTTATAATATAGGGATATAAAGATGACAATAGTAAAAGTAGGTCGGTGTAATCGGCGTTGGTCTAAAGTGGTAAAAATGCTATACTAATTTCATAGTTTAACGTTAGGGGTCACGCAGATGCAGGTATGGAAGATTTTTGAATTATTTTTATTGCAACCACTACTTTGGGTAGGGTTGCTCCGCAATTACATAGTGGCTAAACGGCGAGTCAACTATGAACGTCATCATTTTGACAGTGCCATCAACGCGCAGTTAGTTGAAGTACGACACTTTTTAATGGATGGTTTTTTACTAGGTGTCTTAATGACGGTGATTAGTCTTGGCTTAGGATTAGTAGTCTCACCGATTTGGGTTGTGATTTACGAAACGCTGGCCATCATTAGCCTCGTTATCATTCCGGGTGCTTTAGTTCCAGTGACGATTTTTGGCCTGAGCTGGTTAGTATACTGGCTAATGAGTCCACAATTAACGTCGGTTGGTGGTTTATTACAACGCCATGGTGTTGTAACGACAAGCATGAGTGGCAACCTGATTGTTAATGGGTTAATTCTGTTGGCAATCATCATTGCAACGGCAGCTATTATCTTACGATGGCATGACCACCAAGGACAATCACCCCAGCTACAGCCGGATCAACGGGGTAAAAGATTAGTTCGTTATCAGTGGCAACAGTTACTGGTATTGCCAGTAGGTGTCTTAATTCCAGGCGATTGGATTCACACCACGTTGAGCTGGTGGCCTGTTTTTACAGTTGGTGAACGTTCGTTTAGTATTCTGTTGCTACCATTGTTAGTTGGTATCAGTGCGCGAGTCTACAAGCAGTTACCACAATTAGCATGGCGGCAATTAGCATCGCGGTTGAGTTGGGTTGCACTGGTGAGTGTGGTCTTAGCCGTTGTGGCTCGGTTGCAGTGTTAAGTCCTCAGTGGTTATTAGGACTTGTTGTAGTGGTCGTGGTACTAACCTGGATTATTATTGCCCAACATCGGTATCATGATCGGCATCAACAGTTCAGATATGCGGATACAGAGCAGGGCGTTCGGGTAATTGGCTTACGGCCAAACACGCCGGCTGATAAATTGAATATTGATTTAGGCGACGTAATTTTAGAATGTAATCGTCAGCCAGTCAATACTGAAGCACAGTTTTATGCGGCCTTACTAAAAAGTCCGACATACGTGCATTTGAAAGTACGTAATCGGCAACAGGAACTAATTATTACTGAAACGGCCATCTATAATGGTGCACCACATGAGTTAGGAATTGTGTTATTCACTGATCAGGAGGGTTAAGGACCATGGATAAGATCTTAGTGGTAGATGATGAGCCAGCCATCGTAACGTTATTATCTTATAATTTAAAGCAAGCGGGCTATGAAGTTGCTACGGCAACGGATGGGGAAGCTGCGCTTGCACTGGCATCGGAACAGGATTTCACGTGTATTCTGTTAGATTTGATGTTGCCGAAATTAGATGGGATGGAAGTAACAAAGCGGTTACGCCAAGAAAAGGTACGAACACCAATCATTATTGTTACAGCCAAAAATGATGAGTTCGATAAGGTCTTTGGTCTCGAATTGGGTGCGGATGACTACATTACCAAGCCATTTTCACCACGTGAGGTCTTGGCGCGTATCAAGGCGGTTATTAGAAGAACGGCTCCTGATGAAGCTGTATCGGTAGCACCAGTTACGCCAGCGCCGGCTAATCGAGCAATTACGTTAATCGGTGATTTGCGAATCGATCAAAATAAGTACCGGGTGACCCGTAATGGTCAGAATATTAGTTTGACCCCGAAGGAATTCGAGTTACTCGTTTACTTCGTTGAACGCGATGGGCGGGTACTGAGTCGTGATGCGATTTTAAATCATGTTTGGGGATATGATTATGCGAGTGAAACGCGAATCGTCGACATCCATATTTCGCATTTACGTGAAAAGATTGAAGTAGATCCTAAGCACCCCCAACTGATTCGGACGGTGCGGGGATTTGGCTATGAATTTGTGGGTGACAGCCATGCATAACCGGTGGCAACAGACCGTACGATTACTCGTGTTAGAGAACGTGCTAATCACGTTGATCGTACTTTTTGTGCTACAACGATTCTCGCCGATTACGTGGTCAGCGGGATTGATTGGATGCCTAGTGTTAGCGCTACTTGTTCTGGCAGTAGTTGAAGGTGTCGTCGTATGGGTCCAACAGACGGAACGACAGAAGACGATTGATCGGATGGAGGCCAAACTCCGACAGATGAGTAGTCAACAATTCCCACCGCATATTCTGTTGCCCCAGGCTGATCCGCTATATAGCTTAGCGCAAGCGGTCAATCAGTTAGAGAGTTATCAAAAACATCAGACGCGGCGAGCTGAGTTACAAGAAAAAGAATTAATGATGATTATGCGTTACCTTCCCGTGGGCGTGATGGTGATCGATCACCGTCGGCAAGTGCAATTGTCCAATCCAGCGATGAGTGAACTTTTACAAGGGTCAATCAACACGGTTGCCCATATTTATACGAAGGATATTCAACTGTACGCGTTGACTAAACTGATTGAGGATACGATTGCGACCCAATCTAATCAGCGTGCAACGGTGACGTTAACGCCCGCACCGAATACACAAGTAGTTGAAGCATCGACCGTCTATATTCAAGGGAACCGGGCGCATTACCAGATTGTGCTGATGTTGTATGATATTACCGAAGTTTACATGATTGAACAAATGCAGGATGACTTTGTCAGCAATGCGAGTCATGAATTAAAAACACCAATTACTGCAATTGCTGGGTTTACGGAGACCTTGCTCGGGGGTGCGAAGGATGATCCGGAGACGTTAGATCAATTTTTACACATTATTGCAGATGAGAGTCAGCGACTGATTGACTTGATCCAAGATGTCTTATCATTGTCACGAATTCGGGCGCAAAATACAACGAAATTGGCGCTTAAAACCGTGGTCGTGCGAGACCTAATTGATCAAGAATTGGCTGTGGTTCAGCAGGCTGTTGAACGTCAACAACTGACGGTTGATAATCAAGTTGAAGCGTCTTTGACGGTGACCAGTGACCCGCAAAAGTTAAGTCAAGTTATCAAAAACTTGTTAACCAATGCGATTAAGTACAATCGGGCTAATGGTAAAGTAACGCTCACTAGTACGATCAGTGAGCAACACTGGTCGTTAATTGTGACCGATACGGGTATCGGCATTAGTGCTGATGATCAGCAGCGGATTTTCGAGCGCTTTTATCGAGCTAGTCCATCGCGATCTCAGCAGTTAGTTAGCGGTACGGGGCTCGGACTGGCGATTGTGAAAGAATTAGTTGGCGCACTTCATGGCAACATTACCGTTACTAGTCAACGGGGAGTTGGGACCACGATGACGGTAACGTTTCCCTTAGCGGAATCAAAGTTAGCCTAAAACACACCTTCTCATTAAGTTAATTAACTTAATGAGAAGGTGTGTTTTTTTGCCTATAGCCGTATTCCATGGTTAAGTTTTATTGGTAATATCGCTAGGTTATAGTCATCAGCGCCATTTAATTGGTGATTTTAGACGGTTAAACGGGGCAAAGTTAAAAATAAATGGACGTTTACACAATCTTTACAAAACCCATATAAAGCATTTACACAAACTTAGTATTATTAGAGATGAGCAATGGGTAGGAGGTATCTTTATATGAAGAAAAGTCGGGTCATCCAATTACTGGGCCTGATCGTTATCGTTGGGCTAGTTAGTTTTGGTTACACACATCGTGATCAGACTAGCGCTAGTGAGTCAATCACCGCTGTTGGGTCAACTGCATTACAGCCATTAGTTGAAGCGGCCGGTGAACAATATAGTAATAATCATACCGGCACTTTTATCAATGTACAGGGTGGCGGGTCAGGTACTGGTCTAAGTCAGATTCAATCTGGTGCCGTCGCTATTGGTAATTCGGATATTTTTGCAGAAGAACAGAGTGGTATTGATGCTAGCAAACTGATCGATCATCGCGTCGCAGTTGTTGGTATCGCACCAATTGTTAATAAGCAAGTCGGGGTTACTAATTTATCACAACAACAATTAATTAAAATTTTTACGGGTAAGGTGACTAATTGGCGTGAGGTTGGCGGAAAGAATCTGCCAATCACGTTAATTAACCGGGCTCAGGGTTCTGGGACACGGAAAACCTTTGAAAGTTACGCACTTAAGGGACAGAAGAGTGCTGATTCACAAGAACAGGATTCATCTGGGCTAGCTCGTTCAATCGTGGCAAGCACGCCAGGAGCAATCAGTTACGTGGCCTTTTCATACCTTGATAAGTCAGTACAGACCGTTTCGGTTGATGGTGTCAAACCAACAGAAATGAATGTGCGTAAAAATCAGTGGTATATCTGGTCTTATGAACATTTGTATACGGGCAAGCATCCGAGTGTGCTCACCCAACAATTTATTGATTATATTTTATCAACCGCTGTTCAACAAAAATTGATCAAACAGTTAGGTTATATTTCGGTCCATGATATGCAAGTACAGCGGAATGCGACCGGTAAAATTTCAATCGTGAAATAAGGAGGAGCGCATGGATAAAATTCGAGAGAGTTTATTAAAAAAATCAGTGGCTAGTAAAATTGAACGCCGCGGTAAGGCGATTAGTTTGCTATGTCTAGCTTTAATCGTCGGGATTGTCTTTTTGATCTTTTACTTTGTGGCATCACGGGGATTGGCAACTTTTTTCCAAAATCACATTAATGTCTGGCAGTTCTTCAGTGGAACCCAGTGGAATCCGGGGACAACCGGTACGAATGGTCAACCAGCTGTGGGTGCTTTACCAATGATTGTTGGGTCATTCTTAATTACGATTTTATCCGCATTGATTGCAACGCCGTTTGCAATTGGTACGGCCGTATTTATGACGGAAATTTCGCCACGCCGCGGGGCACGAATCTTACGGCCCGTTACGGAATTACTAGTCGGAATTCCATCGGTCGTGTATGGGTTTATTGGGTTACAAGTCGTAGTGCCATTTGTTCGTAATACGTTTGGTGGCAGTGGTTATGGGATTCTATCTGGGACATTCGTCCTGTTTGTCATGATCCTACCTACTGTGACTTCAATGACAGCCGATGCGTTAAACGCTGTGCCACGTTACTATCGCGAAGCTTCATTGGCACTGGGCGCCACTCGTTGGCAGACGATTTATAAAGTCGTTTTACGAGCAGCCGTACCTGGTATGTTGACTGCCGTCGTATTTGGGATGGCGAGGGCCTTCGGGGAAGCATTGGCTGTTCAAATGGTAATTGGGAACGCAACCTTGTTACCACATAACTTAGTGTCGCCAGCAGCTACCTTGACTAGTATTTTGACGATGGGAATCGGGAATACGGTAATGGGTTCGTTGCAAAATAACGCACTGTGGTCATTGGCGATGATCTTACTGTTGATGTCATTATTCTTCAACTTGGTTATTCGCTATATTGGACGGAAGGGGAAATTAAGCCATGAACGCTAAACGCATTGATAAAATTGCTACCGGTGTCCTTTACGCCGTGGCGGCCTTCGTGGTCATTATTTTAATTGCCCTGTTAGGATATATCCTAATTCAAGGGGTGCCGCATATTTCGTGGCATTTCTTGACGTCGCCAGCGTTGGCCTTTGAAGCGGGTGGGGGAATTGGCATTCAATTATTCAATTCTTTCTACTTATTATTCTTAGCACTCTTGATATCATTACCAATCTCGTTAGGTGCTGGGATTTACTTAAATGAATATGCACCACAAAACACTTTAACGGGACTAATCAGAACGACGATTGAAATTCTTAGTTCATTACCTTCAGTGGTGGTTGGGTTGTTTGGTTATTTGTTCTTTGTTGTCCAATTCAAACTTGGATTTTCAATCTTATCAGGCGCCTTTGCATTGACGGTCTTTAACCTGCCTATCTTGACGCGTAGTATTGAAGACGCGCTTGCTAATATCTCGGACAATCAACGAGAAGCCGGTTACGCTTTAGGTCTATCACGGTGGGAAACAGTGACTAAAATTGTCGTCCCCGCTGCGTTACCAAGTATTATCACTGGGGTTGTTTTGAGTGCCGGTCGGATTTTTGGGGAAGCCGCAGCTTTGATCTATACAGCAGGTCAAAGTGCACCCGCCCTTGATTTTGGTAACTGGAATCCGTTTGATATTAGCAGTCCGCTGAGTCCGTTACGACCAGCTGAAACACTGGCTGTGCATATTTGGAAGATTAACTCAGAGGGGATCATGCCCGATGCGAAGGCTGTGTCAGCTGGTGCTTCCGCAGTATTGATTATTGCGGTCTTACTCTTTAACTTCTTAGCACGCTGGCTTGGCAAACGTCTATACAAACATTTAACCGCTGAATAAAGGAGGCCGTTTCAATGGCAGATAATTCAATGATGACCGATCAACGTAATATTATGAAGTTTGATCCGAAAGACCATGAAATCGCGCTTTCGACCGAAGATTTGCATGTCTACTATGGCAAGTCTGAGGCACTTTCAGAAGGTGACTTACAGTTTGAACGTTATAAGATCACGGCGCTAATTGGGCCATCTGGTTCAGGTAAATCAACTTATTTACGTTCTTTGAATCGGATGAATGACCGGATTGCCAACGTCACAGGTAAAATTATGTATCGTGGCTTGGATATTAATAGTAATGACATTGATGTGTATGAGATGCGGCGTCATATTGGGATGGTTTTTCAACGACCTAACCCATTTGCCAAGTCAATTTATGAGAATATTGCGTTTGCATTGCGCCAACGCGGTGTCAATAATAAGCAAGAGCTTGATGAAATTGTTGAACAATCATTGCGACAAGCTGCAATGTGGGATCAAGTGAAAGACGATCTTAATAAAAGTGCGTTGGCGTTATCAGGTGGGCAGCAGCAACGGTTATGCATTGCGCGCGCTATTGCGATTAAGCCGGATATTCTCCTATTGGATGAACCAGCCAGTGCCTTGGATCCAGTGTCAACGAGTCAGATTGAAGATACATTGTTGGAATTAAAACAGAACTATACCATTATTATTGTGACGCATAACATGCAACAGGCGTCACGAATCAGTGACTATACGGCGTTCTTTAATCTAGGTAAGGTCCTAGAATATTCGGAAACGGGCGATATTTTCACGAATCCACAAGTTGATTTAACCAATGATTATATTTCCGGTAATTTCGGATAGGAGGACCGCTAATGAGCACGATTTTAACGACTGAAAATTTATCCCTTTTTTATGGTAAAAAAGAAGCATTAAAGGGCATCAACATGGAATTTGAAGACAAAGGGATCACGGCGTTAATTGGTCCTTCTGGTTGTGGTAAGTCGACGTTCTTACGTTGCCTAAATCGAATGAATGATTTAATTCCTAACGTAACCATTACTGGCGAAGTTAACTTTAATGGGCATAACATTTACGCCCCAACCATGGATACGGTACAATTACGTAAAGAAATCGGGATGGTTTTTCAGCAACCAAACCCATTTCCGTTCTCAATCTATGAAAACGTGGTGTACGGTTTACGTTTAGCGGGTGTACGTGATAAGGAACAATTGGATGCCGCTGTTGAAAAGAGTCTCAAGCAGGCTGCCATTTGGGATGAAGTGAAGGACCGGTTGCATGCTAACGCACTCTCATTATCAGGTGGGCAACAGCAACGGGTTTGTATCGCTCGGGTGTTAGCAGTAGAACCAGATATTATTCTACTAGATGAGGCAACCAGTGCGTTGGATCCCATCTCTAGTCGGCTAATTGAAGAGACCCTATTGAAATTACGTCACGATTACACTATCATAACTGTTACGCATAACATGCAGCAGGCTTCACGAATTTCTGATCGAACAGCGTTTTTCTTGAATGGTGAATTGATTGAAGCAAACGATACGAAACAGATTTTCATGAATCCGGTTAAACAAGAAACCAACGACTATATTTCAGGCCGATTTGGTTAGGAGGAAACAACCATGCGACGACTTTTTGATGATGAACTAAATGATATTGATGCTAATTTCACAGAAATGGGAATGATGGTTAGCGAGACGATTGAGAAGGCTGTAAAGGCCTTTATTGATCATGATCGTAATCTGGCACAAGAAATTATTGATAATGATTCGAAGATTAACCATCGTGAGGTGGATCTAGAACAAAAATCTTTTGAAATGATTGCTTTGTACCAACCCGTTACGTCTGATTTACGGGAAATTGTGACTATTTTGAAAGCTGTTTCTGAGCTAGAACGAATGGCTGACTATGCTCGTAATATTGCTTACGCGACGATTCGGGTTAAGGGTAACGTTCGGGTGCCTGAGATTGAAGCAGACCTGTCCGAGATGGGGAACCGTGTGCGGAAGATGGTCGAAGACATGTTGGCTGCTTACGTCAAGAGCGATGATCAGGCCGCACGTCGAGTTGCAGCTAAGGATGCCAAAGTCGGTGAAATGTACGACAGAATCAACGAAAAGGGTATTTCAAAGATGGAACGGCACCCCGAAACGGTAATTGGTTCAACTGATTATTTAAATGTTGCAACGTATCTGATGCGGATTGGTGCGTTAGTCACTAATATCGGTGAATGGATCGTTTATTTAAATACGGGTGAAATTATTGAGTTAAACCCTGAAAGTTCCAACTTAGTATAACTAATCATAAATATTCTTTTAAGGCCGGTCGTCTAATTTGCAACCGGCTTTTACTATTAGTAAGATATAGTTAAACAAATCCTAATTTGAGGTGTTTAACTTATGAAAACAACAACTAAACAAAAACTAACTAAATCTAATAATCGAATTGTCGCTGGTGTTCTTGGGGGTATTGCAGAATACTTGAATTGGAACGCAAACGTTTTACGGGTGCTTTTTGTCATTTTAACCGTAGCCTCACACGGCTTTGGAATTTTGTTATACTTATTACTGATGACAATTATTCCTAGTAAGCCAGAAAATACGGGTTTCTTTGAACAGATGCGCCGTAGTAGTACAGGTGCGCAGGAACAACCATCACAAAAACACGGCCGTAAAGCGATTCATAATGTCCATGAAGAAGATGAACCACGGCACCAAGATTAATGGAGTGATAAAAAAGTGGGTTTTTGGAAACGAATTTTAATTAATACGGTCCTATTTATTGCGATTGCAGGTTTCTTTCAGAGTAGTTTCTACGTGGCAAATGTGTGGGTGGCATTAATAGCAAGTTTCGTGTTAGCTATTCTAAATGCAGCTATTAAGCCATTTCTGATGCTACTCTCATTACCAATCACGTTATTAACACTAGGTCTGTTTAGTATTGTGATTAACGGATTTATGTTACAGATGACGTCTTTCGTTGTTGGTAAGAGTAACTTTGGCTTTTCCAGTTTTGGAATGGCAATTGTCGTTTCAGTATTATTGTCATTAGCTAATGTGATTGTTTCTAATTTTTTCGCTAAAGGTGGCCGCGATGGTGAATAAAGCGCTTTAAAGTGCTAAGATTAGAAGATAGGAATAATCCGTTTTCAGTCATAAAAGTGTGGAGACTTGAAAAAGTGGTGTCATAACACTACCGGACAATGTCGGCCGCACTTTTTTTCATAACGGAATGATTTAGGAGGGATTCTTTTGGCAGGAAGTGTAACCGTTGCCGATTTAGTGAAAAATACGCGTTTAGAGGTCTACCACGGCGCGGAATTGTTAGATAATAAAGATGTAACCACTAGTGATATTTCACGTCCAGGCTTAGCCCTAACCGGGTACTTTAACTATTATCCACGTGAGCGGGTCCAACTGTTAGGTAAAACTGAAACCGCTTATTCAAAGAATATGAGTCATGACGAACGCTTAATGATCTTCAGAAAAATGTGTCAATTAACGACACCAGCATTTGTAATCTCAACAGGGTTGCCAGTACCAGATGAACTGGTACAAGCCGGTCAGGAAAATAATGTCCCAATTCTAGGGACTAAGATGACTTCTTCACGCATTTTAAGTAACATGACGAACTACCTAGAAGGTAAGTTGGCTGAACGTCAGTCAGTGCACGGGGTCTTAGTAGATATCTATGGCTTAGGGGTACTGATTACGGGTGATTCTGGTGTTGGGAAGAGTGAAACGGCACTTGAACTTCTCAAAAGAGGCCATCGCTTAATTGCCGATGATCGTGTTGATGTTTACCAGCAAGATGAACAGACATTAGTTGGTGAAGCACCAGCTATTCTTAATCATTTACTAGAAATTCGTGGGATTGGGATCATCGATGTTATGAACCTCTTTGGCGCCGGTGCTGTCCGTCAAGACACGGATATTGATCTAATCGTTCACCTTGAGAGTTGGACGCCTGATAAGCAATTTGATAGACTAGGAAATGGAGAACAGAAGCGGAAATTCTTTGATGTTGAAGTTCCTGAAATCTCGATTCCAGTTAAGACTGGGCGTAATCTAGCCATTATTATTGAAGCTGCGGCAATGAATTTCCGCGCCGAAAGTATGGGCTACGATGCGACTAAAGTCTTTGACAATAACTTGAACAATTTAATTAAAGAAAATTCTGCGCACGATTCTCACTAGTAATAAGGAGATGGCAACAGCGTGAATACTGTTTTAGGGGCACTTAACCCAATTGCATTACGATTGGGACCGATTCAAGTTCATTGGTATGGGGTAATTATCGCCAGTGCCGTTGTGATTGCGGTGGCATTAGCGGTTCAAGAAGGCCAAAAACGGGGGATTCGGCCTGATGACATTTATGACATGATTCTATGGGCCCTGCCGTTTACACTGATTGCTGCGCGTGCGTATTACGTCGCCTTTCAGTGGTCGTATTACAGTCAAAATCCGGGTGAGATCATCCGGATTTGGGATGGTGGCATTGCCATTTATGGTGGCCTGATTGGGGCCGGAATTGTGGTGTTCTTATTCTGCCGTTCTCGATTTATCCCGACCTGGTTAATGCTCGATATTGCCGCACCAACGGTTATTATGGGGCAAGGTATCGGTCGTTGGGGTAACTTTATGAATCAGGAAGCCTTTGGCCGTGTGACGAGTCTCAGCTTCTTACAAGGCTTACACTTACCGAACTGGCTAATTGGTCAGATGTACATTCAGGGTGCTTACAGGCAGCCTACGTTCCTGTATGAGTCGGTATGGGACATATTGGGATTTGTGCTGTTAATGGTTACTCGGCACAAAGCAAACCTATATAAGCAGGGCGATGTCTTCTTGGCTTACGTGGCGTGGTATGCCTTTGGTCGTTTCTTCACTGAAGGGATGCGAACCGATTCACTCATGCTGTTTAATGTGATTCGAATTTCACAAGCATTGTCAGTTGTCCTATTCCTTGGTAGTATTGGATTATTGATCTGGCGACGTCATCATTATCCAGATAACCGGTGGTACTTAGCCGGCTCTGGTCAGACGGCAGTCACAGAAAATAAGTAGATTAGAGGGTTTTTGAATGACAGAAAAAATTGCCGTTTTAGGTGCGGGCTCTTGGGGTAGCATTTTGGCAAACTTACTGGATAGAAATGGTAATCAGGTGCGACTCTGGTCGTATTCACCAGACCAAGTCACGGAACTGAATACGCTACATACGAATAAGCGTTACGTTCCTGACTTTCACTATTCAGAATCACTCACGGCCTACTCAGATTTAGCAACGGCTGTTGAGGGTGCGGACGTGATCTTGTTTGTTGTTCCTACGAAGGCTATTCGCAGTGTTGCTCAACAAGTTACGGCTGTCTTACAGCGAACCCAGGCCCATCCGGTGATTGTTCACGCTAGCAAAGGGTTGGAACTTGGAACTCACAAACGACTTTCGCAAGTATTAGCGGAAGAAATTCCGGCAGAAAACCGCCAAGCCATCGTGGTCTTGTCTGGTCCTAGCCATGCGGAAGAAGTTGCACGTGAAGACATTACTTTGATTACGGCAGCGAGTGAGAATGAACCAGCTGCTAAGTTGGTACAACGGCTCTTTATGAATGATTATTTCCGAATCTATACGAATACCGATGTTATTGGTGTTGAACTAGGCGCGGCCTTGAAAAATATCATTGCACTTGGAGCTGGTGCCCTACACGGCCTAGGTTATGGTGACGATGCGAAAGCAGCATTGATGACCCGGGGCTTAGCCGAAATCAGTCGTCTGGGAGTCGCTCTTGGCGCCAATCCATTGACCTTTATCGGGTTATCCGGGGTTGGCGATCTGATTGTAACGGCAACCAGTGTTCACTCACGTAATTGGCGTGCGGGTAACGAGCTCGGTGCGGGTCAAAGTCTTAAAGATGTTATTGAGACGATGGGAATGGTTATTGAAGGTATCCCATCAACTAAAGCTGCTTACGAACTTGCACAACAACAAAATATCGAAATGCCCATCACAGAAGCCATTTATGATGTATTATATAATAGTGCTGACATCAAACAAGTGATTCCACAATTGATGCAGCGCGAGGGGAAACCAGAGATTCAATAAAAGATTCCAGACTAATTTCACTAATTCTAGGAGGATTATCACATGTCAAAAGTTAGAAAAGCCGTTATTCCAGCAGCTGGTTTAGGGACCCGTTTCTTACCTGCTACGAAAGCAATGCCTAAAGAAATGTTACCAATCGTTGACAAGCCAACGATTCAATTCATTGTTGATGAAGCACGCAAATCTGGTATTGAAGACATTGTTATCGTTACTGGTAAGAGTAAGCGTAGTATCGAAGATTATTACGATTCTAATCCAGAACTAGAAGACAACTTACGTGCTAAGCATAAGGAAGAAATGCTGAAGCTCGTTCAAGAAACGACTGATATTAACTTATACTTTATCCGCCAATCACACCCACGAGGTTTAGGTGACGCTGTTTTGACCGCCAAAGCCTTCGTTGGTGACGAACCTTTCGTTGTAATGTTAGGTGATGATTTGATGGAAGACAAGGTGCCATTAACGAAACAATTAATGGATAGCTATGATAAGACCCATGCATCAACGCTAGCCGTTATGAAGGTTCCTCACGAGGAAGTTTCTAAGTATGGGGTTATCAATCCTGAGAGTGAAAAAGAACCCGATCTATACAATGTTAATAACTTTGTAGAAAAACCAACTCCTGAAGAAGCCCCAAGTGACTTAGCCATCATTGGTCGTTACTTGTTAACACCAGAAATTTTTGAAGTACTTGAAAATCAAAAACCTGGTAAGGGTGATGAAATTCAATTAACGGATGCCATCGATACCTTAAACAAGACGCAGAGAGTGTTTGCGCATGAATTTAAGGGAACCCGACATGATGTTGGTTACAAATTTGGTTATTTGAAGACCACGATTGAATACGGTTTAACTCATCCTGATGTTAAGGATGATTTACGTGAGTATATCAAGGACTTAGGTGCTGAATTAACGAAACAAGATAGTACGCCTAAAACCAGTAAAAAAACGACTAAATAGAACAAAAAAGCAAGACTGCGATTTCGCAGTCTTGCTTTTTTTAACGATCAGCTTTTAACTTGAACAGATGTGGCTTGCCATAATAATAGCCCTGTCGTAAAGAGATATTAAGGTCATCAGCCATTTGATCCTCAGCGTCGTTTTCGACCCCTTCCAGAATCAGGCGAACATCGTATTCTTGTGCAATGTCACGCCAAAATTTCAGTTGAATAGGAATTTCGTTTTCGCGATCTTCAGCACGGAAATTTTGCATGGCAAATTTAATCTCTTCGGCGGAGTTTAAAAGCGGTTTAATGTGATCGTACACGTTAATACCAGTGCCAACGTCATCAATGCTGAATTGGAGTCCGTTAGCCTTGTATTTGTCAATCTGTTGCTGCATTTCAGCCAACGTATAGCGATCCTCGTCAGTTTCTTCAGTCACTTCAACAATAACTTGTACGGGAAATAATTGTTTTTGAGCAGCGATAACAGCAGCTGCAATCGCATCATTTAAAAATTGCTTGCGGTTAAAGTTAATTGAAACGGAGCCGATTTTAAGGGCTAGTTCACTCGCTGTTGCTTTCAATAAGTCAACTTGAACATCGATAGGGATGTTATCAAAGCTTTCTGGGAGTGTCCAGCGATCGGTATCACTAGTGCGGTATCGAATCAGCATCTCATAACCAACGAGTGAGTTATTAAATTTATTTAACTGTGGTTGAATAAAGTAACGATACATGGCGGACTCCTAACTTGTATTAATTCATAGATTCTTCACTAATTTATACTATACCAAATAATGACCTAGGGAAACTATTTGGAGTCGAATATTTATTGGTGATTGATTAATTAAGCCTAATTATTAGCATGTTAGCAGTAAAGTAGAATACTTTGAGGCAGATAGACGATGACTGTCCTGATGGTGTAGCTAATTGAGCGTTATCGCTTTTTATTGTTGACACATACGTAAACTGTGACTAGAGGTTATTGTTGAGCTAAGGCAATAATAATGGTTATAATAGTATTATGTTTAAATATATGAAAGTATTGGTAGGGGAATTTAAATGAAAATTGTGATTGTTGGTTGTACACATGCAGGAACTGCCGCTGCGGTCCAAGTGTTAAAGGATCATCCAGAAGCCTCAGTAACGATTTACGAACGTGATGATAATATTTCATTCTTATCATGTGGAATCTACTTATACCTAGGTGGGAAAGTTAATCACTTAGAAGACATGTTCTATTCATCACCGGCCGACTTAACAAAGTTGGGTGCCGTCATTAAGACGAAACATAATGTGTTAAAAATTGATGCCAAACAGAAGTCACTTCAAGTTGTTGACATGACGTCTGGACAAGTCTTCGATGATACTTACGATAAGTTGATTATGACCACGGGTTCTAACGTGGTCGTGCCGCCAATTTTTGGTATCGATGAATCGAAAGTACTCTTGTGCAAAACGTACCAGCAGGCGCAGGAAATCTATCGCACTGCTGAAGGCAACAAGCGGATTGCTATTATTGGTGCTGGCTATATCGGGACGGAACTTTCAGAAAGTTATGCTAACACGAACCATGAAGTGACGCTATTCCAGTCACATGATCAAATCCTGAATAACTATATCAGTAAACCCATGTCGGATCGAACGGTTGCACTACTTGAGGAACACGGTGTTAAGGGTTTGTTGAACCATAAGGTGACGGCATTTACGGGCAATGATGATGGTGAGTTAGTGATCGAAACGACCCAGGGAGACTTCACCGCTGACCTTGCAATTGTGGGGACCGGATTTGTTCCTAGTACTGAGCTTTTGCGCGGACAAGTTGAGATGGATCAACATGGGGCCATTATTATTAATGACTATGTCCAAACGTCGGATCCAGATATTTATGCGGCGGGGGATTCATGCGTGGTCAATTTCAACCCAACTGGTCGTTCGGCGTATACGCCACTTGCGACAAATGCAGTTCGACAGGGTGCGTTAGCTGGAATCAATGTGTTTGGAGATCTGCAGCGCTACATGGGGACGCAGGCAACTTCTGCAATGCAACTATTTAATCACACGCTGGCTACAACGGGGTTAACGCTAGCAATGGCGCACAAAGCTGATATTCCCGCTGAGCAAGTGACTTATCAGGGCAACTGGCGTCCAGACTACATGCCAGATACGGATCTGCTGACGATTGAATTGATCTATAACCCAGAAAATCGCAAAATTTTAGGTGCACAATTTCTGAGCGCCCACGAAGTTGCACAATCGGCTAATGCCTTGTCAATTGCGATTCAAAATGGCAATACGATTGATGATTTAGCGTTTGTTGACATGCTCTTTTCACCTAACTTTGATGAACCGTTTAATTACTTGAATTTAGTGGCCCAAATGGCGATTGAACAAGAACGACAAGCGGAACGTCATCAACCACGGATTACGGCGTATGGTGATTGGGCCAAACAGAATGATCAGACGTTGCAAGCGGAAAATAAAGTCTAGTCTTGAAACTAAGGGCTCAGCGAATACGATTATAGGGTTATGACCTAATTAGATGGCTTTTAATCGGCACATTAATTTCGGTTGTGTACAAACAAGATAGTCGACAAATGTAAATTTTGGGGGTATATTAAGCCACATAGTATTTTATGTGGAAGGGGTCTTTAGAAATGGCAAAAAGTTACGACGTAATTATTATTGGTGCGGGGCCTGCTGGGATGACAGCTGCGCTCTATGCTTCGCGAGCCAATCTATCAGTACTACTACTAGATCGCGGAATCTATGGTGGTCAAATGAATAATACCGCCGCAATCGAAAACTATCCGGGCTTCAAGTCAATATTAGGACCTGATTTAGCTAAAGATATGTATGAATCAGCAACCCAATTTGGTGCAGAATACGCTTATGGGAGTGTTGAATCCGTTGAAGATCTTGGCGATACTAAGCTAGTAACAACGGACAGCGATACCTTTGAAACCAAAGCTTTAGTTATTGGGACTGGCTCCGAATATCGGAAGTTGGGTGTCCCTGGTGAAGATACGTATGGTGGCCGTGGTGTCTCATACTGTGCCGTCTGCGATGGGGCTTTCTTCCGTAACAAGCACGTGGTCGTTATCGGTGGTGGAGACTCTGCCATTGAAGAAGGGACTTATCTCACTCAGTTAGCTGATAAGGTAACGGTTATTCATCGTCGTGACCAATTGCGCGCACAACAGATCTTACAAGACCGTGCCTTTGCGAACCCTAAGATGGAATTTGTCTGGAACAGCAACGTTACTGAGATTATTGGTGACGATAAAAAGGTTACTGGTGTTAAGGTCAACAATAATAAGACCGGTGAAGATAGCGAAATCGCTGTCGACGGTGCCTTTATTTATGTTGGGATTAACCCAATTACGAAACCATTTGGCAATCTAGGTATTACTGATGAAAATGGTTGGATCGAAACTAATGATCACATGGAAACTAAAGTTCCTGGGATCTTTGCAATTGGCGATGTTCGTAAGAAGGACTTACGTCAGGTTGCAACGGCTGTTGGTGAAGGTGGGACCGCTGGACAAGGCGTCTACACTTATATCACGGCTTTAGGCGATAAAGTTAAAAACTAAATTGATATTAAATCAAAAGGAGCTGTGGCGTAAGCCATAGCTCCTTTTGGTCTATCGAATATTGGTAGTCGAAATGTGCGCTCAAAGTCAGCTGCCTTCGCTCAGTTGCATGGAGAAACGCTTGGGAGACACAATCAGTCGTCTTCCTAAGCTATGCTAAGCAACTGCATTGCTTTTGACACACTCTTTTTTACCGTTGATAGGGAAATAGCAGTACTGTGGGTTTGTATAAGTTGCGAGGTAAATGTCACTGACCGTATAATGTTGTGCGGCTAATTTACTAGCTAACCATGCTTCATCGTGAGCACTAGTTTCAAGTGCGTCGAAGTTAACTTGACCATCGACGATTAAGGGATACTTGATGGCATCGTCACCAACTTGGGTAATGGTTAGTTGCCCATTTTGTTCGAGTACCGCTCGTTTAACGTAACGAATATCGGTAATCCCTTCAGTTCGCAGTCGAAACATCAAGTCGTTAGCGCTCATCCCGTTTTTGAGGGCAATGTTGACGTTTAACTGGCCATTTGTAATTAAAAGTTGTGGACGGCCATCTATTAAGCGTTTAACGTGTCGATTATGATGCGTTAGGAATCGTAAGATGAGGACTAGTAGCGTCCAGATTAGTAACACTAAGATGTATTGTAGGATTGTGACACTCGTACTATAGATCATGCCACCGACAATGGCCCCAAGCACGTAATTCTGGACTTGGTCAAGCGCACTGATGGGGGCTAAGTTACTTTTTCCTGAGAGATTGATTTGTAGAATGATCGTGAGCAAGCCTAGTGCAAGTTTAATGGTAACGTCCCAGTATGAAAACATTAGTTGCCCTCCTTAACGTAATTGAGCGGCTGTTGAATAGGTGTGGCCTCGGTTAACGTGTAGCTGTTACCATCGGGATTGATCGCCACGTTGTAGACTTGGTCATGAATTTTGATCAACATCCCGTTGTTAACGGTGCTAGTGTTGGACCAAACCGCTGATTTATCCACGCCGTGTTCTTTAGCGACGCGCTGCATAATTTGGGTGACCTGAGATTTCTGGGTGAAATTAGTTTGTAAGGTTTGCCACTCATTAAATTGAATCCCAATCAATAAAAATAATAACAAAACCATGATGATAAAGAGATCGCGGTATTTCAAATCAGTCTGATGGCGATACCAGAGCCAACTAATGGCTGCAATGATAACAATAATGATACTGATAACTGCGAGTTGAATAAGGGCGTGATTGCTGTTTTGGTGAACTAAATAATTATAGGAATAGAAAGTCATAGGTCCCTCCTGATAAGTTTTATTATAGCAATTTTTAGTGGCTACCAACGGAATGAAAATGACAATTAGATTATTAACAACGCTTACATAGTCGATAAAGGTGCCGAAAAACGGGGCTTGATTGATATTCTTAGTAAATTTTACTTTGTAAAGCGGGTCAATGTTGTATACTATCTTTGTAAGCACTAACAATTATCAGAATTGGAGATGGTCTTTTTGAGTTGGCAGGATACTTATAATACCTGGGAAAACCAAGCGACACTCGAAGCAAGTTTAAAAAAAGAATTAACGGCAATGGCAGGCGATGACGCCGCCTTAGAAGATGCCTTTTATGAACCAATGGAATTTGGAACGGCTGGGATGCGGGGTGTTTTAGGACCCGGAATCAACCGGATAAATATTTATACCGTTCGTCAAGCAACGGAAGGTTTAGCGTTATTCATGGATACCTTACCAGCTGACGTTAAGGAACGTGGCGTGGCAATCAGTTTTGATTCACGTCACCATTCAGAAGACTTTGCTCACGAATCAGCACGAGTACTAGGTCAACACGGAATTAAGTCCTTTGTGTTTGAAAGTTTACGGCCGACACCAGAACTTTCCTTCACGGTACGTCACTTACACACGTATGCCGGGATCATGATTACAGCTAGCCACAATCCTAAGCAATATAACGGTTATAAGATCTACGGTGAAGACGGTGGTCAAATGCCACCAAAGGAATCTGACCTGATTACGTCTTACATCCGTAAGGTGACTGATCTATTTGCAATTGCGGTTGCTGATGAAAAACAATTGTTAGCTGATAAGACTGAAACGATTATCGGTGACGATGTCGATCAAGATTACTTAGCTAAGGTTAAAGAAGTGACGATCAACCAAGACTTAGTTGACGAAGTTGGTAAAGACATGAAGCTGGTCTTCACACCTTTACACGGGACTGGCCGGATGTTGGGCGAAAAAGCCTTGAAGAATGCTGGTTTTAAGAACTTCAGCGTTGTTAAAGAACAAGCCGTTGCTGATCCAGAATTTTCAACGGTTAAATTCCCTAACCCTGAATTTCCAGCCGCATTCAAGATGGCAATTGATTTAGGTAAAAAAGAAGGCGCTGACGTGTTAATTGCGGTTGACCCTGATGCTGACCGTCTTGGAACTGCTGTCCGCCAACCTGATGGTGAATACGTCCTGTTAACGGGTAACCAGATTGCCGCCATCTTATTACACTATATCTTACAAGCCAACAAGGATGCTGGGACGTTACCAGCCAACGCTGCGGCAGTTAAATCGATCGTTTCTAGTGAATTCGCAACTAAGGTAGCTGCTTCTTACGGTGTCACGATGATCAATGTCTTAACTGGGTTTAAGTACATTGCTGAACAGATCGAACACTTTGAAGCTACTGGCGAACACACTTACATGTTTGGTTTTGAAGAAAGCTACGGCTATTTAATCAAGCCATTCGTTCACGACAAGGATGCGATTCAAACGACGGTCTTATTGGCCGAAGTTGCTGCTTACTACAAGCGTCAAGGCAAGAACTTGTACGATGGACTACAAGACTTATTCAAGGAATATGGTTATTTCCAAGAAAAGACGACTTCTGAAGAATTTGACGGTGTCGGTGGTAGTGACAAGATCGCTGCACTGATGACGAAATTTCGCAGTGAAGCTCCAACTGATTTTGCTGGTTATGACGTCGTTGCGACTGAAGATTTCCAGAGTCAAACGACTACCTTTGCAGATGGCCATACGGAAGCAATTGCGTTACCACAAGCTAATGTGTTGAAGTATCAGTTAGCTGACGGTACTTGGATTGCGATTCGCCCATCTGGGACTGAACCTAAGATCAAGTTCTATATTGGGACTTTAGGTGCTACCTTAGATGAAGCCGATGACAAGGTAAAACAATTTGATGATGCGATTCAGGCATTCATTAAAGAATAAGCATGACAAAAAAGGTGACCTTTAGCGGGTCGCCTTTTTTGCTGTTGATAAAATCGTCACTGGCTAGTTAAAAGCTAAGCTGATGTATCTAATACAATATTTACTTGTAGTCATTAGGATCTGCAGCTAGTGGTTGGTAGTCATCCATATCGGCATCACGATAGTCCCACCACTCGTTTTCGTAACCGACGAACCCAGCGCTAATCATCGCATTGTCGAGAATTTGATAATACTTATCTTGAAGGGTGGTGCGTGGCGCATCACGATGAGCAGCGGCCGTAAAGTCGTCGAAAGCAGTTGGTAACGGTAGTTCGGTTCCATCCGCTTCGGTGAGTGTCAGGTCAAGAGTAACGCCCTTTTGATGGCTGAAATTAGGATTGGGCGGAGCCACAAATTCAGGATCAGGATAGACGTCGAATAAGCGCTTCTGGGCGCTGACGGGGCGGTAGGCGTCCCATACTTTGAGACGATAGCCTAATTGTTTGACGCTAGCACTAGCTTGAGCGAGTTTGTGTGCCGTCCCTGTACGCACAATGGCAGTCGTGAAATCATAAATGACCTGGTGAGTGAAATTATTGGTTGTGGCGTAGCGCAGCTCAACAATAATGTCTGGAGCGAGCTTTTGAATATTGGTGAAGCCGGTTAGGTTGTCTTCCATCACAATGACCTCCTCAGTCTGATTAACATTATTGTAGCTGATTGTGCGGTTAGTTACCGTAGAAAGGGCTTCAAATTTGGTGTTCAAACTTTCTACTGGCATTCAGTCAGGTCCCTTGATATGATGGAAAGCGTTGTGTGTTAATAAAAAATTTTATTGAAGAGGTGAGGTCACATGGATCGGCAGACGCGACGTGCCATTTTTATTTTAGTATTCAGTGAGTTTTTAGTGTGTTTAGGAATTAGTTTAGTGATACCGGTAATGCCATTTATTAAGAACGATTTGCACTTAACGGCAACGGATATGGGAATTATGAACGCGTTGTTTGCGTTAGCCCAATTTGTGGCCTCACCCATTATTGGTCGGGTCTCAGATAAGATCGGTCGTAAGCCAATCTTAACCGTGGGATTATTGTTATACATGGTGTCGGAAGTATTATTCGCGTTAACCAATCATCTGTGGGTCTTCAACATCTCACGGATTATTGGGGGGCTGTCGGCGGCGATGGTTGTTCCAACCGCCATGGCGTTAGCCGCGGATATTACGACGAAACGTCAACGCGCTAAGGTCATCGGTTGGCTGTCAGCGGCCTTTAGTGGTGGCTTGATCTTAGGACCCGGAATCGGTGGCGTCTTAGCAGGTATTAGCTATAAAACGCCATTCTGGGTAGCCGGAAGTCTAGGTTTACTAAGTGCGATTGTACTAGTAATCCTACTACCAGCTGACCGTGAGATTGATCCTGATCGTGAGGAAGTTGATGAGGCAGCTAAACCGGCACATCATCCAATGACACGGGCCTTTTGGACGTTACCAATTATTATTCTATTTACGATGATTCTGGTTTCCTCGTTTGGATTACAAGGTTTTGAAAGTATTTATAGCATTTACGTTAACGAGGTTTTCCACTTCAGTCTTAATAATATTGCGTTGGTCTTGACCTTAAACGGGTTGATCTCGTTATTCTTGCAGGCAGCGTTGTTCGACACCTTCGTTCAGCGGTGGGGTGAACAGCGGATCATCCGGGTCTGTTTTGCCGCGGCTGCACTGTGTACAATCTGGATTACACAGGCGCATTCCAAGCTTGCGGTAATGATTGCAACGTTGGTCATTTTCTCAGCCTTTGACCTTTTGCGACCAGCAATCACCACGTTGCTCACGAAAGCCAGTGATGCCAACCAGGGGCTGATCAACGGGTTGAACATGTCGTTGACGAGTGTGGGGAATATTGTCGGGCCGATTATGTCCGGTATGTTGCTCGACCTGAACTATCATTATCCGTATCTAGTCGTGGCTGGCTTCCTGATTGTGTCGTACTTGATGGCATTTCTGTTGCGACTGCCAGGTAAACGGGCGACGGTTTGATAGCTTGAATTGATTATAATAAGTAAAATAACAGGCAGATTGATTGCTAGTTTAAATGTGAATATTACTAAAAGCGCGTCAGGTTTGCTTACCTGATGCGCTTTTGTTACACTTAGGCCAAATTATGTTGAGGGATGGTGGCAGTCATGGGAATGCATCAATATTTGCAGAGTTTAAGTAACTTAGAGACGATTCAACGGGCACCGGGATTCTTTAAGTATCAGAATCATTCGGTTGCGGCCCACTCGTTCAAAGTAGCCGAGGTTGCACAATTTTTGGGTGACGTTGAGGAACACGCTGGTCAAAAAATCGATTGGCGCTCACTCTACGAAAAGGCGCTCAACCATGATTATAATGAGCGTTTTATCGGTGACATCAAAACGCCCGTTAAATACGCGACGCCAACCTTGCGGACGATGCTAGCGGATGTTGAACACGAATTATCCCAGAATTTCGTCCACAATGAGATCCCGGAAGAATTTCAAGCTGCGTATTCACGTCGTTTGTCAGAGGGCAAAGACGATACGTTGGAGGGGCAGATCCTCTCCGTAGCGGATAAGGTCGATCTCCTGTATGAATCATTTGGTGAGATTCAAAAAGGTAATCCAGAACCCGTTTATACGAACATCTATCAGGAGAGCTTGAAGACGATCGTGGCCTTCAAAGTATTGGCGAGTGTTCAGTACTTTTTGAAATCAGTTCTACCAGAAATGTTGGCTGAACCGTTCACAAATCAGGATCAATTACAGGAATTAACGCACCAAATTTTATCAGCGACTCAGCAATCCGAATAATGGCGAAAGTATGTTCGATGTGCTAAAATTAAATGCGATTCTAAATGGGATAGGGAAGCGTGGGCTTGCCTATTTTTTATGATGTTACCGGCGAATTTGCTGGATGATAAAACAAGTAAATTGAACAAACGCGAAGACGTTTAAAAGGAGGAACTACGCTTGATTGATCGGGTAAATAATAATCATTTTGACTTGGTGTCGGAGTACCAACCGACTGGTGATCAACCCCAAGCCATTACGCAGTTAACTGCTGGGCTGAATGAAGGGGATAAAGAACAGATTTTACTGGGAGCAACTGGGACTGGGAAGACGTTTACGATTTCGAACGTGATTGCACAAGTCAATAAGCCAACTTTGATCTTGTCACATAACAAGACTTTGGCTGGCCAACTATACGGGGAGTTTAAGAAATTCTTCCCCAATAATGCCGTGGAATACTTTGTCAGTTATTACGATTATTATCAACCGGAAGCGTACGTACCTTCGAGTGATACTTATATCGAAAAGGATTCAGCAATCAATGATGAGATTGATAAGTTACGACATTCGGCAACCAGCTCGTTACTAGAACGAAATGATGTCATTGTGGTGGCCTCGGTTTCCAGTATCTTTGGGTTAGGTGATCCACACGAATACCAAGATCACGTGGTTTCACTCCGTGTTGGGATGGAAATCGATCGTAACGAACTGTTACGTAAGCTAGTCGATATTCAGTTTGACCGTAACGATATTGATTTTCAACGTGGACGCTTTCGTGTTCATGGCGATGTTGTCGAAATCTTCCCTGCATCACGTGATGATCACGCGCTACGGGTCGAATTCTTCGGTGACGAGATCGACCGGATTCGTGAGATCGACGCTTTAACAGGTGAAATTGTTGGCGAACGTGATCACGTTGCGATTTTCCCAGCGACCCATTTTATGACTAACGATGCGATTATGGATCATGCCATCGGTGGTATCGAACAAGAACTAGAAGGTCGTTTGGATGAATTAACGGCGGATGGCAAGCTGCTAGAAGCCCAACGTCTAAAACAACGGACCACTTATGATATTGAAATGTTAAAAGAAATGGGTTACACCAGTGGGATTGAAAACTATTCGCGTTTCATGGATGGGCGTAAACCTGGGGAACCACCATACACCTTACTCGATTTCTTTCCAAAAGATTTCTTGATGGTCGTGGATGAATCCCACGTCACGATGCCACAAGTTCGGGGGATGTATAACGGTGACCGTGCACGTAAACAGATGCTAGTCGATTACGGCTTCCGTCTGCCTAGTGCACTGGATAACCGCCCATTGAAACTTGAAGAAGTTGAACAGCATATTAATCAGATTATCTACATGTCAGCGACGCCTGGTCCATACGAAATGGATCGGACGAAGCACGTGGCCCAACAAATTATTCGGCCAACCGGATTGTTAGATCCAACGATTGAAGTGCGTCCAATTATGGGCCAAATCGATGACTTAGTTGGTGAAATCAACAAGCGTATTGAAGTCAATGAGCGGGTCTTTATCACCACGTTAACGAAGAAGATGTCGGAAGATTTAACTGATTACCTGAAAGATCTGGGGATTAAGGTGCGCTATCTTCACAGTGATATCAAGACACTGGAACGAACGCAGATTATTCGGGATCTCCGTTTAGGTAAGTTCGATGTGCTAGTCGGAATCAACTTATTGCGTGAAGGAATCGACGTGCCAGAAGTTTCACTTGTGGCCATCCTGGATGCGGATAAGGAAGGGTTCTTACGTAATGAACGCTCATTGATTCAAACGATTGGTCGAGCTGCGCGTAACGAACACGGTTCAGTTGTGATGTATGCTGATAAAACGACGGGTTCAATGCAAGCTGCCATGGATGAAACGGCCCGGCGTCGTAAGATTCAGATGAAATACAATGAGGATCATGGGATTACGCCACATACGATCAAGAAGGCTATTCCAGATTTGATTGCGTCAACTAAGGTCACTGAAGATTCAGGTAAGAAGGACGACTTCTTGGAAACTGACTTTGATGACATGACGCATGAACAACAAGTGGATATGATCGGCAAACTAGAAGAACAAATGAAGACCGCCGCTAAGAAGCTCGACTTTGAACAAGCCGCAACTTTGCGTGATACGGTTATGGAATTAAAAGCACAAATTGGCTAATTCAATTAGTCAGCTTGACTGAGATAGTCGTGCGTAGGTAGATAGAGGAGGCTTTTTTTTGGCAAATGATAAAATCGTCATTCATGGGGCGCGTGCCCATAATTTAAAAGATATTGATGTGACCATTCCACGGGATAAGCTGGTTGTCATTACCGGTTTATCTGGTTCCGGTAAGAGTTCACTGGCGTTTGATACGCTGTATGCGGAGGGGCAACGACGCTACGTTGAGAGCCTTTCTGCGTATGCCCGCCAATTTTTGGGCCAAATGCAAAAGCCTGATGTGGATTCAATCGATGGTTTGAGTCCCGCAATTTCAATCGATCAAAAGACTACTTCTAAAAACCCCCGTTCAACGGTGGGGACGGTTACTGAAATTAACGATTATTTACGGTTATTGTGGGCGCGTGTTGGGCAACCGATCTGTCCCAACGACGGGACTTTAATCGCTAGCCAGACGGTTGAACAGATGGTTGACCGGGTGCAAAAGCAACCTGAACGGACTAAGTTACAGATCTTGTCACCAATTGTTCGCCAGAAGAAGGGTGAACATAAAAAAGTCTTTGAAAAGATCAAACGTGAAGGCTTTGTTCGGGTACGAGTTGATGGTGAGATTCATGACATCAGTGAGACCTTTGAACTAGATAAAAATAAGCAACACACAATCGAGATTGTGATCGATCGGATTGTCGTTAAACCCGGCGATCGCTCACGTTTATTCGATTCATTTGAAGCTGCGTTACGTTTGAGTGGCGGTTATGCGATTGCAGACGTGATTGGTGGCGAACCACTATTATTCTCAGAACACTATGCTTGTCCGGTCTGCGGTTTTACCGTTGGTGAGCTTGAACCACGATTGTTCTCATTCAACGCCCCTCAAGGCGCTTGTCCAGACTGTGAAGGTTTGGGGATGAAGCTCGAAGTTGACGAAGATTTAGTAGTCCCTGATAAGAGTTTGCCGCTAGCTGAAGGGGCCTTAGCACCTTGGAATCCTATCAGTTCGCAGTATTATCCAGAACTACTCAAGCAGGCCTGTGACCAGCTGGATATTCCAATGGATGTGCCATTTGAAGACCTATCACGTGCGGATCAGAAAACGGTCTTATATGGTTCTGATGGTAAGGAATTCCACTTCCATTACCAAAATGACTTCGGTGGCGTTCGTGATGTGGATGCGGTTTTTGAAGGGGTTATTAATAACGTCGATCGTCGTTACCGCGAAACTAACAGTGACTTCACACGCGATGTGATGCGTAAGTACATGACCGAATTAACTTGTCAGACTTGTCACGGTTTCCGGTTGAACCGTAAAGCATTGTCCGTTAAAGTCGGTGGTGAACACATCGGGATGGTCTCAGACTTGGCCATTGGTAAGGAATTAGACTTTTTCAACGACTTACAGCTTTCTGAACAGAGCTTGATGATTGCCAAACCTATCCTCAAGGAGATTCAGGATCGGTTGTCCTTCTTACAAAACGTTGGTTTAGCTTACTTAACGTTGAGTCGTTCAGCACGAACGCTTTCTGGTGGGGAAGCGCAACGAATTCGCTTAGCTACCCAGATTGGTTCTAACCTGTCAGGGGTACTCTACATCCTAGATGAACCTTCTATTGGACTACATCAACGCGATAATGATCGTCTAATCGGTTCACTCAAAAAGATGCGTGACTTAGGGAACACGTTAATCGTCGTTGAACATGATGAAGATACGATGCGGGCTGCAGATTACATCGTGGATATTGGCCCGGGTGCCGGTGAAAACGGTGGTGAAGTCATGGCAGCCGGAACACCTAAACAGGTTGCCCGTTCACGTAAGTCATTGACGGGTCAATACCTAGCTGGCAAACGGTTTATCCCGCTACCTGAACATCGTCGTGAAGGTAACGGTAAGAAGATCCGGATTACCGGCGCGGCCGAAAATAACCTCAAGGGGATCGATGTTGATTTCCCACTTGGTGAATTCGTAGTTGTAACTGGGGTCTCTGGTTCTGGTAAATCAACTTTAGTGAACGATGTCCTCAAACGGGTGTTAGCTCAGAAGTTGAATAATAACTCAGAAAAGCCTGGTAAATATAAGAGTGTCAGTGGTGTTAAGAATATTGAACGTTTAGTTAATATTGACCAGAGTCCAATTGGGCGGACACCACGGAGTAATCCGGCAACGTATACTGGCGTCTTCGACAATATTCGTGAATTATTTGCACAGACGAATGAAGCTAAGTTACGGGGTTACCAAAAGGGCCGCTTTAGTTTTAATACTAAGGGTGGTCGCTGTGAAGCCTGTCATGGTGATGGAATCTTGAAGATCGAAATGAACTTCTTACCAGATGTCTTCGTGCCATGTGAAGTCTGTCATGGTAAGCAGTATAATTCTGAAACCTTGGAAGTTGAATACAAGGGGAAGAACATTGCGGATGTCCTGAAGATGACGGCTTCTGAAGCAGTGAAATTCTTCGAACCAATTCCTAAGATTCGTCGGAAACTACAGACGTTAGTTGACGTTGGCCTTGGTTACGTTAAATTAGGTCAACCAGCAACGACCTTATCAGGTGGGGAAGCGCAACGGATGAAGTTGGCTTCTGAACTGCATAAGCAACAAGCTGGTAAGAACTTCTATATCTTGGATGAACCTACTACTGGATTGCATAGTGAAGATATTCGCCGTTTGATTGGTGTGTTAGCTCGCTTAGTGGATGCTGGAAATACTGTTCTGATTATTGAACATAATCTAGATGTGATTAAATCTGCCGATTATTTGATTGATTTAGGTCCAGAAGGTGGCGACGGTGGTGGTACGGTTGTTGCTACTGGGACACCAGAACAGATTGCGGAAGTCGCTGAGAGTTATACGGGCCAGTATCTCAAGCCGGTCTTAGAACGTGATTTGGCTCGTCAGGAATCCGCACCTGCTAAATAACAATTATTGTGCTACACTAAGTTTTGTAATGTAATTTTAATTTAGAGGAGTTGTTTGAATATGGCTGAAGTAGAAAGTTTTGCATTAGATCATACCAAAGTTTTAGCACCCTATGTCCGTAAAATCACGGTGGAACATGGTCCTGCAGGGGACGCCATCACTAATTTTGACTTACGATTAGTTCAACCTAACGAGACTGCCATCGATACGGCGGGCTTACACACGATTGAACACATGTTAGCTGGCTTGTTGCGTGACCGGATGGACGGCGTCATTGACTGTTCACCGTTTGGTTGCCGAACTGGTTTTCATTTGATCACTTGGGGTGAACATGACACCGTTGAAGTTGCTAAGGCGCTGAAATCCTCATTAGAATTCATTGCGGGTCCTGCTAAGTGGGAAGACGTTCAAGGAACGACTATCGACAGTTGTGGGAACTACAAGGATCACTCATTATTCTCTGCTAAAGAATGGTCAAAATTGATTCTTTCAAAAGGAATCTCATCTGACCCATTTGTCCGTAAAGTTGTTGAATAATTAACTTTAACTGAAATGGAGCCGCCATCTGATTTACCAGATGAGCGGCTTTTTTTTTGTGGTTATTTAGACCGAATATAGATAGTTGCTGAACTATAAAATGAGACGGAAAATACATTTACGTATGAATAAATGTATAAATATCCTCAAAACAAATGAATATTCCGTAAATAACGAATATTTTACAAAAATAGTTGCATAAAGTTAAAACCGGTGGTACGATACTGTCATTGATAACGAAAGCAATTAATATTTGGGAGGTACATTTCAATGGTCAAACAAAATGATAAAATTATTCTCGCATATTCTGGTGGTTTAGATACATCCGTCGCAATCAGCTGGTTAAAAGATAAGGGTTACGACGTCATCGCGTGTGGTATTGATGTTGGTGAAGGTAAGGACATGGACGCCATCAAGGAAAAGGCAATTCAGTTAGGTGCCGTTGCTTCTTACATGATCGACGCAAAACAAGAATTTGCTGAAGAATACGCTTTGATCGCCTTACAAGGACATACCTTATATGAAGGTGAATATCCATTAGTTTCGGCCTTATCACGGCCATTGATCGCTAAGAAGTTAGTGACCTTAGCTAAGAAGGAACACGCCGTAGCGATTGCTCACGGTTGTACCGGTAAGGGGAATGACCAGGTTCGTTTTGAAGTGGCCATCCACGCCTTAGCCCCAGATATTAAGATTGAAGCGCCAGTTCGTGACTGGCACTGGTCACGGGAAGAAGAAATTGATTACGCTAAGGAACACAATATTCCCGTTCCAATTAAGTTAGCCAGCCCTTATTCTATTGATGAAAATCTCTGGGGCCGGGCTAATGAATGTGGGATTCTTGAAGATCCTTGGGAAGGTGCACCTGCTGATGCCTTTGATCGGACGAAAGCTTTAGCTGATACCCCAGATACCCCAACCACGGTAGAAATTACATTTGAAGCCGGCGTACCAGTTGCACTTGACGGCGAAACCCTAAACTTAGCTGATTTGATCATCAAGTTGGATAAAATCGCTGGCGAACACGGTATTGGCCGGATCGATCACATTGAAAACCGCTTAGTTGGGATCAAGTCACGTGAAGTCTATGAAGCACCCGCTGCAACTGTATTACTAAAGGCTCACAAGGATCTTGAAGATTTAACTTTTGAACGGGAATTAGCACATTTTAAACCAATTATTGAACAAAAATTAGCTGATACGATCTATAACGGCTTATGGTTCTCACCATTAATGGATGCCATGATCGTCTTCTTGAAACAAACACAGGAAGTTGTTAACGGTGTTGTCCGGGTACAACTCTTCAAAGGGAACGTGATTACGGAAGGTCGGAAGTCACCAAATTCCTTATATGATAAGAACTTGGCAACTTATACGGCTGCTGACGAGTTTGATCAACAAGCTGCAGTTGGCTTTATCAAGCTATGGGGACTACCAACCCAAGTTAATGCTCAGGTCCAAGCTAAGGCTAAAGCCGACGCTCAAACAACCAAGGAACATGTCTAATGAGTACGCAGAAGTTGTGGGGTGGCCGTTTCACTGAAACGGGTGCCAAATACGTTGATGATTTTGGAGCTTCGATTAGCTTCGACCAGTTGCTTGCAGCTGAAGACATTACGGGTTCATTAGCACACGTTAAAATGTTGAAAAAAGCAGGCATCTTACCCGCTGAAGATGTGGACCAGATCGTGGTCGGGCTCGAAACGTTAGCGGATCGTTTAACTAAGGGTGAGTTAGAATTTTCAACGGTCAACGAAGATATTCATATGAATATTGAATCGTTGTTAACGGATGAGATTGGCCCTGTTGCAGGGAAACTGCACACCGCGCGGTCACGGAATGATCAGGTTGCGACTGATTTTCACTTATATTTGAAACACCAATTACCACAGATCTTAGACCGGTTACACGAATTGGAAACGGTGTTGGTCGACAAGGCAAGTGAAAACGTAGAAACGGTCATGCCAGGCTATACCCATCTGCAACACGCCCAACCAATTTCGTACGGTCACTATCTTTTGGCCTACTACCAGATGTTTAAACGGGATATGGAACGTTTTGAATTCAATATGCAACACACTGATATTTCACCACTTGGTGCTGCGGCGTTAGCTGGAACGACTTTCCCGATTGATCGAGAATACAGTGCTGAATTGTTAGGTTTCAGTCAGGTTTATCACAATAGTTTGGACGCCGTGTCTGATCGGGACTTTGTCTTAGAATTTCTAAGTAACGCATCGATTCTCATGATGCACCTCTCACGTTTCTGCGAGGAAATCGTGAGCTGGAGTAGCTATGAATTCAAGTACATCAGTCTCAGTGACCAATTCTCAACTGGAAGCTCGATTATGCCCCAGAAGAAGAACCCGGACATGGCAGAACTGATTCGTGGGAAATCTGGACGGGTCTACGGTAACCTGATGAGTCTGTTGACTGTCATGAAAGGGATTCCGTTGGCCTACAATAAAGATCTGCAGGAAGATAAAGAAGGGGCCTTTGATACGGTCACCACTTTATTAACCAGTTTGCACGTCTTTACCGGGATGCTGGCAACCTTGACGGTCAACGAAGATCGGATGGCCGCAGCGACGACTAACGACTTCTCAAACGCCACAGAACTGGCTGATTACTTGGCTAGCAAGGGGATTCCGTTCCGTGAAGCACATGCGATCGTTGGTAAATTAGTCTTAGAAGGTTTGAAGACTAACCGGCCATTGCAAGATATTCCGTTGAGTGAGTATCAAGAAATCTCACCGTTGATCGAAGAAGATGTCTACCATGACCTTGATCCTAAGGTGGCCGTTGAGCGGCGCCGTTCATTAGGTGGTACTGGTTTTGATCAGATTAATCTAGAGATCAAACGTGCACAACAGCAGTTAACGAGCTACCAATCGTTAGCTACCGATTAAATAATGTTATCAATTTGACCATTGATAGAGTACAGCAGGACAGAGTGTGTCATAAGGCGATCAGTTTGCGATCATTAACGGGAATCAGGGATTATTCCGGGTTTTGGAATGG
>NZ_LFEE01000007.1:40339-65796 GCF_001039045.1 Lactiplantibacillus herbarum
ACGGAACAAACTGCCTTATGGCGCACGTTTTTGCTATTATATAGTTGTAATACGGTAAAAGGTCACGGTCCTTTTACTGTATTTTTGGTTTCAACTAATTAAGGTAAGCTAAAATCTGTCGGAAAAATTGGAAACTCTTACATTAACTGGTAAAATGATATTAATACAGTTTTGGGAGATGTTACTTTTATGTTTAATGATCATCGATGGGGTTTTGATTGGACCGAATTTATGACGGGTGTTATCTTTTTGATTGCCGCCTACTTCGTCATCCAACGCCCCAAAGCAGCACTACTGAGTATGGTAATCTTATTCGCAATTGCCGCTATTATTAGTGGGATTACCACGATTGGTGGGTACACAAAGTTACGTCGAGAAACTGGTCTGCGAGCTAATTTCGCACTAGTCTTTGCCATTATTGATATTTTAGTGGGATTGCTATTCTTGTTCCACGCACCAACTGGCGTTTTGATTTTGGGTTACGTCTTTGCATTCTGGTTCTTAATTGACTCAATTGAACGATTGACCGTTGTTTCACATTTACGGGTATTTGGAACGGGTTACTTTGTTCTTTCATTGATTTTAGATATTATCAGTTTGGCATTGGGATTACTGTTAGTTGTCAACCCAATGATCGCGGTTGTCAGCATCAATGTGTTAGTTAGTTTCTACTTTGCAGTCTTTGGAATCAACGCAATCTTGATTGCGTTTGCCCGCCGTAACTAACAACCAAAAATTTAGACTTTAATTAGGAATTGGGATGCGTCGTTAGTATGAGACGGGTGCCAATTTTTATTATTAATTAGGCTAATTAACGGATGGAATGTAGCACGTTAGTAGAAATGACACACCCGGTGTGCTATACTGCTAACAATATGGACTAAAGGGAGCGAATACAGCATGGCAGAATCATTACAATTAGTAATTATCTCTGGAATGAGTGGCGCAGGTAAGACCGTCGCTGTTCAGAGTTTTGAAGATCTCGGCTATTTTTGCATTGATAATATGCCGCCAGCTTTATTGCCAAAGTTCTCAGAATTAGTTGAAGAGTCTGGAAAAATCGCTAAGGTAGCGCTCGTAATCGATTTACGGTCACGTGCTTTCTATGATGAAATCATGGACATGTTAGCGAACCTGGACAATACTGATTTTGTTTCGACACGGATTCTCTTTTTGGACGCATCCGATGAAGAATTGGTTTCACGTTACAAGGAGACCCGGCGTTCACACCCATTAGCAATGGATGGACGCGTTATGGACGGAGTACAAAAAGAGCGCGAATTACTAGCGCCTTTAAAGGATCGGGCTTCGTACGTCATTAATACCTCGACGTTGACACCCCGTGAATTACGGGAATCGATTTTCAGCAAATTTGAAATCAATCAAGACGAGACTTTCCACGTGGAAATGTTGTCGTTTGGATTTAAGTACGGTTTACCAATTGATGCGGATATTGTTATGGACGTCCGTTTCTTACCTAACCCGTACTATATTCCTGAATTAAAAAATCAAACTGGTTTGGATAAGCCTGTGGCGGATTACGTCATGCAGCAGCCAGCGACCGAAAGTTTTTATCAGCAATTTCTAGGGATGCTCGAAAGTGTTATGCCCGGCTATGAGGCTGAAGGTAAAACGAGTTTGACGGTTGCAATTGGCTGTACCGGTGGGCAACACCGCTCAGTCGCGTTGTCCCAACGCATCGGTGAAGCCTTGGCTAAGAACTATACGGTTCACATCAGCCATCGTGACATCGACAAACGAAAGGAAACTGTTAATCGCTCATGAGAAAATACACATTTAAGACCCAGCGGCCTAAAATTGTGGTGATTGGTGGGGGGACTGGTTTACCAGTCGTTCTTAATGGCTTGCGCAAACAAGCTGTTGACATTACCGCGGTAGTTACGGTCGCTGATGATGGTGGTTCATCGGGTATTATTCGAAATTACGTTAACGTCGTGCCACCTGGTGATATTCGTAACGTTATGGTGTCGTTATCGCACCTGCCACACCTCTATAAAGATATTTTCCAATATCGTTTCCAAGGTGATGACCAGTTCTTTGCGGGTCATGCGATCGGTAACTTAATTATTGCTGCGCTGACTGAGATGAAGTCCGGTGTGTTTGATGCGGTCCAAGAATTGTCCAGCATGATGCAGATCGACGGCCACGTTTATCCGGCAGCTAATGAGGCGCTCACGCTACACGGTAAGTTTAGCGACGGGACTGAATTAGTCGGTGAGGCTGAGATTACGGCAGCTCACAAGTCGCTAGAGAAAGTCTGGGTTACGGATAAAGATGGCAATAAGCCTGAAGCCGTTAAGCCCGTTATTGACGCAATCATGGAAGCTGATCAAATCGTCTTGGGACCTGGTAGTTTATTTACCAGTATTTTGCCTAATTTAACGATTGATAATATTGGTCGGGCCGTTTGTGCGTCTGATGCCGAGGTCGTTTATATCTGTAATATCATGACGCAAAAGGGTGAAACGGATAACTTTTCCGATGCGGATCACGTTCGCGTATTGAACCGCCACTTAGGTGAGAATTTTATTAATACGGTGCTGGTCAATACGGAAAAAGTACCAGATGATTATATGGACTTCCATAAATTCAACGAAGTTTCGCGCCAAGTTAGCCATGATTTTCGGGGGCTACGGGAGCAAAATTGTCGCGTGATTTCGTCTAACTTTTTGAAGTTACGGGATAACGGGGCTTTCCATGATGGGGATCAAGTTGTCGCAGAATTGATGAACTTAGTTGGTCATTCTGACATTTTAAGATAGGAGGCGTGCCATGTCATACGCCAGTGACGTTAAGAAAGAACTAACTAACCTCGCTGTCCATCGCGAGAATGCCAAGGCAGAATTAATGGCCTTGATTCGAATGAATGGGGCGATTAGTCTTGCTAATCACCACTTCATTCTGAATATCCAGACGGAAAATCCGGCCATCGCGCGGCGTATTTACCGGCTACTCAAACAGTTTTATGATGTCGACAGTGAACTGATTGTTCGTCGTAAAATGAAACTCAATAAAAATAATCTGTACATTGTGCGGCTCAAAACTGGGACCGATATGGTGTTGGAAGATCTGGGAATCTTAAAGGATTACCAGATTGTAGAAGTGGCACCGACGGAAGTCCTCACGGATGATGCGGCGGTACGGTCTTATTTGCGGGGCGCCTTTTTAGCGGGCGGATCCGTCAATAACCCGGAAACTTCGCGTTATCATCTGGAAATTTACTCCCTGTATGAAGAACATAATGGGATGATCTCCAAGATGATGAATCAGTACGATTTGAATTCGCGGACAACTGACCGGCGGGGTGGCTTTATTACGTACATCAAGGAAGCTGAAAAGATTGCGGACTTTTTGTCGTTAATTGGTGCAACTACCGCGATGTTGAAGTTTGAAGACGTCCGGATCATGCGAGATATGCGTAATTCAGTTAATCGTTTAGTGAACTGTGAAAATGCCAACATGGATAAGGTTGCTAATGCGTCCAGTAAACAGATTGAGAATATTCTGTTGATCGATGAGACGGTTGGCCTGACGCAATTGCCACCTAAGTTACAAGAGGTGGCGGTGACCCGGCTAGAACACCGTGAAGTTAGTCTGAAGGAATTGGGCAACCTCGTACCAGGGGGGCCAATCTCTAAGTCCGGTATTAATCACCGGTTACGGAAGATTAATCAGTTTGCGGAACAGTTGCAAAAGGACGCGTAAAGCAGAGTGCCCACCAGGCGGTTAGTTTGCGAGCATTAACGTGGAATCAGCGATTATTCCGGGCTTTGGAATGGTCACTGATTTCGGGTTAAGCGGAACAAACTGACTTGGTGGCGCACGTTTCGACTATTAACATCGAAAATAGACTAAACAGGGCTGTGACTTTTGTCGCAGCCCTGTTTAGTCTGAAAATATGTGAATCCGGTTACTAAAGGATGATTTTTTTGTTTAAATCTACTTGACAAAAGTAAGTAACTGAATTTATACTGAACACATCTTATAAAATCGGAGAGACCTAATTATGCAAATTTTAGCAACCAAATCAATGACTTGCTGTCCATGTTGTTTAACTAACAACATGGCTATTTGCGTTAAATTACAAGCGTCTCTGCATCAAAACTAACGGGTATGAGCTTAAAACGTTAATTTTGAAACGTCTGCTTGGAATCTGACGAGATTCCTGGGCAGGCGTTTTTTGTTTAGTACCGATAGGGTAAGTAAATTAGGGTAAAAATAAAGGAGTGAGTGGGTTGAAGAAGCGCTCAGTATTAGCAGTTATTTTCAGTTTAGTATTAGTAACGGTGTTGGCAGCTTGTGGGAATCAGAGTAGTCAAAGTACTGGCAGCGGTAAGTATGCCAGTAGCCAAGTTTTAAATCTATCTTATCCCAGTTCACTAGATTCAATTGATATTTCGAACATGTCTGGTTATGGGAGCACGGGTAATCTTTTTGAAAGTCTATACCGATTAGGCAAGAACGGGAGCATCACACCTGGTTTGGCTAAATCAAGTAAGGTTTCTAAGGATGGGAAGACCTATACCTTTACGATCCGGGATGCCAAGTGGAGTGATGGTTCAGCAATTACGGCGCAAGACTTTGTCTACTCGTGGAAACGAACCGTTACGCCAGCCACTAAGTCACAGTACGCTTACTTATTCTCTGGTGTGAAGAATGCGGATGACATCGTAGCTGGTAAAAAGGCACCAAGTACATTGGGTGTTAAGGCTCAGGGGAAACATACCTTTATCGTGACACTTGATAAGCCAATCTCATACTTTAAGAAATTAATGACTTACCCATTGTTTGGACCTATCAGCGAAGCAGCTGTTAAGAAGTGGGGTAGCAAGTACGCCACTAAGGCACAGTACATGTTGTATAGTGGCCCATTTAAGCTAACCGGATGGACGGGGACCAACAATAGCTGGCAATACGTTAAGAATAACCAGTATTGGGATAAGAAAGTCGTTCATCTACAAAAGATCAATTACAGCGTCAACGAAAGTACGACCACCACGCTTAACTTGTTCCAAGAAAAGAAACTGGATCTTACGCAGTTAGCAAGCGAACAAGTTAAGAACATGAAGACCAATAGTGATTACACGACGTACCCTTATTCAATTACGGCGTTCATGGTCTACAATTTCCAAGACAGTAACGCGACGGTCAAGAAGGCACTGAATAACCAAAAGATTCGACAGGCGATTTCATTGTCGATCAACCGGAAGACTTTAGTTAAGAATGTTATCGGGGATGCCTCAACGACCTCTAAGACGTTTGTGCCACAAAATCTAGCCAATGATCCTAAGACTGGTAAGGATTTTGCGGATGAATCAACGGTTGCAAATTCAACCTCATACAATAAGAAATTGGCACAGAAGTTATGGGCTGAAGGTTTGAAGGAGACGGGGATCAAGAAGTTATCGATCAATCTGTTAACTTCTAACGACGAACCTAACAAGCCAATCTCACAATATTTGAAGTCAGCATTGGAGAAGAATCTCAGTGGTTTGACGATCAACTTATCCAATATTCCATCAAAGGTAGCATCGAGTCGCGCACAGAGTGGTGACTTTGACATGTACCTTAGTGGTTGGGGTGCGGACTTCAATGATCCAATCTCACATTTGCAGATTATGACCAGCAACAGTGGTTATAACTATGGTAAGTACAACAGTAGTACTTATAACTCACTGGTTAACAAGGCCCAAAACCAAGATGCTAATGACGTCAATGCACGCTGGCAAGATATGATCAGCGCCGAAAAGACGATTATGCAGGATCAAGGAATTACACCACTTTACCAAACAGTTTATTCTTATTTACAGAATCCGAAGGCCAAGGGGATTATTCATAACACGGCCGGTACGCAGTGGAATTACAAGTACGCTTATATGACTAAATAGTTAGCTTTTAAAAGGTGTCCCGGTTTATTCGGGGCACCTTTTTTGTCCAGGTTGAATATTAAATTGGATAGCTATTTAGACGTAGCAACTAAGTTTAGTCATTAGTGATTAACCAGTTTTGATAGGTGGCTGGGAGTAATACAGCACCCATAATCATATTAGTTAGGTCAGTCAGGTTTTTCGGGGTGTCCGTGTATAGTCCTTGGCGAACGCCTTCCGCAAACCGAAAGACAGGGCGCGTTAGAAAGTACCGTAATAGGTTTAAATCAGTTTTGCGCAGTACTCCAGTGGCCACGCCATCAGTTAGCATGGTTTGGATTTGTTGATTGGCAGTATCATCACGTTTTAAATGCATGGTTTGTTTCGTAGCAATATCCTCAGTCAATACCTGAATCGCAGCAACAACTTCTGGTTCAGCTAAACAAAAGCGATATAAGGCGCTGATGCTAGCGACGATTTGTTCCGGTAGTGACCGCTTAGTGTCGATAGTTTGAACAACGGCGATACTTTCCTGATGAATCGTGGTTTGGAAGACGGCCTCTAGTAAGGATTGCTTGTTCTTGAAGTAAATATAGACGTTTGATTGTGGGATGCCAGCAGCCTTAGCAACCTTAGTTGTTGAGAAATTTGCTAGTCCACCTTGAGCTAAGACTGTAACAGCGGCTTGAATCAGCCGGTCATATTTTTGTTCGTCCTTCAGTTTCATTTCAAAAGCTCCTTTATTAATTAAGTTAAGTTTAACAGTTGACAAAATATAAGTCTATCTCTTATAATGATTTTGCATTAAAGATAGACTTATATTTTAAGAGGAGCGTATTAATATGAAAATTACTTTAACAGGATCTTTAGGACACATTAGTCGACCATTAACGGAACAATTAGTCGCTGCTGGACATACAGTTACGGTAATTAGCCACAACCCCAAGCGTGCTGATGAAATTAAAGCTTTAGACGCAATCCCCGCAATCGGCAGTATAGCGGATGTTGCCTTTTTAACACGGGCTTTTTCGGGTGCCGATGCAATTTATTTGATGATTACTGCAGCCACTGAAGACGCTGACGTCTTTGTAGCTGGAAAACGACAAGCTGATACTTATGTTCAAGCGGTTCAAGCAGCGGATGTCAAAAATATTGTCAACCTGAGTAGCGTTGGTGCTAATCTAGGGCCGGAAGTTGGCGCATTACACGTTTATCAGATTATTGAACAGACCTTAACTGCTGGCTTGATGGATGCTAACTTGACGTTTATTCGCCCAACCGGGATGTACTACAACCTATTTGCCAACTTAGCGTCGATTAAAGCTGAACATGTGATTTATACCAGTGGTGCATTGGACAAACCGCAGTCATGGGTGGCACCAAAAGATATTGTCCCAATAGTTTTCCAAGCACTCACAGAACCTCAAAATGGTATTACAAGTCAGTATGTTGCCAGTGATGAGGTTAGCTGGCAAACAATTGCGGATACTTTGGGTCAGGCAATTGGTATGCCTGATTTAAAGGCAGTACAGATTAGTGATGATCAAATGTTACGGGGCATGCTGGCAAGTGGTGCTCGGCCAATGTTTGCAGAACAGATGGTTAAAATGTATGCGTATGAACGGGATGCTGACTTTTATGCTGATTATCGGCTACATCAACCGGTATTAGGACCAACCAAGTTAACAGACTTTGCTAAGACGTTGGCCAGGTCTATCAAAGGTAATAAAGCATGATAAATGAAAACAGACAGGAAATTCTCAACATGAGAACTTCCTGTCTGCTTTTTTTAGATTGAAGTTAAGCTTTTAACTTAGCCGTTTAATCTATTTTAAGTTATTGTTTTCCATGATGTTATCGATCAAACCATAGTCTTTAGCTTCTTGAGCTGAAAGGTAGTTATCACGTTCAGTATCGTGGTTCAACTTCTCAACGGTCTGGTTCGAATTGTCAGCTAAAATCTGGTTGATCTGCTTACGAGTCTTCAAGATTTGTTCAGCAACGATTTCGATTTCAGTTTGTTGACCTTGAGCACCACCGGATGGCTGGTGAATCAAGATTTCGGAGTTAGGTAACGCAAAACGTTTGCCCTTAGTACCGGAAGATGCCAAGACACTGGCCATTGAGGCTGCCATACCCATAACGATTGTTTGAACATCAGATTTGATGAAGTTCATGGTATCGTAAATGGCTAAACCGGCTGTAACCACACCACCTGGTGAGTTAATGTAAAGGTAGATGTCTTTTTCTGAATCTTGGGCATCCAAGAAGAGTAATTGTGCGATGATCGCATTAGCCATGTTATCTTCAATGGGACCGGATAACATGATGATACGGTCCTTTAATAGTCGTGAGTAAATGTCATAGGCACGTTCGCCGCGTGATGACTGTTCAATAACTGTAGGAACTGGATACATAGTTGTTAGCCTCCTAATAGTTGCAATAGTATGATTAGCTGATTGCTAATATAAATGTAGTTTACCCCTAAGGTCAGTGAAGGTCAAAAGAAAAACCTCAAAAACAAAATTCCGTTTTAGCAGGTAACGTGGTATACTTAGGTTTCTATCATATACGGCTTGAGATTGGGTGAACCCAATCTCTTTTTTTACCGCCAAAATTAGTGGAAGGGTTTAAATCCTAAACAGTAATTAGACGAATGAATCACACAACGGATGACGATGTGAGTCGCCATTGTGGACAGAGCATTTTATATGAATATAGTAATGCGTTGATTCATTAGTATGGTAGTAAGCGTGATACTTGTGATTCGGTTTAAATTCAGTTACTATAATGGAGTTATAACTGGTATAGGCCAACGATAGATGACATTATGAGTAATAAAAAAGCTGAGAACAATTTCTCAGCTAACTGATGCGCCCGGAGGGAATCGAACCCCCATTTCAAGAACCGGAATCTTACGTGCGATCCATTACACTACGGGCGCCTAAACAATATGTTTTATTTTAGCTGATAATGGATAAAAACACAAGGGTTTTACATAAAAACTTATTTTGGGAGGGACCTCGTATGGCATTAGGACAGGGCTTTCGCCAGCAGCAACGACAGTCGCAGAAACTGGCAATGACCCAGCGGCTACAGCAATCAATTCAAATGCTGCAGTTCAACGTTGAAGAACTACGCGATTTTTTGACGCAAAAGGCGCTGGAAAATCCTTTGATCGATGTGGATACTAATTGGAATAATAATCACGCTAGTTTGAATGCTGCAAGTAACGTTACGGCGAAAGCTGATTTTATTGAACGTGTGTCGACCTCTAACCAACATTCATTATTTGAATATTTATTAGACCAAATCCATTTAACGATGCGTGATACTCATTTGCGGCACATTGTTTTAGATTTGATAGAATACGTGGATGTTAATGGTTATCTGCGGATCAATGAGGAGCAGATTCGACAGGAAACGGATGCAACGTCAATTGAATTGTTAGATGCGATTACTTTACTACAGCAGCTTGATCCACCTGGTGTTGGGGCCCGTAACCTACAAGAAGCATTGATGTTACAGACTGAAAACGACGATCATGCGCCTAATTTAGCCTATATCATATTAGAAGAGAACTTCGATGCATTGGTAAATCGTCAATGGGATGTGCTCGCCAAAAAGTATCAAGTTGAATTAGCTGATATTTCGAGTATCTATGACTATGTACGTACGTTGACGCCCGTTCCTGGGGCTGCAGTGGGGCAAGAAACGACCGGCTATATTTTCCCAGATCTGGTGGTCACCAATCAGCAGGGTGAACTAAAGTTAAAGACGGCATCGATGGCTCAGCCAGTTGTTAAGTTCCGGGAACACTACTATCAGCAGATGGGAAAGCATGATGATCGGGAAGTCACGGAATACTTAAAGGAAAAGCAGTCTGAGTATGAGTGGATTGCCAGTAGCTTGCAGCAACGGGAAGCCACGATTTTTCGAGTTGGTGCCACGATTATTGAGCGGCAAGCGGATTTCTTCTTAGAAAAAACAACGGATCTACAACCATTATTACTACGGGATGTTGCTCAGCAGCTTCAAGTTCATGAGTCGACGATCAGTCGTAGTATCAATGGTAAGTATATTCAAACTGATTTTGGTATGTTCGAACTTAAACGTTTCTTTACCCAAGCGGTCACGAAACGTCCCACGGGTGGTAAAGTGGTCTCTGCTGACAGTGTTCAGCACCGAATTATGGCGTTGGTTGAGCAAGAAAACAAAGAAAAACCGCTTTCAGACCAAAAAATTGTTGAAATTCTTAATGCGGACAATATCGAACTTTCCAGACGTACAGTTGCAAAATATCGCGAAAATCTTAACATTCCGTCTTCTTCTAAACGGAAACAGTACTTGAGAACCGAACAAAAATAAAACTTGTTAATTCGACCAATCGGTTATGATCGACATTAGCTTTCATTTGCAACCACCCCATGAACCTGTTATAATTCATGTTGTGGTAAGAGAGGTATGCAACAGTGATTTCCTTAGTGAATTTGAGTTGTGTGCTTTGTTTTTTAAAGTCTTTGGGTCGTTTTTTGACATAGCTGGACCAGATCCGTCCCACTAGAGAGCAGGTTGGATGTCATGCATTCAGATATTCAATGGATTGAGGCAATTGCCCCAGATATGGTTGACATGCTGAGTCATCGGTACTTAGTCTTGCGAACCATTAATTGGATGGCCCCAGTTGGACGTCGACTGTTAGCCCAGACATTAGGTGTTAGTGAGCGAACGTTACGAACTGAAACGGATACTTTGCGCAAGCTTGATTTGATTATGACGAACAAGTCAGGTATGCAAATTACCCAACAGGGTCAGGACGTGTTACTCGGACTAAGTCACTTTATGGATGAGTTGATGGGAATCCGTCAAAAGGAACGACAATTAGCACAACTGTTCAATATTGAGCGGTGCGTTATTGTTTCTGGTGACTCTGATCAACAGTTGAAAGTCATTGGGACCATGGGCGAAGAAGTGAATCAGTTGTTACAGCAGTTATTGCCTGAAGGGCATAACATCTTTGCAGTAATGGGTGGTCACACCATGGAGCATGTTGCGAATCACTTAACTGATAAATTAGGTTATAAACGTGATTTGTTATTTGTTCCGGCACGTGGTGGTGTTGGTGAATCGGTTGCGATTCAAGCTAACACGATTGCGTCCCAAATGGCACAGCATACTGGCGGTAAATTCCGTTCGTTGTTTGTGCCAGAACAGGTCAGTGAACGAACATATGAACCACTTCTCAAGGAACCAAGTATCCAAGAGGTGTTGGCGATTATTGGGCAAGCTAATGTGGTTGTGCATAGTATCGGTGATGCCATTGCGATGGCACATCGCCGGGATATGTCGGAGGATCAGATTAAGGTGTTACGCAGTCGCAATGCGATTGGTGAAGCCTTTGGTTACTTTTTCGATGAGAAGGGTAACGTGGTTTACCGAATTCCACGAATTGGTTTGCAAATCGGAGAACTGGCCGAGAGGAAGATTATACTCGCCGTTGCGGGTGGTGCTTCAAAAGCTACCGCAATCGCCGCGTATATGAGAAATATCGCACCGAAACAGACGTGTTTAATCACGGATGAAGGTGCCGCTAACTTGATTTTAAAGAAGTAATCTTCTATAGTGAAGTTGCTTTTTAAAATAAAACTTTTTATTTCCACGAGGAGGAAATTATAGTATGTCTGTAAAAATTGGTATTAATGGTTTCGGACGTATCGGTCGTTTAGCATTCCGTCGTATTTTAGAACTTGGTGCAAAGTCAAGTGATATCGAAGTTGTTGCTATTAACGATTTAACTTCACCTGCATTGTTGGCTCACCTTTTGAAGTATGACTCAACTCATGGTACTTTAGATGCTGACGTTTCAGCTACTGATGATTCAATCATCGTTAACGGTAAGACTTACCGTGTATACGCTGAACCTAAAGCACAAAACATTCCTTGGGTTAAGAACGACGGTGTTGACTTTGTACTTGAATGTACTGGTTTCTACACTTCAAAAGACAAAGCACAAGCTCACTTAGACGCTGGTGCAAAGCGTGTCTTAATCTCAGCTCCAGCCGGTGCTGACTTAAAGACCATCGTTTACAACGTTAACGATGACATCTTAACTGCAGATGACCGTATCGTTTCTGCTGGTTCATGTACTACTAACTGTCTTGCACCATTAGCATTCTTTGAAAACAAAGAATTTGGTATCAAGGTTGTTACTATGACTACTATCCATGCTTACACTTCAACTCAAATGTTGCTTGACGGCCCTGTACGTGGTGGTAACTTCCGTGCTGCCCGTGCTGCTGCTGTTAACACTATTCCTCACTCAACTGGTGCTGCTAAAGCTCTTGGCTTAGTTATCCCAGAATTACAAGGCAAGTTACAAGGCCATGCACAACGTGTTGGTGTTGTTGACGGTTCATTGACTGAATTAGTTGCTATCTTAGACAAGAAAGTTACTGCTGACGAAGTTAACGCCGCAATCAAGAAGTACACTGAAGGTAACGAATCATTCGGTTACAATGCAGACGAAATTGTTTCATCTGATGTTATCGGTACTACTTTCGGTTCAATCTTCGATCCTACTCAAACAGAAGTTACTTCTGATGGTGAAAACCAATTAGTTAAGACTGTTGCTTGGTACGATAACGAATACGGCTTCACTTGCCAAATGGTACGTACTTTATTGAAGTTTGCTACTCTCTAATCCGTTAGATAGTTAATAACTTTAAAACCGCATATGGTTTTGACGGCGGGGGGAGGCAAAACTCCTCTTGCCGTTTTTTTATTAAGAAAGTCACGAATTCTAGGAGGATTTTAACTTGGCTAAATTAATCGTTTCAGATTTAGATGTTAAAGATAAAAAAGTTTTAATTCGTGTCGACTTTAATGTTCCAATTAAAGACGGCAAAATCGGCGATGACAACCGTATCGTTGCTGCTTTACCAACGATCAAATATGTGATTGAAAATGATGGTAAGGCCATCTTATTCTCACATTTAGGTCGTATTAAGAGCGAAGACGACAAACAGGGCTTAAGCTTACGTCCCGTTGCAGAACGTCTTTCAAACTTGTTAAACAAGCCTGTTACCTTCGTACCAGTTACTGAAGGCGAACAACTTGAAACTGCTATCAACAACATGAATGACGGCGACGTCTTAGTTGTTGAAAACACTCGTTTCGAAGATGTTGTTAACGGCGAACAAGTTAAGCGCGAATCTGGTAACAACCCTGAATTAGGCAAGTACTGGGCTTCACTTGGTGACGTCTACGTTAACGATGCCTTCGGGACTGCTCACCGTGCCCACGCTTCAAACGTTGGGATTGCCTCAAACATGGAACAAGTTGCTGCCGGCTTCTTAATGGAAAAAGAAATCAAATTCTTAGGTGATGCTGTTGATTCACCAAAACATCCATTCGTTGCTATCTTAGGTGGTGCCAAGGTTTCTGATAAGATCGGTGTTATTGATCACTTAATCAGCAAAGCTGACAAGATCATCATCGGTGGTGGGATGACTTATACTTTCTACGCTGCTAAAGGCATGGGAATTGGTAACTCACTTGTTGAAAAAGACAAGATTGAATTAGCTAAGTCAATCATCGAAAAGGCCGGCGACAAGTTGGTCTTACCAAGTGATTCAGTTGTTGCTGAAAAATTTGATAACGATGTTCCTCACAAAATCGTTGATGGTGCCATTCCTGATGGCTACATGGCCTTAGATATCGGTCCTAAGTCAATCGAAGAATTCAAGAACGTTTTAAGCGACGCTAAGACTGTTGTTTGGAACGGACCAATGGGTGTCTTCGAAATGAGCAACTACGCCAAGGGTACCCTTGAAGTAGGCGAATTCTTAGGTACATTATCAGACGCAACGACCATTGTTGGTGGTGGTGACTCAACTGCCGCTGTTAAGCAACTTGGCGTTGGCGACAAGTTAACCCACATCTCTACTGGTGGTGGCGCTTCACTTGAATACCTTGAAGGTAAGGAATTACCTGGTATCGCTGCTATTTCTAACAAATAATCTGTTCTCCGAAAGGAAGATTTATCGTGCGTACACCTATTATTGCAGGTAACTGGAAAATGAATAAAACTGCTAGCGAAGCTTTAGCTTTCGTAAACGCAGTTAAGGATCAAGTACCAGCTGCATCACAAGTTGAATCAGTTGTTGCTGCCCCAGCCCTTTTCTTACAAGAAATGGTTGAAGCTGCTAAGGGTACTGACTTAAAGATTGCTGCTGAAAATGCTTATTTTGAAGATGCTGGCGCATTTACTGGTGAAACTTCACCAGCCGCTTTAGCTGATTTAGGCGTTGATTACGTTGTTATCGGTCATTCAGAACGTCGCGAATACTTCCACGAAACTGATGAAGATATCAACAAGAAGGCTCATGCTATCTACAAACATGGCATGACTCCTATTGTCTGCTGTGGCGAAACGTTGGAACAACGTGAAGCTGGCGAAGCAGAATCATGGGTTGCTGGCCAAATCAAGGCTGCTTTAAAAGACTTATCAGCTGACCAAGTTAGTTCATTAGTAATTGCTTACGAACCAATCTGGGCCATCGGTACTGGTAAGACTGCTACAAGTGACCAAGCTCAAGAAATTTGTGCGGTTGTTCGTAAGACTGTTGCTGGTCTTTACTCACAAGAAGTTGCCGACAAAGTTCGCATTCAATACGGTGGTAGCGTTAAGCCAGCCAACGTTAACGAATTAATGGGTAAAGCAGATATCGACGGTGGTTTAGTCGGTGGTGCTTCATTAGAACCAGCTTCATTCTTAGAACTTGTTAACTACCAAAATAACTAGTAATTAGCTATTGCATGTTGGTCAACAAACTTCTACAATTATTGTGAAACAAAATCAAGCCAATCTTAAGGAGATAAATTAATGTCTATTATTACAGATATTTATGCTCGCGAAGTCTTAGACTCACGCGGTAACCCAACTGTTGAAGTTGAACTTTACACTGAAACTGGTGCTTTTGGTCGCGGTATCGTTCCTTCAGGTGCCTCAACTGGTGAACATGAAGCCGTTGAATTACGTGATGAAGACAAGAGTCGTTTCATGGGCAAGGGTGTTACTAAGGCCGTTGACAATGTTAACAAGTTAATCGCCAAAGAAATCGTTGGTTACGATGTAACTGACCAACGCGCCATTGACCAAGCAATGATCAAGTTAGATGGTACTCCTAACAAAGCTAAGTTAGGTGCCAACGCTATCTTGGGTGTTTCTATTGCCGCTGCACGTGCTGCTGCTGACGAACTTGAAATGCCATTATACAACTACCTTGGTGGTTTCAATGCACACGTCTTACCAACTCCAATGATGAACGTTATCAATGGTGGTGCACATGCCAACAACGACGTTGACTTCCAAGAATTCATGATCATGCCTGTTGGTGCTTCTTCAGTTAAAGAAGCTATCCGTATGGGTTCAGAAACTTTCCACAACTTGAAATCTATCTTAAACGAACGCGGTTACTCTACTGCTGTTGGTGATGAAGGTGGTTTCGCTCCTGACTTGAAGAACAACGAAGAACCATTCGAAATCTTGGTTGAAGCTATCGAACGTGCCGGCTACAAGCCTGGTAAAGATATCGCAATCGCCTTCGACTGTGCTGCTTCAGAATTCTACAACACAGAAACTGGCAAGTATGACTTAAAGGGTGAAGGCGAAAATGGTCAATCATTTACTGCCGAAGAATTCGTTGACTTACTTGACAGCATTGTTGACAAGTACCCAATCGTTTCAATCGAAGATCCTTTGGATGAAAACAACTGGGAAGACTGGCAAATGGCTACTGAAAAGCTTGGCAAGAAAGTTCAAATCGTTGGTGATGACTTATTCGTTACTAACACTGACTACCTTGCAAAGGGGATCAAGATGGGCGTTGCTAACTCAATCTTAATCAAGGTTAACCAAATCGGTACTTTAACTGAAACTGTTGAAGCTATCGAAATGGCTAAAGAAGCTGGTTACACTGCCATCGTTTCTCACCGTTCTGGTGAAACCGAAGACACAACCATTGCTGACTTAGTTGTCGCAATGAACGCTGGCCAAATCAAGACTGGTTCAATGAGTCGTACTGAACGGATTGCTAAATACAACCAATTAATGCGTATCGAAGACCAACTTGAAACTACTTCAGAATACAAGGGTATCCACGGCTTCTACAACTTAGACGAAGCTGCACGTACTACTATTACTAACAAGTAATTTGTCTTTCTGAATGAAAACGTCGTTCCCTCGGGGCGGCGTTTTTATTATACATAAATATAATAAAATCATTAATAGAGGATCACAGTGTGAAGCTGAATGTCGTGGTAGAATAGGAACATGTGAATTTGAGAAGGAGCGCAACCTATGGACTATTTTCAACAAAAGATTAATCAATGGTCAGATTGGCAGGTACTTAGCCAAAATGCCGAAGCCTTTGAGCCACTGATCAAGCAAATTTATTTAAGTGAAAACAAACCGTTTAAAACGCCCGAAGTTGAAGCTGATCCGTTAACAGCAGTCTTTACGGTGGGAACCACGCAGATTGCAATTTTTCCTCCAAGCAATGTCTTGCCTGAAACGCGCGAGTATTATCAAACCGAGCGTTTTAGTCTGACTCGGATGAGCAGATTACAGCTAGGTGCGCCCAAACTGTTACACGCTGGTTTTATCTTTGATGCTTACCAGTTTTACTATGTGATTTACCAACCGTTGCAGGGTGTTAGCCTTACTAACTTTATTCTCACGGCCGAACCACTTGCTAAGTCTACTCTGGGACGGCAGATTGGGACGTTGTTAAACCAACTGAATGGCGAAGTTGCGACGTTTAGTCAGATAGCTGAACCAGCTGCGGATTGGAACGTGTTCGGTTCTGAATTTGTAACGGCACGTACCGCATGGCTAGCAGCTCATCCAACAACGCCCAATTGCTTTATACATGGTAACTTGATTGGTGAGAACTTTATCGTGACTAGTGGTCAGTTGGGCGTACGTCACTTCAGTACGGCTCATCAAGGATTTCGACAGGCTGAACTAGTGCCAATTATCTTAAAGGCCTTTGATAACGAACCAGATTTATTGGCGGGATTTAAAGACACTTACCAGACGGCATCACTTGCCGATGATCTCCTAGTGGGATTGTTGGTGCGAGCTGATGGCCCTGATCAGATACGGGCTTTGTTAGGAGGCCAAGCTGTGGATTGGGAGACGTTACGAGAACGGTTAGGCCAACTACTTGGTGATTAGGGGGCGGAGATTGTGAGACAACCAGCACGTAGCATTAAACACCGTTTCGATTTCACTCGCTTAGGTGCCATTGGTCGGGGATTGATTGTTGGTATTTTAGCCGGCGTAATCGTGAGTCTGTTTCGTTTCTGTATTGAATTTGGATTGAAATTTGTTCAGTGGGCGTACGGTCTGATGAAGACTGAACCATTATTAGTGATTCCGTGGGTGTTACTGACCATTGTTGTTGCTGTGCTTGTTGGCTGGCTTGTTAAGCAAGTGCCAGATATTAAGGGATCAGGGATTCCCCAAGTTGAAGGTCAACTGGCTGGTGAGTTGGATTACGCTTGGTGGCCAGTGTTGTGGCGCAAGTTCGTAGGTGGTATTCTCGGAATCGGCTCTGGCTTATTTCTTGGCCGCGAAGGACCGTCAATTCAACTAGGGGCAACGGTTGGTCAAGGGGTTGCTGAAAAGTTGCACCAGACGGGAGCAGATCGTCGTTCCTTGATTGCTGGTGGGGCCGCTGCTGGATTATCAGCAGCGTTCAACGCACCAATTGCGAGCACGCTATTTGTACTAGAAGAAATTTATCATAATTTTTCACCGATTATTTGGACAACGGCGCTAACGAGCGCAATTGCTAGCAATTTTATTTCACTGAACTTTTTTGGTTTGGTGCCGGTCCTACACATTCCGTATGGTCATAACTTACCATTGAGTCAGTATGGCAACCTCATCGGGTTGGGGGTTTTTCTGGGTATCTTCGGGTACATCTACCAAAGCGTGACGTTAACGATGCCGAGTTGGTATGCTAAATTACGACTACCAAGTTGGTTAGACGGCTTGATCCCGTTTCTATTAGTGATTCCAATCGGGCTAATGTGGCCCCAACTATTGGGTGGGGGTAACGCCGTGATTTTGAATATTGCGTCGGTAACGCCCGCACTATTAATTCTGATTGGCATCTTTGTCTTACGGTTCGCCTTTTCAACCGTATCTTACGGTTCAGGACTTCCAGGTGGGATTTTCTTGCCGATCCTCTCGTTGGGGGCAATTCTAGGTGCCATTTACGCCCAAACGATGGTATCGCTAGGCTGGATGCCAGCTCAGTTTATTCCTAACTTTATTATTTTTGCTATGGCCGGCTACTTTGCGGGGATTGGGAAAGCGCCATTTACAGCTATCCTGCTGATCACTGAAATGGTCGGGACATTACATCATTTGATGCCATTAGCAGTGGTTGCGATGACCGCCTACTTGGTTGTTGACCTATTAGGTGGGGCACCAATTTACGAAGCCTTGCTTGAAAAGTTGATTCAGCCACGGCAGCCTGAACACAGTGGGGTCCAAGATCGATTGGAATTTCCTGTTTTTGAAGGCTCACCACTGGAAGGTCATCAAGTTCGTGATTTTAAATGGCCGGTAGAATCTTTACTGATTGCAATTCGTCGGGGTGAGCGTCAAGTGATTCCACATGGCGATACTTTGATGCGAGCGGGTGACACGTTGATTGTTCTAACAGACCGTAGCAATCGAGCGTGGATTCGCCAACAGATTGATCATTTAACCTTGGCTACGCCTTGATGACTGAATAAATCAATGAATTGTGGCTGAGACTGGAAAAATAAGGGAAAATATGTTAAATTGTTATAGACATAGCGGACTCTTTAGGAGGCACAATTCTTGTATAATTTATTGTTAACGTTAATATTGGTTGTTTCCGTCTTAATTATTATTGCGGTAATGATGCAACCATCAAAAACCAATGATGCCATGTCTTCATTAACTGGTGGTGCTGATGACTTGTTTGCCAAGCAGAAGCCCCGTGGTTTTGAAGCCTTCATGCAGAAAGTTACCGTGGTATTAGGGATTCTTTTCTTTGTCCTAGCGTTAGCTTTAGCATGGTACTCATCGAAGTAATTGACCGTCCTCCTGTGATTTCAGGAGGATTTTTTTTAAGGCAGGTGTGAATGTGTTTAAACAACCTGAACCATTTTACTTTGAACATGGTGAACACGCCGTCATTTTACTGCATGCCTATGCGGGTAGTGCCAATGATGTTCGAATGCTTGGTCGAGCATTGGAGCGTGCCAACTATACCGTTTACGGGCCCCAATTCAGCGGCCATGCAACGGGTGACCCTCGTGATATTCTGCGACAATCACCCGCACAGTGGTGGCAAGATACCCAACAAGCAATATCATTTATGCGTCAAAAAGGCTATACTAAAATTAGTATCTTCGGGCTCTCACTAGGTGGGGTTTTTGCAACAGCTGCCTTGGAACGGGATGCTCAATTACTAGGTGGTGGAACCTTTAGTTCGCCACTATTTAATGGTAATCATAGTGAAGTCGCAGAGATGTTTGTGACTTTAAGCCAGCATCAATTGGCGCATAGTCAATTAGCGGCAGCAACTCAGGCGCAGATTTTAGCAGCGCTGCCTGAGCAAGTTGCCCAGCAGTTACAAGCAATCAATGACTTTACAGCGACCCAAGTGACTGCGCAATTATCGCAGTTAACGCGACCATTTTTTATTGGTCAGGGTGGTCAAGATGAATTGATTGATGCCACGGTCGCTGAACGGTTGCGAGATCAGCTGCTTGCCAACCAGTTACCAGTAGATTTTCACTGGTATGCTGACAGTGGCCACGTGATTACCGTCAACACAGCGCACCATCAATTAGAACAAGATGTCTTAACATACTTAAAAAAATATTTATAAAATGAGGTAAATAATGTCAGAAGCAAACTTACAAGAACAAATCCTGACTTTTTTGCAGGCCCATCCGGATCGCACTTATAGTGTCGAACAATTAACGAATGAACTGCATTTTACAGGCGCAAGCGCCTTTACTTTCCTAGTGAAAGAACTTGCGAATATGGAACGTAAAAAATTGGTTAGTACCGATGACCACGATCATTTCAAATTAGTGCAAGACACTAAAACGGTCGAAGGTTCTTTCCACGGCAATGATAAAGGGTTCGGTTTCGTACGTTACGATCCAGAATTACCTGATATCTACATTAACCCTGATAACACGCAATTTGCGATCACTGGTGATGATGTGGCGGTTGAAATTATTCGACCAGCTCGTCCCGGTTCAGATCGCGGTCCCGAAGGTAAGATCGTCGGCATCGTTAAGCGTAACTACACCCAGATTGTTGGGGCCTTTACGCCTAGCACTGATGAAGATGGCATCATTGGTTCCGTTGCAATTAAGGATAAGAAGCTTTCTAAGTACGAATTATTCGTTACGGAACAAGGCTTACACCCAACCGAGGGTGAAGTTGTTATCACCGAAGTTACGTCTTATCCTGACGCACAGCACCCAACGCGCATTGTTGGGATTGCTAAGCAGGTCATCGGTAGTGTCGATGATCCTGGGATGGACGTCTTACAGGTTGTATACCAACACGACGTACCATCTGCCTTCCCTGAAGAAGTGACGGATGAAGCTAACCGGATTCCTGATTACGTGACGGAAGAAGACAAGGCCGGCCGCGTTGATATTACGGACCAACCATTGGTTACAATTGATGGCGCTGAATCTAAAGACTTGGATGATGCCGTTGTTGCTTGGCGTTTACCAAATGGGAACTTCCACTTAGGGGTTCACATTGCTGACGTTAAGCCACTATGTCACTGAAAATTCTGAACTAGATCGTGAAGCATTCAAGCGTGGAACGTCAGTTTACTTGACGGACCGGGTTATTCCAATGTTGCCACGTCGTTTATCTAACGGAATCTGTTCATTGAATCCTGATGTTGAACGTTTAGCTATGAGTTGTGAGATGGAAATTGATCAAAATGGTGAAATCATCAGTAACAAGATCTTCCAGAGTGTGATTCGTTCACACGCCCGGATGACTTACGATGGCGTTAACCAGATCTTGGAAGCTCACGACCCTAAGACACGTGAAAAATACGCTGACTTAGTTGAAATGTTTGACACGATGGGTGATTTACACCGGATTCTGTACAAGAACCGTCGTCACCGTGGGGCCATTGATTTTGATGACAACGAAGCAAAGATTATCGTCGATGAAGTTGGCCACCCAGTTGACATTCAATTGCGGGTTCGTGGTTTAGCTGAACGGATGATTGAAAGCTTTATGTTAGCAGCTAACGAAACCGTTGCTAAACATTACAGCTTATTGAAAGTACCATTTATCTACCGGGTCCATGAAACACCTGATAGTGACCGGATGTTAAGCTTCTTCGAATTCGTAACGAACTTTGGCGTTAACGTTAAGGGGAGTTCTAAGGATGTTAAGCCTAAGATGTTGCAAGACGTCTTGAAGAAGGTTGCTGGCAAGCCAGAAGAAGCCATGGTTTCTGTAATGATGTTACGGAGTATGAAACAGGCTCGGTACGCAGACCAGTCGCTTGGTCACTTTGGGTTAGCTGCAGAATACTACACGCACTTTACCTCACCAATTCGGCGTTATCCGGATATGATGGTGCACCGCTTGATTCGGCATTATGCTGAAAACGGTACGGGTGAAGATGCACGTGCTAAGTATCGTGATAACTTACCTAACATTGCGGAAACAACGTCGCTCAACGAACGTCGTGGGATCGATACGGAACGTGACGTTGACTCAATGAAGAAGGCCGAATACATGGCAGATCACGTTGGCGAGAAGTTTGACGCTGTCGTTGATTCTGTTATGAAGTTTGGATTATTCGTTGAACTTGAAAACACGGTCGAAGGTCTTGTTCATATCAGTACGATGGACGATGACTATTATGAATACGTTGAAAAACAATTGGCGTTAGTTGGTCGTAAGACAAAACGGACGTTTAGAATTGGGCAAGAAGTTAAGGTTCAATTAATGCGGGTCGATAAGGATCAGCGTGAAGTTGACTTTAAACTGTTGAACCCTGAAGAAGCACCAAAGACTGACTTATTACCAAAGCGGGAACACAACGATAACTATCGTGGTAACAACCGTCGTGGTGGTAACAGCAGCAACTATCGTGGTAACGGTAATAGCAATAACCGCAATGGCAATCAACGTGGTGGTCGCAGTAATGACCGTCGTAATGGTAGCAGTAATGGTAATGGCAACCACCGTAACAACAATAGTAGTAACAATCACAGTAGTAGTACTAATAAAAGCAATAGCAGTCGGCAGTCGACTACCGATCACCGGCGTTAAGCTTAAGTAAGGTGGTGTGCGACGATGGCAAAACAACGAGGTAAGCATCCAGATACTGCCCTTGCTCAAAACCGGAAGGCGCGTCATGATTATGCAGTTGAAGAAACCTATGAAGCAGGGATTGCTTTAACTGGGACAGAGATTAAGTCTATTCGTGATCGACGTGTTAACCTGAAGGACGGTTTCGTCCAGATCAGAAATGGGGAAGCGTGGATGCAAAATGTTCATGTTAGCCCATTTAAAGAGGGGAACCGGTTCAACGTTGACCCGTTGCGGAGTCGTAAGCTCTTGCTGCATAAGAAAGAAATCAGCAAGCTAGGTGAAGCGACCCAGACAAAGGGTGTTACCATTATTCCACTTAAGATGTATCTCAAAAAAGGGTTTGCGAAGGTCTTAATTGGAGTAGCCCACGGGAAACGTGAGTACGATAAGCGGCAAGATATTAAGAAACGTGAACAACAGCGTCAGATTGATCGGGTTATGAAACACTATTAATTCGGTTGCAGAACGAGAGTGTGACCAAAGCTGATTAGTTGCTGAGCATAGCCTAGAAAGACGAATGATTGTGTTTTTCAATCGTTTGGCTTTTGTAGCTAAGCGGAGGCAACTGGCTTTTGGAACACGTTTCGGCCATTAATATTAGGTATGCAGAACGGGACTATGACTTTTGTCATGGTCCTGTTTTTTTGTGTTTAGAAGTCTAAGAAGTTCAGCCACTATTGGCAAAGAAATGTCATAAATTACCGCGCTGTGGAGCGCTTTTGGTCATCAAATTAAAAAACGTAAATAGGAGCTTATTTACTCATAATCTTTATTATTGATTGCGTATTGATTAATAAAATTAAGTAAATTAATAATGGTACCGCAATCATTAATTATTAATTAAAATAAAATGATAAAACGAGTTGGTCGCCAATCTTAAATTATGTTATATTTTATGACATACCAATCCGGTAGAGTGAATTAGGAGGTCTCGTCGATGAAAAAATGGCAAGTTGAGGTCGTCATGTTGTTAGCGGCATTGGGAAGTTGGTTTGTAGTCGGTACTAGAGCACAGGCTAAAACTTATACCATTGCAACGGATACAACCTTTGCACCGTTTGAGTTTCAAGCTAAGGGCGGTACATATAAAGGCATTGATATTGATATTTTAAAGGCAATTTCCAAGAGAGAGCATTTTACTTATCAGCTCAAGGCAATCAGCTTTGGCGCCGCTGTCCAGCAATTAAGTGCTGACCAAGTTGACGGGGTCATTGCGGGGATGAACATTACGCCGGAACGTAAACAGACGTTTGACTTCTCTAATCCTTACTATACGTCAGGTGTGGTCATGGCAGTTGCGAAGGGCAGCAAGATCAAATCCTTCAGTGATCTGAAGGGGAAGACAGTTGCGCTGAAGACTGGGACTGCGGCTGCGACTTATGCCAAAACACTCCAGAGTAAATATGGTTTTAAAATCAAGTATTTCAATGATTCTAATAACATGTATAACGATGTCAAAGTTGGTAATTCGGATGCTTGTTTTGAGGATTATCCCGTTATGTCATACGGAATCAAAAACGGTATCGCTCTGAAAATTGTTTCAAAACAATACGCAGCGGGCGATTATGGTTTTGCCGTCAAAAAAGGTAAGAACGCTGAGTTATTGAAGAAGTTTAACGCTGGTCTCAAGGAGATTAAGGCGGACGGGACTTACAAAAAAATTGTTGATAAGTATTTACATTCCAGTGAATCATCCTTAACGGGTGAGACAGCAAGCAGTCGGACCTTCGTGGGTCTATTTACCCAGAACCTCGGAACGATCGGTAGCGGCTTGTGGATGACGTTAGAGTTAACCGTAATTTCTATTATTTTAGCCACAATTTTGGGATTGGCACTGGGCGTCTTAGGTGTGATGCCAGGAAAAATTGGTCCAGCCATTTCAAGCACGATCATCTACATTTTCCGGGGGATGCCACTGATGGTGCTCGCATTCTTCATCTACATTGGTTTTCCAGATCTGATTGGTCATGGATTTAAGATTCCCGCGTTTGTTGCCGGGATGATTACGCTGATGCTGAATGAAGGGGCTTATACGGGAGCGTTCGTTAAAGGTGGTTTTGCGGCTGTTGATGATGGTCAGATGGAAGCTGCACGTTCATTAGGATTACCTTACTGGAAGGCGATGCGCAAAGTTATTATGCCTCAGGGGATTCGAATTATGATTCCGTCATTTATTAATCAATTTATTATTACGTTAAAGGATACCTCGATCTTGTCTGTCATCGGGATCGTTGAATTGACCCAGACTGGGACGTTGATTATTGCTCGTAACTTTGAAGGGTTCAAGATCTGGTTGATGATTGCGATAATCTATCTCATCATTATCACGTTACTCACATGGTTGTCTAATTGGGTACAGAGGAGGATCAACTAATGGCTAAAGTGATTGTAAAAGATTTGCACAAAAGTTATGCGGATAACGAAGTGTTGAAAGGGTTAAACCTAGAAGTACAGGATAACGAAGTTGTTTGTATGATTGGGCCATCAGGTTCTGGTAAGAGTACTTTCTTACGGTGCTTAAATGATTTGGAAGTGCCAACGGAAGGGCAGGTCGTGATTAGTGGTTATGATTTGTCTGATAAGGGGACTAACATCAACTTAGTGCGAGAAAATATCGGGATGGTTTTTCAACATTTTAACCTCTTTCCGCACTTGTCAGTGCTGCAAAATATTACGTTAGCGCCGACACAATTGAAGAAATCCTCTCAGGAAGATGCTGAAAAGATGGCACGCGATTTACTTGCCACGGTGGGGCTATCTGATAAGGCTGACGCGATGCCGAAGTCGTTATCTGGTGGTCAAAAGCAGCGGGTGGCCATTGCACGAGCGCTAGCGATGCACCCCAAGATCATGTTATTTGATGAACCCACCTCTGCGTTAGATCCAGAAATGGTCGGTGATGTGTTGGACGTCATGAAGAAGCTGGCGGCTGACGGAATGACGATGATTGTGGTAACCCATGAAATGGGCTTTGCGAAGGAAGTGGCGGATCGGGTCGTCTTCATGGCGGATGGTCAAATTCAGGAGTCTGGGAAGCCGGATGAAATTTTCAATCATCCGCAGAGCCCCCGGTTGCAGGACTTTTTGGATAAGGTGATTAATGTCTAAAGAGTGTCACGCAAGGCGGTTAGTTTGCGAGCATTAAC
>NZ_LFEE01000007.1:65870-92496 GCF_001039045.1 Lactiplantibacillus herbarum
GACACGTTTCGACAGTAAGGCAGTAGCAGTGATTCAGGCAGAGGGTCATTTGCAATCGTTACTATTCCGTAGCTAAGCGGAGGTCGCTGCCTCGTGTCGCACGTTTCGACAATAAAGCAGTGGTAGTTATTAACGTGGAACCAGCGATTATTCCGGTTTTGGGAATAGGCGCTGGTTTTGGGTTAAGCGGAACAAACTGCCTTGCGTGACACGTTTCGACAGAAAAGTAGTAGACGTGATCGAGCCAATGTCTTTGCTACCAATCGTTACTATTCCGTAGCTAAGCGGAAAAAGTATTCGTGACTCACGTGATTGCAGCACAACTTCGGTATTAAAACTCAATACTAAATAAAGCATCCGGCCATGACTTCAGTCATAACCGGATGCTTTATTTAGAATCTGTCAGTAATAGTTTAATGTTGCGTCGCTTTATGATGCGGTGTCAACGTATAATTGGTTTCGCCAAAGCTGACTTTAAGGGCTTTGTTGGTGAGCGGTGTTCGTGACTGATTGGTTGGTTTCTGCCAATGGTCGAGAATTGCCGCGATGCAGATACAGAGTGGTTCAGTTGTCTTATCTGTAATCATGAGTTCAAAAGCTTCACCGTTACTGGTGACGACTGGACGCATGGTCATTATCAATTCAGTACCGTGATAGGTCCGGTAACTTTCGGTATTCAAGCTACCCATGATAATCCAGTGTAACTTACGAACGTACAACATTTCGTGCCAAAAACCGAGCGTCTTACTGATTGAGCCGACGTTTTGACGATTATAGTACAGATCGAACTTTGGCAATAGGCCGAGAGACGTCTGCCGGATTTCAGCAAGCAAGTCGCCCTGAATCGCATAGAGACTGAGTGCGTCCTGACGACGCCCCCAGCGGCCAACCAGCAGGTAATGTGATTGGTTATGCGCGTCGCGAACGATTCGGGCGCCCTTGGCAAAATTGTTGCGGCTGAAATATAATTTACGCATTTCCAACCTCCGTTTCCAGAAACTTACTGTTTAGCAAGTACCTCTAAAATCGCTTTACCCACGCCGTCATTAACGTTAGTGTCGGTAATATATTTAGCTAATTGTTTAACTTCGGTGCTGGCGTTACCCATGGCGTAGCTGACACCTGCTAACTCAAGCATTGAAACGTCGTTGTTGTTGTCACCAATAGCCATAACGTCAGTCATTGGGGTGTTGAGCATGTTAGCGTAACGCTCAACAGCAATCCCTTTTTGAGCGTTGATATTGTTGATTTCGATATTCGATGCTGATGAAGAGGTGATCTTCAGTGAAGAATGCTTAGCGAGGATCTCATCGCTTAATGGCTTAAGCTTAGCGGGACCTTCCTGGCTAAATGCAATAATCTTCATCACGTGTTTTTGTGGGTCTTCTAACAGGTTATTATAGTCATCCACGTAATTGATATCCATCAATTCAAGACGAGCAGATGCGAGTGATACGGCAACTTTAAATGACGTATCTGGATTTAAGTTAGTTAACAAATGTGCAATTTGCTCGATGCGTTTTGCTTTGTTGTTGGAATAAATCCCGTCATTGCCAACAACTTCAAAGTAGTACCCTTGAGAAGTTAGCGTATGGAAAATGGTACGTGAAACGCTTTTGGTAATGGGAACCATGTCGAGCATTTTGCCAGAAGCATCGTAGACTTCGGCGCCATTTAAGGTAATCAGTGGTGCGGTGATTCCTTGAGCAGCCAATAGTGGCTGGGCTTCAGAAAAACGTCGTCCGGTCGAAACGATAAAATGTACGCCTTGCTGTTGGGCTTGACGGATGGCGTTGGCATTAAAATCGGAAACAACCATTTCGTTATTCAATAATGTACCGTCCATATCAGAGGCGATGATCGAAATCATGTTGTCACATCCTTTAGTAGTCTTAATAAATATATTCTAACATGTTTGGACTTGAATACAGAATTATTATCATTACTGGTTTTGAGTATGCTACAATAAAACGAGAGGTGTTAAGGATGAAAGCGTTTATTCACACAGACTGGTGGGACGTATTAAAACCAGAATTTGAACAACCATACTACCATCAATTACATGAATTTTTGAAACGGGAGTACCAGACGAAAAATATTCATCCAGATATGTATAATATTTTTCAGGCCTTTGAGTGGACGTCGTTTACTGATACGAAGGTCGTTATTTTAGGACAGGATCCGTATCACGGGCCTAATCAAGCTCACGGGTTGAGCTTTTCCGTCTTACCAGGTGTGCAAGTGCCACCGTCGTTAGTTAATATCTATAAAGAATTGCAAGACGATGTGGGCTGTACGCCGGTTAATCACGGTTATTTAGAAAGCTGGGCCAAACAGGGTGTCTTACTGTTGAACTCAGTGCTGACGGTTCAAAACGGGGTCGCGTTCTCACATGCCAATAAGGGCTGGGAACGTTTGACTGACGTGGCAATTCAACGATTGTCTGAACGTGAAACGCCAGTGGTCTTTATTTTGTGGGGCAAGGCGGCCCGTTCTAAAATCAAGCTGATCGATACGCAGACTAACGTGGTGTTAGAAGCACCCCATCCAAGTCCGTTATCGGCTTACCGTGGTTTCTTCGGTTCCAAACCGTTTTCAAAAACAAACATTGCGTTAGAATCCTTGGGCGAGCAGCCAATCAATTGGCAGCTGCCTAAACACGTCAGCCTTAAAGATTAATTATATTTTATTGGAGGGTCATCACATGGATTTATTTGAATCATTGGCAAAGAAGATTACTGGTAAAGATCAAACAATTGTTTTCCCAGAAGGTACGGAACCTCGGATCGTCGGTGCGGCAGCCCGTTTAGCTGCGGACGGATTGGTTCAACCAATCGTTTTGGGTGCGGCAGATAAGATTCAAGCCGTTGCTAAAGAGTTGAACGCCGATTTGACTGGTGTACAAGTATTAGATTCAGCAACGTATCCGGATGCTGACAAAAAAGCCATGTTGGATGCCTTAGTTGACCGTCGTAAGGGTAAGAACACCCCTGAACAAGCCACTAAGATGCTCGAAGATCCCAATTACTTTGGGACGATGTTAGTATACATGGGCAAAGCGGACGGCATGGTCTCTGGTGCCGTACATCCAACTGGTGATACGGTTCGACCAGCACTCCAAATCATTAAGACTAAGCCAGGTTCACACCGTATTTCTGGTGCCTTCATTATGCAAAAGGGTGAGGAACGTTACGTCTTTGCTGACTGTGCCATTAACATTGATCCTGATGCTGACACCTTAGCTGAAATTGCGACTCAGAGTGCGGCAACGGCCAAAGTCTTTGATATTGAACCTAAAGTTGCGATGTTGAGTTTTTCAACCAAGGGTTCTGCTAAGGGCGACATGGTGACTAAGGTTCAAGAAGCAACGGCTAAAGCACAAGCAGCTGCTCCTGAATTAGCCATTGATGGTGAACTTCAATTTGATGCTGCTTTTGTTGAAAAAGTTGGTTTACAAAAAGCGCCAGGTTCAAAGGTTGCCGGCCACGCTAACGTGTTCGTCTTCCCAGAACTCCAATCTGGTAACATTGGCTACAAGATTGCCCAACGTTTCGGTCACTTTGAAGCGGTTGGTCCCGTCTTACAAGGCCTCAACAAACCAGTTTCCGACTTGTCACGGGGTTGCAGTGAAGAAGATGTTTATAAAGTTGCCATCATTACGGCTGCCCAAGGATTAGCTTAATTAGACAATTAGTTTATTAAACGAGGGTCACTTCAGAGTTTGTGCTTTGAAGTTGCGCTCGTTTTTTTTATAATGAGAGCATAGATTAAAGAGATTTAATTGAGATGAGGGGTTGGAAAAGATGGAAACAATTACGGTAACATCACCAGAGGCGACTATAAAGATCGGTGAACAGTTAGGTCAGCTTGTACAACCAGGCGACTTACTATTGCTTGACGGCGATCTTGGCGCGGGTAAAACGACGTTAACCAAGGGACTGGCTAAGGGCTTAGGTATCGTCGGCAACGTTAAGAGTCCTACGTTCACATTGATTCGTGAATATCGGCAGGGCCGGGTGCCACTCTATCATATGGACGTCTATCGGTTAGAAAATGGTGGGCGGAAGATCTTGGCTTGGATGAATACTTTGATGGTGACGGGGTCAGCGTGGTGGAATGGTCAGAATTAATTGCTGACCTATTGCCAAAGACCTATTTACGAGTTGGAATCAGCCGTAACGATAATGCGGATGATCAACGGGTAATCACGTTCACGCCTGAAGGAACGCATTATGAACAGTTAGTTGAACAATTGAAAGGGTGATTAACCATGGCAGATGAAGTTGTGGACGTACGGCCAGCAGAAGCTACGGATGCGGCCAAATTATTAGCCTTGTTAGCGCAACTTGCTGGTGAATCCAATACATTTACGGTCGACGATGGCATTGAAAATGTCAGTGAAGCCGATGAATGTCAGCAGATTGAACAGATTACCAGAACGACGACCAATGTGATTTTTGTAGCTGTATTAGGATCACGTTTGATTGGCGTCGGCACGGTGCAAGCTGATGAAAAACTTGGGGAAGCGCAGGGTGAAGTTGGAGTAGCAGTTCTTAAAGAATTCTGGGGGATGGGCTTAGGTACCGCCTTAGTCGAAGATATTATTGACTGGGCGCGTAACTACAGTACGCTGGAACGACTAGTGTTGACCGTCCAAACACGGAATACCCGTGCCGCTAAACTCTATCAGCACGTTGGTTTTGAAGCATGTACGCCAGCTAGCTACGAAGTCGTTGATCCCACTGGTCAGCACGTCGCTGCGATGGACATGCTGATGATGGTGTAGTGGCATACGCAACGAATTAAATTGCAGCGGAAATCCCGCCTATGGTGATCAGTACTAGCTCAGCTGTGGGGACCGGACCAAGCCTGAGAAGCGGTCTTGGTCCTCGCGTTGGTCATTGACACACGACGCGAGGACCAACGACGTCCGTGGTGTAACTTCGGCAAGGAACGCCGAACTAACACCACTTTCACAGCACCACTAGCACTGTTCACCTCCGGCTAGACTGATTTGTCTTTAAAAAAAGGTGATTAATTCTAGTTTGATCAAGTGAGATTTAGACGCCAACCGATAACAATAAATGTGACTGAGTTTAAACGGAGCCAGCCGGGGTAACGTGCCATGCAGGCAATTTTAGGTGGCGTAGTTGGCCGCCTTAGATTGCGGGACGTCTTCGAAGACTTGTACTTTAGGGCTCGAAGCGAGGTTCCAGACCGATTTTTGGCTGGGACCGGTCCCCATGGCACGTTATCCTGGCTGGTGGAGTGAAGAATTAAGTGCTGATAATAATTTTCAAAATAAAAAAGCCCAGCAATTGCCAGGCTAAGTCAGTTCAAGTTACCCCTGTACCCGAACGAATGGTTTTAATTGTTCGGTTCCGAAGGCTTGGGCTTGCGCCAATAAAATGTTGGCACAAGCTAAGCTATCGTCTAGGGCGTTGTGATGATGCTGGAGTTCAATTCCTAAAGCATTACACATCGTATCGAGTTTGTGATTGGGTAATTCTGGATAGAACTTTTGACTCGTTTTAACGGTATCCATGGAGAGGTACTCCGGTGCATCGATGCCGTAGTGTGCCAAGGTGTTACGTAACACCCCAACGTCAAACGGGGCGTTGTGCGCAATCACTAGCCGGTCCCGTTGGAAGAATGGGGCGATGTGCTGCCAGACTTCTGGGAACTTAGGGGCGTCGGCCACGTCGGCTTCGTGAATCCCGTGAATTTGCACGTTACGCCAGAAAAATTCACTTTCGGGTTTGATGAGGGTGTAGAATTCATCGCTGATCTGGTCATTACGAACCACGGTCAACGCTAGGGAACAGGCGCTGTCGCGTTTCGCGCTCGCCGTCTCAAAGTCCATTGCGACAAAGTTCAAAGTGGTCACCACCGTTTCTAAAGATTATGTTAATCGTACAAAGTTATGGCACTGATTTCAAGTTAACAGTTCCTACAACCGAATATCGAGTTCTACCGGGCAGTGGTCGGAGCCGAACACGTCGTTTAGAATACGAGCGTTGAGTAACCGGTCCGCCAGTTGTTGTGAGGTAATAAAGTAGTCGATGCGCCAACCAGAGTTGTTGTCGCGGGCGTGGAACCGGTAGCTCCACCAAGAATAAATACCGGTTTGGTCTGGGTAGAAATGCCGAAATGTATCGGTATACCCATTGTCTAATAATTGGTTAAACTTAGCCCGTTCTTCGTCAGTAAAACCGGCGCTATGATGATTACTCTGCCAGTTTTTGAGATCAATATTCTCGTGAGTAACGTTGAGGTCACCACAGAAAATCAGCGGTTTATCCGCACTTAGCCCGTTGATATATTGTAAAAAGGCGTCTTCCCAAGCTTGGCGGTAGTCTAAGCGTTTGAGTTCACCACCAGAATTAGGCGTGTAGCAGGTCAAGACGTAGTAGTCAGCGTATTCAAGGGTGATGACGCGACCTTCATCATCGAATTCAGGCACGCCAATACCGTAAGTAACGGCCAAGGGTTCGTGCTTGGTGAAGATGGCTGTTCCGGAATAGCCCTTACGTTCGGCGTAGTTCCAATACTGGTAATAGCCAGGAAAATCAATATCGATCTGTCCGGCTTGTAATTTAGTTTCTTGAACACAGAAAAAATCAGCGTCTAATTGGTTAAAAGTATCGACAAAGCCGTGTTTGACGGCAGCTCGTAGTCCATTAACGTTCCAAGAAATAAGTTTCACGTGAATTTCAGACCTTTCAAAATAGCTTTACTATAATTGTAACGCATTCCGCGTCAAAAAATGGAGGACTTTTAATGTTAAAAATTGGTGTAATTGGTTTAGGTAACATTGCACAAAAAGCATACTTACCCGTGATGGCCGCCATGCAAGATCAGTATGAATTTCATCTGACGACCCGTAATCCCGAAAAGCGAGCTCAATTAGCAGCGATGTACGGTATGACCCATACGCATGAGACATTGGACGAATTGATTGCGGAACATCCAGCCGCGGTATTTGTGCACACGCCAACGAGTACGCACGCGACGATCATCAAGCAGTTATTGATGGCAGATATTAACGTCTACGTTGATAAACCAGTTGCAACAGATGTGCAAGTGGTTCAACATTTATACGATTTGGCAGCAGCCCGGCACTTGCTCTTAACCTGTGGCTTTAATCGTCGTTTTGCACCGTTCAATCAACAATTAAAAGCTTTGCCTGACAAGCGTATGATTGTGGCGGAAAAGGTCCGTGAAGATAGTGATCAGAGTGCTGAAACAGCAGTCTTTGATCTGATGATCCACATGGTTGATACCGGCCTCTTCTTATTAGATGAACCGCTGGTTAGTACGGATGGTCGTATCGTCCCAACTGCAAATGGCAACATGGGCCAAGGCTACTTTAGTGCCCAAACTGCGCACGAGCAGTTGCAAGTTGTGACGAATATGGTGGGTGGTGTCAACCTCGAACAAGTGACCATGCAAGCGACTAAAGAACGTGGCGTTGTGACGGATTTAAATACCTTGACTACGGTGACGACTTCACAGACGCAGACCACTAGTTTTCCAGACTGGACACCCACATTAGAAAAACGTGGTTTTGCACCCTTGATTCGAGCATTCCTAACAGCTGTTGAAACGCACGGTGCTAATCCGGTTGATCCAGCATCGGCGATTACAAGTCACGCGGTATGCCGTCATTTATTAAGCGACTAAAACGTGCTAAAATGGAACAATAGCTTTATTAATCACGAAATCGTTTGAGTACAGTTAAGGTCAGCCTTAGATGCCCAGAATTGTGAGCCAGTGTGGCGTGAATGTGTGGCTCGTAACTGTATTAACTTCGACGATTCAAATCGAAACCTGAAAGGAACTTCCCCATGATCCCAGATGTCTTGGCCGCTTTTCCAACTATTGAAATAAAAAAAGATGAATCACTCAGTCATTATACGAATACCAAAACGGGTGGTCCCGCCGATTACGTGGCTTTTCCTAAGTCAATCAGCGAAGCCAAGACCCTGATCGAATACGCTGACGCGCAGTCATTGCCACTGACGATCATTGGCAATGCCAGTAACTTGATCGTTAAGGATGGCGGTATTCGGGGCTTGACGATCATTCTAACTCGGATGAATCAGATCCATGTTAGTGATCAACGGGTGGTCGCTGAAGCTGGTGCCGCAATTATTGAAACGACCAAAGTAGCGTGTCGTGCTGCTTTGACTGGTCTCGAGTTTGCAGCTGGTATTCCCGGTAGTGTCGGCGGTGCCGCCTTCATGAACGCTGGCGCATACGGCGGTGAAATGAGTGAAGTCGTTGAAACGGTTACGGTATTGACGCCGCAAGGGCAGCTCAAAACGCTGACCAATGCTGAGTTAGATTTCGGTTATCGTCACAGCAGTATTCAAGATTATGATGATATCGTCGTTTCAGTGACGTTTACGTTGAAGTCGGGTGATCAAACGACCATCCAGGCTAAAATGGACGAATTGAATACGTTGCGTGCCGCTAAACAACCGCTTGAATGGCCTTCTTGTGGAAGTGTCTTTAAGCGACCAACCGGTTACTTTACTGGTAAACTAATTCATGATGCTGGCTTACAAGGTCATCGAATTGGCGGTGCGGAAGTTTCTAAGAAGCACGCCGGATTCATTATTAATGTCGATCACGCAACGGCAACGGATTATATGAATATGATTCATTACATCCAAAAAATTGTGTTTGAACGTTTTGGGGTTCACCTACAACCTGAAGTTCGGATTATTGGTGAGGACGCCCAAGTATCGTAAGGTCAATTTAACAAAGGAGGCAACCACTTAGATGCCACTAATTGAATTAGTGATTTTACTGGCGTGTTTAGTGCTGCTGTCGAATGTGTTGAGCCACTATCTAGTCGCAATCCCGGTCAGTTTAATTCAGGTCGGATTGGGTCTAGGAGTGGCTTTATTGTTAAACGTACAAGTTAAGTTGCAGACGGATTGGTTCATGCTAGTCTTCATTGCACCGATGTTGTACAACGACGGCAGAGAATTTCCAAAACAGGAACTGTGGGAATTACGCGGGGCAATCTTTGCCAACGCCATCGTTCTTGTCTTTATTACCACCATTTTAGGTGGTTTCTTGATTCACGTTTTAATTCCAAGTATTCCGTTGGCAGTAGCGATTGCGTTAGCTGCCATCTTGTCACCGACGGATCCCATCGCTGTGCAGTCGATTTCTGAAGGGGTCAAATTGCCCAAAGAAATTTTGCATTTAGTCAGTGGTGAAAGTTTGATCAACGATGCCAGTGGACTGATTGGGTTCAAGTACGCCTTAGCCGCTGCCGTAACGGGTAGTTTTGTCTTAGGTAATGCGATTGGTGACTTTATCTACATCAGTTTGGTGGGGTTAGCCGTTGGTTTAGCGTTAATCACGTTGATTCAATTGATTCGCGACTTGTTACGTCGTGAGGGGATTAATGACATTGTCTTCAATGTCGTCTTACAGATCCTAACGCCATTTGCTATTTATTTCATTGCAGAAGAATGGTTCCACGCTTCTGGTGTCGTAGCGGTAGTTGCCGCGGGTGTTTTATCGCATGTTCAGAATTCTCATGAGAGTGAAGATGCTCCCGAACTACGGTTAGTCACAGAACGTGTCTGGAATGTGATCGTTTACTTATTGAACGGGATCGTTTTCTTGATCCTCGGAATTGAATTACCAGTGGCGACCCGAGCAACGATCAAGGGTGCACATACGAATACACTCCACGCAGTCTTTGACGTCCTGATTGTCTGGGGCATCTTGCTCCTGATCCGGGTGGCTTGGACTTACGCGTACATGCTATTCAACTGGTTACGGCATCGCAAGCAAGCTAAACCTAGCTTGCGGATTGCAGCATTATCAGGGCTATCTGGAGTTCGTGGTGCCATTACGATGGCTGGGGTGTTCACCATTCCAACCGTTATTGCAACTGGCGAGGCCTTTCCAGAACGCTCATTAGTCCTGTTTATTGCAGCTGGGGTCATCATTGTCAGTCTGATTGCAGCTTCAGCTATTTTGCCGTTGATTGCGTCTAAATCACTTCCGTTTGTGACTCGTGGTTCGAGTCCTGATGAGGATGACGTGGCGTTGGTGGATGGTGAAGATGACGATACAGATGTACCGGAAGACGCTACGACTGAGGTGCCTCAACAGTTGACGTATAAACAAGCGCGAGTCTATATTTTGCAGCTTGCTATCCAAAACGTCGAAGAACATCGCCGGCCAGAAAACCAGCGGGCAGCGTATGACTTGATTCTGGATCAACAGTTTCAAATGCGACGGCTAGAGGTTGCTTCGCAGACGGCGGATGAACTAGCACCGATGTTGACGGATGAACTACAGTTACGATTAGTTGCGCTAGCTGGTGAGCGTCAAGCGGTTAAGCAGATGATCCTCGATCGTCAGACCACTAAATTAGCAGGTAAAGTTTATCTACAACGGATTGATCGCCGTGAACAACGCTTTATCCGTGCAACGCACAAATCGGGGTTACCAACGTTACGGTCATTACGGCTGATTATGAGCCGAGCAATGCAAGGTTTCCGGTTATGGTTAGCGCCGGGTGACAGTGGTGAGCTACGGTCAGAGATATTAAATATTCAACGAGAAGCCTCTAAGGCAGCTATCAAATCGTTATCTCAATATTTAAAACAAGCTAACGTTGATGAGCAACAGTTTGACCGTCAAGCGCTATATCACCTGATTGTGCACTATCGTAATCGAATTGAGAATGCGAAAAATGATCACAGTCTATCACGTGCAGATTATGAACAACAGATACACAGGTTACGGATTAAAAGTTTAGGTGCCGAACGCACGGGGGTTCAACAATTGTTGGAGAGCGGTCGAATAAACCTACGCACCGCGGCAAAGTTACGGCAGTTCATTAATTACTCGGAGAACTTATTAATGCTCAACGATATTGAGGCCGATGACGATTAATTAACTTTTTAGATTGTAAATTAGTAGTTCTAGGTTATAATAATGATAGAGTAGTGTTACCGGTGAATGGTTAGCTCTGCAAATTAATCACTGGTTGAAAAAGGACTATCGCGATGAAGAGTTTATCAAGGGGGACATCACATGACAGAGTCAGAGATTCAAGAACGCTTCGTAGACACTTATATGCATATTCTGAAGTACATTGGGGACTTTGTATCAGTGCCTACACGGCCATATAAGATCACGTTTGAAGCGTACACCGTTATGCGGATGATCGCAACGAGTGATGAATCGTTGACGTTGGTAAAAATCGCCACGGCACAACGGGTCTCACGGAGCGCAATTGCTCGTCAGATTAACGTTTTATTGGACTTAAAGTACATTGAACAGACGACTAATACGCACGATCGCCGGATCAAGTATCTATCACTCACCAAATCTGGCTTAAAGGTTGAAAAAGCTATTACCACAGCCTCTAACCAACGTTTTCATCAGTGGATGGAAGTTTACGGTGAACAGCGGGCTAGTGATACGTTACAGTATATTAGCGATGCTGAAGAAAAAGCGACCGGTTTTGGTTTCACTGGTTTTGGCGGTTTACATGATAAACGCAGTAGCCATACCGAATATAGTGATCCACAAACTAAGAATTAGTTTCTGATACAGTAATAATAAGAAACGGCACCATTACGATTAGCGAAATCGTGATGGTGTCGTTTTTTTATCTAGATTTAAACGTGGCTTTTTGATCACCTTGTTGTTAATAACTAAAAGGTGAAAGTTAATGATTCACTGGGGATGGTGGCATGGCAGTGAACAGATAAAATCAGTTACTACTTTCGCCTCCAGTGGTCAGTCCTAGCTCAGCTGTGGGGACCGGGTTAAGCCTGAGAAGCGGTCTTAACCCTCGTCTTGATCATTGGCAAAAAACGCTAATGATCAAGAACGTCCGTGGCCTAAGCCCGGAAAAACACCGGACTAAAGCCACCTTCACCGCACCGCTAGGACTGACCACCTCCTGCTAGATTGATTAAGACTAATGGTAAGTATCATTAATGTTAGTTCACGAGAATTGCTAGCTAACAGAGTAGTCATTGAATCAAATATCAGAGGAGCACGTTTTCTTGGCTAGTGAAGCGGTGGACAGCGTGCTTAGAATTCTCAACCCTTATTAATAATAGGGAAAATACAAAACGACCTTGGGACAATCAATGCCCTGAGGTCGTTTTATGGAAGAATTTAAAATTGTTTTTCGGAAGGCGTGGATGTAATGGTGAAACGCCACGCCGCGTAAATGAATAGCTGTAGTAGCCACATTAGTAAAACAAAGGCTAGCATTTTAAGTGACCACATTCCTAATAACTGTTTAATGATGTATTGAGGTGTAATCAGCAAATAGATGGAATGTAACCGAAGAAACCGACCGACGTAGACGCCAATACTGGCAAATAGGAATAGGGCACCACTAATTAAAGATCTGCTAGCGGGTAACTTATTCAAATGCAGGCGGCGAGTAACTTCTTGTGCCACACGGTCAACACCCCAGGTTCCAATGATAGTTGCCACCATCGTTGGACCTACTAAGTAAGCAAAATCACGCCACATCGGTAGATCGAAACGTAACATGCCATTGATACCATAAGGCTTTAGTAGGCTGAGGTGAAATAGATCAGTCATCAAGTACGGTGCGTTTGGGTAAAAGAGCAACCAAATGACCGCTATTAGCCAAAACAAGATGGGTTCCCGGCGAGTGGTAAGCCAGAAACTTAGCTCGATTGGAATATAAGCTAGGATTGTATTAAGTAATAAGAAACGAAACGAACCATGTAAATCAAGCGCGGCAAAGAGAATAAAGCCCCAGAAAACGAACCGAACTAGCCAACGCTGTCCTCTAGTCATTCAGTCACATCCTTTCATGTCTAATTTTAACAGAAATATTAATCAAGCTATATTAAAGAACATCAAGTTTAATATTAAATCAAAGTATTCCAGAAAAGATTGTTCGCTTACTGAAATCAGTCCACGGGGAGTGAGTGGCCGTGCTATAATGTGAAAGTAAATAATTTTCACGAGGAGGAGGGTTATGACTCTCAATTGGAGCAGTTTATTGACATTGCAAAACTTTGTCCGGCTCCTTGACATTCTTGCAGTTTGGTTTGTCATCTATGAGCTGATTGTGTTGTTACGGGGCACAAAGGCGGTGCAACTCTTCCGTGGAATCATCGTCATTGCGATTATCAAGGCAGTTAGTGTCTTAATTGGTCTGGACACCGTTTCGTGGATCATGGACCAAATTATTAATTGGGCAGTAATTGCAATGGTCATCATTTTTCAACCCGAGATTCGGCGTGGGTTGGAGCATTTAGGCCGTGGATCCATGTTTTCCCGTGGTAAGCGCCAAAATGAGGATGAAGAGCGGATGATCACTGAATTGGACAAAGCAATTCAGTACATGGCCAAGCGTCGTATTGGTGCACTGATGACCATTAAGATGGACACCGGATTGGAAGATTATATTGAGACCGGGATTGCTTTGGACGCTGACATTACGGGAGAATTGTTAATTAACATTTTTATCCCAAATACGCCACTGCATGATGGGGCCGTCATTATTCAAGATAATCAGATCAAGGTAGCCGCGGCATACTTACCGTTATCAGAAAGTAACCTCATTCCTAAAGAATTGGGAACACGACACCGAGCCGCTGTAGGGATTAGTGAAGTAACGGACGCGTTAACAATTGTTATCTCTGAAGAGACTGGTGAGGTCTCAATTACGAAGGATAATGAGCTGATGCGTGGTATGAGCCAGGAAAATTACCTGCGTTACTTCCGGCAAATCTTATTGACCCCGACAGATCAAACTCATCAAAATATGTTCCAAAGTTGGTTTGGACGTATCTTTGGCGGAGGTCTTCGTAAATGAAAAAATTTATTAATAGTAATTGGTCGATGCGTTTGTTGGCACTGGTCTGTGCGTTGGTCTTGGTGGCGTATGTCAATTCGTTAAAGACTACTCATAACACGAGTGTCTTGACGAATAGTTCATCGAAGACGACCTTAACCTCTAATCGTAAAGTAGCGATCAGTTCACCCTTAGAGCTTAATGTTAATAGTACCAAGTACTTTGTAACGGGGTATCCAGAAAATATCAAAGTTACGATTGAAGGGCCGGCTGCACTAGTTACAACGACGGCGAATACCCAAAACTTTAAAGTTTACGCTGACTTGTCGAAGTTATCGGTGGGACGTCATAGTGTTAAAATACAAGTGGATGGCTTAAACAAAGAACTCAGTTACGGATTGAGTCAGAAATATATCCACGTGAATATCCAACCCCGGCGAACGGCTACCTATAAGGTGAGTGCTGATTTCAACCAGGCCAATGTGGCGGATGGTTACGAAGTTGGCACACCACGCTTAGGGACGTCGTCGGTTAAAGTAACGGGGGCTGTCAGCGAGGTTAGCAAAGTAGCTAAGGTCGTTGCGGTCGTCAATACTGAAAAGAACCTAGACAAAGCAGTCAATCAACAAGCTGTGATCGAAGCTTTAGATGCCAATGGTCAGAACTTAAACGTGGTCTTAACACCGTCAACGACGTCGGTCTACATTCCGATTACGCCAGCGACAACGACTAAGGATGTGCCGATTGATCTGAAGGCGAGTGGTAAAACATCGTCAGATACGAACTATTCGTTCTCGTCGGATACTAAGTCGGTAACCGTCACTGGGACCAAGGCTGCGTTGGCTAAGTTAAAGACGTTGCCGGTCAACGTTGACGTTACGGATGTGAAAGAAACAACGACGAAGACGGTTAAAGTCTCGACAAGTGATGAGGACGGGATTTCTTCAGTCAGTCCAACGTCAGTTAAAGTTAAGATTACGGTTGAAGGTAATTAATTGAAATTTTTGAAACGAGGTAAATAATAATGAAATATTTTGGTACTGATGGTGTCCGGGGCGTTGCTAACTCTGGTTTAACACCTGAATTAGCTTTTCGATTAGGTCGTGCAGGCGGTTACGTTTTGACGGAACACGCTGCTAATAAAGAAACGCAACCACGAGTATTAGTTGCTCGTGATACTCGGATCTCAGGACAAATGTTGGAAGAAGCCTTGATTGCTGGTTTATTATCCGCTGGTATCGAAGTGTTACGCTTAGGCGTTATCACGACTCCTGGTGTGGCTTACTTAGTTCGTATTCAAGATGCTGCTGCCGGTATCATGATCTCAGCTTCTCACAACCCAGCTGAAGATAACGGTATCAAGTTCTTTGGTGGTGACGGCTTCAAGCTATCCGATGCTAAGGAAGAAGAAATCGAAGCCTTATTGGATCAACCAACTGATGACCTACCACGGCCAGCAGCAGAAGGCTTGGGTACGGTTGCTGACTTCCCAGAAGGTAATCTGAAATACGCTCAATTCTTGGAACAAACGATTCCTGATGATTTAAGCGGGATTCATTTAGCAGTCGACGGTGCCAACGGTTCAACCAGCAACTTGGTCTCACGGATCTTTGCTGACTTGAACGTTGATTTTGACACGATGGCAACTGCTCCCGATGGTTTAAACATCAATAAGGGTGTTGGTTCAACTCATCCTCACGCATTGGCAAAATTTGTCGTTGAAAAGGGTGCTCAAGTTGGGTTAGCCTTTGATGGTGACGGCGATCGTTGTATCGCGGTGGATGAACTTGGTAACGTCATTGATGGCGACAAGATCATGTATATTTGCGGTAAGTTCCTCAGCGAACGCGGGAAATTGAAGAAAGATACGGTTGTTACCACGGTTATGAGTAACATTGGTTTATACAAAGGCCTAGAAGCCGCTGGTTTACACAGCAAACAGACCCAAGTTGGGGACCGTTACGTTGTTGAAGAAATGTTGAAAGACAGCTATAACTTAGGTGGCGAACAGTCTGGTCACGTGGTCTTCCTTGATTTCAACACGACCGGTGACGGGATGTTAACTGGGATTCAGTTATTACACGTTATGAAGGAAACTGGTAAGAAGTTATCCGAATTAGCTGGTGAAGTAACGACCTACCCACAAAAATTAGTTAACGTTAAGGTTCAAGACAAGCAAGCTGCTTTGAGTAACGACAAGATCAAAGCTGTTATTGCAGATGTTGAAAACGAAATGGCTGGCGATGGTCGTGTCTTGGTACGCCCTTCAGGGACTCAAGATTTACTACGGATCATGGCTGAAGCCAAGACTGACGAATTGGTTAACGCTTATGTTGACCGGATCGTTGATGTCGTTAAAGCCGAAGTTGGCGTTGAATAATTAAGCAATTAAAGATGACAGTTACCGGTAATTACCGGTAACTGTTTTTTTGTATTTCCAAAGCGGCTATAACTTCCGCCTACGATTGCCAGCACTAGCTCAGCTGTGGGACCGGGCCAAGCCTGATAAGCCACCAGAGAGCGGAATACGTCCTATTCCGCCTGCCGGAGCGTCCTGACAATGATTGGAACGTGGTGGGCACACTTAAAGCTCAGCAAAACCCCGCTGCAATCTTTAAGCTTGGCCTTATCCTAGCCGAGAAGACCACTCAGCCAAGGATAATTTCACCACTGAACATTGTCAGGACGCTCCTCTCGGCTAGATAGTAGTTAAAGGCGGATCTGTACGTACTTAGTTTTTTAGACTGACTAGTCTTGAGTATCAAATTTGTCTTTTAAGGAGCTATTGTTCAATTTAATAAGCGATTTTTCTAAAAAATTACGGATGATTTCGATAAAACAGTCAGCCGGTTCCTCCTTTTGATGTAACGATGAACCAAATTAAGACTAGGTACGGGCACTACTAACACTTTAAATCCAAGCTAGCCGTGAGGGGGAGTCTGACAGTGTTCAGGTTAGTGTAAGGTCGAGTTTTGAGATTGCAAGCGTCCTTGGCTTGTGAGCTCAAAATCGTGCCCATGGCGTTCCAGCGTTGTCAGACTACCCCGGTAGGCGGATAAATCTGCACATACAGCAGTATAACAGGGCAATCAATTAAAATTTTAACTAGTACAAATGTGTAGACGAATACTTATAAAATCAATGATTTAAAACAATTTATGCTGATAAAACCATATTTACGGAACTCTCATTTTGTAGATGTTAGCTTAGACCAATGTGAAATCACAAAAAAATCATAACTTGCTAGTGACACTATTGTGCCGGTGATTGAGATTGGTATACATCTTAATTAACACGTATACCAATATATAATATCGTTGACATGAATCCGTTTTAAAGGTAAGCTAGTCTTGTTTCTAGAAAATATACCAATTAGGAGAGTAGCCTAGACCAATTACTAATTGGTTTGAATGGAATAGCGCCAGGACTTTAGATTTTAAAGTTGACGAGGAAGACGTCTATCGATAATCGACGGGTGACGTCAGGGACTGCACTCTACAGGTCAATTACAAAAACCAGTTGTGAAATTGGTGACAGACATTTTGACCACGCAGCTAGAAACAATTCAAACAGCAAAGGAAGATTAATTATGTGTGGAATTGTTGGAGTAACAGGTAAAGATAGTGCGGTATCAATCTTATTGAATGGTTTACAAAAATTGGAATATCGGGGTTACGATTCAGCCGGTATTTATGTTAATGATCAGGATGGTCAAGATTACTTAGTTAAGGAAAAGGGCCGGATCGACGACTTACGCAAAGCAGTAGGTGCCAACGTCCATGGTTCTACTGGAATTGGTCATACACGTTGGGCAACCCACGGTGTACCAAGCGTTGCTAATGCGCATCCCCAAGTTTCTGCGGATGGTCGTTTCTACTTGGTTCACAACGGTGTAATCGAAAACTTTGAAGAATTAAAACAGGATTATTTGAGTGACGTGACCTTTACATCACAGACGGATACTGAAGTTATCGTGCAATTGGTTGATCGTTTTGTCACTAAGGATGGTCTCAACACGTTGGATGCATTCCGAAAGACATTAGGCTTATTGGGTCATTCATCATACGGTTTCTTGTTGATGGACAAAGAGATGCCAGATACGTTATATGTGGCTAAGAACAAGAGTCCACTATTAATCGGTGTTGGCGATGGTTTCAACGTCGTTTGTTCTGATAGTTTAGCTATGCTGGATCAGACCAAGGACTACTTGGAATTACATGATGGTGAAATCGTTGTGGTTAAACCTGACGAAATCAAGATTACTGATCAAAATGGTCAGGCCGTTGAACGTGATACCTTCCACGTGGACATTGATGCAACGCAAGCTGACAAGGGGACTTATCCCTTCTACATGCTGAAGGAAATCGACGAACAACCTAATGTGATGCGGAAATTATCACAAGTTTATCTAAATGATGCGGGCGAACCAATCATTAGCCATGACTTGTTGGACGCATTAAAAGGTGCGGATCGGTTATATATTGTAGCCGCTGGGACGAGTTATCATGCTGGTTTAGTGGGTGCGAAGTTATTTGAATCACTCGCTAAGATTCCAACAGAAGTACACGTTTCATCTGAATTCGCTTATAACCAACCATTGTTGTCAGACCATCCATTCTTCATCTTCTTGACTCAGTCTGGTGAAACAGCCGACAGTCGTGAAGTTTTGTTGAATGTGAATGAACAACACTTCCCAAGTTTGACGATTACCAACGTGCCAAACTCAACGTTGTCACGTGAAGCAACTTACACGCTGCTCTTACACGCTGGTCCTGAAATTGCGGTGGCTTCAACCAAGGCTTACACGGCACAGATTGCCTTAGAAGCAATCTTGGCTAAAGCCCTAGGCATGGCCGTGGATCAAGCTGACGCAACCGACTTTGATGTGAAGCAACAATTGGCATTGGTTGCTAACGGCATGCAGGGCTTAGTTGACGAGAAGGAAACCTTTGAAAAATTAGCTAAGGCCGACTTGTTAGACACGCCAAACGCCTTTTACATTGGTCGGGGCTTAGACTACGCGGTCTCACTAGAAACGGCCTTGAAACTCAAGGAAATTTCTTATGTTCAAGCGGAAGGCTTTGCATCTGGCGAATTGAAGCACGGTACGATTGCGTTGATTGAAAAAGATACGCCAGTTATCGGGATCATTACGCAGCAAAAGACCGCTGGCTTAACCCGTTCTAACTTGCAAGAAGTTGAAGCGCGTGGCGCCAAGACGATTACGATCGTGACGGATAGTTTGGCTAAACCAGACGACACGATTGTCTTGCCAGCCGTTGACGAACGCTTAACGGCCTTGCTCAGCGTCGTTCCTGGTCAGTTATTGGCTTACTACACCAGCTTGAATAAGGGCTTAGATGTTGATAAACCAAGAAACTTGGCTAAGAGTGTTACGGTTGAATAATTAACAAATAAGTGTGTGGGCACAGTAAAACGTCATTGGTGAGTGATTACCAGTGGCGTTTTTGCTTATTGATTTGGATGGTCGTACTTCGTCATTGAAGTCAGGTTAGGCAACTCATAACCGTAAAACGAGTATAATAAATTAATATTGATAAATGAGATGAGCTAATTTTATGATTAAGACCTATTTCTAATCTAAATGTAGCATGATCGAGGAGGACTTTTTGTGACAATCAAACTAATAGCGACCGATTTGAACGGGACGCTCTTACATCAGGATCAGAGTTTTAACCAGGACCAGTTCAAACGCGTTTTAGCTGGCCTACAAGCAATTGGGGTGTCGCTGGTATTATCTTCCGGTAACCAGTACGCACACCTTCAGCAGCTGTTTGGTGACGTTATGGCGGACAATCTGATTGTGGTGGCTGAAAATGGTGCGTCGATCTATGCACAGGACAAATTGATCTACGATGGTAGCTTATCAGCTGCGCAACAGCGACAATTTGTGACCGTTGATCGCAAGCAAGCGCTATTTAAAGATGCTTATATCATTTTGGTGGGGAGTCACGGTTCTTATACTGAAACTGGGGCACCAGCCGAATTAGTTAAGATGGCGCGAAAGTTTTATGACAACCTGCAGCTGGTCGATGACCTAGCCAGTGTCACTGATACAATCAAAAAAATCAGTGTGACGACGGAACCTGAAAATGCTGCGACATTAGTGGCACAAGCGAATACGTACTTTGATGGAAAGTTAAAAGCACATGACAGTGGTTACGGTGTAGTTGACTTGGTGGATCAACACGTTGGTAAATTACCAGCAGTCCAGCAACTAGCCACTAAACTAGGGCTAACAGCGGATGAAATCATGGCGTTCGGCGATGGAGCTAACGATGTGCCACTACTACAATACGCGGCACATAGCTATGCGATGAGTAACGCGCCAGCTGAGATTCAAGCAGTTGCCAAACATGTAACGGTATTGGATAACGAACATGATGGTGTCTTGAAGACGATTGAAGATCAGGTGCTATAAGCATGAATTAATTACTACTTTCGCCTGCGATGGTCAGCACTAGCTCCGGCTAGACTGGTTGATGCTTGTGATAATAGATATATTTACAGTTGTTTCATAATTTTCAACCACTAGTTCTGAACACAAAAGGAGCGATGACGTTTGTCATTGCTCCTTTTTGCGTTGTTTATGATAAACGATCATCGGGATAGAAAAAGTTGTGAATACCGTAAGCATTGAGCGAGACGAGGCGCTTTTTCAATTCATCAATCGTGATCCCTAAATCACCTTGGTAGTAAAGACGGAAAAATGTCAGGTTATTATGAATCAAAAAGCTTGCACAGATTCTAGCATCGATGGCCGGCAGATGGTAATTGGACTGAATGGTCGTGGTGAGACCGTCCGTAATCAGATTGTAGATTTTATGAGTGAGGAAGCTGTAATCATCATTGAGGAGAATCACCCGGTGAAAATCTTCAGATTGATGGAAGAAGTCGACTAACCGATCAAAGATGAGACCAGGTTGGATAATGTTTTCCTTGAAATCGTCCGGACTGAGTAGGGCTAAGATTTTTTCGGCACTCTCCTGAGTGAAGGTTTCAGCAAGGTCGTCAATTGAATCGAAATGTAAGTAAAAGGTCTTACGATTCACATTAGCAACGGCGGTAAGTTCTTTAACTGTAATATCGCGATAATGGGGATACTTTAAAGCTAGAACACGGAAAGCCTGTCGTAGTGCGGCTCGCGTGCGTTGAACTCGTAAATCAGTTTTAACCATATTAACGTCTCCTAACGAAAGTTAGACCCCACATGGGGTTTAAATGGGGCATATTCCACAAATTTAGTTATGCTGTGGTGGTATTTTAATATCGAAGTGGCTATTATATAAGCCACACGTGGTAATTAACTTAGGCATAAGCATAGCACATTTGTAAGGGAATGGGGAATTAAGTCAGTATAATCAAGGCAGAATGGCGTTACTTACTCAAGCACAAATTAATGTTGATCGTCGTTATCGTTATCGGGTTTATCCCGTCGATTTACGCCGTGACATTTCTAAAATCAATGTGGGATCCGTATGGTGAGTTGCAGAATCTTCCGGTTGCGGTCGTTAATCAAGACCAGGCTGTGGATTACCAAGGAACGCACTTAGCGGTAGGCAAGCAACTATCCCATAATTTATCTAAATCTAAGTCGATGGACTTTGAAGTTGTGGCTCACGAGTCAACTGCGAAAAAGGGTTTAAAGAATGGCAAGTATTACATGGTTGTTACGATTCCAAAGCAGTTTTCAAAACACGCAACGACTTTAATGGCTAAAAAGCCGCAGAAGATGGTTCTAAAGTATGAAACCAGCGCTGGTCATAACTTTACGGCAGCTAAAATGACTAGCAGCGCGGCGGACAGTGTGGCGACGCAGGTCAGTCAGCAGATTACGCGCACGTATGCGAAAACTCTGTTTGCAAGCATTCAACAGCTTGGCAATGGCTTGACCACGGCTGGCAAGAATAATCAAAAGTTAGCGAATGGTAGTCAGAAGACGGAGGAAGCTAATCAGAAAATTACAACTGGCCTCAATACGTTAGCCAAGAGTACGTTAACGCTCCAGAGTGGTAGCAAGACGTTAGCACAAGGGCTGACACAATATATGACGGGCGTTAATCAGCTGACAACTGGTAGTCAAAAAGTGACGACCGGACTGGATACACTACTAAGTAGTAGTCAGCAGTTGGTGGCTGGTGCAACGAAACTAAACGATGGTAGTCAGCAGTTAGCTAGTGGTGTTCAAAGTTATACTAATGGCGTACAACAAGCGAACACGGCAGCGAGCCAGTTACAAAGCGGGACCCAAACGCTCAATAGTAAGACACAGCAATACGTTAGCGGTGTTGGCCAGGTCAATCAGGGTGCTCAGTTATTACAGGGTAAGTTGGGCACACTTGGACAAGCGACGCAGACATTAACAACGAGCACGCAAAGTTTGGCGAATGGTAGTGGTGATCTTAATACTGGCATTCAAGAAATAGCGGGGAAGAGCACGCAGCTAGCTACTGGTTTAGACCAGGTTCGCCAAGCGGTCAGCTCAGCGAAGAGTCAGCAACAGGACTTAGCGACACAACTAAAGCAGTTGTCGACTAATTCCAATACGCAGCAGTTAACGGCAGTCAAACAGGCGGCCACGACGTTGCAACAAGCGTTAACGACAATGCAGACTAACCAACAGCAACAACAGACGGCGCTAGTTAGTCGGGTCAACACAGCCGCAACTGCGCAAAAATTAACCACCACGCAAAAGGCTGCGATGGTTGCAGCGGTTAGCGATAGTGCAACGACGGGTGATACAACGGCCGTTAAGACGGCTAGCAGCCAATTGACAACAGCGTTGAATAACGTGACTGCTGACAGTAATCAGTCAACGATTCAAGCGCTACAGACGACGTTGGGGAAGGCTGCTACCAGTCAAGCGAACCTATTGACCCAGTTAACCACGTTAAGTACGGGTGCTGATCAGTTGAGTACGGCACTTGCAAGTACTGCTAGTGGGATGACAACGTTGAATAACGGTGTTCAAAAGCTGAACCAAGCGGCTCCTAGTTTGAGTAGCGGCGTGACTCAGTTGACGAGTGGTGCGCAACAAGTGGCTACGGGAACGCAAACGCTGGCTAGTAACGGGACTGCTTTGACGACAGGGACGTCGCAATTGGCTAGTGGTAGCCAGCAATTAGCCAGTGGGACGCAGACGTTGAATACGAAGGGCAGTAGTTTGAATACGGGCGCAACCAGTTTGAGCACTGGACTAGCAACTTTGACTGGTCAATTACCTAGTCTGACGAGCGGTGTGACCAAACTTGATCAGGGGTCACAGCAAGTTACAACTGGCCTGACGACATTAGGAACTAAGGGCACGCAGTTGACGAGTGGCGCGGCTAAACTCGCAAGTGGTAGCAGTCAACTAAACAGTGGTAGCCAGAAGTTGGCTAGTGGTTCACAACAACTGGGAACGGGACTAGCTAGTGTTCAGAGTGGTAATCAGACCCTGGCAACTAAGCTGAGTGCTGCTGGTAAAAAGGCGCAAGTCAATCCAAGTAAATTGACATATGCACAGGTAGCTAAGCCAGTTACAACTAGCCATACTGAACGTGATCACGCTAAGAACAACGGAACGGGAATGGCACCTTACATGATGTCCGTTTCACTGTTTGTTGGTGCGTTGGCGTTTAACATGATGTTTGATACCTACACCCCACGTAAATACCCTAAGAACGGTTTTTACTGGTGGGCGGGTAAAGCGTCAATTCTCGGCAGTTTCGCACTGTTAGAAAGTCTTTTAATTGAAACGTTCTTGATCGTAATTGATGGCTTAGCGCCAGTTCACGCTTGGGCAACGCTAGCGATGGTCTTCAGCATTGCGATGGCCTTCATGAGTATTGTCTACTGGCTGAACCTCGTATTTGGTCGTGTGGGCGCCTTCTTCAGTATGATCTTGTTAGTCTTACAGCTAGGCGGATCTGCGGGGACGTACCCGATTGAATTGAGTAATGGGTTCTTCCAGACGATCCATCCGTGGTTACCGATGACGTACGCGGTCAGTGGTTTGCGTGAAACGTTGATGATAGGGGACACTGCTTGGCCTGAAATCAGCATCCTACTTGGGATTGCGGTCGTCTTCTCCGCGTTCAGTATCCTCTTTTATGGTCGGCGGCATGGTCGTATCAAGGCCATTGATTTTGAAAATCATGGAGATGAACCAGCGTAGGGTTATTGTCATGAGACGATTTCTTGAGTAAGTCGAGTAAATTGTTTGATGGTGTCTATTTTGATCTAATCAGCTAAATAAATAAGGCGTCTCAGAATAATCATTTCTGAGACGCCTTATTTTGAATTATATCCTTATTTTTAGTGATACGTAACGTGTTAAACGTCGTAAATATTCGTAAATTGATAGGCAGTTTGATACGTGACTGGCACGTTAGGTTCAATGATAATACTCCCAAAAGCTTTATGGTGAATGGCATCCGGCAGTTTTTGAGCCTGCAGTGAGAGTCCTAACTGTGAACGCATCGGTTTACCCCCATTTAAACGGTAACGGTCGTCGCGGTAATTGGTGGCACTAGAGACAACGACAGCCGGTGCGTTGGTGCGCATCGTGAGTTTACGGCCGCTGACCCGGTCGAGTAGTTCAACTTGTGGGTAAGGGGTGTCGTTAAGAACAAAGCCGTGATGGAGGCCACCCTTAATGTTAGCAATCTGGGGGCCAATCTCAGCTGGATCACGGAAGTCGAATGGACTGTCGGTGACCCACGGCAGTTTGCCAGTTGGTAAGCCATGCTTATCGAGGGAGGCGTATTCGTCCGCGTTGATTTTTAGAATTTGATGGTTGATTAAGCTTTCGGCGTTACCGCTGAGGTTAAAATAAGTATGGTTAGTTGGGTTGAAAAGCGTTTCTTTATCGCTCTTACCGGTGTAACTAATGGTGAATTTGCCATCGTTATCTAAAATGAAGTTAGCGGTGATCGTCATGGTCCCTGGATAGCCATTTTCGCCATCTAAGGTAATGTATTGCATGACCAGCCCAACCTGATCGCTGGTGTGTAGTTTTCGTTCAAGAAACCATGGTTCAAAGGCAATCTGTGGCATGTTACCACCGTTTAAGTGGTTCTCACCAGAATTTTGTGTCAAATCATGATCTCGCCAACGCGCATTTTTGATGACGCCAGCTACCCGAGCAACCGTTGCGCCAAAAAATGATTGATAGGTAATGTAGTCGGGGCCGTCGTCAAAACCAAGAATGATATTGGCGAATTTTCCGTCCTTATCGTGGGTCTTGATAGCCGTAATGGTAGCGCCCCAATCCATAATTGTGACGCTCATGTGGTGATTGTTCACTAACGTGTAGTAGTTGATTCCGTTCCCCTGATGTTCGATTATTTTCATAGACTTACTCACTCCCGTACATGCCTGACAAGTAACTTGCTCCTTTAAGTATATTTCATTAGTAGCAATAATGCGAACGTTTGCAGTGCTCTTTTCAAAAGATTGTGTGATTAATCACAATTAATAGTGCAGGTTAATTTTAATTAAAGCTCTTTAGACTCGGCTTGACGGTTGGGCACTTCTCTTGTACCATATAGCAGTTAGTAATGATCTTCTATTAGAACATAAATCGTATAATATATAGGAAGTATTGAAATGACAGCTGATTACAAAATTAAAGTTCAAAATGTGACTAAGGAATTCGATCTGTTTAAGACGCGTTCAGATCAACTCAAAGCATTTTTCTCAGTTTCAAATCAAAAGATCCCAGAATTTTGGGCTTTGAAGGGTGTTTCATTAGAAGTTGAAGCGGGTGAAACGCTTGGACTTATCGGGGTCAATGGCTCTGGTAAATCAACGTTATCAAACATTATTTCTGGTGTTATTCCACAAACAACTGGGATTGTCGACGTTCGTGGGGATACTTCGATCGTTGCAATCAATTCTGGCTTGCGTGGTCAATTGACTGGGTTAGAGAATATTCGTTTGAAAGCCTTGATGATGGGGATGACCAATAAGGAAATCGATGATATGTTGGATGATATCATTGCATTTGCTGATATTGGCGATTTCGTCTACCAACCCGTTAAGAGTTATTCATCTGGTATGAAGTCTCGCTTAGGTTTTGCCATTGCGGTGCATATCAATCCTGATATCCTGATCATTGATGAAGCCTTATCCGTTGGTGATGATACCTTCTACCAGAAGTGTGTGGAAAAGATCCAGACCTTCAAAGAAGCTGGCAAGACGATTATCTTCGTCAGTCACTCATTGAAGCAAGTTGAAATGTTGTGTGATCGAGTTGCCTGGATTCAATACGGTGACTTGAAGCAAATCGGACCAACTGATGAAGTTGTTACCGAATACCGCGAATTCATCAAGTGGTTCAAGGAACTTTCAAAGAAGGACAAGAAAAAGTATCAAAATGACGCTAAGGAAAAGCAAAAGGCGTTTGATATTAAGGAATACCAGAAGGAAATTACGGCTGAACGTCAAGAGGCTGAACCTGGTAATCCACACGTTGCACGGGAAGTTCAAAAGGACTTTTATGGCAGTGTGATTTCTGAAACGATGTCATGGCCAACTCGGATCTTTACGGCGTTCGTAGCCTTGGCAGTATTATTCTTCATGATGGTCAATATTTCGGGACATTCATTGTCAGAAGTAGTGACTCATCCTAATACGATGTTCCATCCAACTTCGACATTGGTTGGACCGGGCGTTACTAAATCAAGTAAATAATTTTAAATATAAAAAACGTAATCGCCAAGCGGGTGATTACGTTTTTTTGTGAGTAAGGTTAAGTTCTAAAGGTTGAAAGTTAATTATTCAATG
>NZ_LFEE01000035.1:0-33698 GCF_001039045.1 Lactiplantibacillus herbarum
TAAGTTATTTTGGGACTTTCAACCTTTAGTCTTTGAATAGATTTATCCAGTCAAAAAAGGAGCCATGACCAAGTCATCGCTCCTTTTTGGTGTTTCGAATTTTGATGGCCGAAACGTGCACCAGCAGGCAGAGACCTCCGCTTAGCTACGGAACAGCAACGATGGCAAAGCCCACCATCATCACTGTTCCTAGGCTATGCTCAGTCTCTAACCGCCTGCTGGTCCACTCTTTATTTATTTCACCGCCGTTTGCGCCTTACCCGCTCGAATCTCTTCCAAGTAGCGTTCGCTCTTTTCAACATCAAATTCATGTTCCGACTTACCGATAATTACTGCAGCTAATGAGTTACCAACCACGTTAACTACGGTCCGTCCCATGTCGACTAACCGGTCAATCCCAGCGATAAAGGCTAACCCTTGAACAGGAACCCCAATCGTTGAAATGGTTGCTAGCAATACGACAAAGGATGCTCCGGGCACACCAGCAATCCCCTTTGAAGTGATCATCAAGACAATCAACAACGTCACTTGCTGGCTCAACGATAGGTGAATTCCATAAGCTTGCGCCAAGAAAAGTGCTGCTAGCGATTGATAGATTGCTGAACCATCTAAGTTAAAGGTGTAGCCCGTTGGAATCACGAAGGACACGATTCCTTCACTGACACCGTACTTGCCCATCTTATCAATGATCCGTGGCAAAGCAGCTTCAGAACTGGCCGTTGAAAATCCCAACACCATTTCATCACGAATCACCCGTAAGAGGTGCCAAATATTCAGACCGAATATTTTACCAACGATTCCCATCACGACTACAATAAAGATGATCATTGTAATGTAAGCCAGAATAATGAAGTAGCCTAATGGTGCTAAAGCTTTCAATCCCATCTCAGCTACCGTAACCCCGATCAATGCACAGACACCAATCGGCGCCGTGTGCATCACCCAGTTCGTCACCTTGAACATCGCTTCAGCAACAGCGTTCATGAAATCAAGAATGATCGTTCCCTGTTCGCCAATCGCCGCCGTACCCAAGCCAAAGAAGACGGCAAAGAAAATGACTGGAATCATATCACCCGTTGAAAGTGATTTGAAGACGTTGGTTGGGATAATCCCCATCACCGTCGACCAAATACCGTTATGTGAAACCGTCTTAGCAGTCTCAACGTATTGACTAATATTGGAAGCATGCAATTGGTGAATATTGATGTAGTCCCCTGGATGGAAGATATTCCCCATCAACAACCCTAACGCGATCGCAATCGTCGTCATGATTTCAAAATAAATAATGGTTTTACCACCGATGCGTCCTAATTTTTTGAGATCCCCCATGTTAGCAATCCCAGTGATTAAGCACGCCACGACAATTGGCAGCACGATCATTTGAATCAGACTAATAAACATGGTCCCAATATTCTGCATCGCCGTAATGGCCGTCTGATTACCGTAAAAAACAACCCCTAAAATAATGCCTAATACTAACCCAATCAATATCTGCCAGCCTAAACTTAACCGAAAACGCCGGTACCGTTTCATCTTGCCTTGCTCTTCCAAGCCACTTCCGCCCCATTCCTAATATCTGGATGTTAACATCCTTATCAATACATAATATTAATATTTTAGCACAATTTTACGATAAATGAGAATTAAATTAAAAACCCACTATTTCAGTATAGTTTTCGCTTTAATATCAGCATTTACATTTAAAACAAGCTCTCATAATCATCGTCGTTCGTCAATAGTCACTCATTGCCAGCGACCGTAAAAACCGAACAATAAAAAAAGAGCGACCAATTACTGGTACACCCTTATTTCAAACTATTATTTTTGCTTTGAACGAGTAAGACGATCATAGACCGTAGCGCTAACCCAGTCCGCCGTCCACATCCACAAAACGTGGCCGATTGCTTCCGAGACGTGTTCCGTCATTGGCTGATCCTTGGCAGCAGGAATCGTTCCCAAGGCTGGCAAAATACCATGATGAAATGCCGTCCATACCCCGAGACCATACGCCGCACTACTACCCGCTTTAGCATTAGGATGCTCGCGAGCCCACAGGGTATATGCTACTGCAAAGGTCGTTGAAAACCCGAAGTGCATCACGTAACTCACACCGGGAAGTTCATGGCCTGCGTAAGTATACGTTGCATGCGTAATACTAGCGGGAACGCCCATTTGTTGCAATAATTGTTGTGGGGGATTGGTTTGATCCCGTTGAGCCGTTCGAGGGGGCATAACGTTCTCCCACCCCAACTTGACCAAGCCAGAAATCACACCACCAGTTACACCTGCAATCATCGCTGCTCGGTGGTTAAAATTCGTTTTTGCCATTCAAAATTACCTGCCTCTCTATTCATAAATTAATCATACCAGCACCAGACCACATTTCGTAGTGATTTATCTTCACAGTTAATAATTGAAGTTGTCATTTTAAAATTTGCGTGTTAAATTTAATTTATCAATTGATAAACGAATTAACAAAAAGGAGGAGTCGCTTATGTATTTAGGATTAAAAGAAATGCAGCACGAAAAGTTACGTTACGCCTTACTGAGCGGTGTTCTACTACTAATTGCACTCGTCGTATTCATGTTAGCTGGACTAGCTAACGGCCTGTCTGAAGGAAATCGGCTAGCCGTTGATCAGTGGAACGCCCAGAACGTCTATCTTAATAAAGATGCTAATAAAACGTTATCGGCATCACAATTGAAATTAGCTGACAAAAAATATTTAACGGGGACGGACATCGCCCCACTCGCCAATTTGTCGGGTACCCTTCGAACCACCAATAACAAGCTAAAGACAACCACCAGTGCACTCGGGACTACTCGCGATAGCTTCTTGATGCCAACGGTGCTTACCGGTCATCAGATCAATGGTAAGAACCAGTTACTCATCTCGGCTGCCCTGAAAGATAAAGGTTACCGGCTCGGTCAAAAGGTACAGATTGGGACAACAGATCAAAAAGTCACGATTGTCGGTACTTACGCGGCCAGCACCTACAGTATTGCGCCAACCGTCTATACCGACGTTTCAACGCTAAACCGACTAAAAGGTAGCCCAATTACCAGTGGCGATCAACAACCAATCAACGCTTACGTTACCAAAAACAGTCATTTTAAGACTAGCAAGCACGGTGGGCTACAACGTTTCAGCACCGAAAGTTTTATCAATAATCTCCCCGGTTATAGTGCCCAGAACTTAACCTTGGATACCATGATCTACTTCCTATTCGTCATTGCTTTAGCAGTAATCGGCATCTTCATGTTCGTTCTTACCCTGCAAAAGCAAGCGCTGTTCGGCGTTCTTAAAGTTCAAGGAATCGGGACCAAACATATCTTAGCCGCCCTATTAACTCAAAGTATCATTATGGCCCTGATTGGTATCAGTATTAGCTTAGTGCTCACAGTGGGTATCGCACAGATCATGCCGGCCAGCTTACCATTTGCGATCGACTGGCCACAATTCGGTATCTACAGTGTGGCCCTACTACTCGCTTCAGTCGTTGGGGCATTACTCTCATGGCGGACCGTTGCCAAAATTGACCCAGTCGTCGCCATCGGATAGGAGGTTATCTCATGAATAAATCAGTCTTAACACTGCAACACGTTGATAAAAAATTTGGGCACGGCCGCACCGCCGTCACTGCCCTGAAAGATGCCAACTTCGAGGTTCAGGCAGGCCAATTTGTTGCCATTATCGGCCCATCCGGCTCTGGTAAATCAACCTTTCTGACCATTGCTGCTGGTTTACAAACGCCGACTGATGGACAAGTTATCCTGAACGGCCAACCACTGACCCACCAATCAGAAAAGCAGCGGTTAGCTTACCGGTTTAACGAGATCGGTTTTATCTTACAGAGTTCTAACTTAATTCCGTTCTTGAACGTTCTCGAGCAATTCAAACTAGTCGATAAGATGGCGCACCGCAAGTTTCAGCAGGACAAAGCTAAGGAACTGTTAAGTGAATTAGCTTTAACTGAAGTTCAAAACGCCTACCCTAGTGAGCTTTCCGGTGGTGAACGACAACGTGTCGCCATCGCCCGGGCCCTCTACAATGATCCAAGTGTCATCCTGGCCGATGAACCCACCGCTAGTCTGGATACATCGCGTTCGATCGACGTCGTAAAAAGACTAGCCGACGAAGCTCATCAGCATCAAAAAGCGATTGTCATGGTCACTCACGATCAACGTCTGATCGAAGACTGTGATGTCGTTTACCAGATTGAAGATGGCCTTTTAAGTCGGCGCGACTAACCCTGTCACAATTCGGGTTAGTACTCAGCCAATCTGTGAAAGTCATGGACCGCTTAATAGTACTTGTAACCTAAAAAAACGAGGTGAGCCAGAATCTAAAATTCTGGCTCACCTCGTTTTTTCGACATCTTAATTACTAACTTCTCTACTAAACACATCCGTTTTAGTCTTGCGCCTGCTGTTCAATAGCCTCCACTAATAACACAGTTGCCCCCTGACCTGCCCGACTATCGTAATACTCACGAAAGCGGTCATCCGCTAGATACATTGTAGCTAGTCCGCGGTGCATGGCCGCCGTATATTTTGGCCATGTATAACTCAACCATTGGCGGTGTAACTGATAAATCGTCGTGCCAGCCTCAACATCTAATTCCGAAGCATTCAGTTGTTCTCGTAAAATCGTCAGCAACCGTTGCTCAGTCGTCTGCATCGCGGCATAGTCAGTGGCACTTAAATCAGCAAACTGCCGATTAGCCTCAGTTACCGTTGATTCACCATACTGTTCACGAATTTCATCACCGTATTGTTGTTCGTTGGTCGCTATACGATCAACTTTAAACGTTTGAAACTTTTCTTCGTCCGTCATAATACTACTCTCCCGCTGTGTTTGAATCGTCGTTTGCACCATTGCTAACAATTGATCTAAACGTTGCCGCTCTCGTTGCAAATGCTGATACTGCTGTTGTAAGTGGGTGACCACTTGTTCCATTGGTTGGTCTAATAACGCTGGTATTTCAGCCAGTGGCAGTTCCATCGTCCGGTACAGACAGATCTGTTGCAATCGATCCACCTGTTCATTTTCATAATACCGATAGCCGTTCTCCCCCACAAACGCGGGCTTCAATAGACCAATTTCATCGTAATACCGCAATGTTCGGACACTGACACCAGCTAAAATTGCCAACTGTTTAATTTGATAAGTCATGTACTTACTCCTTTCATCAAAACTAAGCATACGGCCTAACGTAACGAGAGGGTCAAGTAAAAAATAATGAGAGAGCAACCCACCTTTTATTGCACGTTTTTACTGTAACTATCTGGAGATAAAAAAATAAGTTTAGGTTTTTTCTCCCAAACTTATTTTTATAATTCAGTCGTTAATTACTACCACCAAAACCATAGTTCCATTTAGAAATGCGAACTATCAAGAACTCCTTGCACACACTACTAGTTGGCTTGCGGCAACTTATAGCGCAGTGCGCGGTAGACTAAGGCAACGACGTAAACGGTAATAAACCGATCCAGATAATCCGTGCCAACCTGAATCAGGAGTACCGCCAACGTTTTGCTGATTCCCGTTCCCAGTAACAGTTGAACTAGGACACTCGATCCCGACGACGTAATTCCGTGAAACAGCATAACGGTAATCGCAGTCGAAACTACGGTTCCGGGTAACGAAATGACCAGCGCTAACCACCAGTTCGACCGCCACGTTCCCGGTTTGATTCGCCGGTACAATAATCCAGCTACCAACCCCGTCAATAACTGCACGGGCATGAAGAACAGTGAGTATAAGTCAGTGGTTGCCCCAACAATCAGGCTAGTCGCGCCACCGACAAACATCCCACCTAATGGGCCAAACACAGCCGCCGCTAAAACCGTCCCAATCGAATCTAAATAGATGGGTAACTTCAGCATCAACGCGATGTTACTTCCAACGATGTTCAACGTAATACATAGCGCCAGCAACGTCATAGTACGCGTTTTTATTCTACGCATGGTGCCACCAATTGTTGTAAGACTTGGGTCAAATCAGGATCAGTTGCACCCACCACGTTCGTCAAGAATAATCGCCAGAAGGCCAGTACATCTACCTGAGTCATGATTTCGCTATTTGCCGGTTCGTGCCAAAAGTCATGGTCGTCGACAATCGACTGTCCACGGGAGACACCAGTAGTGGCAATCGTAGTATAACTTTCAAATCCAGTTAGAATCTGTGGATCGATCATTAGGGCAACCGCCAACGGATCATTGATAACACACCCGATGACCCGTTCATATTGCCAATGAAAATCAAAATAGAATTGCGTAATTTTTTTAATGAACGCACCCATCTGCGGGTTCACGTCCTGAATATACGTTAATAAACTAGGTGTTAGCACAATTTTACGCGTCACGTCCAGACCGACCATTTGAATCGGCACCGGCATCAAGTCAAAGACGACCTTAGCTGCATCCGGGTCACACCAGAAATTATATTCCGCAACCGGCGAGCAGTTTCCGTGACTGCGATAGCTACCACCCATTAAGGTAAATTGATCGACTTGTTCAAACAACTGCGGATCACGCTGTAAAACCGTCGCAATATTCGTCAACGGTCCCAACGCCAGAATTGACGTGGTCGGCGCTTCCTGCAGTGTCTCAATAATATAGCTAGCTGCATCTTGAATTGGACGAACTGCGATGACGTCTGGAATTCGACTGTTACCTAACCCGTCATCACCATGAGTGTCTTGCGCACTTGTGTAATCAACCGTTAATGGCCGGTTAGCACCCAAGTACACTGGAATATCCAAACGATCCGCTAAGTCTAATATTTTCAAAGCATTTTCAGCCCCGATGTGGGTTGGTACATTCCCACAAACAATAGTGATACCGACCACGTTTAGTGCGGGTGAATTTAGGGCTAATAAAATTGCTAAACTGTCATCAATTCCTGGGTCACAGTCAATGATGACGTTACGTGTTGCATTCATTCTCCTACCTCCGATTAAGTGAAGTTCTTGGTTTTTTATCCTGGGAAGTTTACGAACCAGGCCAGAGAATTATGGATTTTCGAGACTTAATGGTCGAAACGTGCATCATCAGGCAGCGACTTCCGCTTAGCTACGGGATAACAACGATTGAAAGTGCACAATCATTGTTATCCCTAGGCTATGCTCAGTCCCTAACCGCCTGATGCTACACTCTACAATTCTCCGAATACATGAAATGCTGTCCCAATTATACCGAACTGACCGTAACTTGAAAACCACCGCCCAAAACTAAATCATCAGTTGCCTGAAGCTTGTTAACCCAGCCGTATCATTGACGCCAGTGCCATACTGGTATTTAGTTAACTTAATAATCTAACTTAACTTTTACCTATGTTCACCAAGTGCAGTTCCGGGAAACATGGTACAATGTGGTTATTAAAAACCAAAGTAGGTGTCCACTCATGCGTCAAGTTCAATTTTATGGAGCCATCTCAATCGATGGTTACTTAGCAACTCAAGACAATCGACTCGACTGGTTATTCAAAACTGCCGGTGCCAGTGATGCACCCACAGAAACATTCATGCAACAGATCGATACTGCCATCATGGGCCGCCATACATATGAATACACGATGGCTCAAACAACGGACCAACTCATTAATCCATATAATCCAGAAACACAAAACATCGTAATGACTTCTAGTCCCCACGCTGGTGATGAACATACCCAGTTCACCAGCGCACCAGTTGCCGAGCTTGTTAAGCAACTGCGCCAAGAAGATGGTCAAAACATTTGGATTGTTGGCGGTTCCGGCGTACTCATGCCATTATTAGAAGCTGATTTGATTGACGATTTATACATTCAGATTGCGCCCGTCATTCTGGGCCAAGGCGCACCACTATTTACCGCTATTGACCATCAGCAACGCTTTGAACTAGTTAATACAACTAATTACGGTCAGTTAGCTGAAGTTCATTATCAACGCCAAATTACAGATTAAAACCGTGCATTAATATCGAAAAAGGCTCACCTCATATTTCTGAGGTGAGCCTTTTAGCATTTCTATTCTATATCTACGTAGTTGCTGGCCGTTTAAGTGCCTGCCGCAATAGCAATGGTGCAATCAACGTTGTTAAAATAATCGCCGTAATGACCGCCGAATACCGATCAGCCGACAACAGCTTACCTTGATAACCAATCTGGGCAATAATCAACGCCATTTCACCACGTGAGACCATCCCAGTCCCAATCTGGTAACCACTCTTCCAACTGAATCCTGCCATTCTAGCACCAAGACTGGCCCCGACTAGCTTAGTGACCACGGCTGCTACCGTGATTACCACGATGAACCAAAGATCCTTAGCAAAGCCCGTAAAGGACATGTTGAGACCAATGCTGACAAAGAAAACGGGAATAAAAACTGCGTTACCGATTGGCTGAATATGTTCATCAATAACGGCATGATAGTCCGTCTGACCAACCGCGATTCCCGCGAAGAAGGCCCCAATCACGGCACTTAGACCGATTGCATCCGCTAAGTAAGAAAGCCCAAAACAGATGACTAACGACATCAACGTGATGGAAGTTGGGACCAGTAAAGCATCCCCGATTGCCATCAAGTGTGGGATGACCCATTTAGCAACAAAGTATAGCGCGACGAAGAAGGCGAATTGAATGGCTAGTGACCAGCCAAGACTCGTTGACGACTGACTGCTACCACTAACTTGACTGCCAAATAGACTGATCATCAAGCTCAAGATTAACACGGCTAACACGTCATCGACCACGGCCGCACCGAGAATCGTAGTCCCCTCTTTACCGTCTAGTGCTCCCAATTCTTTGAGCACCGCCACGGAGATTGAGACCGACGTTGCCGCAAATGTGACCCCGAGAAAAAGACTCTCCGTGCTATTCAAATTAAATAGCTGGCTACACCAATCAATCACCACAACTGGAAAAATCACGCCTAATACGGCCACCAGCATGCTGGGACGCCAGTACTTTTTCAATAGTTGCAGGTTCCTCCTAGCCCCGCCATAAACATCAGAATGATGACACCCAGTTCTGCAAAGTCCTTGATAAAACTCGTCGCACTCACCCAGCCTAAAACTGCCGGACCAAGTACGATTCCACTGAGCAGCTGTCCAATTACAGCGGGCAAGCCCATCCGAACACTCAGATGTCCAGCAACCGCTGTTACGATTAAAATTAACGCTAAACTACCAACGTAAGCCATTGAATTCCTCCTAAAAAAAGGGCACGCCAAGAGCCGACTACCCAACCCAAAAGTAGTCCGAATTCTTGAAGTGTCCTTCAACCGTTTCGTATGATTATGAAACTAGTATAGCATATTTTCATAGTGCTGACTGCAACACTCCGCTATGAAAACGGTTATAATAAACCATATATTGCTATCTGAAAGGTCGATTACTCGTGTTTAACATCCCTGATTTCCGCCAACGCTTCTTTTTTCTAGTCTTTTCCATCTTACTGAATTCCGCAGCCAACGCTCTCACCATTGCAACTAGCCTCGGAAGTGCCGTCTGGACGGGCTCCAGCGTCAACCTCGCTAATTGGACTCATATTTCACTGGGAACCACCCTATTATTTTACGGTATCGTGGTTACCTTCTTGAACCAAATCCTGTTGGGACACTTTGACCGGCGCCGATTGATTTCTAACCTAATTTACATTGTTCCCTTTAGCTACCTAGTTCAGTTCATCGGTGACTTCTGGAATTTAATTGGTATCACGACGCTCCCCCTAGTTGCTCGACTGATTCTCAATATTCTAGGATTACTCGGTGTTGCTGCGGCCGTTTCAATCTACCAACGTTGCAATTTGATTCAGCATCCTAACGATGATCTATCCTATATCTTGCGTTTTCGCTTTCTACACGGATCCGCAATTATTGCACAATGGACCAGCTATTTACCACCACTGACGATCATCGTCGTCGCTTTCTTTGCAACTGGTCACCTGTACGCCATCGGTTTCGGGACGGTATTTGCACTAGCCGCTCAGGGTGCCATCATGGCCTGGTCTGATACCCACGTTTTCCCACATCTGAAACACCACGTGGACGTCGCTCAAGCTCACCATGCCGTTTAACCGTGCTGCCTACAAATGAGCGTTGACAAAGCACCGGCTAACCCTTGATAATAAAGCTATTCTAAATTATTGGACTGAAGTGTATGAACCTGACCCAATTGACCACTCAGATTGCCCTGATGTTTATCCTGATGCTAGTCGGCTTAATGATTAACAAGCTCGGCTTTATGCACGCCCAAACGTCATCAGATCTGACAAATATTCTGCTATACATCGTTTCACCTTGCTTGATTGTTCAGGCCTTTGAACAACATTTCTCCGCGGACCGGCTCCAAATGCTAGGTCGTGTGCTACTCGGTATCATCATTATTTATATTCTGATGATCATCGTGACCCAACTACTTTTCAAACGCGTGAGTGACCCCAACCTCCGGCGTATCATGCGCTACGGTTCGGTCTATTCCAACGCTGGTTTTATGGGCATTCCCCTAACTAGCTCACTATTTGGTGCTACGGGCGTGTTCTTCGCGGTCGCTTCACTGGCTGCTTTCAACATCTTTAGTTGGACGCACGGCATTACGCTGTTTACAGGACGGCAGGGTAATCGGCGTGAGAATTTGAAACAAATCGTTTTAAATCCTAACATCATTGCTATTATCGTTGGTCTGCTAATTTTTGTCACATCTTTCCAACTACCGACAATTGCGAACAGCACCATCAAGTACGTCAGTTCGATCAACACGCCGCTCTCAATGATCGTCATCGGTAACAGCTTAGCGGACGTTAAGTTCAACCGCAAGACGTTGGATAAACGACTCTGGTTAGTGATTTTATTGCGAAACCTACTCTTCCCCTACCTCGCAATTGTTATCTTGCAGCTAATGGGGCTCACTGGCGTTCCGTTGCTAACGACTGTTCTGATGATGGCGTGTCCGGTAGCTGGCATCGTCGTCCTATTCTCACTAAAGGTTCACGGTAACCCCGGGCCGGCCGTTGCATTGATGAGTGTCTCGACTATTCTGAGTATCATCACGATTCCAATCGTATTTGCCTTGGTTAATCTGCATTAGCAAATCATTGCTTAAATAATGGCATCCCCAAAAGACACTAACTTAAAAATGGTTAGTGTCTTTTTTTACATTCAAACAACAATTCCGACTCGTTAGCTATGCCATTCCGAGCTCGCGAACATACGCCACTAACGGCTGAATCGTTGCCCGATCTTTAAAATCGACTTGGCGACCATACGTGGCTAAAAATGCTTGATTCTCAGGAGTCAACTCCGTCTGATTTTTACTCGCAATTACCGTTTTCAAGAGGCGCATCAAGTTACGATGTACGACTCCGAGCTTGGCATAATCAATCGCACCCCGGAAATGGAATACCTGCTGTGGTTGCCGCGCTTCTGTGCGAAATGCCCGGTGCATAATCTGCGTATAGTCAGTCTGAGTAGGATCAGCTAATCCCACAGTAAAAACAATCAAATGATTACACGGATTATTAGCCACTAGTTCCGATCCGATGATACCGCTAGCGTACAACCCACCGCCATAAATAATCATGGCGTACGTCTTAAGTAACGCTTTCGTCACCATTTTTCGTTCAAATAAATCTGCATCGAGTTCGGCCGCAATCCACTCCGCGTACTGCCTGGTTGCACCATAATTAGACTGATAAATTACCGCTATTCTGTTCATCATCCTAACCTCCTGTCATTGCGCTAGTATCGTGGCATCATGAAGTTATGGTTCTGATACTTATGAGCATATCATTCTGTATAAATTATGTCATTTATAACAATTACGGAATAAATTTCAACTTCTTTAGAACTTTTCTGAGCAAAAAAATGCCACCAGTATCTCAAACTCGCTGGCGACACTTTTATCGTTTAGCTTTTAATTTCTACCATCATTGTCTAGTTAATCCATTGCTTTGCCGCTGCTAAATCAGCCACCATGTGCGTCGGTTCAGCACTTGTCGTGGGTTGTTGCTGATTGCGATTGATCCACAGCATCGGCCACTGCATAGCGTCAGCGGGTACGACGTCGGATTCATAGCCACGAGCAATGTGCCAATGGTTCTCTTTAGTCAGATTAAAACGTTGTTCGACATATTTAAAGAATTTCAGATCTGGTTTGTAGGCCTGCACATCTTCCGCAGTAATGACTGCATCAAACGGCAACTGCAAGGCTGCTAGATTAGCTGGCATAATATCCCAGGATGAATTCGACATAATAATTAGTTGATACCCCTGTTTATGCCACTCCGTTAACATTGGTACCACGTCTGGGTACGGCAACAGGTTACGCTGAACTTGTAGACATTCAACGTAATGACTTTCAAAGAAATGACCTTGCGCAAAAATCTGATCCAAATGTTTAAGATCAGCTCGCACTAACAATGAATAGTCCAAATAAGGCTGAACGTTGGCCGGATCATCTTCATAATTCGCATAGGTTTCCCGTACCGTCGCGCTATCCAGACCAGCAGCCGTTGCCAAGTTTTCAATCCATTGATACAACGGCTCCGTGTTGATCAGCGTACCGTAACAATCAAATGTTAAATACTTTTTTATCATTATTATTTTCCCCCTCAAAACTGTATTTTACCACGCCCTTCATTTAGATGGTTACGCTACGAAACTAACTAATAGGTTCGCCCCAATCATCGTGCTATACTTATAATTTGTGTGTTATCAATAAATAAATTATAGAAAGGTCACTTCTATGCCAACTCAATCATCAACGTTACCCCTCGATGCTAATGGCCAACCCTACCACCGAACTTGGTTAGTGTTGACCTTACTAGTGGGAACGTTTAGTACGTTCATTACCCAAACCTTGTTAACGACCGCTTTTCCAACGTTAATGAAGGACTTTCATATCTCTGCTACTTCCGTTCAGTGGTTAACCACTGGTTTCATGCTCATCATGGGGATTATGATTCCCATCAGTGCGTGGTTACTGACACGGATTAATTCCAAACACCTCTACTTAGCCGCCATGGTCATCTTTGGCCTAGGGACGTTGCTAGCGTACTACTCCGTTAGTTTCCAGATGTTACTGGTCGCCCGCATGATTCAAGCAATGGGTGTCGGTATTTCTGCACCGGTCTTTCAAACGATCATGTCGTCCGTCTACCCACCAGAAAAACGTGGCGCAGCCATGGGGACAGCCGGAATCGTTATCGGTCTTGCGCCTGCCATTGGCCCCACGTTATCCGGTTGGATCATCGATAATTATTCATGGCGTGCTCTGTTCCTGTTTATTATGCCGATTAATATAACGGTTATTATTATTTCATTATTCACGTTACGAAAAGTTCTCCCAACTTCTAAACAACCAATCGACTGGTTATCCGTTATCATCTCAACAATTGGTTTTGGGAGTATGCTATACGGATTTTCGACAGTCGGCGAAGCCGGTTGGGGTTCTCCAATCGTTATCACTACGCTGATTGTAGGGATTATCTTCATTGCCTTATTTGTTTGGCGTCAACTACACATGGATCAGCCATTATTGGAACTTCGCGTCTTCAAGATTCCAGCTTTTACCTTATCCGCTATTTTGACCGCCCTCGCCTACATGTCCATGATGGGCGTTGAAATGATCTTACCGATGTACATTCAAACGGTACTCGGTCGTTCCGCAATGGATTCAGGAATGATTCTCCTCCCCGGAGCTATTATGATGGGGATCATGAGTCCAATTACGGGCCGCATCTTCGACCACATGGGCGCCCGCCGTTTAGCGATGACTGGGATGTTGCTCTTAACTTTAGGAACAGCTTTCTTCCTCTCAATCAGTGCAACCACGCCGATTCTCTGGATTATTGTCGTTTACGCGATTCGGATGTTTGGTCTGACGATGGTGACCATGCCCGTTACGACAACTGGGATCAACGCATTACCTTTCCGGTTAATCGCTCACGGGACGGCAGCCAACAACACGTTACGTCAAGTGGCTGCTTCAATGGGAACCGCCGTTTTGATCAGTGTGTATTCCAGCGTTGCTAAGTGGAATTTACCCGGTCATCAATTATTAGCTCAATCACCACTAAAATATCAGCAAGCTAGTGTCAACGCCACTTTAACTGGTTATCACATGGCGTTTATCGTCTCACTGATCTTTTGTGCCCTTGGCTTTGGACTCAGCTGTTTCTTAAAAGCTAGCCACGCTACTTCAGTAAGCAAGGAGGATGCCGCATGATTATCGTCTTACTAATCATTGCCACCTTCGTCTTCGCTGGTACCATGATTTTCAGTCCAGGTGGGCTTGGCCGCACGATTACCGTCATTATTAGTGGGCTTATCATTGCGATTAGCCTTGCAGCTCTGATGCTGAACAACAATTACCATTGGGGTTTACACCAAGTGACAACTACGCGAAGCCAGTCTCTAGTTCCTTTAAAGAGTCCTGAAGCTGCGCTAGGCTTGAAGAAACTCGGAACCGGTAGTGAACACGTTATTGTTTACCGTGTTGCCGGTAAATCTACCTCAGTCCACACGGTTGCCGCAACAACCACTAAAACGAAACTTACTACTGGAACCCCTGCACGCGTTCAGATCAAAACAACGCGCTGGCGTTTCCAGAACCACTTTACTAAACTTATGTTCAGTTTGGGTAATCGGTCATTGCCAGTCGTTCAACGGCAGTACCGCTTTACCATTCCTAAGACTTGGCACGTGGTTACAGTTAAATAATCCCTGCCAAAATAAAAGACTAGTCATCATGACTAGTCTTTTATTTTAGTTTACTTTTCCCAATCGAGTAACCGGAAAACATAAACATTTTCATCATGATCACCCTCTAATAAATGTTGCCCATTAGGCCGCATAGCACTGAACTTAAAGCCTGCTCGTTGTGCAACCGCATTACTAGCTTGATTATCTACAGCCGCACAAATCATCAGTGACTGCCGGTGATACTGTTCAAACCCTAAGGCACATATTCCTCGAACAGCTATAGTCATTACACCCCGTCCTTGGAATCGTGCACCCAGCCAATAACCAACGTTAGCACTTCGATCATGTTCATCAAAGTGATCACAGCTGATCATTCCCGCCACTTCATGGTCTACTTCTATCACTAGATTCAGTGCTGTGCGCTGCAATAATTGTTGTTCTGCTAATTGCAGAAAGTCCTTCTCATCCGCAACAGTCTTAATTTTAGCCACCCATGGTAGATAATACTGATACTGAAGTTGAGCCCCCATTAACAATGAGAATAGCGGACCAGCATCTTGTTGTGGATCAGGTTGTCTCAATTTAATCGTTGGTGTGACATCATAATCTAGCATCCTAATCCCAGCTTTCATTCAATAAAAAAAGCGATAATGACTATTAAATTACTAATCATTATCGCTATTTGATTGTTAAATATCAACCATTTTTTAATGTCTTAACAGTGCCGTAATTAGGATCAGTGCACTGACGACCTGAATCGTTCCGACTCCTAAGCCATACAACGCCAAGCGTTTACCAGCCTTTAAGAAGTTGATCAAATTCAGTCGTAAACCGATCGCAGCCAAGGCGATAATTTCAAACCAGCTACTGATGGTATGCGCGGTCACACCAACAAACGCTGGCAACGTCACCAGACTGTTGATGGCACAGAGGATCAAGAAGCCAGCTACATACCATGGCAACCAGTGACCATTACCGTTGCCGCTAACGACTGCATCCTCAGCTAATTCATTTTCAATGGCGCGTTTGTGCATCCGCCCAAAGATCAACACGACGACCACTAACATCATGATCCGCATAATCTTGAAGATGGTTGCGAACTGAACCGTCGTTTGGTTGACCATACTAGCCGCAGCCACCACTTGGCCGACCGACTGCAAGGTTCCACCGATCAAGGCCCCTTTTAGGATCACACTCGTACCAAAAATCGCTGTTCCCAGGATTGGCAGCGTCAGCATTAGCACGGTTCCCATCAGATTAACCAACGTAATGACAGTCCCCTTGTCATCCTCGTCCGCCTCAATCACTGGTGCAATCGACGCAATCGCTGACGAACCACAGACGGCGTTCCCCCCAGCCATCAATAGACGAATCGACTGACTGAATCCTAATCGTTTACCCAACCAGAGCGCCCCAACGATCGTAATCGTCATCTGGCAGAGAATGAACGCTACGCCCCAACCGCCGATTTTACCAATCGTTTGCACAGTCATCGTTGCCCCTAGCAACATAACTGAGTATTCCAATAACTTACTTTCCGAAAACTTAGTCCCTCGACCAAGCTGCGGTTGTTTTAAGAACGTATTGCCGCCCACAATTCCTAGCAGAATCGCAATAGTGGCAGCTCCTAATGCGGGAACCAGTCGTGCCAACCCCTGACTGATCACGGCAATCACGATACTAACCCCTAGCCCCGGTAAAATCCCTTTGACTTTCATAATGATGCTCCCATCTTGTTTCCCGATAAGTTTCAGTATACGGAAGTTATTTACATTTGAGAAATAAATTATTATGATAGTTACTATTAAGAATAGTAATCGAAAGGAACTTTCAATGTTCAAACAATTAACCACGTTCTGTGCCGTTTATGAGACGCTCAATTTCTCTCACGCCGCCGAACAACTCTTTATCTCACAACCGACCGTCTCTACTCAGATCAAACAATTAGAAGCCGAACTAGAAACCACGCTATTCACTCGTAACGGTCGCCAAGATATTGTTCCCACAGCGAGTGGCCAGCTACTATATCAGCAAGCCCAGAAGTTATTGACGACTTGGGACACGACTAAAATGGCCGTGCGTTCACCACGGCACTTAGTCAAAATCCCTTGCCGAATCGGGGCCTCCCATACTACTAGCAGCTTAATCTTACCCAAGTTACTTCAACAATTAGGTCCGCTCAGTGAACAGTTTGATTTTCACATCAGCTTAGCCAATTCTGCTGAAATCTTAACCGCCATGTCCCAACACAAGCTGGACTTCGGCCTCGTTGAAAAACCGCTAGTGACAGAACATCTCAACCGTCTCGCATTCGGCCACGACGAACTCGTTCATGCCGGTGACTTTGCGAGTCCCTTGTGGCTATTGCGGGAACCCAACTCTGGTGTTCGCCACTACACTAACGCCTTTTTAAAAGCTCGCAACATTCAACCAGAACAAGTGATGGTCATCCACAGCAATCAACTGATTGCCGACCTCTTGGCTCAAGGAACCGGTCAAACAATCATCTCACGGCATATGCTGACACCGGATATTCCCGTCGAAACACTCAGTGACCATTACCAACGCCAATTTTTCTTACTAACCAATACACAGCCGGCCGCCGCTTTGCGTCCGGTTCAGGCACTGCTTACTGAGCATTTGACGAACTGGTCAGTATCGTAACTACTGAATATAGCTAGTCGTAGGCTAAATTTCACAACTATCCAACTAAAAAATCAAGGTATCTTAGGAACGTAAAATTCCTGAGATACCTTGATTTTATTTAATCTGCATTAATGTCGAAACGTGCGCCACCAAGTCAGTTTGTTCCGCTTAACCCGAAATCAGTGACCATTCCAAAGCCCGGAATAATCGCTGATTCCCCGTTAATGCTCGCAAACTAACCGCCTTGTGGCCCACTCTTATTTTAGCTTCTGCCACTCTTTCCAAACCTGCTCATCCGCATACTGTTCACTACTGCGATAAGCACCCTTACTCAAGCGCTGCTGACGTTGCGGATTTTCTATCGTCCGCGTTAGCGACGTCACTAATTGATTAATCGCTCCATCCGTCACTAAATAACCGTTCTTACCATCTTTGACAACGTCACTCAGGCCATAATTAATGTCATACGCCACGACCGGCACCCCGTGGCTCAGTGCTTCAACGATCGACAATGGTTGCGCATCGCTCTCACCCGTATACACGGCGGCCCCAGCCTGATCATAGGCCTTCGTCAAATCTGGTTGGTAGCCAGCAAACGTTACTGCCGCCTCCAACTTCGACTGCTTCACTTGTTGTTTGAGCTGGTCTAACTCACCACCATAACCGTAAATAACTAGCGTTGCATCCTTGATTTTACGCTGCACTTGGGCAAACGCCGTCACAATCTGATCAACGCGACGTTCCTTGTCCAGACGTCCTGTATAGATAATCTGGTGTGCCTGACGCTCACTGACCGGAATCGATGCACATTGGGCTTGCTCAGCTGAGACCACCGTTGCCGCAATTGTTCGAATCGGTACCGGTGGCTGGCCCCCTAGCCAGCGGGTTAAGTCTTGAGCCTGATGATCAGTACTGGTAATAATGCCGTTCCAAGCAGTTGGATTATCGTGAATCCCATAGACGTAAGCGCCATTTAAGTTTGAATAGACTTGATCTTTAGGATCAACCGCATGTGGTGTTGGTAGCCAGAGGTACTTCTTAGCTGGCGTTTGCATGTTAGCAACCGGCCACTGCGCAGCTAATGGACGATCAGCCACGAAGACATTATTTTTACCATTAGCCCGGTTTAACTCATCCAAGAAGAAACGATACCACTCATCTTCACCATTAAAATAGTAATCCTGCCCTTGATAATTGAGCAACTTGCATAGAGAAACATAATTGTTCCCATTGCTATCGTGTGCGTAATACTGTTCCGCAAAGCGACGACCATCCGGACGATAGAAAATATCCGTAATGGCTTCACCAGTTGGCGACATGAACTCGTCACGAGCTTTAAAGCCGCGTTCATCATAATCAGTCCGCTGCACAAGATTGTTGAATTGATCAAAAACTTCAACAAAGTGAACATGTCCAACCGTACTGGGTACAAAATGAACTTTCGCAATCAAACGATCGCCCGCCCGTACCTCACTGACGTTGGGATCAGGCTTAATCTCGTATGCCCCCGGCCAATTCAAGTCTTCGATCTTAACTACCTTGACTGGATAATCCGTTGTTTCACGGAAGAAATCGAACAAGTTAGCCATCTGCTCATCTTCAATATTAAAGCGACGCATATTTTGATGTAGTAACCCGTCAAATTGGCGCGTCACCATCTTAGCTGGCACCTGATGATCTTTGAATAGTTGTAGTCGTTTAAACTCGGCATGTTCGACACCAGAATTCATCGCCATCAAATATTGATTAACAAAGAAATACATTAAGCCTGCGCCCCCTTCGCCTGATAGAAGTCCTGTGCAGCGGCCATCAACGGTTGCCAACGTTGCCATACCGCGGTGGTGCTGAACCGTTCAGAATCCTTGTAAGCCTGCTGACTAAACGCTGCCAATTGTTCCGGATTATTCAATAAGTCGATCATGGCCTGCGCTAGCGCCTGTTCGTCATTAACTGGCACTAAACGGCCATCCTGACCATCTTTAATAATGTCACGTGGCCCATATTTCACATCGTAGGCAATCTGGGGAACCCCATGTGCTTGTCCCTCCAGCAATGCGAGGGCAAACCCTTCAGCACGAGACGTTAACATCGCCAACTGGGCATGGTTATACACACTCGTCAGGTCAGTCGTGTAATCGTTGAACGTGACGACCGACTTCAGATCTAGTTCTGCGACTAGCTTACGTAATTGATCGCCGGTATCACCATTCGCATAACCCCAAAAATCTAGGGTCGCAGTAGGTACCGCCTCGTGAACCTGTTTGAACGCTCGAATCACTTGATCCTGCTGCTTTTCTTCAGCCAAGCGAGCCACGAAGATAATCTTACCCGGTGTTCGTTTTGACCAGGCTGGTTGCGGTGCATTCAACGTTTCATCCGTCACGATTCCAACTGGAACCGTGTAAACGGGCGTTTGGTTACCAAAACGCTCCTGAAAATCAGTCGTTTGTTGCTCAGTAGAAGCAATCACGCCGTTCCACTGATCAAGATTATTCAGGGCATAGGAATAATTGAAGTTTAAACCAGCCGTTTTGGGACGAGCTGGATCATTAACATGATTACTGTGTAAATGCATGACTTTAAACGCCCGTGTGCGCATATTCAGCGTTGCATAAGCCAATTCATAAGTTCGATCGACCACGAAAACGGCGTTAGGTGTTGAGCGGTTTAACTCATCTAAAAAGAAGGTCGTCATCGCCGTTTCACCATTAAATGACCAGTCCTGACCATGATAGTTGATAAACCGATACAAGGAATTCTGAACGAGATTCTGCCGATCTGGCATGTGGAACGTCTGGTAAACCACCTGACCCTCAGGATCAAAGACTTGTTCACTAGCCACCTGACCGTCAAAGGTATAGAACTGCTCTAACCCTTTAAAGCCGCGGGTATCATACCAATCCGTCTTAACTAGCTTCCCCATTTGATCATAATACTGAACATTATTTAATTGTTTTTGCGTGTCTTCAAACGTATTAACCTTCATTAATAGTTGGTTATTTTGGTAAACCTCGTAGTTGCGCCCCACTGGACTAATTCGTAGATTAGCTGCGAGGTGTAAATCTTCTATAGTTAACTTAGTCTGCGAAAACGCAGTTGAATTTTGAATGAAATCGAATAAATTAATTTGGTTATCAGCTGCAATCCCTGCTGATTTAAGCGTCTGATGTAATGACAACGAAAAGAAGCGCGTCACCATCTTAGCAGGCTCTTCATGCTGATTAAAAAGTGCCAAACGCTTCATTTCAGCGTGTTCAATACCGGACTTTTTCGGATTAATGCTCGTATTAACAAAATAATACATCATTTTCGCTTCCTTCCAAGATATTTGCTTAACGGTTTCGATTATAACAAATTTCTACCCAATATTAAGCAGAAGCCCATCGCTTTAAGGCTTTTTTCAAGTTAATGAGCAAACAACAGCCAAAATATGATATTTATGTTGTCAAAATGTGATGAAAAAACTAACTTGTTACACGATATTACTTTGTTACAAAATCGGCTTAAAACGTAACCTGTTATATATGGCTTTGAAATCTGGAGCCGTTATACTAATCACCATTCGTTAGTTATTCGGAATTAAACAACGACCAAACAAATTTAGGAGTGACTTATATTTATGAAACTTAAAAGTGTCTTATTAACCTCATTAGCAACAACTGGATTATTAGCCCTCGGTACCACTGCCGCTAACGCCGATACGGTGATCGTTAAGGCTGGCGACACACTCAGTGCTATTGCTCAAACACATAAAACTAGCGTGAGTGCCATTCAAAAAGCCAACAAACTAAAGAATATCAACTTAATCTACGTTGGTGACAAGCTTGAAGTTAACGGTAAAACAACAACAGTTACCGCACAATTACCAACTAGTTCAACTACTACGAGCGCTGCAAGTTCTAGTACTACCAGCACTGCTAGTGCAGCATCAAGCACAGCTACTAGCGCAACTAGTCAAAGTAGTGCGGCCAGTGAAAGTACTAGTACCGCAACTTCAAGTAGCAGTACTGCCAGTGCAGCTAGCTCAAGTGCCGATTCAACTAGTACCACTAGTCAAGCTAGTGCTAGCTCAGCATCTAGCGAAAGCACTAGTTCAACGGCCACATCAGCTTCTACAACTGATTTAACTGCTAGCACTGCTTCAAGTGCAAGCATGACCAACACGGCCTCAACGACTACTGATAGCAGTTCAACCACAACTACCAGTTCAACTTCAACGACCAGCACAACTTCTTCTAGCAGCTCTGAAGAAGCTGCCAAAGCTTGGATCGCTAACAAAGAATCTGGTGGTTCTTACACCGCTTCTAATGGTAACTACTATGGTAAATACCAATTAACTAAGTCACTCTTAAATGGTGACTACTCTGCTTCCAACCAAGAATCTGTTGCTAACGCCTACGTGACTTCTCGTTATGGTTCATGGGTTGCAGCTCAGACTTTCTGGGAAGCAAACGGCTACTATTAATCAGTTATAAATCAGTATCAAAAAAAAGTTGCGAGAATCTCGCGACTTTTTTTATGGCGATTAACATTTCAAATCAGCTGTTATCTAAGTACTAATCTGTTACACTATGTATAATTACTAATTTTATTTTAAGAAATCAACAATAAACGGTTATTTTATCCTTAACGAACCGCTTACATGATGTTAAACTTATCAGGGAAGCACATTCTATTTCGGGAGTGAACAAATCAGTATGAAAATCAAACATATTTTATTATCCTCATTAGCAACTACCGGTGCGATTGCACTTGGTGCCACTGCTGCTAAAGCGGATACCATCACGATCAAAGCTGGCGATACCGTTAGCGAGATCGCTGATAATCATAAGACTACGGTTGCTGCTGTTCAAAAGCTCAACCATATCAAGAACGTCAACCTCATTTATGTCGGTGACAAGTTAACGGTTAATAACCACCAAACCATTAAGCTCAGTCATACCAACACTACGACTGCCACAACACAAACTACCACTGCAGTTGCTACTACACCAACCAGTGCCGCAAGTCAAAGCAGTTCTAGTCAAGCTAGTGCTGTTTCTGTCACTAGCGCTGCCAGTCAAAGTGCCACTTCAGTTGTGAGCCAAAGTAGTACCAGTCAAGCTAGCGCTGTTTCTGTTACTAGCACCGCTACTCAAAGTGCTACTTCTGTTGCCAGCCAAAGTAGTACCAGTCAGGCTAGCGCTTCTTCTGTCACTAGTGCTACTAGCCAAAGTACTTCTTCAGCTGCCAGTCAGAGTAGTACCAGTCAAGCTAGCTCTTCTTCTGCTACTAGTACGGCTACTCAAAGTGCTACTTCTGTTGCCAGCCAAAGCAGTACTAGTCAAGCCAGTGTTTCTTCTGTTACTAGTGCCGCTAGTCAAAGTAGCACCTCAGCAGCCAGCCAAGCAACTCATTCAACAGTAACTGCTGCGAGTGCTTCTGCAACTAGTACCAGTACAGCCAGTGCTAGTTCATCAACCACTAGCCAAGCTAGCGTTTCTACGGCTACTTCAACTAGTACGACTTCTGAAGCTGCTGCTAAGGCCTGGATTGCCAATCGCGAATCTGGTGGTTCATATACTGCAACCAATGGTATTTACTATGGTAAATACCAACTTGGAAAAGTCTTATTGAACGGTGACCTTTCAGCTGCTAACCAAGAAGCAACTGCCGACGCGTACGTTGCTGGTCGTTACGGTTCTTGGGTCGCTGCAAAGACCTTCTGGGAAAATAACGGTTGGTATTAATTCATTAATGCTAATAAGTAACGGCACCTATTCCCCTGTTGATCAGGAGAATAGGTGCCGTTTTTTGTATATTTTTTGATACCCTATCGTTCTTATTACTAGTATCACTTCAACGAAGGTCTAAATAAGTCATTTGCTGAAAAATATAAGCCATGGTTGGCAGCAATTTAGACGTTTTATACTGAGTAAGTCTGTTATACTAACGCTATCTTAAACAATCGAGGTCTCTACTATGCAATTAACCCTGACCCAAACTACAATCGCCGGTCAAACATACTGGCTAGGCAGTACGACACATGGGCTCGCCTTCGTTGGACGAGCAAACGGCGTCACTGACGAGTGGCAAGCTTTTTTTCCGACAGCAACTGCCGTTCATGATGATCGTGCTAATCAAACAGAAATTCAAGAACTTCAGGCTTATTTAACTGGCAACCGTACTAGCTTCGACTTACCACTAGATCAAAGCCATGGAACCGCGCTCCAACAACAAGTCTGGCAAGCATTAGCTACTATCCCTTATGGCAACACGACCACCTATACAACGATTGCTGAAAAAATTGACCGTCCAACTGCCGTTCGTGCGGTTGCCAGTGCCGTGGGTAAGAACCCGCTACTGATCGTTATTCCTTGTCACCGGGTCTTACGCAAAGACGGGACTTTAGGCGGCTACCGTGGTGGCCTACCTATGAAAAAGACGTTATTGGCCTTAGAAAAAGACAACTCAACTTGCCACGCCTAATCAACTATGCCATCATGAAGTTAAATTAATGATTCGGGGGACGAAACGATGTTATCAGTCGCACACATTCACAAATCATTCGGCACGGTTACCGCGCTAAATGACGTTTCATTCGATGTCCATGACGGGGAAATCATGGGCCTCATTGGTCAAAATGGTGCTGGTAAATCCACCACTTTTCACAGTATTCTAAACTTTTTAGCTTTTGACGGTCAGATTACTTGGAATGGTCAGCCACTAACGGCAGACGACTACGACCAGATTGGCTATTTGCCAGAAGAACGTAGCTTAATGTCTAAACTGACGATCACACAACAAATTGTCTACCTAGCACGTTTAAAAAATCAATCAGCCAACGTTACGAAAAGTAAGATTGATGATTGGATGAAACGATTTGCAGTCAAGGGGCAACCTAACGATAAGATCAATAAGCTCTCCAAGGGGAACCAGCAAAAAGTCCAATTGATCTGTACATTGATTCATGATCCTAAGCTGATTATCCTGGATGAACCTTTCAGTGGCCTTGATCCCGTCAACGCCGACCTGCTCAAACAGGCGATCATTGACGCTAAAAACCGCGGTGCCGCCATCATCTTCTCCAGCCATGACATGAGTAACGTCGAAGCCATTTGCGACTCACTGGTCATGCTTCGTAACGGTGAAGTCGTCCTTCAAGGTACCGTTGACGACGTCCGCAACCAGTTTGGCCGGACACGGCTCTTCCTGACAACCGACTGGACTGAAGAACAACTGGCCGCTTTACCTGGTGTACTTACGGTGACCCCACAAGGCACTGAACGTTATCGACTAGAATTACAGAATGCCGAAGCCGGTCGGGCCATTTTTGATCAGGTCACTGCTGGCCAGTATATTCAAGAATTCAGTCAACAGCCACCAACCTTAGATGAAATTTTCCGAACTGAAGTGCGAGGTGTCGATCATGAATAAAACTTGGATTGTGACCTGGGAAACCTATTTACGACAAATCAAATCGTGGAGCTTCCTATCGCTTGTTCTGATGCCTTTCCTATTCGTAGGCCTTACTTTTGGGATTTCATACTTCGCTGCTCCTAATCAGAGCGAGAATGATATCGCCGTTGTCAGCAGCACCCCACAGTTGCGACAGACTTTTCTTAAACAGAGTCACGTTACAACGACTAACAAGTACGCCACACTGAAGAGTGCCAAAGCCGCTACCAAACGTAACGATATTGCCGGTTACTTGATTTTGACCGCAAATCAACAACGCGTTACGGCGACTTTCCACGGCCCCAGTGCGGTTAGCAGCGGTGATAAAGCTAAGATTCAACAATTCTTAGTGGCGACTCAAACACAATTGAATGTACAACAAGCTAAGCTGACAACTACTCAGACCATGGCGTTAGCCGTTCAACCCCAGTTTACGCAGAAGCTACAAAAACACGCTGCTTCGGATAAATTGGCCAAAATGGTCTCGTTTTACATCATCGTCTTCTTTGTTTATTTAATTCTAACCACCTACTCTTCAATCACGGCTCAAGAGATTGCGTCGGAAAAAGGCACCAAGATCATGGAAGTGATTTTCTCCAGTACCACTCCTCGTAAATACTTCAATGGGAAGGTTTACGGCGTGCTGCTAGTGATCGTCACTCAGCTACTCGTCTACTTACTGGGTGGCTTTGCGGCCGTGCAACTGGCACAGCATAGTAGTGTCACGATTGATTTTTGGAAGCAGAACACGGATTTGATCAACCAAGTCCTGCATAATCTATTATCGGTTAACTTGTTATTCGCTCTACTTGCGGTGTTACTTTACACCGTCGTTTCGGCCTTCTGCGGTGCACTAGTCACGCGGGTTGAGGATGCAGGCAAGGCAGCGCAACCGGTCGTTTACTTGAACTTACTGACTTTTGTTGTGGCGTTAGCCTTTCAAAGTAGTCCGACCAACACGTTCGTGACCATCTTCTCGTACGTGCCGTTCTTCTCGTCTTACTTGATGCCACTCAGATTGATCAATGGCGCAGCAACAATGCCCGTTGCGTTGATTTCACTGGCAATCTTGTTAGCCACGATTGTCGGCAGTATGCTCTACATTGGTCGTATCTATGGCGGCTTAATGTTGCAGACTGACGAACTCGGCTTCTGGGGCAACTTGAAACGCGGATTAAGTTTGAAATAAAGCTATGCAAATCTAATTAACGACTTCTTACTGTACACACTACATGGTAAGGAAGTCGTTTTTTATTGTGTCCTAAAAGGCCAAAAGCTATTTTAGAACTTTCAATCTTTAGTTTTGGATACACGCCTACTTGAATCAATCTAGCCGATAGGGGGGCCCTGACAATGCTCAGTGGTGAAATTATTCTTAGTCGGATGCTTTTTGTCCGGCTTAGAATAAAGTTCATATTGAAGATTGCAGTGGCTTTTGCTGTGAGCTTCAATCGATGCCCACCACGTTCCAGCGTTGTCAGGGCACCCCGGCAGGCGGAATGGCAGCCATAGCAACGGCAATATTAATTAGTCACTGCAAAAAAAAGCACTGACTAATTACAGTCAATACTTTCAGATACTTAACTTAGCTCATTAAGCTTGTTTAGTTGGGTAAATCGTAAATTCGTTGACGTTGACACTCTCTGGTTGGTCAATCGCAAAATTAACGACGTTGGCAACTGCATCAGGACTGATCCCAACTTGTTGATAAAAGTTGGTCATGTTAGACTTGGCAGTTTCATCCGTGATGGTGTGCAGTAATTCGGTGTTGATTGCCGCTGGATAAAGACTGACGGTTCGAATGTTAGTCCCCTCTTCAGCACTTTCCATCCGAATGACTTCCATCAAGTTACGTACGGCAAACTTAGTAGCGCCGTAGACACCAGAACCGCTGAATGACTTGATTCCTGCTACTGATGAGGTCGTGATGATCTGACCGGATTTTTGAGCAGTGAAGATTGGCATTACTGCGGCGACACCGTTCAAAACACCCTTGATATTGATGTCGATCATCTGATCCCATTCATCCGTGTGCAAAGCACTGACGGGTGACGATGGCATAATTCCGGCATTATTGAAAATGACGTCGACGCCACCAAATTTGGTTTGTGCCAATTGGACCAATTGTTGAACATCGGCTGATTTGGTCACATCAGTCACTTGGTAAGCTGCCTGACCACCGGCTGCTTCGATTTCTTGAACCAATTCAGCTAACCGTTCTTCACGGCGAGCACCAAGAACGACCTTGGCACCGTTGCTAGCTAACTGTTTAGCGGTTGCTGCCCCAATACCGGATGAGGCGCCCGTAATAACGACTACTTTATTTTTAACTGTCATCTATTTTTTCTCCTATTCACCGTAAACTTCTTTGATCAATCCCATTGCGGACCACGCCTTAGGCCAGCCAGCATAGAAGGCTAAATGAGTGACGATTTCAACGGCCTCATCCTTCTCAATACCGTGAGCCTTGCCCATTTGGAAGTGCGCCTTCAATTGTGCAAAGTCGCCACTGGTCATTAAGCAGGCAATCGTGATCATGCTACGATCGTGTAAACTAAGCTCGCTTTCACGTGCCCAGACTTCACCGAATAAAACATCATCATTCAACGCTGCAAATTGTGGGGCCATTTTACCCTAAATTATCGCGTCCTGCGGTTTGTTTTTCTGCCATGTTAATAACCTCCTATAATTTGGCGTAAGCTTCGTCGTCAACTGCTTCAAGCCATTCGCTAGTTCCCTTAGTGATGGCAACGTGGGCGAACCAACTATCCTTGGTTGCACCATGCCAGTGTTTAACCTCAGGATGAATGGTTACGACATCACCAGGATGTAATAATTGAGCTGGCTTACCAGCTTCTTGGTACCAACCTTCACCACTGGTAACCAATAAAATTTGGTAACCATCATGGTGAATGTGCCAGTTATTGCGACATCCAGGTTCAAAAGTAACATTAGCCACGTTGACGTCAACTTGTTCATCGGCGCCGCCTGCTAAGCCATTTAAATAACTCTGGCCGATAAAATATTGTTGATAAGCTTCGTTCTTGTCACCTAATCCGAATAAACCGCTGTTGTTTTCTGTTGTCATATCAAACACTCCTTAATTGGTTGTTAGTTGTTTGCTTTTTTTACGATGAACATAGCTTACAACTTAAAGTGCACTTTAAGTCAACAGTAAAGTTTAAACTTGTTAAAATCAATTTTCGTGGTATTATCGTGGATAAAGTAGCTTTAACAAATCGTAGTTGTGGATAAGTTTCCTAACCACTAACTTATCCACACCATCAAAGGAGATTATTTCAATGCCCACAACTACCGTTACCCGCTACGCCATCGGTGACTTTGCCAAAGCAGTCGGCCTCAGCGCCCCAACCTTGCGTTATTACGAAAAAGCCGGCTTGATTGAACCGCACCGACTAGAAAATGGTCGCCGTTACTATGAAACGGCTGATGTTCACTGGGTCAAGTTCCTTCTACATCTTAAAGGAACTGGCATGAGTATCAACGAACTGCAACAATACGTTGAATGGCGTGCGCAAGGCGATGCCACCATCCCCCAACGATTAGAACTACTTCGCCATGTAAAAGAGGACTTCTTAGTTCAATTCAATGAAGTTCAGCATCACTTACAGATTCTCAATGATAAGATTAACTGGTATGAAGAAAAAGATGCCGGGATTACGCAGGATCACGAAGATTTTGCAACGTATTTAGAACGTTTTGGTCATAACGAATAAGCAACACAAAACATAGAAAAAAGGACTGTGATATAAAAATCACAGTCCTTTTTTCTATTAAGAACGTTAATACTCGCAAACTAACTGCCTGCTGGTACACGCTATTTGTTAATAACTATGCTAATAATTCAGTAATCATCTGTTGATAAATCGTAATGAACTTGGCATACATGTCCAAATCAACGTATTCATCTACTTGGTGAGCCGTGATGTTCCCTGGTCCAAAGACAATGACTTCCATGTCTGGGCTAGTAACGATGTACGATGAAGCATCCGTACCACCGGGAGCACCAAAGTATGGTAACCGTTGTTGTAAGACTTGTTCACCGACTTTTTTAGCCAATTGAACCAATTGGGTATCTTCCTGCGTGTGGACTGGGTAGAATGAGCTGGCAATGTCTAACGTCAAGTTAGCACCGGCTTCGTTACATTCAGCAATGATTCGTTCCAATTCCATAATGATCTTGTCATTACGCATTTCTGGAATCGTCCGGATCTTAACTGACATTTCAGCACTAGCTGGCACCGTGTTGACTTGTTCGCCACCACTGATCAGCGTAACCACTGGTACAGTTGGTCCCAAGATTGAGTTAACAATCGTCTTGAAGCTTTCAAAATAAGCGGTTTGCTTCTGGTAATACGTCATCAACATATCAATGGCATTCTTACCAATTTCTGGCATCGAACTGTGAGCAGCCACCCCGTGTGCGTGCACGGAATAAGTCAATGAACCTTTATGTGCTAACTCAATAAAGTGTTGTTCAGTAGTTGGATTAGCATCCGCCATCTTCTTAGCCGTGTCAGGATCAACGCCTAACATCGCTTGAATTGGCTTCGTTAATAATAAACGCTTGTCAGCACCACTTGGTTCGCCACAGATCAACGTTTGAATGTCATTAGCGTAACCTAGTTCAGTCAATTGTTCGGCACCTAAATGGTTCATTTCTTCACCAACAGTTGCCATGAAGCGCACTGTCCCGTGTAAAGGCACTTCTTGATCGTGCAATGCAATCAAAGCGAAGACTTCGGCCATCAAGCCGGACTTCATATCAGTAACGCCACGACCGTATAGCCGGTTATCTTTGATTTCGGCTGCTAAAGGTTCTTCCGTCCACTTGCTCATATCGCCTAGTGCAACCGTGTCTTCATGCCCATCTAAGGCAATCACGGGACCGTTACCGTCACCGATTTCAGCCACTAAATTGACCCGACCTGGCGCGTATTCGATCATCTTTGATTCAATACCGTGATCCTTTAATAATGCTGCTAAATAGTCAGCAACGAGTTGTTCGTGATCGTTGGCCGTATTCATTTTTACAATGTCACTTAATGCCTGAACGGCTTCCGTTAATTGGGTTGTTTCTGCCATTGTGTTCCATCTCCTAATTACACTTTTATAAACTGATGTTCTCAATTTAAATTATACCACTTGACCGGTTCTTTTAACCGGTGATCCTAACGCAAATGTTCTAATCAACTGACTTTAATGCGTCCAACATGTTGACTCGTTTCAGCTTGCGATGCATCATCACCATTACTAACAAACTAAAGGCTAGTGTTAATAACGCTGAGTACAAATAACTGAGCGGATGAATCGTTGGTGAGAACATCAACGCGTTCGTTTCGGCCGTTTGTAAGATGTAACTGTGCAACCAATTTCCCAATAAGCATCCGAATAAGATCCCCAGTACCGTTAAGATTAGATTCTCCCGGAAAATATACATCGTCACTTCACCGTCGTAAAATCCTAGCACTTTAATCGTCGATAATTCTCGAATCCGTTCCGAGACGTTGATATTAGTCAAATTATATAAAACGACTAATGCAAGCGCCCCCGCTGAGATGACGAAGATCAACACCACTAAGTTCATACTATCCAACATTTTAAAGTTAGTAGCCTTTTCGGTGCTCATTAACGTGACATTCAAAATACCATCCTGTTTCAACAAACGATCCGCATAGGCATTACCTTTGCGCGTACTTGAATCAGTAAACTGAACAAAGTTACTGTTGTAAATAGGTGCTTTATTGAACACCTGCCGATAATAAGTCGGACTCATGTATACAAAGTGATTGACGTAGTTTTCAGCAATCGCACTAATGTGAATGCGTTTAGCCTGCTGTCCTGCCAACTTGATCGTTAAATCATCTCCCGCTTGAACACCATAGAGCTTAGCGAGTTTTTCATCGATCACCGCACCGCTCGTTCCCAGTTTAATCGCTTGATGCGTCTTCCGTTGCCGCAGCACGACAAATTTCGACAACTGCTGCTTAGGTGCTGGAACGCCGAGCGTCGCCGTCTGTTCCGCCACACCACTCTTCTGAACGGTCACCTGCTTCGACTGTAATGACAGACTTGCATCATACAACTTACCACGGCTAATGACGCGCTTTTGTGCCGCCGTTTCATTACCGTTACGTGTAATGATTGCATCATAATGCCAGAGTTCATTGAACTGTTTGACACTGATATCGCCAATTGAATCTTTCAAACCAAAACCAGTGATCATCATCGCCATACAACCGGCAATCCCCAGTACGGTCATCAATAATCGCTGCCGGTACCGCAATAGGTTACGAATGGTAATTTTATTGTTGAAACTCAATCGCCGCCATAACCAGTGCCAGCGTTCTAACAATAAAGTTTTACCGGCTTTAGGTGCTCGTGGCTGCAGTAATTCCGTGGGAAGACTGCGTAAGTCAGCCCATAAGACAACTAATGCCGTTCCCAGGGTACAGATCAAGGCAATCGCTAAAGCAATCCCAATATCCAACCACAGATACTGAACGTTGATGGCTGGCAAATTATACATTGTGCCGTAAGCCTGAGCGATAAAACGTGGGAAGAAGTTAACGCCGAATAGTACGCCTAAGATCGTCCCAATCAAAGCCGCTAAACCACCGTAGATCATAAACTCACTACCAACGGCCGCGTTGCTGTATCCCAGTGCCTTCAGTGTTCCCATCTGTAGACGCAATTCCTCAACCATCCGCGTCATCGTCGTCAAACAGATTAACGCAGCAATCGCGATGAAAAATAGGGGAAAGACGGTTGACAAAGCGACCACTCGCTGCGTATTTTCGTGATACTCCGTATAGCCCGGATTATCACTGCGATCCGTGTATAGGTAGGTCGGTAACTTAATGGCATCGACTTGCGCCTGTGCTTGTTTGAGTTGCGTTTGTAAATTAACGAGTTGCGGCGTTCCCGCTGGTAATTGCTGCTCCAACTGAGTGACCGTTTGCTGTAACGGCTTTAATTTAGCCGTTGCTTGCGCCTTTAAATCCTGTTGACGTTTGGCAGCTTGCGGTTTTAACCACCGTTTTAACTGTGCCGTATTTTTACGATTCAACCGGCGATACTCAGCAGAGTACGGTGTCACGTGTTGTAAGTTTTTGAACTGCACGTCGATCCGCGTCAGTACGCTTAATTTCAACGTCTGTGGCCGAACATAGACCATATAATCTAACGTCCCTTTACCCACATTAGTCACACCACGACTCGCGCTTTCAACGTATGTTGGTGAATTAACGAAACCAACAACTTTAAACGTTCGACGATTGAATTTCTTATTAAGCGCCGTCGTACTGACAATGTGATACGTCGATCCAACCTTCAACTTTGGCTGTAACTGCTGAGCTTGGGCATCGAGAACAATTTCGTTATCCCGCTTCGGTAACCGTCCCTTAACGACGCGCAACTGATTCAAGCGTTGTGTGGTTGGCAACTCCATGACCCGGACCACTTGATTATTATTCAGCTGATTAACATCCAAATACTTAGCCGATTGGTAAGTCAGCGCAGAACTGTGTTGCGCCAACACCTTAGTATCAGCCTTAGTCAAACCCAGCGTTGATTGCACACTGTTGGTGGCTAATCGCTGCTGTTTAAAATAATCCGTCGCAGCTTGTGACATATCGGGACCGGTTGCCCGAATCCCCGTGTAAAAGGCCACACCTAGAAAGATAATCAATAGGATCGAAGCAAACCGCGCTTTTGACCGCCAAATTTCTCGTAAAATTGCTTTAAAATAAACTGCTGTCATCTCTGCCACCTACCATTCAATTTCGGCAAGCGGTGTTGGATGCTCGTTGTAGACGACCGACTGCACCTGAGCATCATTAATACGAATGACTTGATTGCCGAGTTTAGCAATCTCACTATTATGCGTCACAATAATGACCGTCGTTTGCGTCTGTTGGGCCGCATCCTGAATAACCTGCAGGACTTGTTTCCCCGTTTGATAATCTAAGGCACCCGTGGGTTCATCACACAGCAATAACTTGGGATTCTTTGCCACAGCTCGCGCAATTGCGACTCGTTGCTGTTCCCCACCCGACAATTGTGCAGGAAAGTTACCAGCCCGCTTCGTCAAACCAACTAACGCTAACGTCTCATCAACATCACGCGCATCCTTGGTAATCTGAGAAGCTAACTCCACATTTTCACGTGCAGTCAGATTAGGCACCAAGTTGTAGAACTGAAAGACAAAACCCACTGCTTGGCGTCGATAAGTGGTCAGTTGTCGCGTATTCATTTGGCCAATATCGGTCCCGTCAATCAGCACTTTACCGCTAGTCGGACTATCCATCCCACCTAAAATATTGAGCAAGGTCGATTTACCCGCACCACTAGGGCCAAGGATCACCACTACGTCACCCCGTGCGACTTCGAATGAAATATCTTTATTCGCAACCGTCACTTGATCGCCATTTTTAAATTCTCGGCTCATTTGCTGTACATCAATGTATGGCATTAACTCGCCCTCCTATATGTAATCGTTTCCTAATCTCATCATACCGTACTTTTCTCCAGATGGTCAGGGTTTCACCTTTAATTTGTTCCTAGGGATGTAATCGTTAATCTATTGATTAAAAGTAAAAAAACGCTGAACCAGTCTTAAGTATTGGTATATCAACATTAAAATTGCAATCATCACTAATTTATCGCTCCGCCAGTCAGGAAAACGTGCCATGGGGACCGGTCCCAGCCACAAAACGGTCTGGAACCTCGCTTTTGAGCCTAAAGTACAAGTCTCAAAAGACGTCCCGTAATCTAAAGGGCCAAGAACGCCACCTTAGATTACGCCTTCATGGCACCTTTCCCCGACTGGCTACGCTTAGATTCAATTCAACTACCCATTACTTAGTCTTTACTAGTATTCAGTGCAAACAAAGATCATTCTACAGTAACA
>NZ_LFEE01000035.1:33708-40209 GCF_001039045.1 Lactiplantibacillus herbarum
CGGAGGTGGGCAGTACTAGTGGTGCTGTGAGGGTGGCGTTATTCCAGTGATTTTTACTGGGATTACACCACGGACGATCTTGATCATTGACGAAGTGTGTCAATGATCAAGTCGAGGGGCAAGACCGCTCCTCAGGCTTGCCCCGGTCCCCACAGCTGAACTAGTAATGACCACTGGAGGCGAAAGTGACGGTCAACTTTTTACCTTTAGTAATTAAACACTAAAAAAGCGTAACCACTAGCACCCCTAATGGTTACGCATCCAACTTAATCGTTATTCGATTCATCCTGATCAGTAAAATAAATCGCCCGCTGCTGTTCCCAGTCATCATGATCCTGCTGGGTAATTGGCCGCAATACTCGACACGGATTTCCAACTGCGACGACGTTATCGGGAATATCATGTGTGACGATGGAACCAGAACCAATCACCACGTTACTACCAATGGTCACACCAGGATTCACGACAACGTTGCCCCCGAACCAGACATCGCTACCAATGGTGATGGGCCAGCCGTACTCCAACTGTTCCGCACGAATCGTTGCATCGATTGGGTGTCCCGCGGTATACAAGCCCACTCGTGGTCCCATAAAGACGTTGTTGCCAATCGTGATGGGGCCAACATCGACGAAGATCGCATCATAATTCGCATAAAAATTATCACCGATTGTCGTATTAGTCCCATAATCCGTTCGAAACGGTGGTTCAATGTAGCCGTGTTTACCGATTCGTTTAAACATCGATGTTAATAGTTGTTGCCGTTCTTCCATCTGATCTTCAGTCGTCTGATTGAATTGACGAGTAAGCTGCTTCGCACGCCGATTTTCTCGTCCTAATTCGGCATCGTGAGCAATGTATAGTTCGCCTGCCAACATGCGCTCTTTTTGTGATTTCATTGTTGTTCCTCCGGTTAACTCGATTTACTCCATAATACCTGAGTTAATCACGATTAGCGGTCAATTTTAACAGTAAACTATCCCAATTTGAATATCCTGTGAATTTTTAAGCTTTTTTATACTGCGAAATGACCTACTTCGTTTATAATGAATGTATACACACACATTTAAGGGAGCTATATCAATTTGAAAACATTTAAGAGTATCATGAGTTGGGTTCTCCCGATCCTCATCGGTCTGGGAATTGCCTTACTTATTCGCCAATTCTGGTTCACCATGGTTAAGGTCGATGGGACTTCCATGCAGCCTAACTTACAAAATAACGAACGCGTTGTAGCGTTTAAGACGAGTAAACCAAAAGCTGGTTCCGTCGTCGTGTTCGACGCCTTTGGTACTGATCCTAACCAGACGGATAAGAATGCCGTTTACGTTAAGCGGGTCATTGGGATGCCCGGTGATACGGTGCGTTACACCAGTTCTGGTAAACTCTACGTTAACAACAAACTCGTTAAACAGACTTACTTGAAGAATAGTTATCAACAGACGACCGGTTCTTTCATGGCCAACAGCCACAGCAAGTTCACCGGTTGGACACTCAATAGTTTGAGTCATGATCAGGGCTGGAAGATCAGTGTTAAAAACAACAAAGTTCCCGCTGGTTATTACTTTGTTATGGGTGATCACCGTAGTGTTTCTAACGACGGTCGTTATTGGGGCTTCGTTTCTAAGAGCAAGATGATTGGGGTCGTCAAAGACTGGCCTTGGCAAAGTCGGAAACAATATATCAACAATTACCAACCATAAACATTTAAATATACAAAAACGGAGTTATGACAGCAGTCATAGCCCCGTTTTTGTATGCTATCGATATAACGATTTGAACTGAGCGCCCTAAGGCAACTCATTCCGCTCTTTATTTATCCACAGGGGATAACTTTTTCAATCTAGCTCAGTTTTCACTTTGATTTGGTGCATAAGTGGACAACTAGGTGATTAATCAGTCGGCCTGGTCGACACTGATCGACTAAAATCAGTCCTACCAGTAACACAACAAACTGTCCCAACTGATTACCACGAACTAATGCCATACCCACAATCACTACTAGCATCATCCCCGGTACTAACACTAAGCTCACTCGACGCTGCTTACGCACGACGATCACGAATCCAGAAAAAGCCACAGAAAAACGGACTGAGCGGTACAAATACTAGCGCCATCACAATATTCTTAAAGAAATTAATGATGCCATCCATAAAGTCACTCTTGGCTTCCACCTGTGGCGTTAACGCCGTTGGCACTGGCTTAGGCTGTGTCCGTTTAGCAGTCACTGACCAAGTCCGACCCGAATCTTGAATAATCTGGTCATCGTCTGGTCGTGTCGACGCTGGTTCTTTAGGTGTCTTACGCCAAGGTTTGAATACTCGGGCCCACCGATACTTAACAATTGGAAACAAGACTAACGCGCAGATAATGCTGTAAATCACAAGTGGATTAAACTCCAGCACAATGTGATTAACTTCCTGCCGTGCGGTGAAAAACATAATCATAAAAACGGCAATCGCACCGTACAACCAGCTGCTAATTAAATTACCCATTCGCCACATTCGTTGTTTCCTCCTTATCCGTGTCTGTCGTCATCCGCAACCGCACCATACTTTTACACTGTAAGCCATCTTCAAAAATTGGTTCTGGATAGTTATCCACAAAGAAATCGACCCAGACATCAAACAACTCAAAACCCGCGTGTTGATAAATCGACAATTGACGCAGTGATGAGTTCCCCGTACCAATCTGGACTTCATGGCACGCGGGATCTTGCTGACACTGCTGAATAGCCGTTGCCAGTAACGCTTTAGCAATCCCGCGATGTTGATAAGCTGGATCGACCGCGATATTTTTTATCTCTCGGACACCCTCAGCCAGCCATATCAGTACTACTACTCCAACTAGCTGCTCATCCTGTTGATAACCGTAACAGTCCGCATCAGCAAGATACTGCTCAACCAGTGACCATTCAGGGTCTGCCAGCAATAGTAAGTCCCGTGGCACTTGCTCACTAGCCACTTTACTGATCATTAAGAGTGCCGCCGATCAGCGTGCCGCTGGGAACCGTTGCCCCAACAGACGTAGGGGACAATGACCGCAATGATCGCAACCGTATAGTCCCGAACATTTAAGTCCATGGCGTTAACGATAACTAAGTAAGCCAGTACGACGGTCCATAAGATCGGTACGATCCCACCTATCCAGAAATGACGGCTCGCTGAAAAGACGTATTCCTCCAGAACAGCTATCACAATTGTGATGATTCCAATTATTAATAAATGCATATGCACGCTTCCTAACTTGCTTGTGAATAACTTTAATTCAAAACTCTATTTCTGTGGAGCTAATTGTTGCAACATATCCACAAAACGTCCAATTAACAAGTTATCCACATCTTCGTCCGAATAGAACATAATCATTTGCGCTTTCTGGTCAGCTGACAAGTTCGCCCGAGAAGCAAAATCAACTAAATACACGTCCGCTTGATGCTCTGTTAAGCTTTGACCATAATCAGCATCTAAGCTAATCTCATAGTCCTTACCCAGCTGTTCATTCAACGCATCCATGAAGGCTTCAATCTTGGCTGGTGCAATCGTTGCTTGTCCAGCAACAACGCTGGTAATAATTTTTACTTGCATTTTAAGTAAGCTCCTAGCTATTTTTTTGCACAGGGGACTAGTTCATCGAATTCATTATAACTAGTTATCCACTGTGGACAATTCTGATTACGCTTCTTGTAGCGTAAAGTTATCCCCATCATAGGTCACCACTGCGACCGTACTTGGGGCAAGTTCTTCGCGACTAGACTGAAGGGCAGTCGCACGATATCGAATTTCACGCAAAGCCGCACTGTCGACAATAACCAATGCCCGGCCGTGATCTGGTGTGGCAGTTAAGATTTCCTGTAAACCAGTCTGATAACGTGCCCAAAAGGCTTCGCCACTCTCAGCTAAACGGTCCGCATCATGATCATGCAAAAGCGTTTGTAATTCAGTTGGTGTCTGATCGTTGGCAAAAGCCGCTACACTTGGGTAGCCAAGCTTAGTCGCAAAACCAGACCAAACTGATGCCCGTTCCAACCCTTCAAAGCCACCGTAGAAAGGCGCCCGTAAATCAGTCAACACTTGTAACTCGACTGGTTGAGCATTCGCATTTAAAATCGCGTGGCCGGTCTGAGTAGCCCGACTAGTATCGCTAGCAAAAGCCGTATCGAATGTCACTGCGTCCAATTGCTGTCCAACAGCTAAACTGGCTTCTTGCCCAGCCGCCGTTAACGGTGTTCCGCTCCAACCTTGGAAGCGGTCAAGTTGATTAAAATAAGTGGTCCCTGCAACGACCAACTGTAAAGTGATTGATTTCATGACACACGCTCCGTTATTTTTTAGGTTATTTGATTATTTTAGCATAAAAACCAGTGGTCACAAATACATCTCTACTATAAGTGACAAGTATTCTTTTCACTTTTACTGATGGCTGTCACCAATTCGAAGATTCTTATATTAAGCACTACCTTTAAAACATAATGAATCGCACTGTTACTGTTATTTAGTGTAAATAACAGTAACAGTGCGATTCAAAGTAGTTATCTTTATTATATTTTACCGGATCACTAATACTGAAATTGGCGCATGCTTCGCCATGTAAGCAGCCTGCGAACCAAAGTACTTACGAACACCATGATTGGCAACTGAACCAATGACCAATAAGTCTGGTTTGATTGCTGGAATGATGGTCTTGACGATGGTTTCGCCAGGATCACCCTCATCGATCACAACGTTAACATCGGTTACCCCAAAGTCTTGGGCTAACTTCTGATACTTCATCACGTGTTCTTCAAGATCCTGACGTTGTCCGTGAACAAAGTCCTTACTCATCGCTTCATACACGTTCATATTATCCTGTTCCAGAATAGATACGATCGTTAACTTCGCACCGTCAGTCTTCGCACGATTAATAGCGTACCGAAAAGCCATTTGAGCATCGTCCGAGTCATCGACACCAACTAAAATATGTTTAAATTCTTTGGGATTCATGTCTGCCATTCTCACCACTCCCGTCTTAATTTTAAACTAGTTACTACCCTTATTGTCTTCAATTTAGAGACACTTGTCAATTATGATTGCGGCTGATTTTCTTTTAAAACGCGGGCTGGATTACCAACCACGATCACGTTGTCAGGAAATGAATGCGTCACAACCGAACCAGCACCCACAATGACGTTATTGCCTAGTGTGACACCGGGTAAAATCACTGCGCTACCACCGATCCAGACATCATTACCAATCGTAATTGGAGCCGTCCGTTCTGCTTCCGTCCGCCGCACCGTTGGATCCAATGGGTGCGCTGGTGTATAAAGACCGACCTTAGGACCAAATTTACAGTCATTACCGATCGTAATTAAGCCTTCATCGCATAGTGTGACACCGTGGTTGGCATAAAAATGGTTACCAATCGTAATGTTAACGCCGTAACTGAATTCAAAGGTGGGTTCTACGAAAAAGCGGTCACCTGCTGATCGTAATAAGCTTTTCATCTTTGTATTCCGATCATCGTTATCCGCAATTTGATTATATTGCATCAACTTAGTCCGAACATCACGCCGCCGTTCCTGTAAAATGGGCGATTCCAAGTACAGTTCACCATTGATCATCTGTTGATACGCTGGGTCATTATCGATTTCCATGTTTAACTTCCTTTTAAATATGATACTTTAAGCATACCACACTGCCAAAATTTGCTGTATGATAGTTTAATTGAACCTAATGAAAGTGATGTACAGCGATATGAAATACGCAATTTTTGACCTCGATAATACCATCCTCGATTTCGACAGTGCCGAAGAAGCCAGTCTAACCGCCGTTTTCCGCAGTCACGGCGTTACTGATATTATACAAGCCGAACAGGATTACCAAACTTACAATCAAAGTGTCTGGCAACAGATTGAACAAGGTGCGGAGCGCGACAGCTTACTAGACCAACGCTTCCAAGTCTTTCTAGCAACGCTCGGCATTAACGTTGACGGCCCCACCGTCCAACAGGAATACGATCAATTACTATCGCACAGTTACCAGATTATCCCTGGAACTCATGAACTCCTGACGACCCTCAAGAATGCCGGTCTGACCTTGTTAGTTGGAACTAACGGTATCAAAGACACGCAGCTGAGTCGCTTGGCTGGCGCTCACGTAACTGATTATTTCGACCAGATTTTCATCTCCGAAACTATCGGTTACGCCAAACCAAGTCCACATTTTTTTGACGCAATCTTCAATGAATATCCCGACATGACAACGACCAATACGGCCATGATTGGCGATAGCCTACGCTCTGACATTGCTGGGGCTGTCCGCGCTGACATTCCCAGTGTCTGGTATAACCCGCAACATGAGGCTAATCAAACCTTGATTCAGCCAACTTATACCGTTGACAATTTCAACCAGTTACAACGGCTACTCTTAAATAAAAAAAGTTAGCGTCCTCATACACTAGGAAGCTAACTTAACACTTGGTAAGGACTGCGAGAATTGGCGCGGTCTTTTTTTTGATGGGCAAATTTTG
>NZ_LFEE01000035.1:40299-48835 GCF_001039045.1 Lactiplantibacillus herbarum
GGCTATGCTCAGCAACTACCCGGCTTTTGAAACACTCTTACTCATCTATCTGCACAAAATGTGTATTCCCGAGGCCACCACCGACCTGCATCACACTGCCACCATGCCGTAGTTTACCCAGGTTGACCGGTCTAAAGTTGAGTGGTTTGACGAGTGCCGCAAATTCCTTTTTCGCCGCCGCATCGTCGCCCGCGTAGAAGAGCACGCGCCGGCCTGGGCCATCCACGTGTCCATCCATAAAGTCCGGTGGAATCGTGTTGAATGCCTTGATTACTCGCGCATTGTTAGCAGCCTGTGCTAGCACTTCACTCCCCGTCAATGGCGCCGTTTTAATCTTTTTAAAATCAGCCGTAAACTGGTTCGTAACGTCCACCACGATTCGTTGCTGATAATTAGCAACTTGCTGTAAGACTGCCGGCGCCTGTCCAAATGGCACGGCAATGACTACGAGTGGCTGTTGCAGAGCCGTTTCAACTTCAACAAACGTTACGTTATTCGCAAATTCTGACCGGCGCGGTGCCAGACTAGCCGCACCACTGTGCCGACTCAACATCACTTGATTATCACCGCGTGCAAAAGTTTTGGCTAACACGGACCCCACCGTGCCCGCACCAACAATTCCAATTTCCATTATCATCACCGCTTTCTTAATCACTACTTGCTTATAGTTGATAATAGCGCAAAAGGTCTTAAGGATGCACTTAATATGCCTATTCCAAAATTTTATCAATTAAAAAGAGACGCAAAGTTAGGTGTTTTACGTCTCTTCCAATCTATAACAGACTTACAATCGTCTTTTTTTCAGATAGCAATGCCTACCTAAATCTGATTACGCTCTTGATAAGCCTCAATCCCAGCTTTCAACCGACTCAGTCCATCCGTCAATTCACTAGTCGGGCACGCCACGTTCATCCGTAAGAACCGTTTTCCATCGCCACGGTAGACTTCGCCAGCAGATAAGAACAGTCCCGTCTGTGCACGTACAAACGTTGCTAAATCAGTACTGTCAGTCGTCACTTGACTAACATCCAACCACAATAGATAAGTCGCTTGTGCTTCAATCAGTTTAACTTCCGGTAACTCGATCGTTAAAAACTGTTGGACCTGTCGCTGGTTGGCCGCCAGCTTCTCCCGCAACGCAGCGACCCACTCATGTCCCTGCGTATAAGCCGCAATGCTAGCCGGAATCGCAAATGAATTAGGTTCAGCTAACTCATCATTATTGATTCCCCGGCTGACCAACGCTCGCACATTTTCATCAGGAATAATCAGCGTTGCTGCGTGGAGTGCCGCCACGTTAAACGTCTTACTAGGCGACACACAACTGATACTGTTGGCCGCGACTTCCGTACTCAATGACGAAAATGGCGTGTATGCCTGCCCATTCAAGGTTAGATCGCAATGAATCTCATCAGCAACAACTAATACATGATGCTTCAGACACAATTCTCCCAATCGCTGCAACGTTTCTCGTGACCACACGATACCAATCGGATTTTGGGGGTTACAGAGAATCATCATCGTCGTCAGTGGCTCAGCTAACTTAGCTCCAAGGTCATCCCAATCAATCAAATACTCATCGTCATGGTTAACCAGATCACTTGCTAGCGTGTGCCGACCGTTATTTTCAATCGAGTGGTAGAAGATATTGTAGACCGGTCCCTGAACCAATACATTATCGCCTGGCGCCGTCATTTTACGTACCATCGATGAGATTGCGGGCACGACCCCGGTACAAAACATCAACCAGTCCAGTTGTGGTCGAAAATCATGTTCAGTTGCCCACCAATCAGCTACTGCTTGGTAATAGGATTTAGGAACCTCTTCGTAACCAAAGATTCCAAATTGAGCCCGTTTCTTCAGCGCTTCGGTAATTGCCGGTGCCGTCTGAAAGTCCATATCAGCAACCCACATTGGTAATTCGTTGTCCGCAACGTCCCACTTAACCGAATTCGTGTGACGTCGGTCAACAACAGTTTCAAAATCAAACGGCATGGGGTGCACGGCTTTCATGTTCAACGCTGATGACGGTTTGGCTCGGATCAATCTCAGAATCATCCATGATAATCTGACCAATTGCTTGTGCGTGAATGCGACCACTAATGGGGTTCTTCACACTCGTAATCGTTGAAACGATGTCCGCGTCAATATTACTGCAGTATTCAAATGCTAGGTCAGTATTTAGTAACGTACAGTTTTCCAAAGTGACGTTATCCATGTAGCATAACCCCTGTTCGCTCTCAATCGTACAGTTTACAAAGCGAATGTTTTTAGAGTTCCAGCCGAGGTATTCGCCAACAATCTGTGAATCATAAACGGTCACATTTTCGCAGTTCCATAGCGCATCCTTGGTCATCATCGTGGCATTATGAATCTCAACGTTTTTGGCACCATCAAACGCATAGTTACCCACTAGGTTAAAGCCATCGATGCGAATATTCTCGCTGTTCATCCCAAAATAATCACCAGTAGCTTGGACGTCCGTCATTTCAATATCTTTGCAATTCCAGAGCGTTTCTTCGGCATCCGCAAAGTGCACGTGTTCTAACTTGATCTGACTCGCACGCCGGAATAACTTAGGTGCCTGTAGCGTCGTATTGGTCATCGTAATATCCTTGGTGTACCAAATACCAGACCGCGACATGGTTGCAAATAGCCCGTGATCGACCGTGACGTGTTGGCTATACCACAAGGGGTACTTCCACTTGAAGATCGGTTGTTCTAAAGAAATATTGCGACTCTCTTTCAATGGCGATTCGCCATCCGCAAAAGTTGTGTTCGTAATCTGTAAATCGTGGGCCTTAAACAGTGCCCGTTCACCGGTTAGGTATTGTTGCTCAATTAGTTTTTTCAATTTAATTTAATAGCTCCTTTGTTGTTAAACCACACCAATTAATAATGTGTACGGCTAGTGTAAACCTTAAAGTTAACTTTAAGTCAAATAGTTAGCTCGAACGGTCATTTAGGTTATTTCCAAGAATCAATTTCAGTTATTTCTGCATGGCACTCCACTATTTAACCGCGTTAAACGCCATCTGTAAAATTCCTAGTTTGCATAATCAAGTATTACTATCTCGTATAGTTACTCACCAATTAGTTTCAATAAGTATCATACTGTTTGCTTCTAATGCGTCTATCCAGATACTAAAATACCGGCTAACCATCTAACATGGCTAACCGGTATCTTCACTTCAACTTAACTTTAATCTTCATCTTTTTAGGTGCTTGATATTTAATACGTAACCAAGCGCTGACAAGTCTCAGCAAGGTACCAAATATCGTTACTAGTAGCATCATTCCAGATAGTTTCCGTCGCATCACTCATCACCTCATTGGTGCCAAGCTTACCACAATTATTCAACGTGAGCAGAATTTTGCAACTGAATCATGTCGTAATAATAACCGTGTTGCTGCAACAACTCATCGTTAGTCCCACGTTCGACGATCTGCCCCTGATTGAGCACTAAAATCAGGTCAGCATTTTGAATCGTCGACAACCGGTGCGCGATGGCAATCGTCGTTCGGTCCTCTTGAATCCGATTCAAACCAGTCTGAATCATCTCTTCGGTTTCCGTATCCACGTTAGCGGTCGCTTCATCAAGGATCAGAATCTTAGGATCCGTAACGATGGTACGTGCAAACGAGATCAATTGGCGTTGACCAGAAGAATAACTGGCACCCCGTTCGATCACCCGTGACTGATAATTTTCAGGCAATTTATTGATGAAGTCGTCCGCCTTAACAAAAGTTGCCGCTTCACGAACTTGTTCATCAGAAATCCGCTCGTTAAACATCCGAATGTTGGAATTGATATCACCATAAAACATGAATGGTTCTTGCAGCACCAAGCCCATTTTCTGGCGCAACTCCTCTGCCGGATACTCACGAATATCACGGTCATCGATCAGCACTTCGCCTGACTGGAATTCATAGAAACGCATCAGGACGTTGATCGTCGAAGTTTTACCGCTCCCTGTTTGACCGACTAAAGCAATCGTCTGTCCGGGTTCAGCAACGAACGACACGTCATTCAAGATTGGGTGTTTGCCATCATATGCAAACGTTACGTGACGAAATTCAATTTTACCACGCGTAATCTTAGCAGTAGGATCAGCGTGTTGTGCTGGTGCAATCGTCGGGTCATCCATCACACGGAGAACCCGTGAACCAGCTACGACCCCATCCTGAAAGTCCGAGAGATTATCCATCATCTGAGTCATTGGGTTATAGAAATTATTCAGGTACGTGATAAAGGCGTACACAACCCCAGCACCCACGTAGCCGTTAAGCCCGCGAACACCAAAGAAGCCTAATACCATCACTGTCCCCAACGCGTAAAACAAATCAATTAGTGGGCTGAGCAACAGTGAGTTAGTCCGAATCATCGCTTGTCGCGTCTTGAAATACGCATCGTTGGTATGATCGAATTCATCGTTGATACGGTGCTCCTGCCGGAATTGTTGAATGACACTAATCCCCGTAATCGCCTCGCTGAGCTTAGTATTCAACTCACTGAGTCGTTCACGCATCCGGCGATAAACCCGGGAACTATAGCGTTGGTAATACCAAATCGTGACCGCTAAGAACGGCATAAAGATCAGTAACCAAGAAGCAATCGTGCCGTCCAACAGATACATGGCAATCACTGATGAAATCACCGCAAAAAAGGCCGTGAATAACGTATTGAACAGTGCCCAGAAATTGGAAAATGACATCGTATCATTGGTTAAGCGTGATAAGATCGAGCCACCAGGAACTTGGTCAAAGTACCGCATGCCCATCCGGTGAAGTTTCGCAAACATCTGTCGACGAACATTTTCCAACATGTACTCAGCACCCATCGTACTCGTATAGTTCTGCATGAATTGCATCAAAGCACGCACGATCATACCGAAGAAATACAGCCCAGCAAAGTACCACATAATCGCTACCGTTGCGTGATCTGTCCGTAAATAACGATCAATATACGTTTGTAAGATCCGTGGTAAATAGATATTGACCACACTGATCAAGCCAGAGAAGACAATGGTGGCAATGAAGAACCATTTGAAAGGCTTAGCATACGGCAATAATCGCCGAATAACCGTTAATTGTTCTTTGACGGGCATACTCTTGGCCCAAACCGATTGACGTTCTGCCATTATTGCACCGCCCCTTCCACTTTAGTCTCCAACTGTTGCTGGTCAAACATCTGCTGATACCAGCCATGTTGCGCCACTAATTCCGCGTGCGTCCCACGTTCCGCAACGTGACCGGCATCTAACACGAGGATTTCATCTGCGTTCATCACCGAACTGAGCCGGTGAGCCGCGATAATCGTCGTTTTATCTGCTCGTTCAGCCTTCAAGTTAGCTAGAATCTCCGCTTCAGTTTCGGCGTCGACCGCTGACAGTGAATCATCTAAGATCAATAATTCGGGATTGATCAATAGAGCCCGCGCAATGGCTAACCGTTGCCGTTGACCTCCAGATAGTGAGATACCCTCCTCACCGACCTGCGTATCATAGCCTTCTGGCATCCCGGCAATTTGACCATCCAGATCACTCTTTGCGGCGACTGCTTCAACAACTTCCTGACTGACACGGGGATCCGCAAAGCGAATGTTTTCGCGAATCGTGTTGGAGAACAGGAAACTGTCCTGTGGCACGTAGCCGATTGCTGGCAAATAACTATCCAGCGCGTACTGTTTGATATTATGACCACCATAGTTAATCTGACCATCATAGTTATCAAACTCCCGCAGAATCAGCTTCATAACGGTTGATTTACCCGCACCGACCCGGCCAACAATTCCTAATGTCTGTCCGGCCTTGAGTTCAAATTTTACATTATTTAGACTTGTACCAGTGTCATCAGGGTAATTGAACTGGTTGATTTGATACTGAATACCTCCCTGTGGCCGTTGTTCAAGTCCATTTTTAGAGTCAACAATCGCACTCTTCTGATTCAAGAGTTCCATAACCCGATCATACGACGCATTACCCCGTTCCATCGTGTTGAATAGCATTCCGACGGCGAACATCGGCCAGACCATCATGCCCAAATACGTCACAAACGAAACTAGGTTCCCAATCGTGATGATGTGATTAGTTACGTAAAGCCCACCAAGAATAATCGTTGCCGCATAAGACACCGCAATAATAATGGTAATAGCCGGATCAAATAAGGAATCCAAGCGATTGACGTGGCGGTTAATCTTAATCGTCTCATCAATCTGCTGATTAAAGTCTGCCACGTCAGCTTCTTCCTGCCCGAGTGCCTTAATGACTTTAATCCCACTGATACTTTCCTGAGCCTTGTTATTCAGCCGTGAAAAGGCCGCTTGGGAGGCACGGAAGGCCACGTGAATCTTCTTGCCTAGATAACGGGAAACGACCGCTAACAATGGAAACGGTACGACCGCAATCAATGTTAAACGCCAGTCGATTAGCATCATCATCGCAATTAGCGTGGTCCCCCCGGTAATAATTGAATCGGCAAACTGTAAGATACCACCACCAGCCACCCGTTCAACGGCAGTCAAGTCGTTCGTCGCGTGCGCCATCAGATCACCGGTTCGGTACTTCTGATAGAAGGTCGCGTCCATTTTCATAAAGTGCCAAAATAGGCGTTCACGCAAGGTACGCTCGAGCCCAGCTGCACCACCCCAGATAGCATTACGCCACAGGTAACGCGTCAAATATTGCCCGATCGCCGCTGCCGCAATAATGGCTAAGTACACGAATAGCGAATGCGCCGTCAAGTTGTGTTGATTGATCCCGTCGACCACGTCACCAATGATCCGTGGTGGGACAATCCCAATAATTGCCGTCAAAATAAGACCGAGTACCCCCGCCGAGTACAGTTTCCACTCGCGACGGAAATACCAGCCTAGCTTCAAAAATATGCTCAAAGCGCACCTCCCATAATTTAATTAAAATTTAATTAGACAACCACTAATACTACCATAGTTATTGGGCGGCTCTAAATGATATGTTTACAGAATCGATGGCAAACTTTATTAAGGTTACAATCTGACGTTAATTAGGGCTTGTGCCCATATTTCCAACACCATTCTGCTGGTTCTAACTTAACGATCTTTCACGACTACTGGTCAATCTTGAGCTGACCATCGCGTCCACGTGCTAACCGCAACTGTAGATAAGCAATTAAACTAAAAACAGCGGCAATCCCTAGATATATAATTGAAATCATCAACATCTCATGACTACTGAATGAACCGAAGCCACCAGCTGCTTTAGTTGCAAACAATGGCAGATCATCAAAAAAGTGCAGCACTATCGTCAACAACAAGTTATGGGTCGTCAAGTACACGGCGCCCCACAGCATGCCAGTTGAAAAGACAAGTAACAGTTGTAAGCCGACTACTGAAGGCGCCATGTGCACAAGGTTTACCAAGTGTGCAACGGCAAAACCAACACTACTAATGACCACGGCCAAGAAACGACGATTATTCGTTAACGTTAAGCTTAGTGGAATCAATAATCCCCGAAAAACCAGCTCCTCAGCCAGCGCCACAAACAGCACGGTTAAGAGTACTCGAATCGTTAGCATCCCTTTATCCATAGCACCCCAAGAACCAATCCTTGTAAACACTAAAAATAACAACGCTGGTAAGCATTGCAATAGTTGATACCACGAGTGATGCCGATTGAAAAAGTGAATATCAATATGCCACAGATAATGGTTCAATAGCAGTGCAATAACCACAATCGCTAGATCATCTGCAAATTGTCCCCAACGCTCTGGAACAGCAAAACTAATTAAGTATGGCAAAAACAGCAAAATAACTGGTACTAAACAAAAACTGATTAAAACCCCGTAAAGACTTCTCTTTTTAGTTAACATGACTCCGCCCCCGCTAATTAAACTCGCTGCCAAATCCAGTAAGCGATTACAATCTGTTGTTTGTTAATCGTACTTACTGAAAAAGCAGTTGTTAGTTTAGTATAGCACCAGCAAGTTCTTTCTTAGCTAACTAGTTATTAACGTCACTTTTTAGCGGTTATGCGTTAACCAGGACTTAGAATTGAAGTTACCACCCAATTTCGTTTCCAGTAGATTCTCCCCAGTCAGACTCATGTTCGCGTAATCCATCATCTTGCCAGTTATCAAACAACTCATGAATGTTAGTTGCTTGCCTCTTAATTGGCGTCAGGATAATGGAATCTCCTAGAACATTAATTGTTAGTTCCTGATTGTCAGCTAAATTTAATTGTTTGATAATTTCATTCGGAATCTTTACCATGTTGGAACATTCTAACTTAGTAAGATACGTTTCCACTCGACTTATTGACATGCTATTTTCTCCCTTTTTTATATTTCTTCGGTTTAACTATATAGTATAGCGACGTAAATCAATTTAAGACTTCCACATTTATCCGAATCGTTTTTTATCGCCATATTCCCAGTGCTAAACCAATACTCCCCGCTGTATTCACTTTCTAAATACAACAAAAAAGGCCGGGAATATTTATCCCGACCTCGTCTAATTAACCGCAGCTAATTATGGTTCTACAATATTGGGTGTTGATGG
>NZ_LFEE01000025.1 GCF_001039045.1 Lactiplantibacillus herbarum
CGTTAAAGAAACTCATGTTTGTATCCTCCTTATATAGTTATTTGACTTGCTTGTGGCAATCTACTTGCTGAACAAGCCCTTGATTGCTGGAATCAAGTTTAAGATGAAACTGTGGAAGCCACCAAAAATGTCGTTTGAAACACTTGAAGTGTATGATGACGTATGCGTACCTGGTAAGATATGAAAATCGTTAAAGAAACTCATGTCAAATTCCTCCTTTTATTTAATGTTTTTTACTCTCAAAGTCCCCTCACCGAGAAAACCCTGATATGGAAATCAAGTTAATTATGAACCACAATTGATCAAGCACTCGGAATTCAAATGTTTAATCACCGGATTCCCCCAATAACCTGATCAACCAAATTGCCTAGCCTTTGACAGCAGCAATCACATTCAAAACAAACTGGTAGAAAGTACCAAGTGGTTGGTTGCTTACATAACTAGTATGTGATGAAGTGTGGGTTCCTGGTAAGAAATGTAAATCACTGAAGAAACTCATAGCATTATCCTCCTTAGAAAATTTACAAATCATTCGGTGAATAATAATCAGTCAATCACGTTTTTAATTGAAACAATTAAATAACCTAATCAGATTATTAATGCGAATGTAAAACAAGTAACCTTGTTTACGATTTAAATATTAACTAATTTGATAGTGCAACGTCAACAAAATACCTAATATTTGAACAAATACAGGGCAGTATCATATTCGACGATTAAATGTACATACTGTGCACAAGTTACGCGTTTTATTAAACACCCAATATTATGTGCATTATCAATATTATTTATGTTTATCTAGCGATTTATCAATGGATGGAAAACGTTTAAATCATTGACAATTCAGCGTTTATCATCAATAATCCGTTTACCGTTCAGGGCTCATTAACCTTCTTTTTCGCACCTAATAATCAGCATTTAATGACCCAAATTTTAATTATAAAAAACGCTTTTTGGGCACTATTATTAAAATAATTTATACTTTAAGCTTCTTAAATTCATAATTAAAAATAACCATCAACCATCTCTTGTCAGCAAAGTACATAAAACGTGTCCAAAAAAGTGGCTATTGTCAGCGAACAACAATAACCACTTTTAAATACTTCGATTTGATTTAATTAATCCAGTAACCTACTTTTTTACCCGTGCTGATACTGTAAACGATAGAAATCACGGTAACGTTCATGAGACATTAACAAGCTCTCGTGATCGCCGTCACCGGTAATCTGGCCATCTTCCATGAATAGAATCCGTGGGTAGGCTTCGATCTGGTTCAAACGATGCACAATCGTAATCGTCGTCAGCTCATCTGGTAAGGTCGCTAATAGCTGACTGACCCGTTCCTGATTTTGATTATCTAAGCTAGCTGTTGCTTCGTCTAAGATCAATAGTGATGGTTCACGAACAAGTGCCCGAACAATCGCTAAACGTTGACGTTGACCTCCAGAGACGTTCAGTCCCCGTTCACCAACATCAGTATCTAGGCCGTCTGACAAGTCTGCTAACCAGTCCTCTAGACCGACTTGAACCAGTAATCCGGTTAACTGATCATCCGCGACTTCATGTGTCGTCCCTAATAACAAGTTATCCCGAATCGTTCCCGGCATGAGATCGACTTCCTGACTAACATAGCCGATCTGATCACGAATTGATGGTATCGTATAGTCCGTCATCAATTGACCATTCATCGCTAATTCACCGCTGGTTGGCGTGTAATACGCCTCTAATAAAGAGACTAGGGTCGTCTTACCGCTACCACTCTCACCAATCAACGCAATTCGTTCACCACGTTGAATCGTCAGATCAATGTCTTTTAAGACCGGTTTTTCAGCTTCGTAACCAAAATCAACGTGATCAAAGTCAATCGTGTCGATCGTCGTTAACGTTTCGCCTGCTAAGCGCTTGTCTTCTACCGGGCTGTCCAGAATATTGTCGATCCGTTCCGTGGCCCCAACGGTCTGTTGAATAGCCGTAACTAGTCCCGTGACACTGCTAAGCGGTGCAATCATCTGAACCGCGTACATCAAGAAGGCCACCAAACTACCGATTGTCAGTGCCTTCGTCTGTACGAGGATCCCACCATAAACAATAATGATGAAGATTGCTGCTAATAACATGATGTTTAGGACTGGATTCAATACAGAAATCAACTTGATTTGGCGAACACTAAAGCCCTTGATCCGATCAACTTGGTCGTCACCCTGTTGTTTAAGGGCTTTTTCAGCAACCATTGCCTTAACTAGGCGGTTTTGACCAATCATTTGAACAGCAGCACTGTTCAAATTGGCTGTTTCCTTCTGAATCGCTTTTGAGATACGTGCTAGCACTTGCCCCATTGGCACAATAATCACTGCCATCAGCGGTACTACAATCAAAATAATGATGGTTAACCGGAAGTTCAGCATTAACATCAAGACTAACGAACCCGCAATTGAGATAATTCCGTTAATTGCGTTTGAGAACTGACTTGAGATCAATTCAAAGATCGTTGAAGTATCGTTGACCACCCGACTAGAGAGTTCCCCAGTTCGGTTGTGATCAAAATACGGAATCGGTAGGTCAACAATGTGTTGCCACAGTTTGCTCCGTAATTTGGATACCGCATCGACCCCGGTATAGCTCAGTAAGAAGCTGGAAGCCACACTGGCTAACAGTTGAACAATGATCACCGCTGCTAATCGAACCAATAGCTGACTAGACGTCCCGTGGTTAAACGCATCGATGAATTCCTTTAACATCAAAGTGATGCCTAAGCTACAAATGGTTGCCACAAATGACAACAGAATCCCTAACGCAAAGAGTCCCTTTTTAGGATTGGCATGGGTCCCAATCAATCGTAGTAGATCACGAGTCCCATATTTGGTCCGTGGTTGCTCATCCACAGACTGCGTGTGTGTCTCATCCATACGTTGCTGCTCCCCTCATGACTTGAATATCTGGCTGAACGACTTGATCATTCCAGCGTTGCCAGATCATGGCTTCTGAAAAACGACTACTATTGCCGTAAGCCCGTTCACTCATCCGTGCAAGCTGATCGGGTTGTTGCAAGAGACCTAGGATAACTTTTCCTAATTCAACCAAGTTATTTGGTTCAATCAAGCGACCGTTCTGTCCGTCTTCGATCATCGTTGCTGGGCCATACTTAATATCGTAAGCCACGACTGGCACACCGTGACTGAGTCCTTCTAAGATACCCAAGTTAAAGCCTTCATACTTACTAGTTAAGACCATCAGTTGTGCTTGGTCATAGACTGCTATCAGATCACGTTGGAACCCTTTAAAGGTAATGAATGATTGCCAACGCTGCGAACTAACTAGGGCACGCAACCGGTTCTCTTCTTTGAAGCCCGTCCATGAATCACCATAGCCATAAATATCCAGGCTCACATTTGATTGCTTGCCATGTACGTAAGCAACTGCTTTAATCAATTGTTCTAAGTTCTTCTCTTCTGACAAACGAGCGACCGCAATGATTTTACCATCCGTACGATCTGCAAAGTCAATTGGCCGTGCTGCAAGTTGTTCGTCACTGACACTACCTACTGGAATCGCAATTGTTGGGATGACGTTATGAATGTGATCCGTCATATCATCACATTCTTCTTGCGTTGATAGAATAAATCCGGCCATCTGATCAGCATGATCTAACCCAATCTGGGTATAGGGCACGATTGGTGAATTAACCACATCAAGTGGGTCCAAAGTAAAGTTACTGTGTAAGAACTCGTACTTACGAGCCGTACTGGTCATCTTAACGATTGGATTCATCCCAGCATCACTGCGGTCAACGATCATCGTCCCGTGACCACCGTACTCCTTATTGAGTGCATCCAAGAAGAAGGCTGTCAGTTGATCCCAATCTTCAAATTCATAATTGCCACCTTGAAAGTTCAATAACCGTTGGTGCGTCGCTACTGGTTGTTGCTTTTCATTTGGACGGAAGAACGTCTCTAGGACTGGTTGTTCCTGTAAATTACAATGCTGTTCTAAAACAATGTTCTGATTCTCATCAAAATACTGCGCAACCGTTAAATAACCGCGAGTATCGTAGTAGTCACGACGACTAACTGCGCCCTGTGGATTAAGAATATCCACATAGTCCACGTTACCATCACCATTCAACATGATGGCCTTTTGACGTTGTTCACGTTGAACAACATCAAACTCGTTATTACTGATGCGTTCCAAGGTTTCGCCTGTGACCCGCGGATAGTTAGTGGCAGTCAGTGGCTGACCGTCATAGTCAGTCGTCCCTTGAAAATAATCGTACATATTAACTTGAAAATCATCGTCAAAGCCGATCTTATGCATATTAGTATGCAAGTCACGAACAAAGTTACGTGTGACGATCAATGCGGGAACTCGATGCTTCGTAAATAAGCGTTGGCGCTGGATCATCGCTAACTCAATAGCCGATGGTGTTGAATCGATCTTACTCGTAATAAAAAAATACATGTGCTACGCCCCCACTTTATTCATGTGACAAACTTTCAACTGGATCTAACCGAGCTGCCATGTGTGCGGGTGCCATTGCTGCTAACAAACTAATCACAACACTAACTGCTACCCCACCGAGCATTGCAGTGGTAGAAATTCGAACGATTGGGTACTTGATCAAGCTATAAATTGCCATGTTTCCAAGCAATTGCCAACCTTGACCGAATAACACACCCATAACGGCAGCCAATACCCCAATTGTCAGGGCTTCTGCAAAGAACAAGTGGCTAATATCGCGTTTACGTGCACCTAATGCGCGCAATACCCCGATTTCACGTGTCCGTTCAGACACACTGACATAAAGGACAACGATGATCATAATCGCTGAAACTAATAGTGCGATCCCTGCAACGCCAGTTAAGACGTTAGTTGCTAAACGAATATACGTATTCAATGAATCAACTAAATCACCGATACCTGTATAGTCATACGCCTGCTTCTTGTTGTCACCCTTGATTGCTTTGATCTGGTGTTCAACGTTTTTAACGTGTGACAACTTATCAATTTGGACAATTGCAAAGTTTGGCCGGTAAACCACATTTTGCTTCTCTAACATTGACTTAGCAGTGGTGGATGAAATGACCGCATTCGTATCATCACTATTAGTGATTCCACTAACCGTCACCGTCTTATTAACAGTTACCGACTGGTTTTTCTTATCAACCGTGGTCAACTTAATCGTAAGCTTGCTCTTGAGTGCAGTCTTGTAACTCTTCTTACCCGCAATCTTTTTGGCTAACTTACGACCAATCAAGACTTGGTCCGTTCCAGGACGTGCGCCATCTTTGATAGTCTTACCTAAAATAGTTGGGTTATCCGTCTGTAACGTCACCGTTGCCGACTTCTTTTGATAATTGGCTTGGGCGCTCGTGTAATAACCTAGCTTAGTTGATTTAACATGATTTAATTTAGTCAATTGCTTGGCATTTGTATCCGTAAACTCTGCATTTTTAGCCGCCGTGACCTGTTCTTGATTGACAGCCTTCTTATACTCTGCTGCCGTGGTCGCATTCTTACGATCTTTTGTGCTAACCGTTCCGGTCTTCTTTGAAACTTGCACAGCTGTTGGATTAACTTGCGACGTAATCTGATGATTCATATAATTTTGAATTCCAGAGCCGAGTCCTAGCATGACGACGATACTACTAATCCCAATGGATGAACCAAAGATAATTAATAGGTAACGAAGCCACATCCGACGCATATGCTGCATGGACATTTTGAACATCTGACGAAAGCCTAGAGTCCGATAACGCATTTGCGGTTTATCGACCACGTCAAATGGTGCCCCAATCACTAACTCATCATGAATCTGACCATCATCTAAATGAACGATTCGCGTCCCATAATCCGCAACTTCTTGTGAGTGGGTCACGGTGATGACCAGCTTACCTTCTGCCGCAATCGAATATAGAATATCCATAACTTCCTGCGTATTCTCACTATCCAATGCGCCAGTAGGTTCATCGGCAATGATAATGTCTGGATCACTAGCTAAAGCTCGGGCAATGGCGACCCGTTGTTTTTGTCCACCAGATAATTCATTAGGATACTGGTGTGCTTGCTTTGCTAATCCAACCCGTTTCAACAGGTCCTGACCGCGTCTAACTTGTTGCGCGTGTGACTCTTTCGTCATCTTTAATGATAGTAAGACGTTATCAAGGACATTTAAGTAACTTACTAAATTAAAGTTTTGAAAGATAAAGCCGATGGTCTCACGACGATAACGATCCATTCGCCGGACATTCATTGACCGGAGTGAGCGACCATTAAGACGAACTTCACCTTCGTAGTGATTATCTAGTCCACCGATAATGTTCATCAAGGTCGATTTACCACCACCAGATTCCCCAAGAATCGAGATAAATTCACCTCGTTCAAAATTTAGATTAATACCTTTTAATATGACATTCTCTTCGTGATTCAAGGTGTAAGCCTTGCGAATATCATGTAACTCTAGAAAGCTCATATATGTATCCTCCCGCGATTTTTTTTGATGGATGCCCCAGAACGCACTTCCTCATTAATAAGATTGCGATTTTTAGTGAATGATGTAAAGTGTTATCGAATACCAGGGGTAACCATTCAGTGTAAAAAACACTATACTTATAAATAGCGTTACCATCACTAATTGCTAATAGCAAGCGCCAAAATCACGTAATTTAGCCTTAAATTAATTGTAAATATTTTCAATGACCGCCCTCACTCGATCAGTCACCTGACATTGACACGTCATCAAAGGATGAGCTAACAGTCATCAGTCCATTAAAAAAAGATCCACGTTTTTAACGTGAATCTTCCTTAGTAGTGCCCGCCGATTCTCAATCTAATTACTTAAAAAAGCTACGTTTAGTAACGACTCTGTATACCGCATCTGCCAAACCAGTCACAAATACGATGATCAACCCCACGTATTGCAGCCATGGCCATTGCTGATCGACGCTAGCAATCTGACTACCGATACCGTATAGGACCAAGCCGAAAATAATGATAATACTTTCAATGATATTTAACTTACGCATGTGGAACTCCTTTATGTCTAGCGCTAAATATGAACTAACGCTTGGTTACTTAATATTATTCAATAAATACCATCTTACCATCAAACTTGTTTCCATTATACCTGTCTAATAATAAAAACGCTGGTTAAATCACTAAAAAAGTGATCTAACCAGCGTTCAATTACAGTCTAGTTGAGCTTAGTCATCAAGACGTGCAGTTAATTTTGCAGTTAATTCTTCGTAACCTGGTTTGCCAAGTAAGGCGAACATGTTGTTCTTGTAAGCTTCGACACCTGGTTGATTGAATGGGTTGATCCCGTTCAAGTAACCAGAAATAGCAACAGCAGATTCAAAGAAGTACATCATGTAACCTAAGGTGTAAGCATCTTGTGAAGGAATGTTAACGACCATGTTAGGAACACCGCCATCAACGTGGGCCATAATAACCCCTTCGAAGGCCTTAGTGTTAACTTGAGCCATCGTCTTACCTTCAAGATACTTCAAACCATCAAGGTTTTCGGCTTCCTTAGGAATGTCAACATCACTAGTAGGGTTGTCAACTTTAACGACAGTTTCCATCAAGTTACGACGACCTTCTTGGATGTATTGACCCAATGAATGTAAGTCAGTTGTGAAGTTAGCTGATGATGGGTAGATACCCTTCTGGTCTTTACCTTCAGATTCGCCCATCAATTGCTTCCACCATTCTGAGAACATCGCCATATTTGGTTCGTAGTTTTCAAGAATTTCAGTGGTATAGCCCTTCCGGTACAAGATGTTCCGGTAAGCAGCGTATTGGTATGCTTCATTCTTAGTTAAATCAGCATCCGAGTATTCGCCAATGGCATCAGCAGCACCCTTCATTAATGAATCGATGTCGCCGCCTGATACAGCAATTGGTAATAAACCAACTGGTGTCAAGACAGTGAAACGACCACCAACGTCATCAGGAATAACAAAGGTTTCGTAGCCTTCAGCATCGGATTCTTCCTTCAACGCACCGCGTTTGCGGTCAGTTGTAGCGTAGATCCGGCTCTTAGCTTCTTCTTCACCATACTTAGCGATCAAACGTTCCTTGAAGACACGGAAAGCGATTGAAGGTTCAGTAGTGGTACCTGACTTCGAAATGATGTTAACAGAGAAGTCACGATCACCGATCAAATGAATTAAATCATTAACGTATGATGATGAGATTGAGTTCCCAGCAAAGACAACTTGTGGGAATTTACGGTCTTCACGTGAAAGTGATGACCAGAAAGTTTCGTGTAAGAATTCAATGGCTGCCCGTGCGCCAAGGTATGAACCACCGATACCGATTACAACGAGAACGTCAGAATCATTTTGAATCTTCTTTGCAGCGGTTTTAATCCGTGCAAATTCTTCCTTATCGTAATCAGTTGGTAAGTCTAACCAGCCACGAAAATCGTTGCCGGCGCCGGTTCCTTCACGCAGCTCCTTATCAGCAGCTGTGACCATAGCTTGCATTTCGCCAAGTTCGTTATCGTGAACAAACTTAGTTAAATTAGAGCTGTCAAATGAAATATGTGCCATTATATTATTACCTCTTTCTATACGTATTTACATGTCATATTATACAATAGCTAACGGAAGAATGAAAAGCGCTACCGCTATTTTTTCGTGAATTTTCGCAATTAATGTAAAAAATTTAATTATTTCATCAAAAAAAGGGACGCGATAACCGTAAGTTACCGCGTCCCTTCGAGCTTCTGTTAGTATTATATCAATTAGTTAACTTACAAGTAAAACTTTTACTATGCCTTCATTAATGAGAGTGCGACCCCACCAACAATGACGAGAATCGAGCCAACGATTACGTAAACCATCTCACGTTTCGTCTTATGCTCCCCTAATAGGTAGATACTACCAAACGTTGAGATGACGATTCCCATTTGTGACAATGAGTATGCGACGGCTTGGCCAATCTGAGCCATGGCCATGAACATGAATAAGTTCCCCACGCCCCATACTAAACCAGTCACAATATTACGATAAGTTGCCTTTTCAACCCAAGGCTTATCCTTGAATGACCAGATCAAAGCGCCTAGAAGCATCCCGATGGCTTGTGGCATAACAACAGCCTGTGCATTAACGTTACCGTAATGTACGACAATCGTATAACCGGCATAACCAACCGTTGATAAGATCAAGGCACGAATACCGACACTCCAGTTTTCCGAAGCACTTCGGTTTGGATCAGTCTTATCAGTTAAGGACGTTAAAACGGCCCCAGCAATCAGTACAATGACAGAAATTGACCCGATCCAGTACATGTTGCCATGCCATTCACTGAATAGTAAGACCCCGGCCAACGCATTAGCAACCAGTTGCATCCCGGTTGAAATTGGTGTGGTCCGTGAAATCCCGACCGCCTTCATTGAAGTGAACTGTTGACCTTGACCAATACTCCAGAATAATCCAGAAACGATCCCAATCAACCAAATCTTACCACTTAATGCTGGCTGCTCAACTGCCCATAAAACAAGCCCAAATACCAAGGCCCCCATAGTCATTCCTAGGGTCTGTTGCCGAGCGGTACCGCCCATTCGGCCACTAATCAGGCCGATACTGCCCCACGCTACCGCAGGAATCAGTGCAATTAGAATTCCCATTACTAATAATCCTCATTTCTATGTTTTCTCTCTTATGTCTAACGACAAAGAAATATTCTACCAGTTAAGTAACCGTTTTACCAGCTATAATCACGGATTAGGCCCTAAATATAATTATTTTTATACTTTCATGAATTCGTTTTCTTTATAGATAGGGACCGTTTTCAATTAATGAAAACGGTCCCTAATTTTAGCTTTTAAATTTTTTTATTTTCACTTGTATTTATAGTCCTAATGACTATTTATCAAGCGTTATAACTAAGACTTTCAAGTAATTACTTGAAAGGTAAGCCTTCCGAGTAACGAAATCTTCTGGTAACCGGAACGTTTCACTAATGGTATAGTCACGATCACTACCCACAAATGCGGCTTCAACAGCTTCCGTGAATCGCTTCAATGAGAAGTTACTTGCCGTCGTTGCGACAACTAACTGACCGTCGCGACGGACAACTGGTATCGTGTCAGTCAATAAATCAGTTAAGTCAGGTGCCACTTGGAACTTCTGCTTCTTGCTCCGGGCAAAAGTTGGTGCCGTAACAACCACCGTATCATAACTCAAACGGTGCTTTTGTGCATAATCCAAGTAACGGTTAACTTCAATTGTCCGAATTTCATGCTTATCTGGATCAATATTGTTAACGGCTAACTGTTCTGCCGTTTCCTTAGCACCCTTTTTAGTCGATTCGATTGAAATCGTCTTAGCAGCACCGGCAACGGCTGCTGCAGCGGTAACGCCATTTTCTTGGCTGAACAAGTTCAAGACAGTCTTACCTTGTAATTCAGCGCTCGCTACCCATTCACGGATAGGCCGTAAATCAAGTAAAAGGCCACTGGTCAAGTCGTCTGCCAAGTGTACGGGATACGTCACAGCATCTTCGTCAACCAATAGAGGTTCTGGAGCAGCTTCGCCAGTCACTAACTGACTCTTAAGGTTGTTTTCCTCAACGTTAAACCGAAGCTTAGCGTAGATCCCCTTAAATTGGTGGTCAGTAGCTGCTTCAAACGCTGCATAAACCATTTCGCGTTGTTGATAAACACCCAGTGAATACCACGTGAAGACGTAATAATCTTGGTAGCGGTCAACAGTAACACCACCAAGGCCGTCACCATCCGCATTGAAGACCCGTTGTGGCATTTGTGCGTCGAAACGCGTTGAACGCCGAATCAAAGCTTGTTTAAATAACTTACGGAAATAGTCCGTTGTTGGGGTTTCACTTTCATCTAAGCTCAGTACCCAACCTAACTGACGACGGTGCTTAGCAATCAAGGCGTAACCCATAAATTGTGAACTAGCCATTAACGCTACGAAAGAACCATCCGTTAACTTCATTTCTGGTTCCTTCAAGTCATCTGCTACCAATAAAGGATAGCCATCCTTAACTTTACGTTGGGAATTACCCGTAATTTGTACTCTTTGCATATGTTTAGTTTCTCCTATTCGTTCAAACCTTACCTAAAACTAGCGGTAAATCGCTATTATAGCCTTGTTAAGAGTAACATATTTAGCGGTTTAACGCTATTCAAGTTAGTAATCTAACTACCATCAAAAAATGGGCTTGCGCTGCCACGTGGCAAGCCTCAAGCCCATCATTTACACTTAATCATCCATAATTGGTTTATCGAAGCCTTCATCAGGGAAAGTAATGGTAAAACAAGTTCCCTCGTTTTCTGCACTGTCGACCTGAATCGAACCACCATGTTGCTGTACGAGTTGATGTGAGATCGCTAGGCCTAAGCCAGATTCACCGTACTTGGTACTCTTACGTGATGGATCAGCCTTGTAATAGCGTTCCCAGATATTCTTCACTTGATCAGGCGTCATCCCGATGCCATGATCTTGAACGGCAACCACCGCTGCATGTTCTGTTCGGCTAGCAGTCACTTCAATCACACTACCCTGTGAGAATTGAATGGCGTTTTGCATAATGTTGAACAGTACCTGTACAAAACGATCATAGTCCGCCCATACTGGTAACTCTGCCGGTGCAGTGAGCTCAAAGTGATCTTCAGCTGCCGCCGCCTTCTTTGTGAGTTGTTCTACTAAATTATGCAAAACATCGTTACCATCAAAATTGGTCTTGTTCAACGCAATCTGTCCGGTTCGAATCTTTTCATAGTCCAAGTTCTCATTAACTAAGCGAATCAAACGTTTCGTTTCACTCTGCATCAGTTCAATCGAATGGGCTTTATCCTCTTCAGGAATAACATCATAAGCTAAGCCTTCTAAGATACCGTTGATCGTTGTTAACGGTGTCCGCATTTCATGCGCTGCATCCGCCATGAAATCACGACGACGTTTCTCCTGTCGTTTGATCTCTTCATCAGAACCACGTAACGAATTAACCATGCCATTGAAGTCATCCGCTAAATCGTCAATCTCATCCTTGTGGTTACTATCCACTTGAATATCGAAATCACCATTAGCAACTGAATGGGTCGCATATCGCAGTCGGTTGATGCGTCGGACCGAATAACGGGCTAAGACGTAGCTCAACAGCAGCGCCGCAATCCCAGAAACCAGCAACGCAATGAACAGGTTCTTTTCAATCTGCTGCTCATTAGCCTGCAACGTCTGTTCAAACGAGCCAATCGAAATCGCACCAATGAACTTCTTCGTCGAACCATTCTTATAGAACAGCGGGACTAACACATCGATCGTCCGTAATGACGGTGTGTTCACCGGTTGATCATGATTACGTGATCTAAACGTGACGTGCGGTGCCTGCGTGATAATCTTATTTTGTTTCAGCTTCTTCCAATCTTTAGCTGAAATCTTAGGATCATAGATCGAACCACCAGGAGTACTCTCTGCCGTCACCCCACCCAATGAATTCGGATAAACGACCTTTTTATTCGCATCGTAGACCGAAAAATGGATGTGTTGATCCCGCAAGATAACCGTACCATCATTCAAGAATTGCTGGTTAAAACCAACGACTTGGTTCGTCTTAGTATTGTAGCGAATCGCTTCTTTTTCAATACTCGCCGCATACTGCTGTAACTGTTGCCAAGAATTTTGGTACAGCATCGTTCTGGTCGTTCGGATGAACGCAAACCCCAGCACCACAATCACCGTAATGATGACCGCAAAGAACGCTAGCATTTGTTGATAGATCAGCTTCATTTAGCATCAACTCCACTGTCATCAAACTTATAGCCGACCCCCCAAACCGTCTGAATAATTTGAGGACCCGCTTTTTCAATCTTTTGACGTAACTTCTTAATGTGGGCATCGACGGTTCGTTCATCCCCGTAGTATTCATAATCCCAAACTAGTTGTAAGAGCTGCTCACGAGAGAACACTTGGCGTGGTTTTTGAGCCAACGTCTTCAGCAAGTCGAATTCTTTAGGAGTTAAATCTTGAATCTGTTCGTCTGCCAAGTAAGCTTCACGCGTCTTCGTATTTAGCTTGAAGTGATCGGTTTGTACATCAAAATCACCGATGGCACCGACTTCAGGCTCAGTCGTTGCCGTATTGCTGTAATCGGCACGGCGGTGTAACGCTTTGATCCGAGCAATCAATGTAATTGGTGAAAATGGCTTAGTGACGTAATCGTCCGCACCCATTTCAAGACCCAAGACTTGATCACTTTCAGAGTCACGCGCCGTTAGCATGATAATTGGTACGGTTGGTGAAACTTTGCGAATCTCTGCACTAACTTGCATACCGTCTTTACCTGGCAAGTTCAAGTCTAAAGTCACCATATCCCAACCATCGACATCTTCATTAAACATGTCAACGGCTTCGTCACCATCGTATGCAAAGTGAGCATCCCATTGTTCCTTCTTAAAAAACATCGCCATCATTTCTGAGACGGACTTATTATCTTCAATCATTAATAGTTTCATAGAGCAGCTTCCTCCAAGTTAATTACAATTGCTTACATTTAATTGCGTCACATATTGCGCTTTTATCTATTATTATCATACCCTACTTCGAGCTAGGATTCAGGATTAGTATAACAACAAATTACTAATAAATCGTGCTGGATTTGTGAAAGAAGTGTGTGGTCTGCATCAAACAACCGGCTTCGGGATTAAACTAGGCCGTTAAACACAACAAACGGGATTGATTAACCAATCCCGTTTGTGACTAACCTATTCATTAACTGACCTTTCAATTCCCACTGACCGGCTACTTAATATAATTGTCTTCATTATTATGCTGGGAGACACCGTCACACCCTAATTCTTAAATGAATGAATTGGTGCTGGAATATGACCACCACGTTCAATGAAGGCTTTCGGCTGACTCTCATTAACTGCCATGACTGGTGCTCGACCAAACAAGCCACCGAATTCAACTGAACCACCGACATCTTGATCAGTGGCTGGAATTACCCGGACAGCCGTCGTCTTGTTATTGATCATCCCAATGGCCGCCTCATCCGCAATCATGCCACTGATAGTCGCCGCACTGGTCTTGCCAGGTACTGCAATCATATCTAGCCCAACTGAGCAGACTGCTGTCATCGCTTCTAACTTTTCAATATTCAAACGGCCAGCGCTAACGGCACGAATCATCTCGGCATCCTCAGACACTGGGATAAAGGCCCCTGAAAGACCACCGACGTGTTCACAAGCCATCACGCCACCCTTTTTAACCGCATCATTTAATAACGCTAATGCCGCGGTCGTTCCAGGAGCACCGACGCTCTCAAGGCCGATTTCTTCTAAAATCTCGGCTACCGAATCACCCTCGTTAGGAGTCGGTGCTAGAGACAGGTCGACAATCCCAAATGGGACGTTCAACCGTTCGGCCGCAATCGTGCCGACAAATTGGCCCATCCGCGTCACCTTAAAGGCGGTCTTCTTGATCTGTTCGGAAACAACGTCAATTGCTTGACCGCGCACTTCTTCCAGTGCCCGTTTGACGACCCCTGGACCACTGATTCCGACATTGATAACACGATCAGCCTCACCGACGCCGTGAAAAGCACCCGCCATGAACGGGTTATCGTCGACAGCGTTAGCAAAGACAACTAAACTCATGCAATTGATGGGATCATCCGCTGCAATCTGTTTGATAACGCGTCCCATCTCACCAATAGCATCCAAATTAATGCCCGCTCGCGTTGAACCAACGTTAACGGAGCTGCAGACCCGCGACGTTGCCGCTAATGCTTCGGGAATAGACGCAATCAACTTGCGATCCCCACTCTGGTATCCTTTTTGAACTAACGCTGAGAAACCACCGATCAGATCAACACCTAACGCCTGAGCAGCGCGTTCCATCGTCACCGCGTACGCCACGTAGTCCTGATCACCGCTAGCCGCTGCAATCAACGCAATCGGGGTCACTGAGATCCGTTTATTAATAATTGGAATCCCATACTCTTCTTGAATCTGATCAGCGACCTTCACAAGATCCTTGGCGCTGGTCGTAATCTTATCGTAGATTTTCTGACGAGCACGTTCGCCATCACTGTCGATACAGTCAAATAGCGAAATCCCCATTGTAATCGTTCGAATATCTAAGTTTTCTTCGGCTACCATCTGAATGGTTTCTAATATTGATCGACTTTCCATCGGCAGTCACCTACAACTTCTGAATCGCGTCAAATACGGCCTGACGCTGAATTCGAATCGTTAACGACGCACTCTGACTGAGGTCTTCCAACGCTGCCTTAGCCGCAGCAAAGCTTAACTGTTGGTCATCCCATTCGGCGGACAACATCATCGTAAAATTATGTTCCATCAAAGTTTGCGACATATCAACAATGTTAATCTCTAAACGGGCTAACTCATTGGCAACTTTAGCCACGATTCCAACCTGATCCTGACCGACCACTGTAATAATTGCTTTCATTAATATGAACCTCCATTTTTACTGAATGCACGCTTTGTTGCCCATATCATAGCATGCGTTACCGCGAAAAGCACTCAGTTGCATGATTCATGAGAATAATAAGAGATTCCTCATAAAGATAGGTTAGGTCAGTTTGCTTTGCTATAATGGAAAGCACTTGATACTTTTCAGAAAGGAGTGTCAATCTTGACACAGCAACATCATTTACGCGGGGTCCTACTAGCCAGTTGCGCCTGTATCCTTTGGGGGATCTCAGGCGTTGCAGCCAGCACCCTGTTCACAACCAATGCCCATATTACGGCCATGTGGCTCACTCAGATTCGTATGATCAGTGCCGGTCTAATCTTAATCGTTTGGGGCCAACTAGCTGGTAAACGTCCCTTTAAAATCTGGCGTCAACATCGCGATGCACTCACCGTCATCAGTTACGGTGTCTTGGGACTGATTCCCGTTCAACTTTGCTACTTTGAAGCTGTTCGCGTTGGTAATGCGCCAATCGCAACCATCATTCAATTTCTCGGACCATTCATTATTAGTATTTACTTTCTACTATTTAAACACGTCGTTCCTAACCGTTCTGAAATCATCGGTATGGTGATGGCCTTTATCGGAACCTTACTAATCGTAACGCACGGTCAATTGAACAGTTTGGCAATTTCGCCAGTCGTTCTCTTCTGGGGCGGCTTGTCAGCTATTGGAGTTGCAACTAACACTTTGATTCCAAGAGCGATCCTACCTAAATATGGCGCCCTGACTGTAACTGGCTGGGGATTGTTAATTGCAGGTCTTTGCTTAATGGCCTTACAACCAATGTGGCTGGTTCACTTGACCCTCACGCTCCCACAATTCTTGCTGATATTAGTCATTATTCTATTCGGGACCGTCGTGCCATTCTTAATGTTTGCACGCAGTTTGGGGTATATTCTACCCACCACTGCCAGTCTGATGGATGCGTTTGAGCCACTTGCGGCAACGATCTTTTCAATTCTCTTCTTGAACGTCGAGCTCACTAATTTTGACTTTATCGGCGGAATCCTGATTATCTTAGCCGTAATGGCACTTTCGCTCAATCCGCATAAAATGCTGGCCCGCTTACACCGTCGCAAACAGCGTTCCTAGACAGATTAGTTGGCAGAATACGTTGAGCTATGCTAAACTAAGAGTGTTGAATTTGGGGATGTTCTGGATTCGACAGGTATAGTTTGAGTTCGGATTGCGCTTCGTAGGTTGCGTCTACGTTAAAACGCTCAGTTTAATATTATAACTGCAAAAAATAATAACAATTCTTACGCTTTAGCTGCTTAATAGGCGCTTAACGTAGATCCTCCCGGGGTCGTCCATGTTCCGGATCTGGGTCCTAAATTCAGTGGACTTACGCTCAATGCTTCCACCTGGAGCAACGAGAAGAGACTAATCAGGTTAGTTGTTACTAGTTGCCCTGACATACGGCGTTTGTAACGACGAACTTTAAATAGTATGAATATGAGCGTAGACATTCGAGGGGCAATATGCTTGGACGCGAGTTCGACTCTCGCCATCTCCATTAAAGCCTTTCAAATCGATGTAATAAGCTCCAGAACACTTGTTATATCAGTAAAAGCCATCTTAACGGATGGCTTTTTATTTTGCACTAATTTACTATTTTCTCCGCATTAATCCTGCTATAAAGACACTACAGAAAGTATACTTTTTAGCGCTATTTTTTAGCATTTTAAAAAGTATCGAATGTTGCTATATCAAGTACTCTACAAAAAAAACGTTGTAGAATTAGTCTACTTTATTTCAGTATATTTTTAGATTATCTGCTATAATGTACTTGCGATTAGTATTGAACATTAAGGACACCAATACCCCCAACTATGCCAGTAGTTGAGGGTATTTTTTTACGCTTATGTAAATAAACGGGTGTATACAGGTTGCCTAGCTAACCTACTTATTATCTTTACGATCTAGCCATTTTGAAAACAAAACAGTTAAAACCGCCACAATAAGCAGCGCGATTAGCGAACTAAACATATAGGACACCTCCCATCCGTTACACGGTATAGGTAGGCAACAACTATATTATCCTATGTGGATAGACCAACCGCAACGAATCGCATGTCTTAAAATCGTACTCTCTCTGATCAATAAAAAACCAGTTCTAGTAAGTTACTGACCCTCAGCAACCTCCTAAAACTGGTTCTTTTTCACGCTATCTAGTTCATATTCTACCGAGTTCCTAATCGTTGTCGATTAAAACCTACCCGTACCAACAATCGGTACAATATTGGGACCAAGATGACGCACGCAACCGCGTTGATGGTCGCTGCCAGTAGGCTAGTAAAGGCACCAATCATCGCTACTTTGAGTGACGTTCCCACCATCAAGGCTTCGATCACGCCCGTACACCACGAAGTGACAATCTTAGTTAGGCCTGCGACTAATGAGACCCAGTAGAGCTTAACTAAGCGATCTTCGGCGTAACCGATGGATCGAAAACTCAGACTGACCATGGCGGCCAGAATAATCGCTTCAATGATGGTTAACCATGAAGTTGCCGCATAGCCATTTAAAATATCAAATAGCCCTAATCCCACGGCACCTGCCATCGCACCATAATTAAATCCTAGTAACATCACCGCTAAGACGGTTAGGATATTTCCAAAATGAATAAAAGGTCGCCCAACAATGGCTGGCAACGGAATTCTTAACACACTAATTCCAATAAAAATAATGGCGGCAAACAGGCCCGCAAAAACAAGTTGCTTTAATCGGATGGACCTTCCCATAAACAGACCTCCACGTACTTTTTCACGCTATTTTATCATTATATTTTAATCCTATTTAGTTTAAAAAGATAGCACTTATTCCCTAGCTTTCGGCAGCTGAACCACACGCGTACTTGCCGTTGTTGCCACATTGATCTCACACGCAACTGCTAAGAGATCATAGGCCGCACGGGGCATTTGGTATTCATGACAGAACAGATAGTATCCTAGATCAATCGCAAGCTGTTGCGCCGTTCCCGTAGCATCACCATCACGTTTTAAACGTTGATGGGCACTCGTCACTAATTTTGCTAACACAGCATTTGTTCGAATTTCAGATTTCGTACTTGCCAATGCTAACTGCGCCCCCAGTCGATCATTACGTTGGATTCCCTTCAGTTCTGCCTTTACCATGTCCCTCAACTCCTCACTGCTATCATAGGAGTTTGGTCACAATGGCGCAACGAATAACACCTTTAAAACCGCGTCAACACTGCACTTACTACTAATTCACAAAAAATATTATTGCTAAGAATTCAACCTACATTAAGTCGTATCCCCAATTGAATCAGCTATTTAAAATATTCAACAGTTGATTGTACGATTTAATTTATACCATCATACTTATCTGTCCTGATCACTCAAGCCAATCCAAACAATGACAATTCCTACAATCAATACACCTACAAACACCATAAAGATCATCGGAATCGTAAAGCCCAGTGCAATTAAGGCACCGATTAAAAATGGGCCAATCGTAGCACCGACCCGACCAACAGATTGAGCAACGCCCATTCCAAAACCACGAACGGCAATGTCAAACTGTCCTGGCGTAAAGGCAATCATAATCCCCCAGGCACCCAACATAAAGAATGAGAGCCAAGCACCACTAATGAGAATTATAGCTGAACTGCTGGCAAACCCGAAAACACTGGCACTCACAATGGTTCCCAATAGATATACCGTCAAGATTGTTTTGCGCGCCACCTTATCGATCAACCATGCGGCCAGATAATAGCCTGGCAACTGAGCCAAGCTCATCAGAACCGTATAGCCAAAACCGTGGACCATCGAAAAGCCACGCAAGACCAGGACACTTGGTAACCAGAGGAACAGGCCGTAGTAGACGAACATAACAACAAACCAAAGCGTACTTAAACAGAGCGTTGTTCGTCGGTACTGTGTCGACCATACTCGTTGCCACGCCTCCCCAAACGCTAAACGCTTAGTTGGCTGAGATTTCTGAGTACTAGCGGGCAAATGACGCCGCATGAGCAACGCATAGACGCCCATCAAAGCCGTAATCAGAACGGTTACCCGCCAACCATAGCGTGGAATAACTAAGAATGCTAGCAACGATGCAATAATCCAGCCAAAGGCCCAGAAACTGTCAACTAAGACCAACATGCGAGCACGTTGCGTTCCTTTAAAGTTATCCGCAATAATGGTCGCCGCAACTGGTAATTCGCCACCTAAGCCCATACCAGTTATGAATCTTATCAGTAAAAACCATCCCACGCTAGGTGTCAAAGCCAATAACAAGTTCCCTACTGAAAATAATAGCAAGGTTCCAATTAAGACCGGCTTACGTCCCCACTTATCCGCTAAGTAACCACAGCCCAGCGCACCAAAAATCATTCCTAATGATGTCACCGCACTAACAGCCCCTAATTGTCCCGCTGTTAAGTGCCAACTAACTTTGATTACCGGCATAATAAATGACAGTAACGCCACGTCTAACGCATCAAATAACCACGCTGTCCCAATTAATAATAATAGCTTGTTTCCTTTTACCTGCACCGTAACTCCCCCATATTATCCCAAATAATAATATACTTATATTTTAGGTATTTTTTACCTTTAAGGTGCCATAAGGTTACCATGGTAACCTTAACGTGTCAATTATGACCTTTTAATCGGTACACTTTTGCTGGCCGCCCCATCGTAGGTAGCCGAACCGTTCCGAGCTCTTCAAATAAATGGACGTGCGTTTTACGAAAATTTGAATTGTCAATTTGACTAACAGACTGTCGTCGTAGGATAGCGTACAATTCACGAGCCTGCTTTAACGTAAACTGATCTCCAAACACTCGCAAAATCGTTGGTTCATAATCCAACCGGTTCCGCACTCGCTGTAAAGCGGTTCTTAGAATCAAAGCATGATCTGCCGTTAACTCCTGCGCATTGCTAGCATAAAATTGAGTGGCCGTTACCTCATCCGCTAGCCCTCGAAAGACCAAATCATTCGCTACAAAATCGTCTCGTTCACCAGCTGGGGTCACTGCAAACCATTCGGCCGCTTGTGCACCATATCCCGGAACCAACTCTGGTTTTACCGGTAAATAGACCATGTAAGTTAACGCCAATGATCGTTCATCAGGCACGCGGTTGACCGCCGTAAAAGTTCCCAACTGTTCCGCCTGGATACCAGCAACCGTAACACCCATCTTCTCACGTACTAGGCGTAACGCTGCAGCATCAGCACTTTCATCCGCTCGTAAATAGGTCGTTGGTAATCCCCAGGTTCCCTCAAAAGGGGCATTATCCCGTTGAATCATCAGAACCAACAACTGTTTAGTCACCGTGTCAAAGCTCCAAATCACGTTGGTAATACTGATCAGTGGTCGATTAATGACCTCAGATACCATCCGTTCATCCTCCTACAAAAACGGCCACGAGCAAATTGCCGTGGCCGTTCATTATTTTAATTACGCTATTTGTAATTCTTGAACTGTCCAGCCATTGATAGCTGAATTTTCAATAATCGCTTTTTTGATTTCCCAGACATCCGCCTTGATATAACGGTGTCGAGCGGTCATTAGTGGAATATTAGCATAAACCTCTTGACCTCGATTAATTGTAACGCGCATTGATTACATCCTTTCCTAACGCTCAGGAAATTTGTAAATAATTCTAGGTACTAATACTGGGGCAAGTACATGATACTAAAAATTTATTTATTCAAAATCTGAGATTGCTTGATCTAGCCTAAAAACGTGAACTTTTTCAAACTAGATTATTACTTTAGCATACTCAACTAATTTTAGCTAATATTTCGAACTATATCTTAGCAATCTTGTTTTCAACTTTCCTTAGCAGTTTATTGGTTGCATTTAAAATGAAAGCGTTTTACACTGTAGGTAAATTCAAGTAGGAGGTCTTTCAAATGCGCAATTATAAATATGCCGTATACGGGGGAATCTCAATTGTTTATTTAATTACCCTATATACTTTATTCCAACTTATTCGCACAGCTTACTTTCTATTCTTCTTGTAATACCAAACGGACTACGACCGAAGTCATAGCCCGTTTTTTTGTTCGTGAATTATGAATAGCCGAAACGTGCGCCATAAAGCAGTTTGTTCCGCTTAACGAAGAAACCAGCGACTATTCCAAGCCCGGGAATAATCGCTGGTTTCATGTTAATGCTCACAAACTAACCGCCTTATGTTGCACTCTTTTAGCTATGCCACAAATACCGATTAACCGCCGCAGCGACCTTTGCATTCTCATGTAACTGACTGTGCTGCGCATGTTTGCCATGAAAATCCTTCTCGGTATAGTTCAGACTAGTTCCCCGGAGTAGATACTTGATCGACCGCGCCGAAACGTTAGTCACGAGACTGTCTGAATTACTACCATCATCCAAGTTACCCACGATATTTAATAACTTAACGTTATGTGGGAAATTCGTCCGTTTGGCAGCCAATAAGTCATATGCAGCGTGTAAATACTTAGGTTGTCCTGAAGCTAATACTGAATTTTGATTAGCCACATCATCTTCCCCCACCACACCATCAAAAGGCCCAGCAATCGTCACTAATTTATTAATCTTAGGAAAACCGGTTGCTTGCTTCGTCATCAGCATATTAACACTAGCGACACACCCTGCTGAATGAGCCACAATATTATATTTTTTAAATGTATGCTGTTGCTTAACCGTGGTGATTACTTGCGCTAACCACGTACTCTGTTGATCGTATTGCGCTAAATTATTCTTAAAAACCACTTGAATAATTGGATTGCGAGTCCCCGCTTTCCAGTTCCCAGTTAAGGTCACTTGACCACTAGTACTAACGGTTGCTACCAAAACTTTATGGGCGTGCGCCGTTTGTTCCGCGTGCTTGATCGACGTATTGGTCGAGTTAGCACTTCCTTGAAATCCGTGGACGTAAAATGTTGGGGTCTGACTGTTGATATAGGGTGACACAGTCTTAGTCGTACTTGATTTCTGACTGGTTTTCGTTTTTGAAGACTGCCGCTGACCACAGCCACCCAATCCTAACACCAGCACTAACCCAACTAACCACCATTTTAGATATTTCACTATATTCGCCTCGTCTAATTATTCGTTATGATGCCATGCGATGATGACTTCATTAATTTCACTTTAATTACCAGTTACGTTTAATCGCGACTAATTCGTCCTTCAAATAGGTCGCTGAAAGTTGCAAATACGTCACCGTCTTACCAGGAGTTGGCGCGTGCAATAACCAACCATCACCCGCGTAAAAAGCCACGTGATGAACCGCACCACGACCGTGATCATGTGCAAAGAACATCAGGTCACCCACTTGAGCATCGGCTAACGCAATCGACTCACCTACCTTAACCTGATCCTGCGCATCACGTGGCAAACTGATGCCTAAACAACGATGCAGACTGTAGACCAAGCCCGAACAGTCAAAGCCATACGCGCTGATACCACTCCACAAGTAACGTAAATCTAGGAAGTCTTCCCCTAGTCGAACAAGTAACTCACCCCGAGTGACGTTAGCCGTTTGAAAACTGAATTGTGTCGCTCGCTTAGCAACCTTACCGATTCCAAGTGGCGTTTGAACCACGTCATAAAGATGGTCGCGGCGATCAATCACCGGCAACACAGTTCCCAAACTTAATATCAGCAAGGTACTGCCATCCAACCGTAATAACGGCGTAAAAGCTCGGCGAATCGTTACAACTGGTCCAGTCTGAAGCGGTAATTGAACTAGCGATAGTTGTGCCAGCCAGACCCATCCCGGATAGCCCTGCGTGTGCCGCGCATCCTTTTGACTAGTTACGTAGCCATATGCCCAACCGTCAGCAACGGATTCAACTGCGAACGTATCATTGAATAACGCTTGCGTGACAATCCGATTATCCCGCTCTAAAGCGATTGTATCCGTGTCTGTTAAACGGCCTAACCAATCTTGCAAGCCAGAATTATCCAGTGCTGCTGGCTCTACTGAAACGGTCTGCGGCTGCCTCCAGACATTAGCAACGGCAGCAATAACTCGTGCAATCTGCATAATCGGTCCTCCTGTTTTTCCAAGTGTACCACACCATTTTACTCTGATTTTTACCGGTAGCCAGCTTTTATAGTAAACGAGCTTAAAATCATATGTACCACGCTCAATCACCTTATCTCCAGCAAGCTAAAATTTTGAAGTGTTAAGTAGCTGTCCTTTCTTGCTGAAATCAGCTATATAATTAAAAATCGATGTGAAAGTATGCTATGATACTAGTAATTACGTTAGGAGGCGTTTTGATCATGGATAAGACAGATTTGAAGATTTTGAACGCCTTACAGACCGACGCACGGATTTCACTCAAATCTTTGGCTGATCAGTGTTTCATCTCATCACCAGCAATTTCAGCGCGAATTACTCGTCTCAAAAAGAACGGCATTATTCGCGACTATCAAGCTAATTTAAATTATGAAAAGCTCAATTATCATATTAAGGCCTACATTCAATTACAGTTAGATCCAGCTAAAAAAGAACGGTTCTACCCTTTTGTAACGACTGTCCCTAATATTTTGGAATGTGATTGCGTGACAGGTGAGTACTCACAGATTTTGAAAGTCGTTTTTGAATCCACTCAGGTACTAGACGAATTCGTCAATCGCCTACAGAAGTTTGGTAAGACTAGCACTCAAATCGTCTTCTCAACTAGTGTTACTAATCGTGGGCTTAAGTTGCCTGATGATCAGGATATAAAATCAGATAACGATTAAGTCTCGCTTGCTAGTAATAAGATTTGCGAGTCAGTACACCTTAAAAGCACCCCAGAATTTTAAAATTCTGAGGTGCTTTTAATTATCCGCCAAATAATTTTATTAGATATTAACGACCAATTAGTTTTTTTATCATTTTACTATCCGTTAAGTGATACCGGATTTTCCATCTTTCAAGACCAATATCGCCTAAAATTAGGCACACACTGCCAACTAGGAGGCCCGGCCATAATCCGCGACCTAACCAATGCATTCCCACCAAACTAATCAAAAAGATGCTCGCACTAACTAACAGTTCCAGTGTCCAGCCCCAAAACCAATATTTCATCACGACACCCCTATCCTAATCGATTCATTGCATAAATTGTCCCAACGCTGATGCACCATAAGCCGGCTATCGGTAGCAAAACAAGGCTACCAATGCGGTACCAACCTAAAATGCCCATAAATAATATCGTAATACTGTCCAATAACACTAGCAAACTAGCGTATTCTCGATAATACCACTGCACGACTGTTCCCGTTAAGTAACTCATCAGCATGACACCGTAAAACATGCGATCAATCATCTCCAGGCGTTTATTTTATTTACTTACACCGTATTATGACAAATTTTCACCTTTTTAACTATCACGTTTAAGTAAAGGCTTGGTTGCTTTTTGGTAAACACATTAGTGGTTGGTTAAATCATTCTGATTTTAGACGACCACAGGTAACAGTTTCCACCGTAACGTGTTATGATTAAAGGACAAAGCAACTAAACGTAATCATTATGGGGGCTTACTTTGCAACTATTAACTTTATCCGGCATCGCACACAGTTTTTTTAATATGGCAGATTGCAAGAAATAACTTGAACGAA
>NZ_LFEE01000037.1:0-40765 GCF_001039045.1 Lactiplantibacillus herbarum
CTCTTGAAAAGATTCTAAACACGTTCTCAGTCCTTATCTACCAATGACTTATCTCATTGATGGCTTGCGGAACGCCATTTCACTAGGTGGCGGTATTAGATACGATGTTATCCTATTAGCGATTTTTATTGCAGTTGCCAATATTATCGTCATCCTCAAGTTTGAACTCGATATTCGCAGAGAAAAATTCGCATTCTTAGATGAACCAGATAAAGACTAAGAGGTGCACTCATGCTTACTAACTCAAGATCAGAACTCACTAAAATTCGCATTCAACATGCCTTATTCACATTACTCAAGCAACAAGCTTTTAGCCGCCTAACCACCAACGATATTTTAAGCGTTGCGCACGTCTCACGGGGCACTTTTTATCGCTACTATCATGATAAATACATGCTATTAACCTCGTGTGAAAGCCACTTAATCCATGATGTCAAAGCGATATTTACTAAGGATGGCAAACCTAACTTATCCAAGTTAACAGCCGCTAACCATCACAACGCCTTCTACGACCTGTTCCAGTACATTTACACACACGGAACGGAGCTAGCAGTATTACTCAACTGTTCTGAATCGCAAATCACCACTCGCATCCACGACTTGTTGGACGAAACGGTGAGACTTAGAAATCCACAACCGCTTAAACTACCGGAAACACCAAAAATCTGCCCCGCACTAGCAGAAGAATTAATTGATCAAAATATCATTACGATTTTAAAATTTTGGATCAATAGTGACTTTTCAGTCAGCCCGTCTAAAGCCTATCAGGATTTCTTAGAAAGTCGATCACTCTCACCACTCAACTTATCAACACTTTTAAATGCCAGTTAGTCTGAAGTCGATCAACAACTGTCTAAAAGGACCTTTAAAGATTGAATCATAGTGGTAACATTGTGACTTCACTTTAAAGGTCCTTTTACTATGACTTCAATAATAATTACGGTTAGCTCAACTACTCGCTTGCTTCAGAAAACAATCATCAAATACGACAGTCATAGACTTATCTGCTGGTCTAATCTTCATCAACAATGAAGTTTTTAATCAATTGAATGATCTGGCTATTCTGCGGTAATTTTGAATGTTCCGATTGACTACCGGTGACCGTCAACTCCGTAAAGTGCCGGACTTGACCTTGATAGACGTAGCGGCCAGCTAAAACGCTATATAGTGGTACTAACCCATCCGTATTGAAGTTCTGTGACCCCGCAACCGAATAAACTGTTAAATCACGCGGAATTCTAGTTCGATACGTCACTAAACTCCTGAGCATGGCTGTCTCACCATGACTATTGGCATCATTTAAATTATAAGGGGCTGCAATTGTCATAAGCTTCTTAATATGCAAATCACGTGATTTCAACGTATGTTCTAACGCATACGTTGAAATCAGACCACCATTAGAATGACCCACAATTTTGACATTTTTAAATCGATAACGGACCATCAAAGCCTGCATCGCATGATTGAACCATCCCGCTTGATGTTGAATATTATTGAAGCCATCCTTATTATCCTGAAAGCCAATCACAATAATTGGCTCATTATCATTTGCACGGATCGCTCCCGAATAGCTGAGTGAGTTATCCTTGTGTACCAACACTCGCAACAGACTGTGTTGCTCTTGCGACGTCTGATTAAGCTCTGTAACAAGCTGATTAAACCTATTTTGACTAGCGTTACTACCAGGTACCATAATAATGGGCGACAATTTGGAAGCTTGTTGTGTTTCCAATGCCTGCACATTTCTTTTGGCCCATTGACCAGACATGACGGCTAACAGGACAATCACAACACTTAAACTTCCAATCAATAAGATTTTTCTACTAATTTTCATGTTGGTTTACCTCAGCTAGTGGCGTGCCCATGTGAAACTCATCTAGCAGCTGTTCCTCCAGTTTTAGAAACGGGTAATAAACTAGCATTGACGTGCCAAAACAGACTAAGCTAAAAATTAAAGTGCCCCAATCTCCCCCAGTACTGATGAACGCCATTAGGATTCCCGGCGTTCCAGCAGGAATCGGATAGACTGGCGCCGGTATCAGATGCAGCGCTAACACGATCCAAGCAAGCATCATGTTAACCACTGGCGCAAAGACAAATGGAATTAAGTATGTTGATAGATACAATATTGGGAAGCCCACCATGATTGGGCCATCGAGGTTAAAAAAAGCTGGCAGTAACGATAGTCGACTAAGGTTACGTAAATTTTTATGCTTGCCAACAAGCAGAATCAGTACGACTAAGCTCAATAACATACCCTGACCCCCAACGTTGCCAAAAATCACAAACAAATTATGAAAATTCTCACTATTCGGAACATGTAAGGCACTGTGTTTGCTCAGCGCTGCATTCAGATTAATAATTTGGGTACTCTGATCAATGTTGTTCCATAAATTACCACTAAAACCTAAGAACTCTGCTAACTGCGAAAAGACACCCATTAATAACAGCCAAATAACTTTAAAATGACTGTTAGCAATCAATTGCTGCACTTGACCAGTGAGATGAGTACCGATGCTTGCAAAGTTGAGTTGTCCCATTCCAATTTTCAATAACACGATGATGATCACAATCATCGCAATCGGCAATACCTCACTCATGGCTTCCTCGACAACGTCCCCCGGCTTTAACTTAGCCCTTCTTGCTGGTCGACCAAGGAACCGAAACCCAATACCAACCGCAAAGCCAAGTATCATTGCCCATGTCAGACCTTGCGTAGTCAGAATTAGCCCATAAAATCTAAATTCATCATCCGTATAATGCGCTGCTAAGAACAACAGACTTAGTGCTGCCGTCCCGCCACTCAACCGCGATTCACAATGATGCACTTGGGTGTATTTTTTAGCAACTAAAAACGCCGCCATCACTACAGTTGTTGCGTTAATCAGCTTGGTTAAGCTCAACATCAGTTCATCAATGCCACGATTGGTCAACGCCCAATGTTGCAACCCCAACACACTGACCAAGAAACCGTTACTCGTGAATAGATTCAACCGGATCATCTGACAGAAACTACCTAATAATACGAAGGGGAAGATACTAATCAGTGTCGGTTTAACCAATTTAAAAAATTCAGTCTGTCTCAACTTGATAAGCATGGCAATGAACATATTCAAGTTATCTGCTTTTTTTATCAATATATCCCCCCACTATAAGAAATCACCTCATTTTGATTACACTAGAAGAGGCTTAATACGCTGCAAACTTGTCTACTGATTTGCGGATGAATTGCAAAGCTAGCCCTAGCGTAACGTACCCCTAAAGGTAAAAACAATTATTTAAGCATTGTCGAATAAGTACCGGTATATAACTAATTAAATCCGGCTCATCCTATTTAGAGCCCTTCAAAAACATTAGCTTCCATAGTTTTTTATCAATTGACAAGCATCCATTTGCTAGAGCTGGCGCTGATTAACCACCGATTTAACCGACCAAGCACACGCACCATGTGCCAAAATGAGAATTTTTCAGGATTCTTTCAGCGAACATAGGGGGCGTCACCTCGGGAATTCCCTTATGATAATAAAAAAAAGTGAGGTATCGACATGACAACTTTCTTCGCCCTATTCTTTCATTTAAACACGGTCCTGCCCCAATTAATCGCTAGTTTCGGCATCTGGATCTACGTGCTTCTATTCTTAATCATCTTTATCGAAACTGGCTTGGTGATTTTTCCATTCCTACCCGGTGATTCAATACTCTTCCTATGTGGCTCATTAGCCGCTATGGCAGCACAAAGTCTTAACTTTTGGGCCTTACTAATAACTTTAATGATTGCCGCCATTCTGGGTGATCTATGTAACTTTGAAATCGGTAAACGCTTTGGTCACCACGTTCTGCATAGCGAACGCTTAAAACGCTTTATCAAGCCACAATACGTTGAAGAATCACAAGCATTCTTTGATCGCCACGGCAGCCTAGCAATCTTCCTTGGTCGCTTCGTTCCAATCATCCGTACCTTAGTACCATTCACAGCCGGGATGAGCTCAATGCACTATCCAACTTTCGCCCGTTACAATATTTTAGGTGGGATCACTTGGATTTTGGTCACATTAGGTGCTGGCTTCCTCTTCGGTAACATTAGCTTCGTACAACAACATTTTGAATTGATCATGCTCGCTATCGTCTTCATCTCCCTAATTCCAGTTGGAATCGGTGTCCTTAACCGTCGGCGGTCATCAGTAGACTAACATAATTGAATCCAGTCAATCAGGAGCCCCTTCACAGCAATTGTGGATGGGCTTCTTTTTGCTATCATCCGCTGATACTTGGCATTAGCCATTGAAACCAATTAGCTACCTTCTAAATCTCCCGAATGTTAGGCAGGTGTCCTAAGCTTGAACCACGTCGCTTGTATTAATAGGTCAACAAATACCGTTATCTCCGTATTTATACCTAAATTAGCCGCTAAGCAAATACAAATCGGATCACCTTATTCCTTGAACTACTCTAATTACCACTTTACACTGGCGTTAAACAGCTACTTCAGACGCTTTTAGTCAGCCCTATATCCACCTAAAAGGTCGTGCACCTCATAACTTTATACTCAATTTCTTTAGTAAACAGTTGGTCTTTATAGACAAGCCAATTCAAAAAGTCAGGAGGAACCTAGATGTTAAGCCAATCCAGATCAGATGCAACTAAAGTGACCATTCAGCACGCGCTATTCACATTACTCAAACAAGATGACTTTAGCCGCTTAACCACACAAAACATCCTGTCAGTTGCCCACATCTCACGGGGAACGTTCTACCGCTACTATCATGATAAATACATGCTATTAAATTCCTGCGGAGACCAACTGATTCGTGACGTCAAAGAAATCTTTGCAGAAAACGGCAAGCCTAGCTTATCCCAGTTAACGGACACCAATCAGCACAATGCCTTCTATGAGCTATTCCAATATACTTATTTACACGGCTCAGAGCTAGCTTTACTGTTAGACTGCCCTGAATCCACAATCAACGAACAAATCCATAACTTAGTAAGTGCAACGGTCATGACTGGTATCTCTTCAGCACCCCAAGATACTGCTACTAACCTCATGCCATCACTAGCAAAAGAGCTCATCGTTCAAAATGTCATGACTATTTTGACCTTCTGGATTGACCATGATTTTCCAATCGGGCCAACCAAAACATACCAACTCTTCGTAGCTAGTCGATCACTATCTCCAATTGACTTATCACAAGTATTAACGGTTTCTCAGTCCTCATTTGCAGTACACAATTAATTAGAAAGGCCCTTTGAAGCACAGATTTACGCTTCAAAGGACCTTTTAGGATGCTCTCGTTTCAGCGGGCTACTAGCCTGCTTAAAAGCTAATTGCATCATACAACAAATGGAAACAACTATGATTTTAACAAGCTCTTACGACTAGACTGACAATCTTGATGACTACAGACGTTTAAACTCGTCACTATTAGCCGTATCTCTGAAATCGTTCTTAACGCTGACCTATAAATCAGCACATTGAATCGTTATTTTACGCCCAAATCACACAATCATTTAGCCTCAAAAAAAGCAGTTATCCGAATCACTTCAGATAACTGCTTTCCATATTCTATCGTTCCTGCTTGCTAATATAAACTGGCCGGTGCTTCGTCTCCAAGTAAGCCTTGCTGATGTACTTGCCCACAATCCCCAGGCAGAACAATTGTAATCCGCCCATCATCAAAATAATAGTGACTAATGATGGCCAGCCCCCGGTTACATCTCCGAAGACTAGTGCACGTACCACAATGAAAATCATGGCGATAATGGCTAATACAAATGCCCCAATTCCTAGGAATGATGCTGCAGCTAATGGCTTATCGGAAAAATTGATAATGCCATCAATCGAATAGTTGACAAGGTCTAAAAAGGACCAGTGGGTTTCACCCGCTGCTCGATCACGATTCTGATAGCTCAAATACTTGGTCTTAAAACCAACCCAGCTGAACAACCCCTTTGAGAAGCGGTTAGCTTCAGGCATACTCAATACGGCATCCACAACTTGACGCGTCATCATTCGATAATCACGCGCACCACGTTCGATCTTCGTTTCTGAAATTCGATTAATGAATCCGTAGAATGCATTGGAGAAGAAGGAGCGAATAATGGGTTCACCCTTGCGATCAACACGTTTAGTTCCAATTACGTCATAGTGTTCCTCTAAAATGCCACTGATCATCTGTGGCAATAATGTTGGTGGATCTTGTAAATCAACATCCATTACAACGACTAAATCACCAGTTGCATGCTGCAAACCAGCATACAAAGCAGCTTCCTTACCAAAATTACGCGAAAACGAAACGTAGTGGACATGTTCTGGGTCTGTCTGTGCTAACTTTTGTAGCGCCGTTAGTGTTGCATCCGTTGAACCATCATCGATCAACCAGTACTCTAACTGATATTGGGGCCACAACGGTTGAATCTTAGTCTGATAAACCTGTTGAACCGCCTCATAGAATAGTGCTACGGACGCTTGCTCATTGTAACAAGGCACAATAATTGATATTTTTTTCATCGTTGCAGCTCCTTTCAGCTGGTAATGACTAACGACGTGAACGAAGACTCCAGTTCAATAAGCGCTGAGCCTTCTCTTGCCACCGTGCATACCATGCCTTAGCTTGATACCAGCAACCACTGGCTAGAAAAACACTGCCTAACGTATCTGTTGCATAATGATCACGCAAGTAAACCCGTGATACCATGACGATCAATACCCAAATAATCCCGAAGAATACTAACCCTACTCGCAGTGACTGAGAAGAAAGTAATTGCAAGCTAATGCCAACGACAATAATCACCAACAAGACAGTGCCGAAAACATGCCCACTGGGGAAACTGAAGCCAGTATCCGGAACTAATTGCTGACTTGGACGTGCGCGACGCACAATATTCTTCATAATAAAGGCGACAACATCACCACCGAACATCGTGCTGATTGCCAGCAGACCTAACGTTTGATGATGGGTGACGTATAATCCAATACTAAAGATCAGTGCAATGACGAGCGTTACTGCTGGACTAGCCAGGGTAGCAACTAATGTAAAGATTGAAGTTAAGCTTGGGCTTGCGACTAACGTTAAGCCGTTAAACACCCCGTTATCTAACCCTTGAATCAGACTAGCATTGATCATCACTAAAATTGCAAGAATACCAAAGATTCCAAAAAACGACCATGCTAAGCGGGTCTCATTACCTGTACGTTGTAACATGTTGTTCACTCCTCAAAAATTTCAATTTAACTTAGCTCGCTAAATGATCACCGACCATCTAAGCTTAAAGTTTGAGCGCTACTGCTCATTGATAACTAGCATACTGATTACCTTGTTATTCCGCCCCTCACCCGAAATGAATAATCACTGAACTTTTCTCAGAAAGACGATTTGAGTTCAATTATCTGGGCAATTAAAGTAAAAGGATTTGCTAATTTTTTTCAATCTAATTAAAATAATTATTTTTGATGATGCTGTTTGTGGCGACTAATTACGGTGATGTAAGTAATTCCTAGTACGACCATCAAGATCCACCAGAAAATTGGTTGTAGTGTTCCTGCCCGCATCGCGACGAGTATTGCGGTTTGATTCACAATTGACATCATTTTGATCATCCTTCCTGATTAACTAATTGATGCCTATTTTACGCAGGATACGACAGAGAAAAAGTCCTAGCAAACTAAAATCATCTGAACTTTTCTCATTTATGTCCCTAAGTTCGCTTTCTGAGAAATCCTCAGAATATTTTCAGGTGGATTATGGCGCCGATTCATCATTTGTTTTGTATACTAACTATATAAGAACTTTTAATTTCAAAAATACCTATGTAAGCCTATCACAATCAGATTACTATTAATCAAAAACTATCGTTTGAAAGGTCGTTACCCAATGCCCAAAATTTTACTCGTTGACGACGAAGCCAGTGTCGTTGATTTTTTACAACAGGAATTAACCTTTGAAGATTATGAAGTCATCACCGCTATGGACGGTCAGGCCGCCTATGCGACCTATCAGGAACAAAAAGACGATTTAGACCTCGTACTCTTAGACTGGATGCTGCCTAAGATGGATGGTCTCGAAGTACTACGTCGGATTCGCAAACACGATAATATCCCCGTTATCATGATGACCGCACGGGACTATGTCAGTGATAAAGTCGCCGGACTAGATGGCGGTGCCGATGATTACATCACAAAACCTTTCGACACCGAAGAACTACTTGCACGGGTGCGTGTGATTCTGCGCCATGCTGAACAGCAGCATGATACACAGGAAGTTTATAAGTATGCTGATCTGGAATTGAATACCAAATCACGCCAAGTCAAGCGCCAACATCAGTTGATTCAGCTCACTCAACGCGAATATGAACTCTTACTAACGTTGATTAAGAATGCGCCAACTACCTTTACCCGTGATGAACTCTTAGATCAAGTCTGGGGCATCGACTTTGAAGGCCAACCCAACATCGTCGACGTGTATATCCGTTACTTGCGTCACAAAATCGACACTGAAGACCAACGTAAATTAATCCATACGGTCCGCGGTGTCGGCTACTGTCTGCGAGATGATGTGCATGCGTAATTTCCGAGGTCGGTCAAACGCTGCTCAAATGACACGTACCTTTACCGCAATGATTCTTCTAATTGTTTTGATTACGGGTGCTTCAATTGCATTCGTCGTTGGTTACCGGCTAACGCGTAACCGTATGGATGATTCCAGTGTTCTTGTCTCTAGTCTTGAACGCTCGATTATTGACGATGAACCGGACTGGCATCACTGGAAACAAACTAGTCCCATCGACACGGATGATACCTACGTCAAAGTCATTACTAAGATTCCCGGCAAGAAAAAGGAAACCTTCTATTCAGATAATGCCGAAGATTTCTTAGCCGCTAAGCAATGGGCAATCCCTGGCTTTTCTAGATTCTATTACAGTGACGACTTCGGCTTTTTCTATCGGTCAGGATCTGAGAGCCGCCACGTCTACTACGAAACCTGGACTGGCCTGCATGACGTTGTTCATATTTTTCGCTTAATTTTATTAGACCTCTTAATCGCCATGGTACTTTGTGGGATCTTAGGCTACTTCGTAACGGCCTGGTTAGCTAGACGATTGAATCAACCACTATCAGCACTGACTAACGCGGCTAAACAGATCAGCCACGCCGACAATATCTCGTATCATGAAACGTTACCCGTCCCAGAACACCCGGATGAGGTGCGTGACCTCGGTACAGAAATCAATCAACTGTTACAATCATTGAATGATCAGGCACTCCGTGATCACCAATTCGTGGCCGATGCTTCTCACGAACTACGTACCCCGTTAACGGCAATTCGCGGTCACATCAGCTTGATCAATAGACGCGGTCAGGATCACCCAGAAGTCATTCCACGTTCACTGGCCTTCATTGACCGCGAGTCGAGCCGGATGCAAACATTGGTTGAACATTTACTACAACTTTCACGGATGGATCACGCTGAAGTTCAGTTGAGTTACCAAGATATTGCTACTGCCGTTAAAGACACGGTCAACCGCTACCAAGGCAGTCTCCAACAAACGATTGAACTGAACATCGCAACCACATCGATGGCCTACTTCAATCCTGAAAGTTTGCAACAAATTTTGATTGCCCTACTGAGTAACGCTAGCAAGTATTCACCGGCTAACGCACCTATTACAGTTACCGTAACGACTCAAGCTGATCAGCCCGTAATCATGATTGCTGATCAAGGGATGGGCATCAGTGACGCCAACAAAGCGCACGTTTTTGAACGTTTTTATCGGGTTGACCAAGCTCGTTCGCAAGAGATTCCCGGTACTGGTCTCGGCCTAGCCATCGTTGCGCGGCTAGCAACCTTGAATCAAGCCAAGGTAACCGTTAGCGATAATCAGCCACACGGAACCATTTTTACGCTCCATCTGACAACTAATCTGGTTGATTAGCTTATTGGATTATTATTGACGCTTCCAGTTAAAGGCCGTACAATAAAATTTATCGTTTAAATTTTTTGTCGGTATTCACATTCGACATTAAGGAGTGTTCAAATATGACCCAAGTTTACGTTGCTAGCCCCTTTTTCAGTCCCGAACAGGTGACCCGTGTCACCCAATTGGAAGAAGCTCTAGCTCAAAACCCAACTGTTACTGATTTCTACTCACCACGTTTGCATCAAGATGCGCAGGCTGAACAATTTACTAAGGCTTGGGCAACTGAAATCTTTCACCGCGATATGGACCAAATCGCTGCAGCTGACGCAATCGTCACGGTTCTAGATTTCGAAGCGAAGAACTTGGATTCAGGAACGGCTTACGAACTCGGTGTAGCTACCATGCGCAACTTGCCAATTCTAGCACTTCAAGAAAAGCCCGAAGCGGTCAACTTAATGATTACCGAAAGCTTACATTGGTATACAAAACAAGTCGCTGACTTCGCCACTTATGATTTCAACCAGTTACCAAAGGGTGAATTCGTTGGGGAAATCCTTTAAATTTGGTATTAGCAACTAATTTAAAAACACCATTAACATAAAGAGGCCATGACAAAAAAAGTCATGACCTCTTTACTATTCTCAATAGTAATCTGAAACGGGAATCAAAAAATAGGTGTCACTTATCTATAAACAGCCACCACTAGCCAAACTTGAAGCCAAGTTCTGATTTTTATTTTTCAGCCTTGATCGGTACCCCGATGGCTTGTTGCCAGTCAAAGTACGGTGTATCCTTCGTTAGTTCTTCAAATTGTGCAGCCGTTAACTGCGACCAGTCTAACTCGCTTGTCATCAAATGTAACGGATCGCTCAACGCTAACTGGAATTCACGCGTCCAAGCTAGTAACGCTGGAATAACCGTTAAATTAGTATTCAACAGCTGATAAGTTGCCGTAGTGGTCGTCAGCGTCAACGCCACCGTGAATCGTGGGTCCATCTGGAGACCAAACCCTGGTTGGTCCATCAGTGATCGATACAAAACAATCTGAACCCCGGTAATCACATTAGATGTAGGTGCCAAGCTCTGGAATTCTTGCCCCTTTTCATCTGCAAAGCTCAGCCGTCCCGGTGTAATCGTCAATTGACCATGCATCGCAGCACCTTCATTCAACAGCTTGAACATTCGCGATACTGGTTTGGGCGCAGTTGAATACTGCTGATCCCCAATCTTAATCGACATAAACGTCGGTTGGTGTGCCAAATTATCAGCAATATCAGTCACCGTTACAGGCGTTATCTTTTTCATATAAATATCCCCCCGCATTCTTTCTCTCATAAACAAAGTATACGCTTTCATAAGTGCTACGGTTGACTTTTTTCGATTAATCATCAATCCAGATAAATATCGCACAATAGTTTGTTTTTCAAATTGGCATCAAATCATCATCTTCATTCTTAAAACCAATTATCCATAAATTTTAAATCTGAGATAATCAGTATTCTGATTTTTCATTCACCACGAATTTAAGTATGCTGGTCCTAATCACAAAGGAGATGGCCTACATGCAAGCAATTCTACAAGAAAACAATCAAGGTATCGACAGCATCAAAACAGCCACAATGACACAACCAACCGGTTCACTACTCGGCACCCTAGTTAACGTTAACTACGTCCCAGTACTGCCGTGGGATATGAAAGGTGAACGTGGCGAATTAGGCACCATTGAAAATCGCAATTTGCCTCATATTATTGGTTACGGGTTCGCTGGTACCAAATACCATTCAAATTCAGCCAACCAACAAAGTCGTCCACGTTTAATGGGCGCCGCCCCCCAAGGCAGCTATGCCGAAGTGATCAATGCTAGCATTCCCTTCTACACTTTTAAAGTTCCAGATAACGTGACGCTCCCACAAGCCGCAACGGTTATCGGCGGCGCGGACACCGCCCTGATGATGATTGAAGCAACCCACGTAACTCCCACTACTAAAGTTCTGGTACTCGGTGGCTCTGGTGGTATTGGAACTTACCTCATCCAACTATTAAACAACTTACACGTTCAATTCAGCGTTCTATCATCGGTTAGAAGTGTCGACTTCACCCGTACGATCCGGTCTGGAATTGACGTTCATACAGATTTAAACGAACTCAACGACGACGCCTTCGATCTTATTTTGGACACGACCGGTTCTGAAACATTACTTAATGCGGCAGCTAATAAAGTCGTTACGAATGGCCTAATCTTCACATCTGCCCTACCTTTTTACCGTTCCCCACGGCCAGATGTTAAAGCGGTCTTCAAGAATCGACCACTCAGCCCAGCGAAATATCAGCATCTACTCAAGCTGATTTCAACGGGCCAATTAACACCCATGATCGACAAGATTTTTCCGCTTGATCAAGTGCGCGAGGCTCAGCACTACGCTGAAGATGGCCCGTCGCGGGGGCGTGTATTAGTTGAAGTAAAAGCAGAAAACTAATTTAAAAACAGTCATTTAACAAAAAGCACCTGCACACCCAAACCAAATTGGTTTGGATGTGCAGGTGCTTTTTAGTATTAGTTCAAATCTAAAACAATCAACTAATCATGATCTTCATCCGGTAATGCTTCCTTCGTCTTATCCGCTGCTGGCCGGTAGAAATTGCGGCCATCCATCGCGAAGATCCGCTCCGTGTACGTCCCTGGTTCTGCATGCCCCAACGATGTCTGCATCATTTGAATCGATGCATCCAGTTCGTCTAAATCATGCAAAATTTCTGCTTCCATGATATGTGGACGCACTGGTGAACCGTATTCGAGCAAACCGTGATGCGCTAAGATCGTGTGTCGCAAGACCAAGACTGATTCCGACTGTTCGTCGATTTTCAACTGCTGGCATGCTTCAACAATCTGTTCATCAATCAAGACGATGTGCCCAACTAAGTTGCCGGCTAATGTATAAGTCGTCGATACTGGACCGGACATTTCAATAGTCTTACCCATATCATGTAAGATAGCGCCAGCGTACAGCAATGCTCGGTTAACGTGTGGGTATTGATCCGCAACCGTCTTAGCTAAGCGTAGAATCGACAACGTATGGTAAGCTAAGCCACCCACAAAGGCGTGATGATTCTTCTTGGCTGCGGGATAAGTGAAGAAACTGTCGTGGAACGTTGTCAATAGATGACGCACGATGCGGTTCCAGTTAGGTTCGGTAATTTCAAACACGAACTGATTCACTTCATCAGCCATTGCATCCGTCTTTAAAGGTGCGTGTTCAACGAACTGATTCACATCCTGAGGTTCACCCTCATGCGTCAAACGCATCTGTTGAATCTTGATCTGTGGATTGCCCTGATAATTTTCCCGTTTACCCTTGAGGTGAATGACCCGACCAGCCTGGAAATTTTCAACGTCGGTATCACTAGCGTCCCAAAACTTACCAGAGATTTCACCCGAAGTATCTTGAAAGTTGATAGCTAAGAATTTCTTGCCATTTTTAGCCATCCGTACTTCAGCATCTTTCAGTAAGAAATAGCCTTCAACTGGTTCGTCTACTTGGTAATCAAATAATTTTTTTGCCATCTTCTGGCCCCCATCTAAGTTAATTGTTGGACGGTCGCAGTCGGTAATTGCGTTAACGCCGCCGTTTCATTCGTAAAGTAAATCACTTGGTGTTGTTGTGCGACTTCAGCTAGCTCTTGCCAAGCGGCCTGACGTCGATGTTCATCAAAATTAACAAAACCATCGTCGATCATTAATGGCAATCGTGCCTGATCACCCAAATGGTTAATCAAAGCCAAACGCAATGCTAAGTAGAGTTGCTCCTTAGTAGCCGTTGACAATTCTGCCACGTTAAAACGGGCGCCCGTGGTCGTAATCGCCAATAATTCTTCATCAGCTAATTTGATTTCATTATACCGCTTCCCAGTCAGTTGCGCGAAAATCACGGCGGCCTGAGCTAAGACTTGCGGTAACTGCTGCTGCGTCAATAATTGCAGTGCTTGGTCAATCCAGTTTGCACCTAATTGTCGAGTCATCCACTGACGGGCCAAGACGGTGATTTCAGTCTGCATGTTAGCTTGTTGTTGACGTAAAATAGCGTAACGCCCATCTTCAGTTAACTGTTTTAGTTGCGCCTGTGTCGTCACAAGGTCCGCAGTTTGATCGGTTAATGCTTGTTGAACGACAGCTTGCTGGTTACGGCCCGTAGTAATGGCAGCTTGTAAGTCTGCTAACGTCGCGTAGGCCTGTAGTGCAGCTAAATCCGTTGAACTCAACTGTTGCTGTAATTGCTGTGCACTCGCCGTGTTAGCGACCTGCGCCGCATAAGTCTCGATTGCGCGTGCCAATCCGTCAGCATCTGCAAGGCCATTGGCTGCTGCTAATTGTTGCAACTGCTCTGTCAACTCATGAACTTGCTGAGTTAACTGTTGGACTTGTCGTTGCGTAAAGGCAAAGTCGGGACCCGTCATCGTTTGTTGCTGCATATTTTGACGAACCTGCTCATAGAATTGAGCCACGCGAGTAACACTAGTCGTCAAATGCTGTTCATCGACAGGAATCCAGCCAGCCGCAAACTGGTATGCTTGCAACTGTTGCCAAACGACCATTGCTTGCGCTGCAGCCTGCTGTTCAGCAGACGTGACTGTATTCTGTGCTCGTTGTAACGCTGCTACTAGCTCCAGTTGCTGAAGGGCTTCACTAGCCGTTAGATTAGGGGCTAGGCCTGCTGCAACCAATTGCTCCTGAAACTCATTTTCAGCAGTCGTTGCCGTGCCACTTAATTCTTCCCAGCCAAACCACCCTAATAATCCACAGCCCGCCAAGATGAGTAGCCATTTAAACGCCCCCAATGGTAGGAATAGACCAGCAACAAGCCCCACACCACCAGCGACTAATCGCCAATCTACGTGATGCTCATTAGCAGACTGCTGCTGTCCGCGTGAAGTCGGCACATTCGTTAATGCTTGTTTCAAGTCGACAATCGCATCCCGCTTATGTGGTGACAAACATGACAGTAGTTCTGGATGCGCATTACTCTGTGCTTGGTAGTCAGCCTTAGCTTCCGTCACTTGTTGCGTTAAAGTTTGATGTTTGCCTAATGCCTGCTGCAACGTCGGTAATTGCTGCTCTAATTGTTCAAACTGATCTTGATGCTGCACATAGAATCCAATCAAACCTTGTGATTGTGGATCCACCGGTTGCTGGCTCAACTGCTCACGAGCACTGGCTAGTGCGTGCTGTAACTCCGTCTGCTTCGTTGTTAGTGTTTGATACTGTTGAATCGTTGCTTCCGACAGTTGATCCGTATGGTCATCCGCGGATCCTGATTGTAGTTGCTGCAATTGCTGGTATAACGGCCACTGGTTCCGCAAATTGGCCAACCGTTGTTGTTCAGTATTCAGCCGTTCTTCTTCCCGTTGCTGACGGGCCTGTTCTGCCTGCAGTCCTTGTAGCCGATCCTGCAACGACACGTACTCCGGATAGCGCTGTTTAGCTGTCTTGACCTGTTCGCTCAACGCATGATAGCGTTGTAACGCCTGATTAAGTTCAGGCTTGCGGCCACGGGGCTTGTAGAGTTCATCGGCATTTTTCCGTAAAGCGGTTGCCGTATCGCGCCATGGTGCACTGCCTACTAGTCCTGCCTGTTGCAGTTGCATATTGAGATCACTTGCGCGTAACGTCTTTAAAGCCGTCAATTCAGCTTGATTGAATGTGAATAATTGTAAATACTGACTCCGATCATACGGTGCTAACCATTTATCTAGCAAAGATAGTGGTTGTGACGCCTGATTCGTCAGATTAATTAACGTGGCGGGCTGCTCGCTCAGACGCGTCAATCGGTAAGGCGTCTCGTCAACGACTAAATCCAATGAACCACCATACTGACTAGTCGCCTGCGGTTCATAGCGCTCTAATTGATGGCGCCGGGAAGGAAAGTCGAATAACATTCCCAGTATAAATGCCCGTAACGTTGATTTACCACTCTCATTAAGGCCGTAAACAACTTGTAGACCATCGCCAAAGTCAAATTGCTGTTGCTGGAACTTACCAAAACCCGCAATCTCAACTCGTTTAATCCACATCGTCGTCCACCCCCGTTGTTAAATGATATTGGTCCGTCAATAGCTGCATAACTTGTTGTTGCCAAACCGTCGTTGAGACGTCATCCAATAATGCTGTATTCAAAAAATCTTCATCCAACAAGTGGCCTGCTAGTTCAGCTACAGCAGCATCCGTAACCACCGTTTGTCCGGCATGCTGCCAAGTTGTTGCATTTAAACCAAATAGTGGCACTGAGTCTGTCGTCACGACCTGCTCAATCGCAACTGGCCACCAATGTTCACCAGCCAATTCTTGTAACTGTGTCAATAAAGCACCCTGAGTTAAAGCTAGTTCAGTACTAGTCCCCAGTTCGACCGTTGCTGGCAAACTGACCGTTACAAGTTGATAGCCAGTCGTCATGCTAGCAGTTAGCTGGTCTGCCAATTGTTGAACAAGTGATTGTCGTTCCCAATGGCCGGTTAAGTCAGCCGTCCAGTCGGTCCACGTAATTGAAGTCAAGTCATGAAAGACTGGTTGCAACGTATGATCCGCCTGACTCGTCACGATTAGGCATCCTTTAGGCCCCGTTTCACCACGGTGACGGCCTTGAATATTACCTGAATAGATCACTGGTGGCTGTTCATTGAGTACTTGCCGTTGATGAATGTGACCGAGTGCCCAGTAATCATAGTGTTTCGCCAGTAGCTCACTCAGACTAAACGGTGCATAGTGATCGCCAGCAACCCCCGTTTGACCGTGCAACGTACCAATATGATAGTCGGCTTGCGCTTTAGCTGGATAAGTTGCAACTAGGTCATCCGTCACCCAACGCTTCGCATAACTAAAGCCGCTGATGGCGACTCGTGTCTGATCCGCAGTGGTCACCGTCACAGTCGTCACTTGTGGCCCAAAAGCGTGCACGTTCGCTGGTAAATGCCAGTTCGTTAAGTCTGGCTGAAAATCATGGTTCCCGAATGACAAGATAACTGGGATCTGAGCTTCATTTAATTGTTCTAACGCAGACATTAGAGCTGCCTGCGCCTGAACACTTTGACTCTGTTGATCGAATAAATCCCCTACTAATAAGACAAAGTCCACGTGTTCGGCTATTGCTAGCTTGACCAACCGTGTCAAGGCCATTAAAGGTGCTGTGATTAGCCGTTCCTGTAATGCTGGAGTCAGCCCACTTAATCCTTGAAACGGCGTATCTAAATGCAAATCAGCTGCGTGTAAAAATTTCATGCTATCCTCCATAAATAAAAAAGGGCAATCACGAAACGCTTTTCGCCATTGCCCTTAGTACCTTAAATTACTAGTTCCCGTATAATTCTTGAACTGGTTTCGTAATGATTTGGTTTAAATCATTCATCAACTGGTTCAAATCACGTTCCTTACCCATTAAGGATTTGATCTCATCAACATTGCCAACTTTATCCGCTAACTCATGGGCTTTTTGAACTTCGTCATCCGTTAATTCTTCACCATTCATTTGCTTTTGTGATAATTGCATTTGAATTTCCTGGAAGTCTTTGAACAGTGCAAATGCACTGTCATTAGTTTTCATCGCTGCATATGCTGCTTGTAACGCTTTGAATTCTTTGGTTTGACGTAACTCTTGTTCCAATTGGTTCGCTGTATCGTAGATATTTACGGCCATTGTGAGTTCCTCCTCGAAATAGATATTGTTATTATTTTAGCATTTTTACGTAGACTTGAATAGCATTCTCTATCCATAGTTTAAATCTAGTTCAGCTTAATTACCGAATAAACTCTTCGCCTTAGAAAACCAGTTCTTAGCGCCACTCTCCACGTCACTCCAAACTGAAGAGGAGCTGTTATTAGAACTGCTAGAATCACTGCTAGCATTGGCCGCTTCAGATGCCAACGTTGCCGCATCTTTAGTCCCAAAACTCGTGTTATTCGTATTCGGTAAAATGCCTTGCAATTCAGTCTTAAATAGCGAAGACAATTGGTTTTCAGATAAGCTCTTCAAGTAATGCGTACTATTAGTGGTATCAAAACCGATCCAAGTTGTCACAACAATATCCGGCGTGTAAGCAATCATCCACTGATCCTTAGTACCAGAGCCACTGCTATAATCAGCTTGCGTACTACCCGTCTTACCAGCTACTTGATAGCCGTATGGTTTAGCTGCGGCACCGGTACCACTGTTATAGACACCAAGCATCATACTGGTCATTTTCTTCGCAGTGCTAGCCGACATGACTCGTTTGCTGGTTGTCTTAGTATTATCCACGACGACATTGCCGCTAGCATCCACAATCTTTGTGATGAAGTGAGAAGTTGTCTTCTTACCACCGTTAGCAAACGCCGTGTAGGCACTCGTCATCTGTGCCGGTGATACCCCAGTAGTTAAACCACCAAGCGCTAAGGCCAAGTTATCATCTGATTTGGTTACTGGCAACCCAAACTTCTTAACTGATTTATAACCCTTATTAACACCGATTTTGTTCAGTAACCAAACGGCTGGAATATTCATACTCTGTGATAACGCCGTGTACATTGGTACCGAAGTGCTATAGATATTATCATAATTCTTTGGTGCGTATTTATTTGCCCCAAAGGTCTGTTGCTTATTCGACAGGTTGGAATCATAGGTATAACCACTTTCTAGTGCTGGCGTATAGACTGCCAGTGGTTTGATCGTCGAACCTGGTTGTCGTTTAATCTGCGTTGCCCGGTTGAACCCCCGGAAAACGTGTTGACCACGACCACCAACCACGGCAAGAACACCACCAGTTGAAGGATCAACGGCAATCGAAGCCCCTTGTACCTTCGTGCCGTCATCCGCATTAGATGGGAATAAGCTACTGGTCTTAAACGCCGTCTGCATCTGCGTCTGATCATCCTGATCCAGTGACGTGTAGATCTTATAACCACGATTCATAATATCTGATTCCGTTAAACCATACTTGTTGATGGCTTCATCAATCACCGCGTCAAAATAGTAAGGGTAGTTATAGCCACTTTCATAGTGGTAATTATTCGTTAACGTCATTGTCTTCTTAGAGTACAAATTATACTCGCTCTGCGATAACTTCTTGTTAGCGACCATGTTACTTAGGACGACGTTACGACGTGCTGTGGACGCCTTCGGATGACTGATTGGGTCATAACCACTTGGTGAGCTCAGCATGCCGGCTAAAGTTGCGGCTTTATCCACACTCAAGTCCGAAGCGTGAACCCCAAAGTAACGTTCCGCAGCGTCTTCTGCGCCCCAAACACCATGGCCAAAGTAGGCGTTATTCAGATACATCGTCAAGATTTGTTGTTTAGAGTAGACATTCTCTGTCTCAATTGATAAGAAAATTTCTCGCAGTTTACGTGAAAAGGTCTGTTGCTGCGTCAAAAAGGCGTTCTTCACTAGCTGTTGGGTCAAGGTACTCCCACCACCGCTAATGTAATCACGACCGATCATCTTATTGAACACTAGCAACACGAAAGCGCGACTCATCCCTTTAATCGAAAAACCGTGTTCCTTATAGAAATTACGATCTTCAGTTGAGATAACGGCATTCTGAAGGTTCTTGGATATCCCACTCAGGTGAACGTAAGTCCCCTTTTGCGAGTATAACGAACCAGCCTTCTTATTATCCTTGTCATAAACGACGGTTGTCTTTTCCAGTTCGGCTTGTAGATTACCGACCTTTGCCGTTTTGGCTTCAAAAGTTAAATAGGCACTACCAACTAAGACGATGGCCAAGATAATTACAATCAACCAGCGTGTGATCTGCCGGCGATGCCATTGATAGCCCAGTACCGCAGCGAATCGCCGCCAATACGGTGCTAACCAATCGCCAACGACATGTAAGCCGTCTTTGATCGTAGCCCAAAAACCATTTTTCTGCATAATCTTCCCCTTGTTCAGCCAGTATCACACTCACGATACCCGCGTTACTTGTTAGTATTAACAATTGTATCATAAATCCTGATTAACTCAGTATTTCGACTAAACCTTGAAAAAATCTTCAACAATCGGTGATTAACTACAAAAGTTACAACCACAGTTTCCGCCTCCGGTAGTCAGTACTAGACTCGTTAACACCTGCAGCAATGATCGTTAACTTGCATTTTTTATAAACTGACCGCCATCCAAGATAGTAATTAAATCAAATTTAAGTAGCGTTATTCAGGAACGTAGAGAGTAACCTTTATACAACAACCAACAAGTAGCCACCATTATTTTCAGCCCTTAGCCATATAAAAAACGGTCCCAAAACAATTAACAACTGCAGTGACTCAGATAACGGCTGACTAAACCAAACATTATCTGATCCAAGCATCTATTTGTTGCTAATTATTTCGGGTACCGCCTTGCAACGACTGATTATCGCTGCCACTTCAGCCACCGTTTGACCGCAAGCTCATTACTTACGGCGAACACCACGACGACTCGCATTCAATTCATTTTGTTGTTTCTTAAACTTCTCAAAGGTTGCGTCTCGTTGTTTTTGCTGCTTACGAGGCGTTTCTTTTTTCGTATATTTCATAATTAACACCTCTTCATCATCTAATCATAATGGGCAAGTCAGCTAAAAGCAAAGAATTATCCCTAATCTGCGACATCATTGTCATCAGCAACGTGACTAATAAACAAATCATGCAGCTGTTTAGCAACCGTCGCATTGGGACTAATAATAAAGATCGTATCATGTCCAGCCAAAGTACCACTGACTTCTGGCAAGTGCAAATCATCAATAATAGCCGCCAACAGATTCCCATTACTAGGTAACGTATGAATAATATTCATAAATTCAACCCGATCAATACTGATCACAACATCGTGGAGACTCTCAAATAAACGCTCTTGCTCGTTCTTATTCGTTTCTTTAAAAATAACGTACCGCGTCTGACCATGGTCATCCGGCGTTTTAACGATCTGCATTTCTCGGATATCCCGCGAAATGGTTGCCTGGGTCGCAGTAATATCTTCCGCCTTTAACTTAGCCATCAATTCTTCCTGAGTCGCGATAGGGTATTCCATAATTAACCGTTCAATAACCGCTTGACGTTCAGATTTTTTCATTTTGCGGGACCTCCCCTAAATAATTATGAGTATATTATAGCAAATATCCACTTCGCAAACTACGAACAACACTGCAAAAAGCACACTTTCCGCAATCAAACCGGAAAGTGTGCCTTATCTTCATTGAATAATTATAAAAAACAACCTAAGCTACTCAGCGCTACCAATTCTCACATAACACCTTGAACAGCGATACGCGTCGAAACTAGTCAACTTCATCAAAACGACGTAAATACTGGCTTACCAGAGTTAATCCCCGTTTTAGCGTCTCAGTATCCGTGCAATAACCGACCCGCGCATGTCCTGGCAGATCAAAACGTGAACCGGGTACCAGTAACACCCCAGTATCCGCCAACAGCTGGCGACAAAAAGTCTCGTCATCTAGTGGAATCGTTAATTTAATGCACGATACCGAAATGGCATGTGGCGCAATCAAGTCGACCCGCGGCTCTTGAACCACCCAATCCGTCAGTATTTTTAGGTTGCGTTCAACAATCATGCGATTGCGTGCCAGAACAGTCGCCCGGTGTTGCAAGATCGTTACGGCAAGTTGATCGTTCAGTACACCACTACAGATCATCGTGTAGTCGCGGTACTTCCGAAAGATTTCAACTAAGGCAGTATCCGGTGTGGCGACCCAGCCAATTCGAAGTCCCGGTGCCGAATACGTCTTGGATAGACTATTAACTGCAATCCCGCGTTCGTATATGTCAGCAATCGACACAAATGGCGTATCGTCTAATGGTGCGTAGACTTCATCCGCCAATACGTATGCCCCAACTTCGCGCGCTAAAGCGACAACCTGTTCCAACAACGCTCGATCCAATAAACTACCAGTTGGATTGACCGCATTATTCAGTAAAATCATCTTAGTCGTCGGTTTGATCAACGTTTTTAATTCATTAATGTCCGGTAACCAAGCCTGATCCTCATCAATATGCCAGTAGTCCACTTCGGCACCTAACGACTTAGGAATGTCATACAGCTGTTGGTAGCTCGGATACAACGCGATAACGTGATCTCCGGGTTCCACTAAGCTGTAGATGGCCAAGTGATTCGCGCCAGTTGCGCCGTTAGTCTGTAAAATATTATCCGCTGGTACTTGGTGGTATAGCCCACTCACCGCTTGCTTGAAATCCGGTGAACCCCCCGACCCAGCCATAATCCAGCCGAGCCGCTGCTAAGTCTTGATAAAAGTGGTCTTCATCACGGCCGTCAAGCGCTGCAATTTCTGCCATCGTTAACGCCGCAATCGAGCTCTGACTAATATCCGTGGTGGCTTCTCGTTCGTGGGCATTTAACCACGCCTCAACACCAAAACCGGCAATTTTCATTCGTATCGTTCCTCTCTCAAAAAAGTCCAATACGACTAGCATACCGATTGTCAGCGGTGACCGCAACTATATTTTAGCGATAAAAGTGGCTAGTAATTTAACGCCGTACAGAATAATAATCAGGCCGCAGATGCGATTGATCCACAGCAGCACACGTGGTTGCATCAGGTGCTTAAACTTGCTAACAAGGGTCGTCAAACCCATAAACCAGATAATTGAAGCGACGATGACCCCAATAATGAAAAAATGTGCCAATGCTGCTGGAATCGACACCCGAAAAGCCGCTAATAGTACTGATCCATCGATCAAGGCCTGTGGGTTCAGCCACGCCACTGAAAAGGCCGTTATAACTGCAGTTCGGTAGGAGAAAGCTGCATCCATGGTCCCCATCGCCGATTCTTTTTGTCGCAATAAAGTCCAACCAATATAGAAGACTAGCAAACTACCGACTAGTAGTACCGTCAGTTCTAGCCACGGTGTTGATTGCAAAAGTTTGCCAACGCCATAAAAACAGGCCAATGACAGCGACGTATCAAACGCAATCACAATAAATGCAACGCGGATCGCCCGCTGTAACGGCTGTTCAATTGCCGTTGAAACGACAAATAAGTTTTGCATCCCGATCGGTGCGATGTAGACAATTCCAAATAATAATCCTTGTAAAAACACTTGCATGTTTATACCTCCCTTATACCAACCAATTAAGTTGATCACCCAACCAATTATTAGGTTTCATAGTGCGGTTAAACTTAACTAGCTTTTAATCCAGAGATGATTATAATAGAGATAATTCATTTTGTAGCCAACCAATTCAGACTTTTTCACCCAACCACTAACTCAGTTAGCTGCTATTAAAATTAAATCAACTTATCATGTTCATCATTAAAACAGTCGAAAACCAACGGCTATAAGGAGTTGTCCCTATGCAAACACTTCAAATCAACTGGCACCCAGATAAACTAGTGTCGACACCAATTTACCAGCAAATTACGGACTACTTTCAACAACAGATTGCCAGTGGTGACTGGCCAGTTGGGGCCAAGCTCCCTGCCCAACGCAAGCTAGCCGAGCAATTTGACGTTAATCGTAGCACCTTAATTACCGCGCTTGATGAACTAATGGCGGTCGGACTGATCACCAGCAATCCAGGTTCCGGCATGGTCATCTCAGGTAATCACTGGTCAAGCCTACTCGCCGAACGTGTCAATTGGTCGCAGTACGTTAAAGCCGGTCAGTTCAAGCCTAATTCGCACGCTTTGCAGAAGATCAATCAGTTTGAAACCGATGCGGTGATTCGTCTCAGTACCGGCGAGCCCGCACCCGAACAATTCCCACGCGAACTCTTCCAGCGTGCCTTTGAACACCTTGGCAATAACTTAACTAGTCTGAATTACACCGAACCAGCTGGTATTCTAGCGCTTCGACAACAGATTGCCCGACACCTCGAAAAAGTCGGCATTCACACACAACCGGAGAATATTTTGATTACGTCTGGATCGCTACAGGCCTTACAACTGGTTTCGATGTCGCTATTGCCGGAAAATGCCACCATTTACACGGAGGCCCCAACCTACGTCAAATCGCTGCACGTCTTTCAGTCTGCACACACGCACCTTGCTGGCGTACCGATGGACAGTCAGGGACTATCTTACTGGCAGATGACACCACCCGCCAAGGATCAGCACGCGATTCTCTATACGATTCCGACTTTTAACAATCCAACTGGTATCGTCATGAGTGCTGAACGGCGGCAACAAGTCCTACAGACGGCGCAGGATCACCGGATTCCAATTCTTGAGGATGCGGCTTATCAGGACGTCTGGTTTGATCAGCAACCACCTCAGCCACTCAAGGCTCTAGACACCACGGGGAATGTCATCTACTTCGGCAGTATTTCCAAATCGCTGGCCCCCGGATTACGAATTGGTTGGACGGTTGCCAGTCAACCCGTCATTGATCGTTTAACTGACGTTCGGATGCAGACCGATTATGGCGCCAGTTCACTTTCACAACTCGTTTTAGCTGAAATCTTGGCTGATCCTGAATACGACGTGTATCAAGCTAGTTTCCGAGCAGTACTGACCAAAAAGGCTGCTGCTGCTCAACAGATTTTGCACCACTACTGGGACGACTTCGCCACGTGGCAGGCTCCCACCGGTGGCTTCTATCTCTGGATTCGGCTCGCTGATAGCATCAATATTCCTAAATTATTTGATCTGGCGACCGCTCACAACGTGCTTTTCAACCCGGGTAGCATTTACGACTTTCAACCTAACCAGTACATCCGCCTGAGTTTTGCGTACGAATCGAGTGACCGCTTCGAACGCGGTATTCAAATCCTAACCAAACTGATTCACGACAACTTCAATGTTTAATCATTTGCTTAACAATTTGGTTAATTAAGACAGCTAAGCCATCATTAAAACGTAAACTATGCTAAACTTATCTCGTTTAAACAAATCAAACTATTAGGGGAGTTTTTATTATGGACGAAACACAAGCAACAGTTTTATCAATTTTACAAGATTTAACCGGGGAAGACGTCTCTGGCAACATGGACGCTAACTTATTTGACGAAGGTATCTTAGACTCAATGGGTTCCGTACAACTCTTATTGGAATTACAAAACCAATTAGGTATCGAAGTTCCCGTCTCAGAATTCGAACGTTCTGAATGGGAAACCCCTGCTAAGATCGTTTCTAAAGTTATGAGCTTACAGTAAATAGTTATTAAAATGATTAGTACAAATAGGAGCAAAACCAAATAATGGTTTTGCTCCTATTTGTTATTTAGTCTAAATTAACGCGTTTAAACTGGACCGGCTAACAATCCCCTATTCAAAAATATCAGCGTGCTCCTGCAAAGCAACCATGACAACCGGGGCAATCAGTGGTGCATCTTCTAACGTACACCACCGGTAATCGTGTATTTCCATGCCGATATGTAATTCAGTTGGTGTAGGCACCGAGAAACAGTTCAAAGTGACCACGTGTTGTGGCTGATTATAAGCCGGACCAGTGATAGTAAAAATCGGTTCCATCTGGCTAGCCGTTACTTGTAAATCCAATTCTTCCCGTAATTCACGATGCAAAGTCTGGCGTAAGCTTTCACCATCACCCACCTTACCACCTGGGAAATAGTAACGTTTATCCGGTCCCTCCCGCGTCAACAAAACCTTCCCCGCTTTGATCATAATTGCATTGGCACAAATAATCATTGCCACCGTTAACCACTCCCTTAATAACGTTATGACATTAGCTTACCATCGAATTCTGGAATTTACAGAAACTATACATAATCTTTACGTGATTTTGATAATAAAACGTTTGTTCAACACCTAAACTAATAGCTATCATTTAAAGACGATAAAGGAGTTCTAAAATGCAATTTCAAGCAAGGAAAGTGCTGTGGTTAACGATTAGTGCCAGTAGTCTGACCATTTTTGCTGGCTTTGGTCATTTAGCTGTCAGTCATCACCGTTTACAGGCTAGTACCGCCCACCCTGTTAAAACCACACCTACGACACATCGCAGCAAACCAGCTAAGGTCGTTCCAATTGATTGGCACGCGCCCTCAATGAAGAAAAGTTATCCTAATCTCACTCAATACCCCGACCTCAAGATTCGCGTCTCAATTGCAGATCAGCGCGTTTACTTAGAAAGTCATTATCAGAAACTATATACAATGCTGGCTTCAACAGGTAAAACTGGCGATGACACCCCCAAAGGTAGCTTTGAGATTCAACCCGAACGCGGCCTGAATTTCTATAACAGCCAATCCGGCGAAGGCGCCAATTACTGGGTCTCATTCAAAGATCATGGCATCTACCTCTTCCATTCCGTCCCCGTTGATGCGCAGGGACATTACGTTGTTCGTGAGGCCGAACAACTTGGTAAGGTCGCAAACTCACACGGCTGCATTCGCCTAACAATCTCAGATGCTAAGTGGCTCTATGAAAATATTCCAACGCATACCCCCGTAGAGGTCAGTTGATGAATTTGATGAAAAATCGGTCCATTGCTTTTCAGCATAACTTTTATCCCTACTTTGGCAGTATGATCATTACGTTCTTTGGTTTCTATGGCTTCACTTACTTAGTAACGTGGGTCGTTAGCCACCATTCCAATAATCCACAATTACTTGGCACAATTTTAGCCCTCACCATGCTACCCGCAATCTTTTTAAACTTGATTGCTGGCCGGGTTCTCCAATACTTTTCCGCCCGTAGGATCATGTTCATTACTGATTTACTGACAGGATTACTATTCATCATTGCTTATTTTCTACTTCAATTCAGTCCCTGGGAGACCCTCTGTTTAACCATTGTCGCTGTTCTCAACAAATCAATCGGTGTTTTTTATAAGCTCAGCAATAAGACTATTTTACCGGCACTCTTCGCACCTAACGAGCTAGCAACTGTCAATGGTTATCAAACTCAGATTAGGCAACTAGCTATCGTCAGTGCCACCATGTTGGTTACCCTAGCATTGCTCTGGTTGCCACCAGCAGTTCTGATTCTACTGATGGGCATTGCCTTTCTGCTATCAGCCGGCTTAGATCTCCAATTACAGACCACATCGATCTCAATTTCACAGACTTCAATTACTACTCAAGCCCCCTTTCGTTTGCCATGGGGGCTGCTAATAAATGCAATCAGTGGCTGCTTGATTGATGCGACTATTGCCGTCACGATTCCCTGGTTGACGGTAACTTATTTACATCGTGGTTGGGAACTAAGCTGGTTATTGACCGCTGCCGCACTTGGCATCATGAGCGCTCCCATTATTTCAAAACGGCTACCGACTCAGTCACTACTCAAATTAACACAAATTACTAGCCTCTGTTTATTAGTGATGTGGCCTGTATTTCCCGTACTCTTAGGCTCCATGTATTTATTGGGCTTAACTCGTGGTCAATTCAACATCCAATTCTTTACGACCTTACAGACCACGACTAACGTTAATCAAACGATGATGTGGACCTTAGCTATCCTTGATGGTACCACAGTCATTGGTAACTTAGCGACACCGTTCTTAATCAATTGGCTTGGACCGTGGAGTCTGCCATCACTAGGATTAAGTTTATTACTTCTCGGTTTACTTCAAAAACATCCTGGTTTTCGACGAATCCTAACGCCTGACTGAAGCCTCTTCACCAACTAAATATCTATTGTCCAGTCAACTCATCAGCTTGCATTCATGCGGCTAGTTTTTCCAATAAATTTTCAGCATCGACTAAAACAGATTCCGGATTGGTTCGTGCATCATTAATCATACCCAGTGGTTGTATATCTAGCGCTTCAAATTCAACATGCCGTTGTCGAAATTGTTGATGAAATGGAATCAATTCACTTGGTGCGAACGCTGGCTTCATCATCGCCGGAACCGAATAACGATTTAGTACGGTATAAATTTTCGGTTTCGTTACCGTATATTCCATACTGAATTGGAGCGCATCCAAGTCTTGGCAGAGCACCTTATTAATATCAGTCGCCGCAGAGTAAGTCAAAATAAAGCGATCTGCTAAGGGTAGCCAACATTCATTCAGTAACCACGTATAATTATCATGCGTCGGACCGGCTGAACCAAGATCTACTAATAAATAATCTGTTTGAACGCTCTGTAGCGCCAACGAGAAATCAATCCGCTCATCTGGCGTCTGCAGATCAGATTGCCAATGGTACCGTCGTTCTTTGTCAATGGTCGTCCAAGCTGCCGTCTGATAGTCACAGCATACGATCGTAACGGTTGCCTGCCAAGTTGTCAGCACGTTAGCAAGTGCCAGCGTTAACAGGCTTTTCCCACTAGCACTCTGGGTGCCACCGACGACGACTGTTTGTGTTTGTCGCTTCAATTCATCCGCCTCCTTAAAATAATCATCCACAGCATAACCGGCACCCTAACCAATTACCAGCGTTTTATGGCTAACCGCAATCGCATGATCAACGTTAATGAGAAATTACTCATGACTAGACCCTTCTGTCTAAATGGCCCAACAATTCAATTGATTACGTCAACCGAACAATGCCCAACTGACTGGTAGCCGTTTATATTTAATGATTAATCATTAAATATATGTTTACCGATCAACTAACCAAACCAATTTTTTGATAACGCTTTAAATTGGTCAAGACCACTTTAAATTAATTTTCACTGATAGCATTTGTTCAAAAGATTAACTAACTAGTCATGCAATTTCTTCATCAAAAAAAGCCCGCGTCCATTACTGAACGTGAGCTCTCATAACCCACTACTAACAACTGTTAGCGTGGATCAGATTAATTCATTTAATTACATTTCATCTGGTGCTTTAACACCCAATAAGCGTAAGGCTTCTTTCAAGACAACACTGACACTCTTAACCAATGCCAAACGTGCGTTGAGTTCATCGTCTTCAACTAAGACCTTGGTATTACCATAATACTTGTTAAAGGCTTTAGCTAAGTGAATTGCGTACTTCGCAACGATTGATGGTTCGTATTCAGTACTTGCACGTACCACCGTCGCTGGGAATTCGCTAAGTAACTTCAACGTATCCCAAGCAGCTGGATCACTTAAAGCTTGACCAGACGTTGCTAATTCAGGGCTACCAGCTTTACGCAAGATACTTTCAGCACGTGCGTGAGCGTATTGAACGTAAGGGCCAGTTTCGCCTTCAAAACGAACCACTTCTTCTAAGTTAAAGTCAAAACTGTTCATCCGTTCATTCTTCAAATCATGGAAAATAACGGCGCCGATACCGACTGCATCCGCTACTTCATCCTTGTTAGGAAGATCAGGGTTCTTAGCTTCAATCTGTTGGTGTGCCAAGGTGACTGCATCATCCAGCACCTTGTCGAGTAAGATGACCCGACCACTACGAGTAGATAATTTCTTACCGTTAGACGTAATTAAACCGAATGGAATGTGGTGAATTTCGTCTGACCAGTCAAAGCCCATTTCTTTTAAGACCGCTTTTAATTGCTTGAAATGGTTAGTCTGTTCGTTACCAACCACGTAAAGTGACTGAACGAATTCATAAGTCCGCTTCCGGTAAATGGCTGCTGCCAAGTCACGGGTGATATAAAGCGTTGCACCATCAGACTTCTTGATCAAAGCTGGGTTCAAGTCGTACTTACTTAAATCAACAACTTCAGCGCCCTGACTTTCATGTAAGAGGTCTTTGGTTTCTAAGATATCAACAACTTCTTGCATCTTATCGTTATAGAAAGCTTCACCATTGAATGAATCGAAGTCAATATCCAAGCGTTCATAGATCTGCTTGAAGGCCTTCAATGATTCAGAACGGAACCATGACCACAAGTGGGTCGCTTCTTCGTCGCCATTTTCCAACTTCTTGAACCAGTCACGGGCTTCATCGTCCATTTCTGGATGTTCAACGTCTTCTTCATGGAAACGCACGTAATACTTCAGTAAATTATTGATAGGGTCAGCCTTAACATCGGCTTCACTACCCCACATCTTGTAAGCCGTGATCAACTTACCGAATTGGGTTCCCCAGTCGCCTAAGTGGTTGATCTTAACGGGTTGGTAATCTAATTTACCTAAGATATTAGCTAATGAATTCCCAATAACCGTTGAGCGTAAGTGCCCCATTGAGATAGGCTTAGCAATATTAGGTGAAGACATGTCGATTGGGACTTGACCCTGTTCGCCAAGCTTGCTGTCCCCAAAATGACCGCCGTCAGTCAAGACTTGACCTAAAATGTCAGCTGCAAAGGCATCCTTCTTAAAGAAGAAGTTGACATAAGGTCCCATCGCAACGACTTGTTCGAAGTCACTGTCATCGATTTGTTCAACGATGTCACTGGCAATCATTTGAGGTGCCTTGTGTAAGGTTTTAGCTAACGTAAACGTTGGGAAAGCTAAGTCACCCTGCTTTGATGTCTTAGGTTGTTCAATCTTAGTGATGATGTCATCACTGGTTAAATCTGGTAAAGCGGGCGCTAAGGTTGCCGCTACAAGTTGTTTGTAATCCATAAGTTCCTCCTGATATGGTGGTCACGGGACAAAAAAAGTCCCCTACATATTTCAAAAACATGTAAGAGACGAGATATTCCCGCGGTACCACTCTAATTGATATTACATCCACTTATTATCGAATTGTCGTCTTCAAAAGCGCGCTTCCGACTACCTTAGATTCGGCTTCCATCATCCCGAACTCGCTATTCTATGGCGGTGTCGTACTCTTCTTTCTCATTAGACGTGTAAATTTTACTTGCGTTAGTATAACAGAATTTGACCGTTTTGACTAGTTTAACCTTAATACCATGTCCTGATGAGGAATGTCATCTTCCAAATAAATGGCCGATACCGGTTGAAAGCCAAAGCTTCTGTAGAACCGATCCAAGTAGTGCTGAGCCTGAATATTAATCTGAGCCGTATCCGGCCAAAGCACTTGAATCTGCTCAATTGCCTGCCGCAACAGCTGCTGACCATTACCTTGCCCCCGCGCTTCCGGATTAGTCACCACCCGACCAATGCGGGCCTGATGATGATCTTCACGCATTAACCGGGCATACGCTAGCAACTTCTGATCATCATCAGTTCCAAGTAGATGCTGTGCTGTCAAATCCACATCATCAACATCTTGAAACGGACACTGCTGCTCAACGACGAAGACAGCAATCCGCAACCAGTAGATTTTTTGCAGCTGTCGTGGCGTTAGTTCATCAAATGAAATCGTCGTAAATTGCATTTTAACGCTCCCTGGTTAGTCAACCAAAAACTATTTTTTTAATAAACCGCGTTCAACAAACCAACTATCTGGTTGCCAAATCCACTGATTACCGTCATTTTCAACGAGATCAAACGCTTCTTTTGGTCCCATCGTTCCCGCTGAGTACGTTGGTAAAGCACTCTGATCAGCATCCCAAGCCTGACGAATCACATCAACGATCTTCCATGATTGGGCAACTTCATCCCAATGCGTAAAGTTAGTGGCGTCACCGACAATCACATCATTGATCAAACGTTGGTATGATTCTGGCGTGTTAGCCATCATCTGGCTATCGTGACGATAAGATAAGCGGATTGGTGCCGTTGCAGCTTGTGCATCTAAGGCTTTTCCGTTCAAGCTTAATGAAAATCCTTCAGTAGGTTGGATATAGATCGTCAAAATATTTTTCGTTGCAATATCTGAATTATTGGTCAAGTTCTTGAAGACCACGTTGATTCGTGTGCCCTTTTCCGTCAACCGTTTCCCAGTTCGAACGTAGAAAGGTACCCCACGCCAACGATCATTGTCAATCTGGAACTTACCAGCAACAAACGTTTCCGTCCGTGATTCTGGATCGACATCTGGTTCGTTACGATAAGCTTGGAATTGATCATTGTTCAACTCACCGTCAACGTATTGCCCCCGCACAAAGTTCTTAGCAACTTCATCAGGATTGTAGATGCGAACTGATTTTAAGGCCGCAACCTTACCTTCACGAATGGCTTCTTCAGACATTTGCTTTGGTAATTCCATTGATAGTAAAGATAAGACCTGCAAAATATGATTTTGAACCATATCTTTTAAAGCCCCAGTTTGGTCATAATAACCGCCCCGTTGTTCAACACCTAAGGATTCCGCAAACGTAATCTGCACATTCTCAACGTACTGGTTGCGCCATTGTGATTCTAATAAGCTGTTAGTAGACCGCAACGTTAAGATATTTTGAATCATCTCTTTACCCAAGTAATGATCGATTCGGAAAATATCTTTTTCAGGGAAGACGCTGGTTAATTGTTTGCTCAACTCATTAGCGGATTCATAATCCGTTCCGAAAGGTTTTTCAAGCACAACTCGGTTGAATCCAGCCGTTTCGATAATCGCAGCAGCCTTTAATTGGGTGACGATTTGACCAAAGAAACGTGGGGCCATCGCTAGGTAATACACGCGGTTGCCAGCTAATTGATACTTGTCATCTAGCTTATCTGCTAATTGATTCAACGTTTGGTAATGTCCGGCGTCACCGACATCGTGTGATTGATAATAAAAGTGACTTAAGAACGCACTCTGTTCCGGTTCAGTAGGATTTTGATCCGCAATGGCCTCGGCAACGACCTCACGGAAATGGTCATCACTCCATGGTCGGCGTGCGGTTCCAATAACGGCAAAATGGTCATTTAAGACTTGTTCCCGGAATAAGCGGAAGAAAGCTGGATAGAGCTTACGTTGTGCTAAATCACCGGTTGCCCCAAATAACATCATTAATACTGGTTCAGAATTATTCATTAAAATCACCCTTCTATAACATTTTTATTCAGTAATTTTTTGTAGGACGGTTTGAAGCGCGTTAACCACGACTTCATGATCATCTAAATGATCCAAGCCCGAAACACAAATGGCTCCTGTTATTTTACCATTTTCAATGATTGGAAAGCCACCTCCGCAAACCGCTTGTGTCGAATCTTCTATCCAATCATGATAGGTCGGATTCTGATCACGTTCTGCATAAACGTACAACGAACTGTGACTACTAGCGATAACAGTCTTCACTTTCCGCTGTAACCAAGGGCTTTCCTTGCGATCATTCATCAAAAAATGCAAGACGACTAGGCCGTTATGGACAATGCGAATGCCGACTTTTTTCGGATAATGTTGCTTAACATCTTCATTGATAATTTCTGCCAAAGCTAAAGCCGTATCGTTATTAAAGCTTTTAAACGTCAGTTTCGCTTCTTGCGCCAAAATTTCATCTTTATTCATCATGATTGCTTGTCCAATTCCTTATTTTAAGTTTTTACCGTACTTTTTCAACTATTTCAATCTTTAGTTTGCGACTGCTTTATCTGTATTCAGTATACTAGCCCTAGTCATACCAATTAAGCATTCTAGCTAAAGTTGGTTTAGAAGTCCTATTATCAGGGATAGGCCATTAACTTTTTGGACTTAGTGTCCAGAAATTAAAATAGGCAGGAGCTACTCAACAACGAGCAACTCCTGCCTATTTAGTCAAAAACCAACTTAACTCTCAAAACTGGTTTTGATTAAGCTATTTCAAACTCTGATTAACCCATTTAATAAAGTTAGTTTCATTATTACCGGTACGTTCTGCTTCGGTATGCCCTTGACCCCAAACTGTTGCAAAATCAACGTTTTTGACTTGCTTATTTTGTTTTAAGGCTAAAGCAAGGTTCGTTTCAACTGTCAAAGCAGTATCAGACTGATTGATACCCGTCCGAATTCGCCAGTATTTCGCAACTTTACTAGTATTAACACCGTTATAGTAACTCGTTAAGTAATATAACGGATTATAAAGATCGAGACGTGACTGAACCGAACTTCCTTGCGCATCAGTCTTCTTCAAATCATTTTGATAAGCTTGCGCATAACTCGACTTATAGTTCTTCAGCTTCGCATATTTACTACCATTTTGTTTCAACAACTTGCTAATCGTCGAATCAAAATGATTTGCACTGCTACCACTCGTTGCAAACAATTTGTTTTCTGTTTGTTGTCGTGTCAATCCATCAAACGCGCCAACATCTTTGGAAGCCTTTTTACAATGCTTAACGAAAGCTTTCATACTACTAATCGTGGCCGTATTCTTTTTCGAATTATATGTGATCCACTTGCCGTTCTTGTTGAGTGAATTAATATAGGCTTGCGCTGTTTTATAAGTTTTTCCGCTAGTCGTGGTTTGACTTCCCATCGCACTACTACCTGATGGCATGGCACCACCCTTTGCAGTGCCAGAAGGCTTCGATCCAGTTGGCATCTTACCAGTAGTTGAACCCGTCTGCGTGGCAGCGCCACTTGGCCCCTCTGTACTGGTAGCTTTGTAAGGGAACGTCGTATCTTTTAAGAAGTTGTTGAGTGATTGTTCAACTTCCTTCTTTAAATAAGTGGCATAACTACCAGAAGTGTAAATCCCGGTCGATGATTTTGACAAACTCAAAGTCTTGCCATTACTATCTTTTAGGCCCAGCTTATTAATATATTGAGCATACTGAGTCGCCATGTCATTCGATAATGCATTGGTCCATGTTCCTGATTTCCGAGTACCTGAATTTGAATACTGCCCCATATTCCACTCATAAGCCTCATTAGCAGTATCCAAACTCGTAATTGGACACCAAGCCATGGCACCGTCAATCGCATCACTAGTCGATTTACCGGCAGTAGTTGCCATTGGAGCTCCGATTTTTTTCAAATACTTAGTATACTTTTTACTGTCACCAGTAGCACCCATTAACGCACTTTGAGCACCACCGCCACTATGACCAAAGGTAAAAATCCGATTTGTATCTCCGGCAATTCGCGTTTTATTCAATCTTAGCGTTCTCACCGCAGACTTCAAATCAGTGACTCCCCATGGTGAAGATCCATTTGATTTATCCGTTTGGTTTAAACCGCGACATCCAGCAGCTACGTAAATAAATCCGGCTTTAGTATATTTAGCCGAACTGCTATCATATCCTGTTGGTGCGGTTTGTGCTGCATATCCTGGGGTATTCACCGGCATTACAATTGGTGCTGTCTTAGATGTATACCCCTTGACCTTGGCCTTCTGATTAAATTTAATACGATAAGTTTGGTTACCGTCAGCTTTAGCGGTAACGTATTTGGCAGGGATAAAAATTCCCATTGATTCATAAGTCTTACTGGTCGTTTTCGTGCCGTACTTAATACCAACTTGATAATAAACTTTATTCGTCGCATTATAACGCCATTTTTTTGGGTTGATTAACAGTTTCTTGGCATTAGTAACATCATCCTTAGTTACTGTTTGCTTAGTCGCTTTAGCAACTTTGGCTGCTGTACTTTGATGTTTAGTCGTTGTTTTTGAACTCTGACTACAAGCGGTCATTAAGGCGGTAGTTGCTAGTAAACAACCCGCCAACGGTAGAAAATGCTTCAACTTCATGATAAAAATACCCCTCTGCAATGTCTGACTTTATTGTATTTAATTTAATCCTCCTAACTGGCCGCCAAAAAATCAGTGCAAAATAGCGTCACATTAATCGTCAGTGCCATGTACAAAACTGAAAAACAAAGTCAAAAAATAATTGATCAGTTCTAAATCGCCACTAACGCTGGTAATAAAGGGTTTACGCACCCTTATCACTAGCGGATTCATTGTACCATCATCTCAGAACCACTCGCAACTAGCTCCCTATTAAATCATTAATTTAGTTATCATTGCACCTGGAATAAGCCAGCACTCTGAAAATTAATGATATCTACGCATTACTTCTACATTTTCGAATATTAAATAGCAGATTATCTTCTGACATTCCCCAACAACAACAATCAAAATGCACGCCAACAGACACTTAGCTCCATTTAACTAAAAACCAGCACCTATTCCAAAGAACGGAATAAGTGCTGGCTTCACAATAATGCTCACAAACTAACCAAATTATATCTCACTCCTAGTTAGAGTGATAATTCTAGAACTGCATTGAAAACTTCCTGTGATAATTTAATGTCGCTAGAAGCAGCCTGCCGCTTATTGGAACTCTGCCGACGTAATAACGCCTGTTTCTTCGACGTACTACGCTTTTCACCGTTAACGGCCGCATTCTTACGTAATGGTGGCACATCAACTCGTGCCATTGGCTTACCCTCAACGATAGCTTGCGCTGGCATGGGGTATAGTTTACGTGGAATAGTATATTTCAATTTTTCAACCAACTTCTGTGACATCAACGGTGCGTCATCGCGGTGGATTACGAATGATAAGGCGTCCACCTTAGCGTAGTTGACATTCACTTCAACTTTGACGACATCCGCAATATCGTAATCGGCAAACGTCGTCTCTAAGGTAGCATATCCGTGTGAAATCGACTTCAATGCATTGAAGAAGTCATACGCGATCTCAGAGATTGGCAACCGGTAGTGCAACTCAATCAAGTCACCCTGATTCGCCATATCAATCAGTTGTCCCATGTGCTTATCCGCCAACTTGATTACGTCACCGAGCACGTCGTTGTTAGTGGTGATCGTTGCGTTAGAGAATGGTTCTTCCACGTAGTCAATGTCGCCAAAATATGGGAACTTAATCGGATTGTTGACAATCAAGGTCGTCTCATCCTTCATGTGCACCCGATAAGTCACATTTGGCGCCGTCGTCAGAACGTCTAAATGGTACTCATCCTGCAGCCGTTCGCGAATAATTTGTAGATGGAAAATCCCTAAGAAACCACATCGAAATCCAGGTCCCAGAGCGTCTGAAACTTCCGCATCGTATTGAAATGAAGAATCATTTAAGGCGAGCTTTTCAATCGCCAGCTGTAAATCATGATAACTCTCATCCTTAGGGTAAAGCCCCGCAAAGACCATTGGCTGCGCTGGTTCATATCCTGGCAATGCCGTGACAGTCGGGTCAGCTTGATCCGTCAACGTATCCCCAACGCGCAATAACTGTGGATCTTTGAGCCCAGTGACTAAGTAGCCTACATCACCAACGTTCAACGACTCGACCGCCGTCATTTGAGGCGTAAAACTCCCAATTTCTTTATTCTGTAATTTTTGTTCATTAGCCATTAACATGACGGGCGTTTCCGCCGTTAATTGACCGTCAAAAACGCGCACATAGGCGATTATTCCCTTAAAAGGATCATAGGCCGAATCAAAAACTAACGCTTTTAGTGGTGCTTTTGCCTCACCAGCTGGTGCTGGGAAGTAATCCTTAATGGCTTCCATTACTTCATGAACACCCAGCCCGGACTTTGCTGAAATCTTTAATATCGGACTATCGATAAATGAATCGTCTAGTTCGCGAATCTGCTGCTCCGTCTTGTCGACTTCAGCCAACGCGCTATCGATTTTATTAATGACTGGTAAGACTTTTAACCCGTTTTTAAGAGCTAACCTTAAATTGGCCACAGTCTGCGCTTGAACGCCCTGAGTGGCGTCTACTAGTAGAATAGCACCATCGCTAGCTGCTAGGCTCTTCGAAACTTCGTAAGAGAAGTCGACGTGTCCGGGAGTATCAATCAGATTGTACTCATACTCTTGACCATCATCGGCCGTGTAGAAGTTGCGAACCGTCCGTGACTTAACAGTAACACCGTGGGCTTGTTCAACGCCCATATCGTCTAATAATTGTGCTTTACTTTCACGTTGGCTAATCGTTGCCGTTTCTTCCATAATCCGATCAGCTAAAGTCGACTTACCGTGATCGATATGTGCAATAATTGCAAAGTTACGAATGTGACTCATTTTCATGATTATAACTCCTCTGATAGTTGTATTGTCGGATAGCGGCCAGCTAAGTAATAGCTAAACGTTGCGACCGCATCTTTTTTCAAGTTGATTTTAAAATGATCGAAATCCTGTTCGACTAGTGGCTGTTGCTGGAATTCATCCAGTGCGGATAAATTCATTAACCCACTAATAATAGCGCTTTGAACCAAATACAACTGGCTAACTTCTGATACACTCAAACTGATCACTCGCTGACAGATTGTCTGTGCGAGCCGCTCATTAGTCTCATACAGAGCCTTTCGGTGAGTGACCGTCTGTTCCAGGTCAGCGCCCTGCTCCAAGATGGGTCCTCTGAGCGCATTGAGCCGTACTAGCGTTGCGTGCGTCGTAATCAATTCAGCCGTTTCGCCCAATAATAGGTTGATAAAATCAGCCAGTTCAAACGTCTTCGCTTGTACCACCTTGGTGATGATACTTTCAAAATAAGCACAATAACCATCCAGCAAGAGTGTCATGAATAGACTCTCTTTACTCTCATAATAGTTAAAGAGTGTTCCCTTAGAAACGCCGGCCTGCTTGGCAATTTCAGCCATTGTAATCTGATTAAAAGATTTCTTCTCAAATTGTTGTTGCGCAGCCATCGCAATCAGTTGTGCTTTTGCGGCTTTTTGGCCGACAGTTAAGCTATTCATAACCATTCCTCCGTTTTTAACTACTGGTCAACTTAACATCAAATTCAAAATTGACTGACGGTCATTAATTAAATTAACACCACTCTTATCACTTGTCAAACTTTCTATGACTTAGCCTCAGACACACCTGAGATAGTCTAAGCTCAACTAACAGCTAGCCTTCAAACTACACAAGCCTATCCCAATCAAAGATGTGCAGTCCGGCATTCAACCTATGGCGTCCCCGTTAATCACTATTAATGCATAAAAAAAGAATGTTTAACCAGTCTGGTTAAACATTCTTTACCGTAATAATGACGGTCCGTACGAGACTCGAACTCGTGATCTCCTGCGTGACAGGCAGGCGTCCTAAACCAACTAGACCAACGGACCATAAGTGCAAGGAGCTTGTATGAGCGCTCCGTTATTAATTTATCATCTAAATTAATTCACTAAGCGGGTGACGGGAATCGGACCCGCGACGCAAGCTTGGGAAGCTTGAATTTTACCACTAAACTACACCCGCAGTTAACAACAGAAATTAGTATAGCATACATCCTTTCTGTTGTCATGGTTATTTATTAATTTTCTTCGTCTTCTTCTGGTGCCTTTTCTGGTTCTGGACCGGCTTTTAATAACTTAGCCTCATCCTTACGCACAACCGCACGGTGATTGTATTCATTCACGATGGGTTCGTCTTCTTTGTCAAACTTCTGAATCAGAACTAAGACTGAATTTTCATACACTTTTTCAATTTCACCCTCAAAATCATGTTCGAGTGAAGCAAACTTCTTACCCGCGACGTAATCGCCAATTTTTAATTCTACGGCCATGTGTAAACTCCTTATCGTGTGTGAAGGTCAACTACTTATTGAGTCTACTGTTCATCAGACTTTTTAAAATAAAATGGATAACAAATACTATCAAAAAATCGCCGTAGTTGCAAGTCAAAATTATGATTTAATAGGATTTTCGCTGATAATTGGCTCAGATGCTGCCGTCCGCTCTTCCATTCGGGCTCGCTGCCGTAAATCATGGACAGCTTTAACGTATGCCGGCAATAACACGGCACACGATCCTAACCAAGCTAATGGTTCAGAACTACATGCTCCAGCATAACCTAAAAGCCGAACCAAAATCAACGCTGCGAAGACCCGCATGATTAGTTCTGCGGCCCCGGCTAAGGTTGGAATGGCACTCCGCCCTAATCCCTGCAGCGTATTTCGCATAATGAATAGCATCGATAACAGGATATACGTACTCCCGATAACGTTGAAATACGTCTGCGATAAGTTCAATACGGCCATATCTTGATGACCCACAAACAAACCGACTAATTGTTTGCCCCAGATAATTTCAATTAAACCAGCAGCCACACTAAAGCTACCCGATAACCACATCGTCTGTTTGACACCCTTAACAATTCGTTCATATTTATGTGCGCCATAGTTCTGAGCAGCAAAAGTGGCCATCGTCACCCCAAATGACATTAACGGTTGTGTTGCCACTTGGTCAATCTTTTGAGCAGCGGTCGGCGCCGCCACCGAATTCGTTCCCAAACTATTCAACGCAGCTTGGAGGACAATCGTCCCAATCGCAATAATCGACATCTGAAAAGCCATTGGTAGCCCAACGTTTAAATGGGCCTTAACTTCAGACCAGACCAACTTAAAGTGGCGCCGACCAATGTGTAGGATCGGTACTTTGACCACGATATAAACCACACACATCAGGGTCGCAATCGTCTGAGCTAGAATGGTTGCCCAACTGGCCCCGGCGATTCCCCATTTAAAGACTAAGATAAATAGTAATTCCAAGCCGATATTGATCAACGCACTAATGATCAAAAACCACAGTGGCGTCCGGCTATCTCCGAGTGCGCGAATGACGTTTGACAACAGGTTGAACCCGATCGGGGCTAACATCCCGCCTAACATGATCTGTAAGAAGGTCCGGGCATCATCGATGATATCCGGTGGCGTCTGCATCAGAATTAAGATGTGATCGACAAAGATCAATGACAGGATCGTTAAGATAATCCCGACGATCAGACTAACCACAATACTAATGGCAAAACTGCGCCGTACCGCCTTAAAATTGCGACCGCCAAAGTGTTGCGCGGTCAAAATAGCCAGCCCAGCGGTTAATCCCTGAGCGAAGCCGATAATCAAAAACTGGACACTCCCCGTTGAGCCAACAGCCGCTAAAGCTTTAACGCCTAGTGTTTGGCCAACGATCAATGTATCCGACAAACTATAAAATTGCTGAAAAATGTTACCGATCAGTAACGGAATCGTAAACCAAAAAATTAGTTTTAACGGGTTCCCCTTTGTTAAATCGTTCATTTTCGCACTCCTTTCATTCCTTGAAATAGCAAGCTTGTAATCGATTTCAAGTTCGTTAGATTACTAAGCAAACTTTGCTAGTATATCAACTTTATTGGTTGAATACCAGTCTTTGGTATCGAAATAGTTATTAATTGGTGTTTAATCCTTAACAGTTGGTACTTTGTTGGCGCGCTCAAAAAAGATCTGGGGGATTGACCCAGATCTTTTTAATCACAAAGTATATACACGCATTGTACTAGTTAAGCTTATCTAAGTAACGGGCGCTTCTAATTTCGCCTACCGGA
>NZ_LFEE01000037.1:40892-118101 GCF_001039045.1 Lactiplantibacillus herbarum
CTGAACATTGTCAGGACGCTCCTCACGGCTGGATAGTAGTCAAAGACAGACATATGCACCTAAATTTTTAGGCCAATTAGTCATAATTATTACATTGGTTAGAAAGTTTTTTCTCAGTTTACCAAGATGATTATTAAAAAGTTACGGCAATTGCCGTAATACGGCCGGTTAATTCACTTTTGAAATAACGATCAATCAAATCAAAACCAAGTAAAGCAAAGTGTTTATCAACATTTGAACTCCAACTTAGCCGTTAGTGGTGGTCTGACAACGCTCAGGCATGAAATTACACTTAGCTGAGTGGTTTGCTCAGGTTAGTGTAAGGCCGAGTTTTGAGATTGCCAGCGGGTTCGGCTGGTGAGCTCAAAAGCGTGCCCATGGCGTTCCAGCGTTGTCAGACCACCCCGGTAGGCGGAAAAAGCAGCACATAGAGCAATGTAATTAGGATGAAATTTCAACTAGCATAATACGTAGTTATACAGATGGCCGAAACGTGATCCAGCAGGCAAAGACCTCCGCTTAGCTACGGCACGGTAACGATGGCAAAACACACCATCATCACCGTGCCTAGGCTATGCTCGGTCTCTGACCGCCTGCTGGCCCACTCTTATTTAAATCACCATATAAAAGTAGTAAGTCACGAACACACAGATCACCATACAGATTAAGTTCAGTGGAATCCCGACTTTGAAATAATCCGTAAACTTGTAATGGCCTGGTCCATAGACAATCAGGTTGGTTTGATAACCAATTGGCGTTGAAAAGTCCGCCGTCGCCGCAATTGTAATCAACATTACTAGCATCATGACGGGTAAATTCTCTAACTTAGCCGCCGAAACCACGATTGGGAACATCAAGGACAACGCTGCCGCATTGGATAAGATCGCCGTTAAGAAGTTGGTGACGAAATAAATCAAGAACATGTAGATCAACGGTGACGCATCACCCGTAATTGCGACCAGCGATTTGGCGATAAACTTATCCGCCCCAACGTTTGACATTGCCAGTCCCAGTGCGTAACTACTTGCAACTAAGAATAAGACGTTCATATCAACCGCTTTGACAATATCGCTGACCGAAACACACTTCGTTAAGAACAATACGACACATGAAGCAGCTAGTCCGACAAATAAATCAAGGATGCCCATCGTTGAAACAACAATCGTTGCTACCAACAAGAAAATAGGTAGAAAATCCTTATAAGTATGTTTACGTGTCTGCACATTTTGAACATTGAAAACGTGTAAGTCCTTTAACGTGTCCAACTCATCCGCTTCACCAGTTGTAAGCATGACGAGATTATCGCCACCCTTTAGCCGGATACTGCCTAAACGGTTTTCCAGATTTTCACCGTTACGACGAATCGCAACAACGACGCTACCAAAAACATTCCGAAAACGTGACGACTTAATCGTTTGGTTAACTAAACTTGAAGTATCAGGAACGGAGACTTCAACTAACCGAGCGCCTTCGCTAGTAATATCCGCCATATCAATCTTCTGCGTACTAGGCACTAAGCCCTTGATGCGCATCAAATCATTGATACAATCGAACGTTCCAGTAAAGTATAACCGGTCACCCAATCGCAAGACGGTGCTCTCCACTACGGGTACGATGGCCTGACCGCCACGATTGATTGCAACTAGAAACGAACGGGATAAGTTTTGAATCTTAGCTTCCGCAACCGTCGCATCAAGGTACTCAAAATCTGGTCCTAACGTCATTTCAATCATGTAGTCATTTGGATCAGCGACCACATCATCAACACTGCTACCATAATACGTTGGCAATAGCCGGTAACCGATTGTTAGCAGATAAACTAAGCCGACAATCGTAATGGGAATCCCGACAATCGCCAAATCAAACGTCCCAAATTTTTGTAAGTCATATTTTGACAGTAACCCTTGGGCCACTAGGTTGGTTGAAGTTCCTAAAACTGTCAACAATCCACTTAAAATGGTGGCATACGACAATGGAATCAAGAATTTTGAAACGGCCAGTCCCTTTTGCTTACACCATCGTTGAACCATCGGCGTTAAGGTTGACACGATCGGTGTATTATTCATGAAAGGTGAAATCAGACTGACACTTGCTAACAATCTGAACAGTGACCGCTTCTCACTTTTACCATCGCCTAGAATTCGATCAAACAGACGAGTAATTAGGTTACTCTTGGCGATTGCATAAGCAATGATATACATCAACGCAATCGTGGCTAAGCCATCGTTGGCAAATCCAGACAACGCATCACTTGGCGACAGAATCCCAACAAACATCAAAAATGCCAGTGCACAGAGGATGACTGCATTCGGCGTGGTGATTTCCATCGCCATTAAAACAAATGAAACTAGTAAGGTGATTAATACAATTGCAATATTCAGGGTCATAATCATCGCTCCGCTTCGACTAATTTCTAATTTGGTCCCGTTGAAGGTTCCTACTAAAGATTCTTGCTGAAAAGGCCTATTGAAATCTGCTTCTCCGTTAGCGATCTCGTCTGGTACTTGTCAGCTCCGTTCAACATAACCATAATTGTAAACTTGGAATGTGAACATAAATCCGACAGGGTATGAAATTATTTGTCAGTTAACAAGCTTTGATTGAAGAAAATTAGACCTTTTCATTAAGTTATTTATATTAAGTTAAAGTTCGTCGGAGCACTACAGCCATAAAGCTTTTAACCGATTTTTGGTCTAAGCCAACCGACTCCAAGCTTGTATCAAAGCGGCATTTTCTAAGCCGGCAATGCTTCAACAACCAACCTCAATCAGGACACAAAAAAACAGCTTAGCAATTGCTAAACTGTTCATAAACCAGTAACCTATTTAATTACTTTTTAGTCTCAAATTTCATATATGCGGCCTTAACATACTCCGTTTTACCATCTTTTTCATGAATGGCGACAAATCCCTTGTCATCTGGAAAGTCAATTTTAAGAATCTTTTTTCCATCCACCTTATATTCACAAATTGCTGCATCTAAAGCTTTGGCGCTAGTTGAATATTCAAATGATACGATTTCTTCCATATTTATCAATCCCCTTTTAAGGTCACTATAGACTCATCCACAGGTTATCTCAATCCCTAATTGGTTTCGTTAGGTTAACGTTTATTATATTAATATTGGTTGTTTTAAAATTACGATCAAGGCATCGTTCCAACAGCTGAACTAGTACTGACCATCGTGGCGAAGCTTGTAACTAGTTTTTTTGTTGTTAACCAATATATTATCAAAAAAAACAGTCTAGCATCTGCCAGACTGTTTAATCATTACCTATTCATCAATACCGTAGCTGTGCTTAGTTGGGTACAACGAGAACCGTTCTGCCCGGTAAACATAACCACCACTACCAAGATTGGATAACTCAACGTTATAGACTTCTTGCTTCGTCTTCGTATCGTATTCAATAATATTGGCAGACTTACCGTTATTCAACCAGCCAAAGTCAATGAGGCGATTAGAAGAACTCAAGTAGCGGTTAGAACCAATGATATTGGCAAAATTACTCTTACCTAGCGATTTACCGTAGCTACCTACTTGGGAAATCGTCTTAGTCTTTTCATTAATGTGGTATTCCACGCCTTCTGAATACTTACCAGAAGAATTTTGTAAGGACTTCTTAGTCGTCCCAACGGCCACGTTGTTGTTGAAAATCAACACGTTCAGTGAACCTTTATTGCCTAACGTTGAAGGATCAACGATGGCAGCGTGTTGCCCACCCGGCCATGAGATTTTACCACTAGATTTCAACAGATACTTCCTGTAAGCTTTCGGCCAAGCTGAAACCTTCTTGCTGGATAGAATCCATTTGATCTTTTCAGTCTTGTAATCGATCTTCATAACCAAGTTCTGATTACGACTAGAGATAATCAAACTCTTGTCCGTTGAATCATAGTAGACGGAGTTCTGATGGAACCAGTCCTTCTTACCCATGTATTTGTTGGACTTAGTTGCATTATATTCCGTGTAGAATTTCGATGGCAGGATATTCTTCATGTTGATGACTTTGGTGATTTTACCCGTCTTGTGCGAGATGACAATCATCGTATCTTCAACATAAGTCCGACCACCATCAGAAACGGTCGCAATCAGATCACCATTAGCCATTTCTGTTACATCATGATGGACTTGGTTATGGTTCTGCTTCTTAGACCCCTTCGCCTTACCCAAAGCTGTATGGTTAAACTTATAAGTCTTATAGACCTTACCGGTATAATCCATTTTAACTAACTCGTCAAAATACGAATTCTTACTATTAGATTTAGTCCAAATCAGTAAGTGCCCGTTAGTCAACTGCTTGAAGATATGCGAAGTTGGTCGTGTGGTATACCAACGAATATTACCGTCAGCATCCAAGCCAAACGACAAGTTCTTCGATTGCTTACTACCAGAGATCGTCGTCCGCACCATAAACGTTAACTTCGCGTTACCAGTACCTAAGACCATCTTTTGTTTGTTAGCTTTCTTAACGTTAATCTTAAAACTTGTGAGTGAAGCAGGTAATTTTTCCGTTTGTAAACGAATCGTCTTCGTAACAGATTTACCGCTCTTATACGTCACCGTAATCTTAACCTGGTTATTAGTGCCCGCGTACAGTCCTAAGACCGTCAGATCATGGTTAGTCGTATACGACTTAACCGTATTAGAAATTGACGTCTTGCTACTCTTACCAACGACCGTATAACTGACCTTAGCGGCCTGGCTCGTGTGGAAGATGACCTTAGCTGACAATGGTGAAGTCCCATATGGGTTCACCTTGGTATACATCTTATCAACCGTATAGTCCTTGTTAGCGACCGCTTTTTTCAACGTTGACGTTTCACTAGACTGCGCCTTAATCTCCGTCTGTACTAAACGGGTATTAATATCCTTTTTGACCGCACTATCCGACCGGACGTTACTAGTCGTTTTCGTCGTTGACGTTTGCTGATAATGATAATAACCCCAGCCACCACCAACGGCAACCACGATGACCACAACTAGTGCGATCAACCAATTTCTTTTTCGCATCCTGTTCACAACCCTCATTCATTTAATAACTCAATTATACCGAAGAAACCACCGTTTTTGCTACCACTTGTGCTCGCATTCGCTGAACGACTCGTTCAATTGTAGCAATATCCGGAACAAACGCTCCACTAGCTAACGGATGCCCACCACCATCAAAGACTTTGGCGACATCATTCACTGGAATGGCTCGTGAACGGAAATGGACACGATAGTTGCCTTCAGGAGTTTCAATGAACCACAACCACACTTTAGCGGTCGTTTGGTTACCTAAGAGCGGAACAAGAACATCTTCTTCACCGTACTGAAGCCCTAATTGTTCAAAATGCGTTTGCGAAATAATCACGTGCACCAAACCATCACCGTCATCAACCTGATGACTTAACGCATAGCCAGAAAGTTTACTTAAGGCTGGCGTCAAATCCATCTCATGATGACTGATAGCTGCAATATCGATTTCTTCGGTCGCAAGACTAGCCGCAATCGTTAGCGTTCGACTAGACGTTTCTGGCGTGGAGAACCGGACCGTATCACCAATAATACCGGCATACAAAGCAGTCGCTACCGCTGCCGTCATTGTCAATTGGCCGGTCGTATAGGCGTACAAGTCATAGATCATCTCTGAACAGCTGCTGTAACTTTCATCAACCCAGTTCAGTTGCCCGTATGGATCTCGATTTGGATGATGATCAATCTTAATAATCAATGCATCCGCGGGAAGCTGACCTTCTAAGCGCTCGGCATTAGCGCAATCCACTGCAATGACTAAATCAGTTGCTTGTGGTGTCACTGATTGTTCATCCGTCACACCCAACCAAGCCAAGCGTTGCGGAACTGCTGCCATTGCCACCACCGTTTTACTAGGAAAAGCCGTTGCCAATAGTTGGACCAAGCCCATCTGAGCACCGATGGCATCCGGATCAGGATTAGTATGTCGATAGACTAGGATGCGATCCGCATCAGTAATCCGACTCATAATCGTGTTTAAAACTAAGTTATCCTTCATTGGCAGTAGCCAATTGAACGTAGCCATGATCAGCCAAATAAGTTAAGACTTGATCGACGGACGTTGCTAGTGATTGACTCGATGTATCAATCGTGATTTCTGGATCTTCAGGTGCTTCGTACGGTGCGTCAATACCCGTAAAGCCCTTGATTTCACCACGACGAGCTTTAGCATAGAGCTGCTTCACATCCCGTTCTTCACACACGGCCAATGGCGTATCCACAAACACTTCAATGAATTCATCCGCTTCAACGTTAGCTCGTACTTGGTCACGATCAGCCCGGTATGGCGAGATAAAGGCGGTCAGCGTAACGACACCCGCATCCACAAACAACTTGGCAACTTCACCAATGCGGCGAATATTTTCTTCGCGATCCTCAGCTGAAAAACCAAGATTCTTATTGAGGCCAAACCGCATATTGTCGCCATCTAAGACGTAGCTGTGCACCTGTTGATCGAACAAGGCTTTTTCAACCGCATTAGCGATTGTAGATTTTCCAGAGCCGGATAATCCCGTAAACCATAGAACAACACTCTTATGGTCATTGACCGTCTGGCGCTGTTCCTTGCTAACTTGTGAATGGTGCCACGTTATATTGTCTGATTTCACCATCGTTAAACCTCCTGTTCGCGTTTACGCTTCAAGCCATCAATGAGAACTTGAGCAACTTCTGGACGAGAAACTTCCTTAGGTGGCACGATGCCGTCTGCTAACATCTGACGAACCTTGGTCCCACTGAGTGAAATATGATCTTCTTCACCATGAGGACAGGTCTTCTGAGTCCCCATTGACCCACATTTCTTACAATAGAAGGAATTATCAAACTTAAAGAAGTGCATGCCCATCTCTTCTTCAACTGAAGAGATTAATTCTTGGGCTTCATAAGTGCCATAATAGTCGCCAACACCCGCGTGGTCACGGCCAACGATGAAATCGGTACAGCCGTAGTTTTTCCGAACAATCGCGTGCAGGATGGCTTCCTTAGGCCCTGCATAACGCATAGCCGCTGGATAGATTACTAATCGAACCCGTTCTTCAGGATAGTAGTTTTTCAAAATTGCTTTGTAACTGTCCATCCGTACATCAGCTGGAATATCATCTGCCTTTGTCTCACCCACCAATGGGTTCAAGAACAAGCCATCAACATTTTCCAATGCTAATTTTTGAATATATTCGTGAGCTCGGTGAATTGGATTCCGGGTTTGGAACCCAACGATTCGTTGCCAACCAAGATCGTGGAACATTTTACGCGTTTCGGTTGGTTCCATGTAGTAGTCACTAAAGGCACCATGGTCAGGTTTTTGCAATAACTTGATTGCGCCACCTAAGTAAACGTCACCGTTTTCATAGAGTCGTTTAACCCCTGGGTGAGCTTCATCGGTGGTCTTATAGACGTTCTGAGCTTCTAACTGCTTGTCAGGAACGAACTTATCTTCGACTACCATCGTGCCGTAAATAGTACCGTCCGCACCCTTTAACGCAATCTCTGAATTCAGTTCAATCTGATCAGCATCCTTTTGACTGACACCTAACGTGATGGGAACACTCCAGATCACACCGCTCTTCAAGTGCATCGTATTAACAACGGAATGGTAATCATCACTGGTCATAAAGCCAGTTAATGGACTAAAACCGCCAATACCGATCAGTTCCAAGTCAGAAATATTCCAGTTATTGATCGTTAAACTAGGAAGTTGTTCGGCTGCCTGCCGGGTTGCTTCACTGAAGTCTTCTAAGTTAACTAACTTACCACCATGGGCTTTAATTCCGTATACTGTTTGCATATTGATCACCTTTCATCGTTGCGATTTCATCATAATTAACATTAACAAAATGGTTCAGTGCGACTTGTTGCTCAGGATCTTCACTAGCTGCCTGACAGAGTGCGGTCAACGTGGCCGCCACTTCTTGCCAATCTAACGGTGTCCGTAATTGCAACGCTTCATCCGGTTGCGTATCTGCAGCCAGCGTTTCTTTGGTCGGTTGTTCAGCAATAAATTCAGTAATCGCCGTTTGTGTGGCAACTTGATCCAATTGATCCGCCATTACAACTAGGTAAGGCGGTTGCTCGACGGCTCGAAGCGTGCGCATCAACTGTTGTACCGTTGTCTGTAACACGCGTTGATCCGTAATCGCTGTTAAGTCTTGGGCAATCACGATATTGTGTGTATCAGCGTTTAACTCCGCGCTGACCGTTGTAAGTATCTCCGCAATTTCACTATTCAAAACATCACCAACGCCCCAGAGCGCTTCACGTTTTGCATTTTTACGTAAATAATTATTCAGCTCTTCTTTTTGTTCAACAACTAAGAAGTCTCGTGAATAAGTCTTGGGATCTAAGACACCGTTATGCAGGCGCTCACTGAGATCAGCCGCTACTTCATGAATCGGTGTTTTTTGAGCGACCATCTTAACGTCATTAGCTGTTAAAACGTCGTTCACTTGATCAATCTCACTCTGATCAGTTCCAAATACATAGAAAGTTTTGCTGTTGATTTTGACATTGAAGTCCCGGTACAAGGCACCGTACTTTTGAAGGTAAGTCGTCGTCATCTCATCAATTTTTTGTTGGAATTCGGTTGAAGCAAAGAATTGGGGATCAGCCGCCGCTTGTCGTCCTAACAGGTAAAGTGCTTTGACGTCAGGATCAACATCGGTGCGAGCCTCAAAACCGGCTAAGCTTTCACCACTGTCACTCTTCTGTAATTCAGGATCGATAAAGTTATTAATCTGAACTTGAAGAGTAGTCTCATCTTCCGTCCATGGTAAGCCGAATTTAGTGGCGATACGTTTCAACGTGTTCAACGTTTGACCAAATAAATCTTCATAAGTGACTAAGATTCGTTGTTCAGGATCACTATCACGTAATGATAGTAAAGTCCGGACTTGCCACTGACGCATGGCTAAAGTCGTATCCCGTTTCCACGCTCGCGCATTAGAGTCGACAACGTCTAGTGGATTACGTAGGAGCACAATTTCAGCCGGCTTCACGTCGACGTCCGCCAAGACGTGTTGCCACAACTCAATGTAGTCATTCATCCGTGGATCTTTAATTGCCAGATATTGTTCATTTTCAAAAGTCTGTTTTAAATATTTAGTCAGTGCGCTACGGTCATTCTTGATCTTGGGACTATCATAGTAGCCCGTGAAAGCTGGACGATACCGCAGCTTGCCGCCAAGTGACTTATGAATCTTGATCACGTCTTTATTTTCAAAGTACCCTTTTGGATTAATTCGTTTGCTAGGCGCTAACAAATTATCCGTTCCGAGGGAAACTCCCATAAGATTGATACACTTCGTCATTACTGAAGTGCCCGACCGACCGCTACCAAGAATTAACACGGCCTGCTTGGGACGTTGGTGGTTAAATATTCGTTGCCATAAAGTTTGACTCATCTGCCATCATCCTAAACATAATTTATTTTTTATTCCGATACTTCGTTAGTGGGCTCGAGATATATCCTAGCAAGAATCTCGTACTAATTGATAACCACAACCTGAAAAATATGTGATGATTTCATGAAATCCGATTATAATTTGCGGTATAACGCTGGCAATCAGTTGGCTAATTTCGGCCGCTATCCTAAAGTGTTCTCAAAAATTTCACAGTTCTGAAACCCACTAGTTCCAGTGATTCATGCACTCACACTTGACCCATTGAAGGCTCTTTTCAACACAAGTGATACTGGTCATTAATCAACCAATGAATCGCTATTTTAGACACATACTGTGCTAATCTTCTATTCAAATAACAATCAGTCAATTCAAATTCAGATCAACTAGTATCAATATTCTAAATTCTAATTGGCACAACACATTTCAGACATCATGACATTTATATTTAGTCAACTCTCATAAACTAATCATTTAAACACCAGCTAATTGACAAAATAAATGGCATAAAGATTAAAATTAAATTTGACTAAATTAGAAAACGGTGGTATTTTCTAATCAACAGAAAAAAACAGAACGTTTTGACGAGGAAAGTAATCATCGCACGCCGCCCAGTGAGTTTGGATCAGTGAGAACCAAACCGGTAACCGATGCTGAAAAATGGCCTCCAAACGGCACCACTGAGCAATTGCTAGGTGATGACAGTTAGCTACCGTTAACCAGCCACCGTATAAGTTATACGGGTTAAGGTCATTATTGCGAGGTAATGACAAACTAAGGTGGTACCACGAACGGCAGCTTCGTCCTTTAATTAGGATGAAGCTGCCGTTTTTTATGATTTATTAATTTAAAGGAGTGGTCATGATGACAATTATTAATAGTAGCTTAGGATACCCAAGATTAGGTGAACATCGCGAATGGAAACACTTATTGGAACATTTCTGGAAGGGCCAGTTAGATAGTACGACCTTCCATGCAACGGCTAAGCAATTACGATTAGCTAACTTGAAAAAGCAGCAGTCACTGGGTATCGACTACATCCCCGTCGCTGACAATTCCGACTACGACCACGTCCTAGATACCTTAGTTGCATTCGGTGCCATTCCAACCCGCTTCGGTCATTTCGATCATCAATTAGACCTCAATGATTACTATGCGATTGCTCGTGGAACCGATACGGCCGTGGCCGCTGAAATGACGAAGTGGTTCAACATCAACTACCATTACATCGTTCCTGAATTCGACGACATCACATTTAAACTACTGGACAATCGTTGGTTACGTTATTACCAAGAAGCTAAGGATGAGCTTGGCATTGACGGCAAACCCGTTATCTTAGGTCCCGTTTCTTTCTTGAAGCTTGGCAAACGCAATGGTCAATACTTAGACGACGCTGGCGTTGCCGAACTATTACCCCAACTCCTACCACTCTACCAACAAGTCTTGACAGAACTGGCTGCCGCTGATGTTAAATGGATTCAGCTTGATGAACCTACTCTGGTGAAGACGACGGCTGCCAGTGAATTAGCCCCCTATCGTCAAGCTTTAACTACTCTGCACGAAGCAGTACCAGCACTCAATATTGAACTCCAAACTTATTTTGACAGCTTGGATCTGTATGACCAGATTGTCGACTTGCCCGTTCAAGCAATCGGTTTAGACCTCGTTCACGATCACGGTGAGAATTTAGATCACTTACTAACGCGTGGCTTTCCCGCTGACAAGATCTTGGCTGCCGGGATTATCGACGGTCATAACGTTTGGGCCAGTGATTTACAAACTAAACTAGCCCTAGTTCAGCAGCTACAAACGGTCGTTGACGATAACCATCTCTGGTTACAACCGGCTAACTCACTGTTACACGTTCCCATTACGACCGTCAATGAAACCAAGGCCGACCCGATTCTACTCGGTGGTTTAGCTTTCGCTGATCAAAAACTACAGGAATTACACACGTTGACAATTGCAGCTAACCAAGGTGTTGCGGCGGTCCAATCCGCTTTTGACACTAACCAGGCTAACTTAGCCGCACTAAACCAGTCTAGTCACCGAAACAATCAACGTGTCAGAGAAGCCGAAGCCCACTTAGCCGACCAGACTTTTGAACGCCAAGCACCATTTGCCACTCGGATCAAAACACAACACGAGCGCTTAAACCTACCATTACTACCAACTACCACGATTGGCAGCTTTCCACAGAGTCCCACTGTTCGTGCTAAGCGTGCGGCTTGGCGGAAAGGTAACCTTTCCGATGAAGACTACCAGACCTTCTTGCACGCTGAAACTAAACGCTGGATCAAACTCCAAGAAAAACTCGGTATCGACGTCTTAGTGCATGGTGAATTTGAACGTACTGACATGGTCGAATACTTCGGTCAAAAACTAACGGGCTTCTATGCGACCCAGAATGGATGGGTTCAATCATATGGTTCCCGTGGTGTGCGGCCACCCGTGATTTTTGGGGACGTTGACTACACCGAACCAATTACCGTAGCTGAATCCGTTTACGCCCAAAGTTTAACGGATAAACCGGTCAAAGGGATGCTGACGGCACCCTTAACGATTATCAACTGGAGCTTTGTTCGTGATGACATCCCTAGGGCACAGGTCCAAAACCAAATCGCCCTCGCCCTACGTCAAGAAGTCCAAAACTTAGAAAAAGCCGGCATTAAGATTATTCAAGTGGACGAGCCCGCTTTAAGAGAAGGCTTACCACTCAAACAACGTCATTGGCAGGCCTACTTGGATGAAGCAGTCTACTCATTTAAGATCACGACAACTGGCGTTCAAAATGATACTCAGATTCACACCCATATGTGCTACTCGAACTTTGCCGATATTATTGACACGATCAAAGCGTTAGACGCCGATGTCATTTCGATTGAAACCTCACGCAGTCACGGTGAAATCATCAGTGCTTTTGAACAGACCGGCTACGATCAAGAAATTGGCTTAGGCGTTTACGACATTCACAGTCCCCGCGTTCCAAGTGTTGACGAGATTGAAGCCAATATTCAACGAGCCCTACGCGTCATCGACGTCCACCAATTCTGGATCAATCCAGACTGTGGTTTAAAGACCCGCCAAGAACCTGAAGCATTGGCCGCTTTGAAGAACATGGTCGCCGCTCGCAACGCCATCCAAGCACAATTAGCAACTAAGAATTAGGAGGCACCGCGATGGATTTACGACAAGCTTTACAACAACGCGTCCTCGTTGCGGATGGTGCCATGGGAACGCTGCTATATGGTAACTATGGCATCAACTCCGCTTTTGAAAATTTGAATTTAACGGATCCTGCAACAATTCTACGGGTCCACCAGTCCTACATTCAAGCTGGTGCCGATATTATTCAGACCAACACTTACGCAGCAAACCGCTTGAAGTTGACTCGTTATGACTTGCAGGATCAAGTCACGACTATCAATCAGGCCGCGGTCAAACTGGCCGTTCAGGCTCGACAGCACGCTGATCATCCCGTCTACATTCTCGGTACAATTGGTGGACTAGCCGGTGATACCGACGCGACTGTTCAACGAGCAACTAAAACTGAAATCGCTGCTAGTGTTACCGAACAGTTGACAGCCTTACTGGCAACGAATCAGCTTGACGGGATTCTACTGGAAACTTACTATGATCTCAACGAGTTACTTGCAGCGCTAGCCATTGTCAAAGCCCACACGGATCTGCCCGTGATTACGAATGTCTCTATGCTTGCTGCTGGCGTGTTACGTGACGGGACCAGCTTCACCGATGCCATCGTTCAACTCAATGCAGCGGGCGCTGACGTCATCGGAACCAATTGTCGCTTAGGGCCTTACTACTTAGCCCAGTCGTTTGAGAATTTGGCGATTCCGGCTAACGTTAAACTAGCCGTTTATCCCAACGCTGGCCTTCCCGGCACTGATCAAGACGGTACCGTCGTCTACGATGGTGAACCGGATTACTTTGAAGAGTACGCTGAACGCTTTCGTCAGTTAGGATTAAACATTATCGGTGGCTGTTGCGGGACCACTCCCTTACACACCAGCGCGACTGTTCGTGGCTTGAGTAGTCGAGCCATTATTGCTCATAGCACCCCGGCGCGCCAGCCACTAACACCGACGCTCGTCTCCACTAAGAGTCAACATCGCTTCCTGCAAAAAGTTGCGACGCAAAAGACAGCGCTGGTTGAATTAGACCCACCGCGAGATTTTGATACGACTAAATTCTTTCATGGAGCAGAACGTTTGAAAGCCGCTGGGGTTGACGGGATCACGCTATCTGATAATTCGTTAGCGACCGTTCGAATTGCTAACGCGACGATTGCCGCTCAACTCAAGCTCAGTTATGGGATTACACCGATCGTTCATTTGACGACTCGCGACCATAATCTGATTGGGTTACAATCCGAAATCATGGGCTTACACAGTCTAGGCATCGAAGACATCCTTGCTGTTACTGGTGATCCAGCCAAGCTTGGTGATTTTCCCGGAGCGACTTCAGTCGGTGATGTTCGCTCGGTTGAACTCATCAAACTGATCAAACAGTTCAACAGTGGCATCGGTCCGACGGGGAAATCGTTGAAGGAAGCTAGTGACTTCCGGGTCGCCGGCGCTTTCAATCCCAATGCCTATCGGACAGACGTTTCAACCAAGTCGATTGAACGTAAAATCAGTTACGGCTGTGATTACATCATTACCCAGCCCGTTTACGATCTCGATAACGTCACTGCTCTAGCCGAAGCTTTAAAAGCCAATCACGTGGACATACCAGTATTTGTGGGCGTAATGCCCTTAGTCTCCAAACGCAACGCTGATTTTCTACATCACGAAGTCCACGGCATCCGGTTACCTCAGGCCGTTCGTGATCGGATGGCCCAGGCCGAGTTAGATGGCAACGAGCACGACATCGGTATTCAGATTGCCAAAGAATTGATCGATGGCATCTGTGACGTCTTCAACGGTGTTCACATCGTCACCCCATTCAACCGCTTCAAAACCGTGATTGAACTGGTTAATTACGTCCAACAGAAAAACTTAATCAACACCAAATAAAACAAACCGCCTCCACCCTGGTAATTCATGCTAAAATGAGACATGAATTACTCGCGTGGAGGCGGTTATATGTTTTTATTGGGACACATTATCGGTTGGATATGGTTATTAATCACGGTGATTGCGGGACTTACTCGCAAATCAGCTAAAGCAGCCAACCGCTTTTTAATTTTGAGTCGGATCGGTTACGTCTTAATCATCATTACTGGCGTCTACTTAGCCACGAAGACGTTCAGTGGTAACTGGTGGCTCACACTGATCAAGGCCATCTTAGGCGTTGGCATGATTGGTATTATTGAAATCGCATTTGCACGCCAGCAGGAAAGCCATCTTAACCGGCAAGTATTAGTTTTACTCGGCGTTGTTATGGTCGCTACCGTTATTTGTGGCACCCTACTTCATTGGCAATTAACTGGTAATTGGGTTTAAAAATTCAATTGCAAAACGCTAAATTAGCACTAAGCTAAAAATACTGAATTTAGGTTCTATTTCAACTAATTCTAATGATATTAAAAAAACGTGCTTGCGAATTCGCAGCACGTTTACTAAGTTTTGTTTAATTATTGCGATTACTAAGTCGTTTCATCAAATTACGTCGCATCCGCATCTTCTGGTTACGTTCCATGAAGATTAACCGGGATGTGCCATAATTAAAAATACCCACTAGGATTTGATCAATAATTTTGACTAACATTGGTCCCCAGAACAAGAGGGAAATCCCCAAGAACATCAGAAAAGTATCAAAAAAGTAAGATAGTCCCCGGGCCAGCATGAAACCCGTAAATTCCCGGCACCAGTGCCAGAAACTCTGTGATTTAGACTTAAACACAACTGCTTTGTTGGTAAAAAAGCTAAACAAAGTTGCGATAATCCACGCGATCGTATTTGAAAATAAATAATGTTCTGCTAGAACTGAGTGCAAGACCCAGAACGCTACAACGTTCATTAACGCTGCCATGAAGCCAAACACAGCGTATTTCCAAAAATAGCGATATCGCTGGTAGACCTTTGTCAACCACTGCACTGCCGTTCGCCACCGTTTCTTCAAACTGAAAGTTATTATACAATAGCAATATCATACCCTATTAACGGGACTACTGACAAGCACAGCCGTAAAAGTGGCGCTTAACTGGCCAGTCATCTATACTTAAACTAATCTGCAATTATTTTTGGAGTGAATACTTATGAGAACCTATCTATTTGTCGCTGGGCTGATCATGGCCTGCCTTATTTTAATCATTATTTTAATTGCGGTGCTAGTTCATCTTCATCACGTTAAACAGGAAGCTGTACAGCAGGATGAAGTTCTAAAATCCGTTCGAAAGCGTCTGGTCCACCAGACGTTAGCGACTCAGGAACAAGACCGTCAGATCATCAAATTGCAGACGCAAAATGACGGTTTTCGTACCCGCCTCAACCAGGCAACACCACATCCAGTTGAGGTGCCGCATGCACGCCGCATCAAAGCTAATTCACGAGCAATTTTCCGTTCATACGTGATTGGCCTTGACTACTATCAAAAAGAATTCGAAGCTGCTCTAGCCGATGCAAGTGATCGGGGTTACTTTAAACCCTATGGCAACTACAATGATTCCGGTCTAAAGGCCGATTACCTCTACGCCAAGAAGTATCGCGTCGATGGCAATGCTAATGTCGGTGAGATCCAATTGGTTGAAGAAGTCGATGGTGCCCAACGCTCCGTTCGCGTGGAACTAAAGGTCGCCGATCATGGTTATACCATTGGTTACCTACCTAAGAAACAAGTTGACGAGGCCTTTAACGTCATCGACATCTATGCTAATTCAGTGATGACATTGTCCTCAAAAACCAATATGACTGGTGGCGAGTGGAAAATGGCGATCGATGCGGTTGATGAGATGCAGTATCTCAACGATCCTAACGCACAACACCGGGCTTTACCGGATTACGGTGCCATTGATACCCCATTGAAGATCAAAACTGGTAAAAAGTCTTACTTTCTCCAGTTTACACTCTACGAAATGGATATCAGTAACAACGAGATTCCGCTCTACAGTTTAGTCGATACCAATGACGGCCAACGCGGTTCCATCGTTGAAGTCGATGCCGGACCAGTCTCATACGTCATCTCAGTTGAAGCGGGTTCTAAGATTGGCACTAAGATTCGCGTCATCCCTGAACAAATCGACCGGGTTATCTGGGTCCCTAACTGGAAATAACGAGGTTAATCAATGAAAAAATTAGTATTGTCTATCCTACTCTTATTCTCGATTGGCGTTATGGCCTACACCGATATGCAGTTCATTCAACGGTCACCCTACACCAGTCTGTCACAAACGCAAACTAAGTAAGGAGCTTACTTATGAAACGGCTAATGATGATTAGTCTCAGCAGCCTCTTATTACTAGCAGGCTGTACGTCACAAGCCGAACCAAGTGTCTCCACCAAACAGGCCAGCTCAATTGCCGCAATGAACCGTGCGGATGAAACGAGCCGGAAAAATAAGGCGGCGGATGCCAGCGCAACTAAATCAGATGGTCAACAGTATCGAGCTACTGATGATCACATCACCAGCGCTGATAAGGCGGCCCAGGCCGTAAAGCAAGTCTTGAAGAACCCGCAGCAACAGATCTTCGTTGCGGTGCCAACGGTTAATCTGGATGCCCAGAACCACCATTACTATCAGGTTGATGCCTTTGCTAAGACCAGTTCTGGTAATCGTGGACACTATTTAGCCAGCTACTTTGTCTATCTTGATGGGAACATCACAACTAAACAAGTTAACTAAACCGCTCACTGGTTGAGCGGTTTTTGTTTGAATTAAACTACTGACATGGTACGGAACCTATACTTACTAAATGATTGCAGTTACTGAAACTTTCCTGTAAATTATAATTAAAACCAAATACTACTATTACTTGAATTCAAAGTAGCTAGATATTTACTGAAATAGGCTCAAGCATCTAATTATTATTTGGGAGGAACCACCATGAAAAAAATCAACATGCTGATACTGGGGAGTGTCATCTTACCAAGTTTGCTGCTAACTGCCTGCACTAATCACACTCAACAAACGGCTAATTCAAAGACTAGTGCATCGATTGCTAAAAAAACGGCTAAAGAAGTCGCTTCTACCAAACCCAGTACGGCGGCTGCTAGCAGTACCTCAAACACTGATACTGACAGCACTTCTCAGTCAAGTACGGTACAAGCAGAAAGTACTGATTCTGATGATCACCTACAACTAGTTCAAGATTATTTATTAGGCAAAAGCTTTACTATCTTTCCAACTCAATATGATGGTGAAGATGTCGGCAAGGCTATGGACGAACAGAAAGCTCCTCAGAGCACCGTTCACGATGGTGGCACCTACTTATACTTTGAAGAGGCTTCACGCGTCCATGAAACTGGTAGTATGATGTCTGATAATGCTTGGTATGAAAACTATACGATTACTGATGATGCCGTTCAAATTGGTTCGAAAGTTACGATTCCTTATGTGATTAACGATAACACTGTTAACTTCCAAGATTGGACAACCACTACTGATGATGGTCACACGCTCACTTGGCGGCTCAACTTAGATGATAGCGCTAAAGGTATCATTACATCTAAAGCTAACCAAGATTGGCACCCTTCTAATTAAACAAAGCAATCTTTTTAGTCTTCATCCCTTAAAATATTACACACTGATAGAAAAGGCTTTATTTTTAGCCCACTCTTCGCTATAATAAATAATGTTGTTAAAACACCACTTGCCCTAGTGGCGGAACTGGCAGACGCGCAGCGTTCAGGTCGCTGTATTGGCAACAATGTACAGGTTCGAATCCTGCCTGGGGCACTTTTTAGCACATTAGACAAAGCAAGAATCTCGTTAAACGTTGGTTTAATAAGGTTCTTGTTTTTTTGTATGTACTACGAAACACTAGTTTTAGGAGGACAATACCGTTTGAAATATGCACACAAGACTTATGAACTACTAATTGGAATATTAGCCTTATTTTCTGTAGCAATTACCATATTTGACTTTTCAGGCGCAATCAATCTATATAGCAAGCCTTGGATCATTGTTAATAATGGAATACTAATAATTTTTACACTGGACTATGTCACTAGATTTATAGGTGCCACGGATAAAAAATATTTCTTTAAACACAATATTTTTGATTTGTTAGCAATCATCCCCTTCAGTTCAATCTTCAGTCTATTCAGATTTTCGAGAATATTTAGCGTGTTACGCCTGTTTAAACTATTTAAATTTGTGAGACTTGTCGGTTTTATTGGTACGGCTCAAGCTAAGCTTAAAAAATTTTCAAGGATCAATGGCTTCATTTATCTACTTTGGGTATGCCTAGCGATCCTATTTATCTCTGCAACCTTATATTCAATAGCAGAAAATGTTTCGTGGGGTGAAGCTATGTGGTGGGCAATCGTGACCTCTACAACTGTTGGGTACGGTGATATTTCACCGCATACATTAGTTGGAAGATTTGCAGCTGTATTATTAATGCTAATTGGGATTGGTTTCATCGGTATCCTAACTAGTACAATCACTAGTTACTTTTCGCAAGAAGATACTTCAAAATTCGACAAATTATATGCTGAAATCAAAAAATTAGAAGCACAAAACGAAATCATCAACGCTAAGCTTTCAAAGCTAGAAAATAAACAGGAGAATAAATAATGGCTTTGTTTGGATTTACAATCATTGGTATCTGGTTAGTATATAAGTTCTTCACCAAGTGGCTGTGGTGGTGTATTGGCTTTGGGATCCTAGTCAATGTCATTGCATGGTTTATGACGTTTGGCTGGGCCATAGTTATGTTAGACACTTTTGCAGCAGCAATTGGACTGTTTGCCCTAGCTATTCGCAACTATCGGAGTCAACATCAAAGTAAATAAAAGGATGACCAAATTCTGATGTCTTTAAAAGCTGAAACGTTAGCGGGGTCAAAATGAAAAAGATTGTTATGTTTAGCACTGTAGTTCTAGGGGGGAATATTGCTTGCGGGATGTGGTAATTCTAATAAAAATACTGCGTCCAGTTCAAGTAGTAGTGTTATAAAAGAAACTACATCACAACTAAACAAATTTAATACTTTTAGCCTTAATTATGCTATTATCTAGTGATGCGTATTTAGTATAAGCATAATTCATCTATGCGTTAGGAGTTTTACAACTATGAACAATGGTATCCCCGCCAATCTGGTTTTGATCATCAGGTTTTTTGAGATGCTGACCACTTTCTTAATTATGATATCGTTCACGAAACCATTACGGTCTAAACGTAATTATTTGCGTGTGACATTCTTCAGTCTGGCTGTATTTGCCATTGCTTGGCTATTTGTTACCTCAATTAATTTCGATATTCCACGTGTTTTTATTGATATTATCTTTATCATTTTTTGTATCAATGGTCCCAACATCACTATTTTAAAAAAGGTTGCTATCTACCTAACCGTCTTCTTTGTTGACGCACTTGCAGAAGGCATTGCCAAAGCGATTACTTTTAAACTAATCAATATTGACCACATTACGAGTACGACGAACGGAACACTCTTTTTAGTCGTCAACTTGACTATCTTTAGTCTCATTCTGCTTGGATTCGTTGCCGCCAGCTATTATGCATTGCGTTGGTTACAAAGCCATCTTGACTTTAATGATTCAAAAATCAGTAATGTTTTTTCGATTAGTGCCATCTTATTAGTGACTTTATTTCTCGTCATTGTCTTTCTCTCAACCTTTCTCACGAAAGAACCCATGATTCTAACAATTGATCTGCTCATTACCCTCAGTGTTGCCCTTCTCATCAGCATAACAGTTTATTTTTACGTTTCAAAATATTTGAAACAACTAAAAATAACCCAACAACTCGCTCAAGCTGAGAATAACGCACTCTACCTAACCGAACTTCAAAAAAATTATAATGAGCTGCGGGCCTTTAAGCATGACTATAATAATCTGCTACTAACCTTAACAGTCCTGCTCAAAAATCAGCAGACAGACGAAGCTACTAAGTTAGTTTCTAAATTTATGGAGACTGATGAACAAAGTACCCAGCGGATCGGCATCTATAATACTGACTTGACTAAAATCACTGATCCTATTATCCGCGGCTTAGTGCTTTCCAAAATAATTGCGCTGCAAAATGCTCAGATTGTTTTTGACTTAGAAGTTTCTCAACGAATCGACGAATTGGGAACAGAAGTCACCGACTTAATTCGTATCTTAGGAATCTTATTCGACAACGCGATTGAAGCCGCTACTAAATCTGAACACCCTACTATTCGTTTAATTATTTTTAAAACAACTATCGGGACTGATATTACACTAGTCAATTCCATTGCAGACGAATCGATTAACTTATCCCAGATTACAAAGTGGGGCTATTCAACTAAAGCTGATCACACTGGTTTAGGTTTAGCGACCGTCCAAAAACTCTGTCATCAGAATAAGTTTGCGATTCGGTATCAATTAAAAAACACCGAATTCATTGCAACCTTAAGCTTACCGAAAGACCTTTAGTCTTTTCCAAAAATTAAAAACAACTTCTGATTGATGAAGTGAACCCCCAAGGTTGGACACCAAATCCAACCTTGGGGGTTTTACTATGTCCAGATTTAATTTTGAATTTCGTACCGAAGTTGTTTCCGCCTATCTTGCTGGAAAAGGTTCAACCACTTTAGCCAAGGAATACGGCGTCAGCAATGCCTCACTAATCCTTAATTGGGCTCACCGATTTGAAAGATTTGGCATTGAAGGTTTAAAATATCGTGCCATGGATCAAGATTATTCTAGCCAGTTCAAAAGCGCTGTATTAAACTGGAGAAAACAGAATCAAGCTTCGCTTCCAGTCACTGCACTACAGTTCAATCTGCCGTCTCCCAGTACTATTTGGCAGTGGGAACAGCGGTTTGAGAAGCTAGGAATTGCGGGCCTTGAACGAAAACGAGGAAATCCAAAAACGATGGCAAAGCATAAAAACAAACCGGCTGCGAGCAAGTCAGTATCAGCTTCAGATGATGCCCAAGCACAGCTGAAACAACTAGAAAAAGAGAATGAAATGTTAAAAATCGAGAATCGTTTCCTAAAAAAACTCGATGCCTTAGCACGGAAAAAATCAGCACAAAAGAACTCACGGGACTAGTCACCGAGTTAAGGCAAGAATTTCAGGTTTCAACCAAACTGATTCTCAAAATCATTAAGATCCCGCGTAGTACGTATTATTATGCGAAAAGCCATGTTGGACGTCAATTTGATGATGATCAAGTCATTGAAGCTATCGATGAGATCCGGCAGCAAGATTCCAAGTATACGCAAAAATATGGGTATCGTAGATTAACTAGTGCGTTACAAGAACTAGGTTTTAAAGTTAATCATAAACGGGTCTTACGTCTCATGCACGACCATGACTGGTTATGTCGGGCTTTTAATCGTCAAAAGCGTAAATATAACTCTTATAAAGGAACTGTTGGCAGAATTGCAGCAAACCGACTTCACCGACGTTTTAAAACAGATCGTCCGTACCAAAAGCTGGTCGCCGATGTCAGTGAGTTTAGATACGGTAGCATGAGTCAGAGCGAACGGGTCTATTTAGAACCAATTTTAGATTTATTTTCAGGTGAGGTTTTAGCCTTTAACATTAGTAATCACCCAACTGTCGAGTTCGTCGTAAAGCCACTCAAAGAAGCCATTAAACGACTACCGAATCTTAAGTACCGAACCACCGTCCATACGGATCAAGGATTTCAATATCAGCATCAGAATTGGCAGCAAGTGCTTAAAGATCATCGTATCTTTCAAAGTATGTCTCGTAAGGCGACCTGCCTTGATAATGCCGTAATCGAATCATTTTTTCACATCATGAAGGTGGAAGTTATGGATGAGCATTTTGAAGATAAGGATTCACTAGTACAAGCCATGACTGACTGGATTGATTTCTATAACAAACGACGGATCAAAACAAAACTGAACGGCAAGTCCCCGAAAAAACACCGGGAACTCACCGTTCAGAAAGTAGCTTAAATATATTTGTCCAACTTTAAGGGTTCACTTCATGATAATAAATAATCAGAAGTTGTTTTTAATTGGAAGCTTTATTAGCAGCGCTATAACTGCATTTCAACACCAAATTTCCGAAGTAATAATCGTCTTTCACTAATTATTTTCATGAAACTTCTAATTTACCTTTTACAAACGGCCAAACTGGTGTATAGTAATGTATGTTGATGAAAAGTTAACGTGATGGCGGTATTGGCGAAGTGGTTAACGCACCGGATTGTGGTTCCGGCACGCGTGGGTTCGATTCCCACATACCGCCCTTCTAAAAAAAGACTCGCAACTTGCGGGTCTTTTTTCGTATCTAGCTATTGCTAAAATTCGTCATAACAGTCTAACTTAGCCATCGTCTATACGGACTCATCCACTAATTTAACAACGGTTCCGTAGCCAGTGACTACCAAGAAACGTGGCGCTACACTCATCTGCGCCACTTCCGTATTAAAGTTCACGTAGATCAAACCGTCACCGTCTTGCTCTTCTGCCTTTTTTAACAATAATGGTTTGACTTGTTCAATCAAATCATCAAAACGTTCAAATTGATCGATCCCATCTGATTCAAACATCAGGTGTTGTGTAACCGAAACCACACCTTTAATCATGTGGGAGCGCTGTAAATCGCCAGTCGTCATAAACATTTCATTAACCCCCTATTTATGTCTCTAATTTTACTTGAATTGACACTGACTAGCAAATACACTCAACTATATTATGCCTAACTTAGACTTCTCCACTTTAGAATAAGTTCATCCTAATCGCGCGTCATCCATCAACAGCTTCTGTAGCAAAACACTAATAAATAATTCAATAACGTCATTTTATAAATATTGATATTTAAAATATAAAACAGCGTTATATTAATTGCATTTCGCCAATTAATTGCGTACAATATACTAAATAGATAATAAAAGGAGGCACTTTAATGGCTACACCAACCAAACCAATTTTACTTGATGAACAGCTTTGCTTCGCGCTCTACACTGCTAGCAAACGCTTCAATCATTTTTACGCGGAAGCCTTAGCGCCATTCAAGCTGACCTATCCACAATTCATCACGTTACTCGCATTGTGGGAAACTAGCCCGATGACCGTACGTGAGCTGGGCTCACACGTTAATCTTGATAGTGGTACCTTGACACCATTGCTCAAACGGATGCAGACACAGGGCTGGGTCGAACGTAAACGTGACGTTAATGACGAACGCCAAGTCAACATCTCTTTGTCCCAAAAAGCAATCGATGCTAAACCAGAAATCTTTGCCCACGTTAATACCTGTATGGAATTACTTGGTATGGACGAAGAAACTTACAAACAGACTCGCGATACGGTCAAGTTTGCTTCTGAACGCATTAATGCCGCCGATCCCGAAAAGATCGACTACACGGGTAATACGTTCTAACTTAATAGCAACACTTTGAGGTTAGGACTATTGCCCTGACCTTTTTTAGTGTCATCATAAATTCATTTTATACAAAAAGCAGATTCCTAATATGAAACTAGGAATCTGCTTAATTACGATTCAACTTAGCTTATAAAATTACTGTTTGCGCATCCAAACATATCCAAGACCAAATAACATCACACTACCAATCAACACTGCGTACCACGGCTCTGATTGCTCATCAGTCTGTGGCAAAGTCGCACTTCCTGAATTGGCCCCCGTGGGTGTTTTACCCGTTTGATTCGAATAAATCGGACTGGTGCTATTCGCTCCTGTCGTACCTGATGAAGATGATGCGTTAGGGTTAGATGTGCTTGGTTCTTTCGGTGTCGTAGTATTTGGAGTTGTTGGCTCAGTTGTACTTGGAGTCTCTGGCTCTGTTGTTCCTGGTTTCTCTGGTTCTGTCGTACCTGGAGTTTCCGGTTCTGTCGTTCCTGGTTTCTCTGGTTCTGTCGTTCCTGGAGTCTCTGGCTTTTCTGGTTCTGTCGTTCCTGGTTTCTCAGGCTCAACTGGCTTTTCAGGTTCGACCGGTTTCTCTGGTTCTATCGGCTCATCGCTCTGTTCCAAAATAACTGGTGTTAGCTGACCAGATTCAATTGTAAACACCAACGGTTCTGAATTGAGCTTATAACCAGTTGGTGCGGCCGTTTCAACTAAGTGATACGTCCCTGGCTCAAGGTCATCAATGAATAATTCGCCGTCCGCATCCGTCGTCAATCCTGCCTGAAGAACTTGACCACTTATTGTTTCTAATTGATAAGTAGCTCCTGCCAATACTTTAGCCGTTGTGGCATCTTTCTTGATTAGTTTTACCGCACCAAGATCCGGAATATCCCCCTGACCTTCGCCGGTACCACTACCACCCCAATTAACGTTACCACTGACGGTCGTACCGTCCATTGATGCCGAGTTCGTCCATTGCCCACTGGCACCAGACGTATTCTTTAATCGTACTTGATAAACCATGTTGACAGCTTGTGTGACGTTACTGAACGTAAACGTCACTTGTTGACCGTTTACAGCAACTGTTGGTGTCGTCGTCCCGTCTGACATAAACATGCCATAACTATCGTACTCACCAACATATGCCGTTTCGCTATTTGGAATATAGGTCTGGTTAGGTCCCAACGTATCCGTCACAACGACTGTTCCTAATTGTTTTCCAGTTGGATTAAAGGCCACATTCCAAGTTAATCTGGTTGGAACCCCGTTATCGTCTTTTTCTGATATCCAACCAATTTTATTTAAGGTCCAATCAAAATGAACGTCACCAGTCTCAGTCCCTTTAGCATAAAAGTGTAGCGTTCCCTTGCGACCAGATGTTGTATTGGCCAAGGTATCATTAAATGTAATTATCCCGCTAGTCTCGCCAGCTTTAATAGTGAATGTCCCAATAGTTGCACCGCTAGCATCGACTATTGGAAAATCTAGGTCATTATCAGCAACTAACCCTGTCGGTAATTCAACCGTTGCGGTATCACCCGCTTGAATCTTTACATCATCCGCGATTGACCAATTATAATTTACATTATAATCTTCCCACTTACTGAATCCCTCAGTACTGGTAATCGTCTGACCATTACGATCAGTGACCGTCGCTTCAGATGCCGTTAATCCCGTTAGTGAAATCGTTGCTGCCCTAACAACAATTGTTCCCGTCAATACTAATAGCGCGGTTAATAAACTGAATAGCACTGACCTTGCTTTTATGTGCACAGTGGCTCCCCCCTTAATTCAAACCTAACCTACTACCACTAAGGTTAATCATACTTCACCGATCATCCTAAGTAGTCCTCAATAGCTTTCATTAAGAAACCGTGCAAACCAAAGCCGCTTAACCTTACTAACAATTTACTTAAACCAGTAATTCTCTAACAGGCGTTATCAAAACTAATTCAGTGTACGATTCTTTTAAACCTTTCATAATCATATGCTTTCAAAATTTTTAATGCTCGATAAGTATTAAATCGCCCAAATTTAGTTTTTTCCAATCTAAAATGAGTCTTTCCGCCATGCTTCTTTCCAGTCCTAATACGGCCGTCATCTAATTGATCTGTTATCAGTGCTAAGGCCTCATACATCCGGTTGTCATAAGAAATAGCGCTATCTACGAAATATTCCAAAGCACGAAAACTATCATACTTGTATCGCGGTGGGTAAAAGAACTGATCGAATTCAGGATGAGCAAGCTTATGCGTATTTAATGAATACATTAAATGTCTAGATAACAAGTACGCTTGCCCACGTTGAATTACATTTTTAATCTCTTTTAGCCGATAATCATAGCCGTACTTTTGATAATCAGCAAAACATTCAAGAACACAAATTGTCGTATTAAATGAACTGCGCTTTGATTTTCGGGTTGTGGAATCCCATGCGCAATTCCAACCACCATCCGTCATTTGATGTGCCAAAAGGTAATCAACTATTTCATTAATTCTTGTATCATCAAAGCGGCCGTAAACGAGAATGCTTACCAACATTGCAGATACACACGTGTCTTGATACCGACTTGTAGACACCTTCCCTTTGTTGAACCAGAGACCATCTAATACTTTCTGCGCACCCAATTGATAGTAACAATGTGTATAATCGGCCTCCATATATTTCAGTTCTAGCAACGTATAATGACTAGACGTCCAAAGTGGTGAATAGATACCACCACCCCATTCACTAGTATTTTCATCAAATAAATCAAAATAGCATTGAATATATCCCTTATTGCGCTGCTTAACTTTTTGTCCCAACAGATACTTTTCTGTTAAGTACCTCAAAACCTCGTCACCGGAGCATAGCCATGAAATAATCCCCACATTCTTCATACGTACGACCACCCTTACACTTATTTATGTATAAAATTTTAACTATGCAAGGATCAGATATTCAAATAACTATACCTTATACATTAAATTCAATCATCTTTAAAGCGTTCAAAAATATCAGAGTAACTTAAAAAGTTTTACCCAGTTATTTATATAATAATTACTATATCTATTCAGTGATTGATTCAAGAGTATGCTTACATAACTAAGATTTTGGCGTTCGTTTGGCGTTCGTCGGCATAAAAAAATGACCTTACCGCTTACTAGCAGTAGGGCCAAAGAGTTAGGTTTAAGTACAATATGGGGGATTGTACTTGCTTGTCCATCCACTTTAGGGGAGTAAAATGAACAAGTGTATAACTATTAGGTACAAGTATATACTATTACATAATTGTGAAGAAATTGTGAAGATTGACTTGAAAGCGTTCATATTTATATCACATTTTTTTAAACGCATGATTATTAAACTAGTTCATAATTTATTAAACGAGTTTAATAAATTAATTTCCGACCCATACCGGCAACCGGAATTCCAGTTGCCGGTATGCGAATTCGTGCTAGTCCCCATTAACTGCGGTAAAATTAATCCAAGAGGTGAATCCATCATGAAATTGATTGACCGGGGCTTAAATTGGCTTTGGCGTGTTATCCTAATGGTCGGCTTAACTATTGGCGTCCTGATACCGCCAATGTTATTAAGGCTAATTAACCAACTGAATCACCGTAATACTATGTTACCGTGGCAAATTATCTTAGTGATCACTTACTTTATTGTATTTATTCTATTGATCTTTGCGGCTAGTGCAACTATGCGGCATTATACCGGCCAATATCAAAACCAGCGATTACACCGGTCAGACTGGGGAATCATTATCAGTGGCTATCTGACCATCCTGATCTTTGAAACGGTCTTCCAACTCATCAATCAACAAATCTATCATCAAAGCCAAACTCAGAATAATCAGGCCATTAAAACCCTAATGAATGGGAGTCCCTTGTCACTCTGGATGATGGCAATCAGTGCCGTCTTCCTGACACCGATCGTTGAAGAACTAGTCTTTCGGGGTGTCTTAACTAATCTCTTCTTCAAGCAGGAATGGTTAAAAATCGCTTTGAGCGGGCTCGTCTTCGGTAGTCTACACAGCAGTTCAACCATACCCAGCTTTTTGATCTACGTCACAATGGGCCTCGTACTCGCTACCGTGTATCGCTTAACCGGCAAGATTCACGCATCAATTGCCCTACATTTTCTGATTAACGCCCTGGCGATGACGCTACTGCTCACGTAAGCTAAAATTGACTTATAGCTATCATACAAAACTACGGCTGGTCCCTTTGAGTTAAAATCAATTAACTCAAAGGGGCCGTTTTTTATTTAAAGCTATGACTGCTTATTGTAAGACTTCAATTTCAGAATCAAAGTATTTTTCCATGAAGTGTGTCATCGATGCTATCTGTACCTCTGATAAAGACTCACCCTCACCAGTCACAACCCATTTATCTTCGATATCGTCATGTCGATGAATAATCGCAACCAGCACCCCTTCAAAGGCAGTAATAGGTTCAGTCACCTTTTTTGAAATAATATAGACGTCTTGCTTTTCGGAGTCACCACCAATAATATCTGGAACAAAACCATAGTTGATTGGATAGGTGCCAAAACGATCTACAAAACCTTTTGGCCGATCCACGACAACCCTCAATTTTAATCTTTCCATTGTGCCCCCTCCTTACCATAATAACTTAATTCATTTTAGTAAACTAAAAGCAGGCTGACCAAAATCCTAAGATTATCGCCAACCTACTTGAAAACCATTATTCACATACGCTTAGCTCTAACTAGCCCGCATAACCACCCAGCCATACCAGCAAAATATCAAAAATTAAAAATAAGAGATTAAATTGCAATAACCACCAATTCATGAGGCCCTTTTCTCGCACCATGCCAAGAATCGATAATCCAATCCCAATAATTGGAATCAGACCGCCTTGAAACAGCCGGTAAATCGGTAGGTAGGCCCCTGCCAATAGGATTGGCCCCGTTAGTTGACTCAATAATACGAATAATAGAAATACCCCAATATTTAATAACGAACAGGCAAACGCCGTTTCAGTCAGCGTTCCCATGGACAGTCGAAAATGGTAACGGAAACGCAACACTAACGTTCCGATGAGACCAACGCCCAAAATAATGCCAATCACAATCATCCTTCACGACTCCTTTTTCGATAGTCCTTACTTACGATACGGTAAAAATCAGCTGGTGCCTACTAATAAATGACAAGCTTAATGGATTTTTAGCAAAAGCAATCCTCATTTTCCCAACAAAAAAAGAGCTAGACACCCCCGTCCAGCTCAAAATCCTACTCAATCTAACTCTTCGACCCCGTTGGTACCGTTAAAACTTTGGCCTTTAAACCGACCACTTTAACACTAACGCGCTTATCGACCGGCATCTTAACGTAGAAGCGGCCGTCTTGCTTATTCGAGATAACTTGGCGGAGGTGTTTACCACTACGCAATGTAATGATTACCCCATGTTTCGTTCGCCCACTGATGGCAACCGCTTTGGCATTCTTCTGATAAGTAACTTTCGACAATACCAACTGGCGATCATGCCGACGATAGTCCCCCTGCAAGCTGTATTCTGAACCTAAGACTAACAAACATCCCGCAACAATCATCAACACTAACGACCAAAACTGCTTCATTATCTCACCTCCTGACCAGTCCCCATAACTGGTATCTTGATGACTATAGAATACTCGTTATTAAGCGCTGATAACTAAAAAAGGTGCAAAGCCTATAATAGCCTGCACCAACGTTAATATTATTTAATTCATGATAACGATTTTGTTACATTAGAGTCGTTAAATCAATCCTAATCCAATTTAACTGCCCACTGTGACTGTTTGATCAATGCCAATAAATCGTGCATTTTCCGAATCGCAATATCCACGGACTCACCATTTTCAAAGTACCCGAGTTGCTGTTGTTTATCAACGCGCACCAACATCTGTGGGTTGACCAAGAAACTCTTATGCACCCGGAAGAGTTCGGGATGGGCCACCGTTTCGTCACTGATCTTACCATTATACTGTACTAAACGTTCGGTCAAATGAAGAACCAGCTTGTTACGACTGGTACCCGTCTCAATAAATAGCACTTGTTCCAACGGCAGGTTAAACAACTGACCACCCTTGGAATACGAAAACATCGCTTTACTGGTCACATTCTGTTTCGTATAACGATCATAGGCCACCCGAATATCCGTCTCAACCTTAGCTTTGACCGTCGCCTGTCCCAAGTCCTTAACGATAAAGTCCAGCGGTTCAATTCGACGTTCGAACGTGAGGAAGGCCATTTCTGAGTGGGTTGAAACGAAGACAATCCGTGCATTGACATCATGCTCCCGAATCTTAGTCGCTAACTCCAAACCGTTGGTGTCCTGACCAGGATACTCAATATCTAAAAAGTACAGCCCGTCCATGGCTTGACTATCGATCACGTAATCCAGCAGTTCTTGCGCCTGACCGGTTGCGAGTGTCAATTCCATGTCAAAATCATTGATCATAATATGATTCGTAATCGTTTGCTTAAGTGTCGCTAACTGTTCCGGATCATCTTCCACAATAAAAGTCTTTAACACGTGACTCACTCACTTTCAATACTAATAATAAATTCAAACTGCTGCCGCGCACTGATCTCGTACGTCACATTATCAATTGGATCGAGCAGTTCACGTACTGTTGCTAGTCCCTGGCCATGCCCCGCACCTTTCGATGTGTGCCCTGGTGCCATCAACTCATCCAATCGATCGATGGGGTGCCGCAAAGAGTTCGCTACAAGTAGTTCGACCATCTTAGGGTATTTAACCACGGCGACCGCAATCTGGCTATTAGACTGACCCCTAACTGCTTCAATCGCGTTATCCAGTAAGATTCCGCTAACTCGCGCTAACGTTACCGGATCAATCGCAATCTCCGTGACCGGTTCATTGGCTTCCAGACGAACCTGAATACCTGCCTGGCGAGCTACTGAAAATTTATTTTGGATGATCGCCTTTAATGAACGTTCCTTGATGCGTTCCAGATTATCAAAATGGCCGAAGTCGCGCGTCAAACTCTGTTGTGAATTGGTCACCACTTCATCAAAGTAACGCTGTAGCTGCGGATCATCACCGGTATGAATATACTCACCTAACGATAGTAGAATATTTTGATAATCATGGCGGAACTTACGGATGTTCTGGTAACTACTCTCCAAGTTGTTCACATAAATATCGTACTGCTTCCGCTCTAAAGCTTGGCGATGACTCTGAACCCGCATCGTGTAGCTGTAGAACAGGTATATAAACGTCCCACCGTTAATCAGTAAGATAGCCACCATAATTAGCATCAGGATTCCTAAGAAGCCAGAACCAATGTTGTAGTTATCTGCGGCGGTCGTAATTGCAAAGAAGGCGACGGCAACCACAGCAAGCGCACTGACGATCACATTTAAAGCGACCTTATCGTTAAATTGCCGCGGATACCGTTTTTGTAAGAATTTGAAACTGGCAACGACTGCTAACATGCAGGCCGTTACAATGATTTCACCAATAATTTCAAATAACCAGCCACTCCACTGATCCAACCCGAAGTCGAATGTCCTGAAAATAGCCTCGGTGGCGTAATTGCCAAAAAAACTAAACAGAATGTAAGCTAGTGTCGCCGTTAGACTGGTCACAATGAAGAATTTCTTACGCCGTACAAACGCAAGGAGGCCCAGATTGACGACGAACGTCATGATATCCGAATAATCATCATATAACATGTAGATTCCAGTTAACGCCAGCGCCATTAAAATGATACTGAAGTAAACTCGACGCTGCCGTAACTCACGATTAATCAGAATTTGTAGCATAAAGACCAGCATGACCGAGTACCAATGGTCAAAAGCGGCAATATACCAATAGACATAAACGATGACGGCTCCCCTCCCCGCATAAATAGTTCAATACTCTTATTGTAGCGAAAGAAGCGGCATTTGTATATTTGCTCGGCAAAAACTTAATATTCTTTAACCAAACGTTGCTTTCTCACCTATCGCTCGTCCTCATCGACCATCGACGTAAAGGTAGGCTTATCAGTAACTTTAACGACAGCTTATTTAAAATTCAGCGTACAAAAAAGGAACCCCCGTTCACAATTGAGGTTCCGTGATCATTCATTCTTAATGAAAATCTCCAGGCATGAAGTTTTCGATAACTGCAGTCGTATTGAAAGTTTCAAAGCTATGGAAGCTAGCTTCGTCAATTTCAGCATAACGAACCGCAATTTGTGGACGTTGCTTCAAATCAAACATGTCCACATAATTAAATTCGACATACTTTTTATGTTCACTATGAATAAAGCCGGTATAACTATCACCATGCTTCTTGATCCGACCAGCTAATTGAATCACTTGATCGTGTTCGAAAGCTAACTTCAATAACGTTTTCAGTAATGAATGCTTAGCTTGCTTCTTCATGAACTTCGCTACTAATCGTTCCGTATTCCAAACGTCGTAGTAACCACGTTGTTGCGCTAAAGTAATGATGGTCGTCATACTCTTCAAGTAGTCCGTGTCACTAATTACCCGGGCTAACGATGCCTTACGAAAAACAACTAACCCATCAAGTTCACCGTCAACATTAACCGCTTTAACCAGCACGAATTTTTCATCCTGCTGAATGATGTAGCCGACACCAAATTGTTCGTTAGTTCCTTTGGAATAAATCTCAACAAGATTTTTATTCTTAATCGCTTTAGCTAGATCGTCGTGAATCGCACTCATGCGCGTTCCCCCATTCGGTGATTTGTAGCATCAATAAAAAAATATCGTGCTAACATATTTTCAGTTACCATCATACCACTTGTAAAACAGTGAATTCAAACAGAGGTTACTCAGTTTGGACAAATAATATTAAAGAATAAATTTATTAATTATCTCAGCCAGTGCATCATGATTATTATCGGCCTGAGTCACATACTTGGCCGTCTCTTTGACCGCTGGAATCCCATTGGCAACACTGATTGGTAAGCCAACCACGTTTAGCATTGGCAAATCATTCCCATTATCACCGACTGCAATAATTTCATCCGCTGTAATGTTCAGTAACTTGCCTAATTGCAAAGCTGAAGTCCCTTTATTGATACCAGCAGGGTTAAATTCAACGTAGCGGTCAGATGAATACGTTACGGCTAACTGACTAGGATCAACTTCGGCTTCAACCGCGGCACGCATCTGCTTGCGTTCATCCATCGTTGGTAGCGCCATAATAATCTTCATGACGTTTTGATCCTTAAACTGACTGAAATCAGTCGTGGTCATTTCAGTATAATCAACGCCGCGATTAGTCAAGTAGGCCGTGTCATCGACAATTGGGTGATAGATATAGAGCTGGTCCTGCGTATAAATATGGGTTGATGCGATGGTATTAGTTACCCCCGCAGCAAAGACCTTTTTGGCAACCTCGTAATCCATTGCATTAATAGCCATTGGTCGGTTACCCGCATTCTCAGTAATCAACCCTCCATTATAAGAGATCGAATACTGTTGCGCTTGATCACGCAGATGCAGCGTTTCAAGGTCGTTCTGAAATGAAGTATAGCTCCGACCTGAGTTCGGTACGAAGTAAACACCCTGCTTACTAGCTGCTTGAATCGCCGCCGTATTTTTGGCAGACAACGTTCCATCATCGTTCATCAAAGTTTCGTCAAGATCACACACAATCATTTTATACATATCAAAAGCCCTCTCCGTCTTAAGTTTACTATTATTTACTCTAGCGGAGAATACGCAGAATTGCAAACGCTTTATTTCATAAACACACCGTGACTGCACATCACAAATACGATAAAAATAGGACTTAGCTATCAGAATATAATAGTTAAACCCTATTTTAATTTACTAAAAATCAATCTATTCCTGCAATTACTCACTGTTTATACCGGCTAAAAGGTGTGACAACTCTCAATAATCTCATAATGCCATCCTTCCAGTACCTAAAAACTAGACTACCGTTATTTAACCGTTCAGTGACTCGTTAACAGTGCTAAGGGTAACGCGCATCATCGTTGTTAGTTGATCCGGCGTTTCTCGACGATCGTGCTTAATCCAAGTCGCCAAAGCTCCAATCAGTGCTGACGTCGCAATGTTTATAAAAAAATCAGTTTCATAAGGTGACAGTTCAGCCTTTGGAGATAACAACTTTCCTAATTCTGCAGCATGTTCTCTAAAGACTACGTACAGTAACTCACTATTGCCACTAGTCATCAATGTTTCTAACAATACATCATGCGTCATCCAATTAGTAAAGAATGCGATGAACTGATCACTAGTATTTACTAGCGTATTGCTTTTGATGAACTGACAAAGCACATTATCACACTCGTATGACAGAACGTCTGGCAAACGATCAAACAATCGATAAAACGTTGCCCTACCTACCGATGAAGCTTTTTGAATATCAGCAATCGTAATCTTCTCAAATGGTTTGCTTTCCAGACATTGATATAACCCTGAAACGACTAATGCAGCTGACGCCTGTGATCGTTTATCTTTTTTTATATGAAACATATTACCCCTTCTTATGGAACAAAATTTCTAAAAACGTATTACATCATATGGAACAGTTGTATCACACAACACCTAATGATACATTAGTTCCATAGAAACGCAAGGAGGAGTTAACATGTTATATCCAAATATCAATCCAGCCTTAATGACCCAGAACGCAAAAACACCACGCCTGGGGGTCGTCCCACAAGTCAATCTAAATAACGATCTGCCACGTAAACCGGATTACTCGGTCGATTCATTCTTCGTTATCGGTCGAGTTGAAGAAAATGGTCATAAACTAAACTACCTATTTCATATCATGGCAATGCACATGCCAATACCGATACCTCGTGTTGCAAAAAAATGGCAAGTCTGCTTTTCAGTACTCGATGAAAGTACTAACTATTATGTTTCTGGAGACCATATTTATAGCGATGATCAGGTCGATGCAAGTACTGACCACTTCAGTATAAAAGCACCTAATTGTGAAATGTCAGGTACATGGGATAATATGAAAATCTGGTTGAAAGAAACAGATTTTGAAATTGATACCCAAGCTTCCGCGGTACATTATCCGGTATTTACTCGCGGTAGTGCCGTATTCGACTTATTTGGTATGGTTGTTCATCAATTTTCGATTCCATACATGAAAACCACTGGTACGTTACAAGTTGAGGGAAATACTTATCATCTTGATGGTGATAATGCGGTATCTTGGTTCGATCGTCAGTGGCAAAAACAAAATTTCAAGCTGACAACTGAGTGGTCTTGGATGGCTATCTATTTGGATAACGGCGATATCATTAGCATTTTAGATAGTGTTGGCGACACCGATACCCCACGTTTCATGTCAGTCTTGCATACTGATGGGACGCTAGAGCACGCGACCGATGCCCTACCATTTAGCGAAAGTGCCACGCGTAATTGGACTTCTAAAGAATCTGGACAATCTTACCAAACACGTTGGGATCTTGTCATGCCAACGTTCGACGCCAAGTTGCATATTGAACCCGCAATTGAAAAACAAGAAATTATGTCTGCCATGAAAAAGCTTGCTAAATACGAGGGTAGCGCTAACGTAACTGGAACTTATAAAGGTGAAACAGTCACAGGACGCGCGACTGTTGAATTGATCAAAATCTAATCCGCTTTATGCGCTGTCCCTACGGCGAAACAATGCCTAATATTACTTATCAACCGATCTGCTATAACTAACCTGTACCGCGGTTCAAAAAGCCACTGAGTAATCTCAGTGGCTTTTTCATTATGTCAATGGGCTTAATCACATACTTATATCCTACTAAAATATGATACAATTGTGTCATAAAAGTCAAACAGAGGTGATATCATTTGTATCATATAAAATCCGATAAACGGATGCATACTTCAGCTAGATTAATTATTGATGGCTTAATGACTTGCTTACAAACAAAAAAATTTGATAACGTCACAATCACTGATGTTCAACGAGTATCAGGTGTTGGTAGATCCACCTTTTATCGTCTGTTTGACAATCTAAGTGATGTTTTAATGTACCAAACAGACCAGTTATTTGCTTCAATGATAGCTGAGCAAAGGACTAAAAAGGATATTGACTCAAATACCCTCATGAACTTTTTCGTCCGACAATGGCTCGACAATACTATCCTATTAGAAACACTGATTGACTCTCATCGAGACGATATTCTGCTGGCAGGTTTTGAAAATAGCTTCACAAATCTCAAAGACTTTTTATTGCCTGACAAACAACTCGATTCAATCTCCACTGACTACTTTATCGGCTTTGTCGCATCTGTCGTTGTTGGTGGTTTAAAGACTTGGATCAAACGCGGTAAAACTGAATCACCAGCAATTTTGTTAGCACAAGTTCGCCAAGCGTCGGATACCTTTCTTTTAGCACAAAAGACTAGTCATTAGCAAAAAAACCAGGTTATGAGAATTTTCTCACAGCCTGGTATTTTATTTAATACGACTATATTTAATTAGTTTTTGGCAAAGTTAACTTGGCATCAAATTCGCCACCGAAATGAACAATATGACGGCCACGATTAAGATTTGGTGTCGGTGGTAATTGTGGAAACTCTGGTCGAATAATTTTATCCTTCGAACCGATCGTTAAAGCTAGTGTTTCACCCGCTTCCCATCGCATCCCAAACGGCCAAAATGGGATATTTATAGCAACAATTTCACCATTCGTTAACTTTTTCGCTTCATCCTGTGCTAATTCTAAGTGATGACTATTTGATTCAGTTGCATCTATTTTACGTTGTGAAACTCGCAATCGACCATTAGGCCCTGGATATGCACGTTCCGTAACGACATTGGTTTCTAACGGTTTACCATTGGCATCCAGTTTACGAGCAAAGACAAATAAGTCCATATCATCATTACCGTCAGCCTCAACGTACAGCTTAAGCGATAATTCACCGACAATCTCAGTTGCTACTGGCATCTTAACGGTAAAGGTAACTCCCTCACTATGATCAACATCATAGGCCACGCTCGCCTTAGTTTGCTGAGGATCTTTTTGTAAAACCAAATCATCCGCTTGTTGAGCTAAATATAAGGTTTCTGCACTCTTAGCACTCAGTGGATAGTTTTTTTCTGGACGATTAACAATATCCTCATGTCCAGGATTGAGAATAGATAGGCGAACTCTGGGAGTCTTTTCCCAGCCATTATTTACACCTTTGAGGTAATAGTCAAAGAACTTTCGTAAATCAGCAACGTTATCAGGATTATAATAGTCATTCCATTCGTGTGTATGATGCACCCGCAACCATTTTTCAGTTGAAGCCAACTGTTCATAAGCCTTATAGGTGCCTGAACTATGCACCGCATTTGTCCAAGAGCCGACTAAATAGGCGGGGATCGTCACCTGTCGTAAATCAGGTGTTTTATCTTGCCAATAGCTATCATAGAAAGGATGCTCTTGTCCAAGGGTTGCCATATCTTCAACCTGATTATTCGTAAAAATTGCCGACGATAGCGATGCATTAAATGAGGTATCACTAACACCACCACGAGCAAGGGATTCTTTATATGGATTGAATGCCCCTTCCCAAGGTGCAATTGCCGTAAGATGTGGTGGCTGAATCTCTGCGACCGCGTATTGAGACATTGCTAAATATGACGTCCCAGTTAAACCGACCTTACCATTTGACCAGTTTTGTCCCCCAATCCATTCAATTACATCGTACTCGTCTTTTGCCTGTTGTGATCCCCAGGCATAAGCATTTCCTTCAGATGAACCGACACCACGTGGATCAGGTGAGACGACCACATAGCCATATTTGACCCAATCAGAAGGATTAGGCGCCTCAAAAGAATTCAAACCATCTTCCCATTCAGTTGGGACATCCATTCGAGTCGGATGTTTGAAATTATCCATATTCAAAAAACTACCACGTTTACCATAAGGTGCATACCACATGATGGTTGGATAGTTTCCTTCAGCAGTTGGCCGATAAATATCTGCTCGAATAATGGTCCCATCTCGTAGCGGAACCGGTGTGTCTTGATCTACTCGTACATCGACAGGTAAAGACTTGACGCCTTCTTTTTGAATGCTACCTGCCTTTAAAACATAGGTATGTTCATCTAAACCTGGATACATTGACTTTTCCAGAGGTAATCCGTTCGTAAATTTCATTTGAAACTGGTTATCCATTCTCATAGTAGTATACGCTCCTTAATTATTTTATGGCACATATGTACCGTATCATCGCAAAAAAGGCTTTACAAGCAATCAAAGACAAACGATACAAGTTGCGTAATTAATGTAGCGTATTTAAAGATAGTAGTAATTGAGCCTCAATTCTACGAACAAAAAATACCGACAAGGTGGCCGTTTAAAGCCAACTTACCGGTATATTTGGATGAATGTTCATCACTGATGAACAAAATAAAGTTTAAAAACCTTCATGGCAACAGCAACAATCAGGTCATCTTTCCATACTGGTGACAAACTTCAATCAAAGCGATTCATTGAAGTAGTCAAAATACCAAACAAATCATTCTTTATTATTAGATAGCAAAACGAAACAGTAAGTCTAAAACAGCTTGAACCGCGTCAACATCAAAACCAGCATCAGTCATGATCTTAGTGGCTGCTTGGGCATGTGCTAAGTTATGGCCAGCAAAGATCAATTTCATATTTGAACCCATCTGCCGAGCAATTTCACCAGTACCTAGAAGTAACATAACATCTTTTTCATCTGATATTTTTCTTCTTTAAAGGTCATGTACTGATAACACATATTTAGTAGATTGAACTAACTTTGAGACAAACGGCTTAGCGTGCTTATGCTTCTGGCATAACTTCATTTACAAGGCTGACCGCAGTTAACGTTCGAGGGTAACCAATGAATGGTAATAAGACCGTAATCACGTCAATTAAGCGTTGTTTATCGTTACCAACATTTTGGTTTGCAGCAATGTGGCCTTTGACCTGAGGATCGGCACCACCCATTGAAATCAACATCGAAAATGTTAACAGTTCACGTGTCGCATCGTCTAGCCCGTTACGAGTATAGAAATCGCCAAAACAGTTGTCAGCTAAGAAAGTTGCAAAATGCTTTTGGTTATCGGGAGCGGTTGCCAACATGTCATCGACTGCCGACCCAACGATCCGACGTACGGTTGTTAAGCCGTCATCCATGCGTGTCTCTGGTGTGGTCGTACTCTGTGGCGCCAATGGTAAGTCGATGCCTTTTTCTTTAAATACCTCGTTAGTACCGTTTAAGAAATCAAAGACTTTCCCTAAGCCCGCATATGGCACTGCTTGGTAGACAATTTCTTTAATTTCAACTGGCGTCACACCGACATTCAATGCGGCCGTCACCATTGCTTTGTATTCATTTAAACACTGCATTGCAATCAATGAAGCTAAGGTCACTTTCATGCGGAGCTTCGTTTCTAAGTGACTGTGTTGTAAGACTTCATCGAAAGCAAAGTTATCGAATACATCAATAAACTCAGGATCTGTCTGCTTTAATGTTGAGACATGGTTAGGAAACATCTCGTCATGATTTTGTTGTGCAATTTTATTAGGCATCTCAGTAACTTCCTTTCTTATTTACGGTTAATTCCCAGACTATCCCGTGAGCCATACTGATCATCGTGTGCTAATTTAATCACTAAATCAGCAATACTGCGGACAGACACATCATGACCACCGAACGCTTCGTTACGATGCGTTACTTGATAATCTGTGTCGCCGCCATTATCAAACCACCCCGGACGAATTGTCGTGTAATTTAGATCAGAGGAAGAAATCACATCTGCCGCATCGCGATAGGTTTGAAGAACTGGGTTGCTAGATAAGTTACCACTGGCACCGACTGAAGCTGGAATTTCATCGTAAATCCCCATTGAGGTAATGAACAATAAACGTTTCACACCTGCTTGATCCATACCATCGACTAAGGCTTGAGCCATTTGGCGTAAGTTACCGCTTAGTGCTGCAAAGACCACGTCTTGACCAGTCAAAGCAGTTTGTAACGCGGCCGCATCCGTCACACTACCCGTTACTACTTTTTCGCGTAATTCATCAATTGATCCTAAACGTTTAGTGTTACGCGCCATCAGTGTCAATTGATCGTCCGTGTTGTCCAAGAAGTATTTCCGAGTCGTGCTACCAACCGTACCGGTAGCCCCAATAATTAAAACGTTTGTCATCTGTAATTCCTCCAATTCATTTCTTCAATTAAGTTATTTTTCCATTGCTGATAGTATGCTCTATCAGTTGATGAATCTATCATAGGACCTTCAAGTAACTTCAAGGCAAGGCCTTTTTTTAATTTTTTTACTTGGTTGTAAGTTCAACCGTCATTGATTGTGGACCTTGTGCCAATGAAGCAATCAAGTTAGCGTCATCAAAGGTGCCGATTTCAATCACTTCATATGGTGCAATGTTTTTATCCGCAAAGTTAAGCGAGAACGCGTTGCTACCAGCAAAATAATAGAGATGTCCGGCCTGCACTTGACTCGTGCCTTGTGCAGTCGCCTGAATTGGGGTTGGCAATGATTGATAATATTCATTTTCACCACTTCTATTGATTGTTAACGTCACGGGTAATTGTGCCAAAACTGCTTGTGCTACTGGATTCTCAGTTAACGTTGCGGTAAATGTTTGGTTCAATAATGTTAAATTTAATTTTGTCATTTCAATAGCCTCCTAGGCTGAATCTCAACTATGAAGTTAGTATAGAGCCTTGTCCTTACTGCAAGGCAAGGACTATTAATAAAAAAACGAAATTCTGATTTTTCAGAATTTCGTTTCATTTATTGTTCATCAGCCGAAAAATCAGTCGAAGCGGCTAATTCTGTTTCACCTTTGTATTCAGCAACCCGTTCTTCTAATCGTTGAATCGTGTTCTTTAAAGCTTCAGAACCTAAAACCATGTGTAATGGTGCTGGCGTTTGAACTGCACTTTCGATAATCCGGGCAGCCATCCGTTCTGGATCACCAGGGGCTAAGCCGTTGGCAGGATCAAGCATCTTCATAAAGGCATGTGCTGGACCATCATAAGCAGGCATTAAGTCAGCTACCCGAGCACTCCCATAACGGAATTCTGTCCGCGCGCCACCGGGTTCAACGATGGTTACACCAATATTAAAAGCAGCAACTTCTTGCGCAACAGATTCACAGAATCCTTCAATTCCAAACTTAGCCGCGTGATACATGGAGTTACCAGGATAAGCAACTTGACCACCGTATGATGAAATCTGAATGATACGGCCGTGTTGTTGTTCACGCATATAAGGTAGGATCGAGCGAATCATTTGAATCGAACCCGTTAAATCAGTCGCAATAATCTTATCGACTTCCTTATCGCTCAATTCTTCCGCAGCCCCAAACAAACCGTAACCAGCATTATTAACGAGAACATCAATCGTGTGTTCTTTGGCAATCTTATCGACCAACTTATGAATGGCTGGCACATCCATCACATCAAGTGTTTCAGAAATGAACGTATCAGGATATTGTTCAACTATATCTTGAACTTTAGCCGTATTTCGAACTGTCCCAATTACCGTTTGACCTTGTGCTAATAATTGTGTCGTTAATGAACGACCAAAGCCACTGCTAACACCTGTAATTAACCATGTTTGTTTTGTCATTATTCTTACTTCCATTCCCTGATTTAGACTTTCAAGGCATCATGCCTCGACAACAAAACTTAGTTTAGACCCTTGCAGTAACTTCAAGGCAAGGCTTATTTTCAATAAAATAATTTGCTTTAAATAATTTCACTATAGCTTGATACCCCCTACCCTAGCTGATTTAAAGATTAATATTCTACACGAATCTAATTTTCAATATCACAGGCCACAAAATTAGGTGCTTTATCTAAGAATAAAAAAATGTACTCTATTCTGTTTTAGAATAAAGTACATTTTATGATCAAGTTTGAAAAAATCCAGTTTTATCCAGATACTTTCATAATAGCAACTTACTGTTTATCTTTAAGCTGTTCTTCTAAACGTTTGATCCTTTGTTGCTTACGGTGAATATACCAAGCAATCAATAGTAGTAGGACAATCAATAATCCCAGACTGATCCACAACCACCAATTGACATGGTGTTCAATCACTGCGGTTTTATTTAACTGTTTCGCACGATCACTCGTTATTTCAAAGTCCTTCGTAAATGTCCAGTGCTGCTTTTTCGACGTTACAGCCAACTTAGCCGTATACTTTCCTGGCTTTAGCGCATCCCGCTCAACCCGTAGTGGTAAGTCATAAATTGAGTTAGGTGCTATCTGCCCATGTTGCTTGGATTGCTTATAGAGCACCTTGTGGCCGCCACGTCGATAAATTTTAACATCGGTTTTAACTTGGTTTAAGAATGCTGCTGTCCGATTTTGCAAAGCTAGACTAATTTGGTTATAGCCATTATTCTGAGTTGCGTCAATCTTACCCAAACTCAAGTGATTCTTAGTGAGTGGGTGGTCTCCGTGCAATACGACCGCAACTGAGTACGCGTATTGATTCTTAATTGCCATTGCGCTCTTACTCTGCTGTTTCGCCGCTTTTTTTAAGAAACTCAACCCACCGACCACGACCCCATCATACTTATCAGCTGGCATCTTTACTTCGAACGTTACAATCTTGCTGGTCCCTTTAGCTAAGGTCAATTTGTCATCGGTTGTCGTAATTAATTGACTAGCATTAGCCGGTAAATCAATATTCTTGCCCGCAGTCGTCGCCTGATACTCAACGACCCCATTAGGATTAGTCGTCGCCGGTGCAATACCCGTATGCACCGTAACTTCTTGCGTGCTGGTATTCGTTACCCTAACCTTCAGTGTGGTTGTTTGACCAGGCTTCAACTTCAAATCATAGTATGAAACAGACTTGTCTACTTGATACTTTGACGCCACCGGTGCAACTTCAAAACCAACCGTATTGGCCGAGCCAGAATATCCCCAACTGAGACTAGCTAATCCAATCAACAATACAATCCCTAACTGCCACCATTTTTTCGTTAACATCATTTCTCCCCCTGATCCTGATTCGGAAAAATGACATTAACTAGTGCTGTCCCTTATTTTTCCGATCAGTATCTATTAGCTATTGGCTGGTGTCGCGTTTAAACTCCAAGTTAGAGTCGTACTGTAACTGCCTTCAGCCCGCGCCGTTGTCTTTGGTACCATTAATTGTGACTTCGTAATATCAGCCACGTTTTTACCATTACCCTTACCCGTAGTTGCGGCCATCAGAGACTTATCGCTATTGACCGTGTCTAAAGAAACACCCGTATTAACAGTTGCATCTGCAGCAGTTGTCGAAGCATTAGCATCCAAGACCCCATTCAACGTCAAGATTGCACCCGTTAATTCTTTATTAGCTACGGCCTTATCATTCTTAAAGACATCATTTTGTTTAACGCGCAAATCCCAACCAGCAGCCGTTCCTCGTAAATCTACCACGGAAACCGCAGCCGATTTATTCGTGTTATCGTAGTTATCATCTGTATTAGCTGCTTGAATCTTATTCGTCCCAAAGTCCAGACTAGCACTTGATAAGTTGGTATCACCGTTATCAATGGTGATCGAGCCCCCTTCAAAACCAACTGTTCCGTTTGATGTTTGAGGTGTAGCATCCGCCGCACTTGCCGTTAACCCTGATGTTGCAATCAATGCTGCTGAGAATAAAAGACCTAATAATGTTTTTTTCATAATAATGAACTCCTTTTTTTTAAGTAAATAATTAATTGCCAACTAATTAAGATCACCAGTAGTCCAATACCACCTATGAAAGCCCCTAACCACCATTGTTCACTGGTTTGTGGTAACCAGCCAAAACCTTGATGCTGTACGGACTGCTTATTATCTGACTCAGGGGTAACTGTACTACTGGATTTTGATGTTTCAGTAACATGTATCTGCTTATTGCCAGCACCTTGATTTGATGGCTCAGTCTTACCATCAAACCGGATAGTCGCCGGACTGTCAGCTGTACTAGCCACACCGACGATCGGTGTTGACAACCACCCCCACCAAAGTAAGGTACTGATGACAATCATGATGAATCCATAGCGCTTCACCAACACCACTCCTTTTTTATATCGTCATTGTAGAGTGAAAAACCAAGCCTATAATTTCAACTGCAGTTAACCACAAAATGATTCCAGCTTATTGTAAAAATGCCTAACTAACTTTTCGGATAATAACTAAATCAGAATTATAAATATTATATTTAATAGATCTTACTTTTTATTACTGATTAGACACAGCTTGGTTAATCGTCCAAGTTATTGTAGCTTGGTACGTATCCGTTAAAGCACGATCAGTTGGTACCTTTAAATATAGCGCGCCGAGCGCCGTGGACGACCCAAGCACGTTAACACTCTGACTAGAGACTGTTTGATGACTCTCAACAATTGGATTGGCAACTCCCGGAACTAGCGTCGATTCGCTACCCGTTTGTTGGTCTTTATAGCCGAGAATTGCTGCTAATGGTTGCGCTGACTTCTCGCCCTTAAACCCTCCATCTGCAAGCGTTGCAGTTAATGACCACGTCGAACCAATCGGCCGATTATCCTGAATAACTAGCCCAGTGTCATATGCAGCACCATAATTTTCTGATTTACCAGTAATTGGATTGTGACCAAAATCTATTGTTTTCGGTGCTGAAACGAACTCTAAGTTTCCAGAGCTGTACACTAACGTAACTGTTTCATCTTTGTCCGTAAAGTTCCCCTGAATGCCATCTGGTTGATCAGGTTGATAACCCTCAATCTCGATTGGCTTAACATGGTAAGCTTCGCCAGTTGCACCCGAAATTTTAGTGTCCGCAGCCAAGGTCTTTCCATTAGCATCTACGTGCTTCACCGTAATTGTTTTGCCCGTAGCCCATTCAAACTCACCAACGATGGTCTTGCCATCATATTTAGTCATCAGATCAGTCGACGTATAAACCTTATCATCGTTTAGACTACGCCATCTTCCAATGTATGGTGATTCCTTACTAGGATCTGGTAATGTCCAGTTAGTACTATTAAAGAAATTAAAGCTTTTTCCTAACAAAAGTCGTTTAGGTGGCAACTTTCCACTAAAAGTATCAGTGTAACTTTGGGCACTACCGGTATTCCAACCCGACAAGTCTAGTTTTTCCAAATTGGTATCCTCAAATACAGCATTGAAGTTAGTTACTTTAGCCGTATTCCAGGCACCAAGATTTAACTCCTTGAATCCCGAATCTCCTGCAAACATCTGTGAGATATTTGTTGCCGAGCTGGTATTCAAGTTATCTATTGGCAAATTCGTTAATTGCGGATTACTAGAGAACACTTGTGAAAAATTAGTCACTTGGCTCGTATCCCAATTACCAATTGGAAGATTAGCCATTTTATTGACCTGTTTAAAGGTCCCCTCCATTGTCGTGACCTGTCCCGTCTGCCAATTATCAATTGGTAACGTCGTGATACTACTCATTCCTGAAAAAGCGAAGGCCATATTTTGAACATTTTTGGTATTCCACTTAGCTATCGGCAATGTCGTTAGCCCACTACAATCACCGAATGCTGAATTCATATCGATAAGACTGCTAACATCCCAATTACCAATTGGCAATGTCGTTAACTTCGACGACTTATAAAAAATATTTCGCATCGTTCCAAGGTTACTCGTATTCCAATTAGCAATTGGTAATGTGGTAACGTCAAGGCCTGCAAAAGCAAAATCTAACCCATTAACTTGACTCGTATCCCAATTAGCAACATTTATATTTTCTAAATCTGCGTCTTCATAGAAGATGAGTTGCATATTATGGACCCGACCCGTTTGCCACTTATCAATTGGTAACGATTTTACCTTGGTCATCCCCTTAAACGTCGCCGACATGACCATCACTCGACTCGTATCCCAATTAGCAACATCCACCGAAGTCAACGAAGAACAATTGGCAAACGTTCTTATCAGGGTCCCAACTTTGCTTATATTCCATTTACCAACAGGTAGCGCCGTTAATGCACTTGCACCGTTAAATGTATCCTCTAAAGTAATCAACGAACTAGTATTCCAATCGGTGACATTTAATGTGACTAACTTAGAACAGCCATTAAATGTTGCTACCATCTTTGTAACTTGACTAACATCCCAACCATTTAGGTCCAGCGCCACTAATTGTGAACACCCCTTAAACATTTGCGAGATATCCGTTACACTCGTGGTCTTCCACTGACTAATACCAGCAATATTGGTTAACGACGAGCATTGATTGAACATTCCTTTGAAACTCTGCACTTTGGAAAAGTCTTGCTGCCCAAAATCAATTTGTTGCAGTTGACTATCCCCATTGAATAAATATTCCAAGCTGGTTACATTAGAAAGATCCAGGTTAGCTAACCCATCAACATTCGTTAAGTTGGTTAACCCTGCAAATAAGTAATTATAGCTGCTAACATTACCGGTCGTAATTCGCCCATCAATCACAATTTTTAAAACATTGGTCGGACTATAGCCGTTATCTGTCAGTGTTTTAGCAATCCAGCCCCCAGTATCATCTCCGACTGAACTCCCAAACGAACCACCACTTAAATGTAATACCCCGTCTGCATCCAACGTCATCTTAACAGTGCCGTTGATCATCTCTACTGCCCTTGTTGCTCGCGTAATAGCCGTTTTAGAATGTGGCTCGTTATCATTCTTTTCCAGCGTTGTACTGTAACTACTATCACTGACTGATTCTGAATTAGAGTGCTTTCCCACTTTCTCACCCATTTGAGAATCAGGTAATCCTTGTCCTGTTTGACTACTAGTTGCACTTTGCGATACCAAGCTTTTTTCAGAAAACACACTAGTAGTCGACGACATCGCTTGCTCAATTCTTGCTTGCGATTGGGGTGCCGCTCGAATAATTGTTTGCGGTTCCAGGTAGCCAATCACACCTATTGCAAATGCCAGTCCTAGGCCGCCCCGGTACCATCGTTGCATACTCATCACTCCTCTCAATATCTTGTATTCTAACATCTCTTAACATCAATTATCATACATTATTTCAAGTTGATAACAATGTAAAAACGGCTTACAATTTTCATTCACATTCAAATATTAAATTAGCTTCATGTTAATATTATTAAAATTAATGTTAGTAATCACTTAACAATCGTGCTTTATACTGTCTATCAAAAGTAAATAAATTGAAGGTTACCATACCATCTTCGATTCTGTTTTTGACCGGTTGTCGTCAAAGACTATTCAGTTGAACTTCTTCACACTCCAACTCAACGATGCGGCAACATAATCGATGAGAATGTTGATTTCACTGAACTCTACCGATCTTGACCTCATTAAGCAGAATCCATCTCGTTGAACTTTAGCGTAAAAAAGATCGCAACGACAACATACTAAGAATCAAAGTGTTCCTTGTTGTGTAACAAGTGTTCTCTCATGAAAAATATCACCGCTATAAGACAGCAAAATAACGATCTGTTGCGTATTAAGACTAACTGATCGTCATTTTTAAGCAACTTATTTAATCACCTTTGATTACTAGTCCCTATAAATTATAAAATATCAAAAGCAAACTTTAAATCATTTCTAGAATTTAAAATGGCTAACTATAAAACAACTTGGTCAGAGGCTTGATCGAATTAATCCAGTCGAACAATTAACGTAGCTTGTACTACCTCAACATAGCCCATATTTTTTGTTGCAATTACAGCAAATTAGTTTTATGCTAGCAACTAGTTAATCAGTAGGAGGTTTTTATCCATGCCCGAAATTCTACGTTCGATCGGCACCATTGCTCGAGCCCTAGATTCAATTAGTAATATTGAATTCAAACAGTACGACTTAACCAAGGGCCAGTACTTATACCTAGTCCGCATTTATGAACACCCCGGCATCATTACCGATCATCTAGCTAATCTATTAACAGTAGACCGGACAACTGCGGCCCGGGCCGTTCAGAAACTAGTCAACCAAGGTTTTGTCCGTAAACAATCAGCGACCAATAACCGAAAAAATAAGGAACTCTATCTTACCGAGCAAGGTGCCCAAGTGTACCCGCACATTCAACGCGAAAATACGTACTCGAATCAAGTTGCCTTGACCGACTTAACACCTAGTGAAGCCACCGAACTAGCAGCCTTTTTAGCCAAAGTCAGCAATCGTGTAACGGCTGATTTTGAACAAGTCAAAAAGGGACAGACTCGTCCCTACCCACATTAATGAAAGAAGCTTAATAACATATGACTACTGAAATTAAAGTTGCAACCGTCGCTGACGCAGAAGCGTTACAAGACTTAAGTATTACCGCCTATCGTGATACTTTTGACGAATTCAATACCACCGAAAATATGCAAGCTTACTTAGAGGATGCCTATAATCTACCTAAAATAACGCGCGAACTTCAAACATCAGATACACAATTTCTACTATTAAATAAGGACCAGCAACTCGCCGGCTATATTAAGCTCAACATCAACCAAGCTCAAACGGAAGATGTTGATCCACTAGCCCTAGAAGTTGAACGCCTGTATATTCATCCAAATTTCAAATACCACGGACTCGGCAGCCAACTCATGCAACTAGCCTTAGATACCGCACAAACAGCTGGCAAAACTCAGGTCTGGTTAGGCGTTTGGGAACATAATGAGCCTGCTCAGAAGTTCTACCACAAATGGGGCTTCGAACGTTTCAGTCAGCACGACTTTTATATGGGTGATGACCGGCAAACGGACTACCTGATGACACACCGATTCTAGTATCCGTGAAAACAACCAGATACTCAAAATTTATCGTAGCAGACGAAAAATACGGTTAACTCTCATTCCAAGAGTTAACCGTATTTACGTCAATCACTAAGCCTGATTGTTTTTCCATTCACTTCAATCATCTTGTCTGCCGCTAACAGCTTGAATTGCCGGCTCAAAGTCTCCGGCGTAATACCTAAAAAGCTCGCTAATTCTTTCTTTTTCACTGGTAATTCAAAGGTATCAGCGCCCCGTTCCTGACCCAGCTGTTGCAAATACATCAGTAACCGTTGCTTCGATCCCACATTACTGGTCAAAGCACTCATTGATTCCAAGGCCGTCAACCGATCACCTAAAATATTCAACAAGTTAAACGCTAACGCCGGTACTTGATGTAATAATTGTTGAAAGTCCTGGCTACTGATTGAACAAATCCGGGTATCCTCAACCGTTTCAGCGTAGTTATAATGTGGCCGTTGAGCAAATAGCGCGGCTTCACTGTCGATGGCACCGGGCCGCAGCATGTAGAGAATCTTCTCTTTACCGTTCTCATTCAACTGATAGACCTTCACACGGCCAGAGTCAACAATCAGCATTTGATCTAATAGCGTCGTTGGCGCATACAGAATCGTCCCCTTCGGATAAAGCTGTTGATGTGTCGAGATCGTAGTTAAAGTTTCAATATCCGCATCGGGCAAGCCTTGAAAGATCGCTGCCGACCGCACGCAAGTAAAAGCAGAATGTGACATCCTTTTTCTCCATTTCTTGATATATATCAATTTTAATTCAGTAACTCCAGTATATACTAAGTTCATCAAAAAGAAATCTGGAGGCACTTATTATGAAAATCTATCAAGCAAACATCGTTCCCTTAAACGCCGAGGCAATTGGCACTTCCGCTCACGGTCAAGCCCTATTCGTCGTCAATGGCAACCAACTAGTTGTTACCATTGAAATGTTCGATACCCCAGCTAACCAGCAACATTGGGAACATTTCCACGGATTCCCAGACGGTCGCCCCGCAGCGATCGCAACTATGGCCCAAGATACTAATCACGACGGCTTTGTTGACTTACCTGAAACAGAACCCGTCTCAGGGACAACGATGGTACCGTTCAACGACACACCAGAAACAATGGATATTCCAAATGACGAGTATCCCATTGCGGATGCTAACGGTCACTTCAGCTATACCAAGATCGTACCTTTAGAAACACTAGACGCGCAATTCAAACAAGTCTTCAATGATAGTGAATTAGCATTAGACCAACGTGTCATCTACATCCATGGCGTTGCTAACAGCTTGAAAATTCCCGCTACCGTTGCTGGTGAAGTTGCCACTTATGACGCTCACGTTACGCTACCGATTGCAGTCGGTAAGATCGAACGGTTAACACTTGATTAGCCGCTGGTGGGTCTGGGGAAGCTTTCTACTTAACGCTTTAGTCCTGATCCTAACACTCATTCATCAAGATATGACCGCAATGGTTCTGATGGCTGTCAGTATGTTGCTCGGTTCCAGTCTACAATTGTTAAAAGTTGCAAGTAACAAATAACCATGCTACTGCGACACTAAAACGGATCACTAATCCTTACCTTCATAAGGACTAGTGACCCGTTTTTTTAATATCTGTTAAATTTAAGAATCTGGCCTACATCTAGCTAGTCTGTTAACACCAAGGCCTTAATAACTTCACGGTTGACCATTGCTTGATAGGCTTCGTCAATATCATCCAATTTGAACTGCTTAGTGAACACCTTTCCCGGATGAATATCCCCATCCAAGACAGCCTTCAATAAGATCTGTTTGTCATAAGTGGTCACAGAAGCTGGACCACCAGCGATAATTGTGTTGTTGTAGAATGAAGCAGTCATGTCCATCTTAGGCTGATGTGGCAATCCTACCCGACCAACGATTGCGCCTGGACGAGCGACCTTCATCGCCGTTTCATTAGATAATTCAGTACCAACACATTCTAAGATTGCGTCAGCTCCCGCGCCAGCCGTTAATTCACGGACTTTCGCTATGGCTTCATCACCACGTTCAGCAACAATGTCAGTGGCGCCGAATTCAATCGCTAGTTGTTGCCGATCTTCATGACGACTCATGGCAATAATCTGTTTAGCACCACGCATCTTAGCCGCGATCACACCACACAGTCCAACAGCGCCATCACCAACCACAACAACGGTATCGCCCCGTTTGACGTTAGCGACCCGAGCAGCGTGGTAACCCGTAGCCATTACATCTGCCAGACTCAAGAGTGAGTTCAACATCTCATCACTATAATCAGCAGGTTGACCAGGGATTTTAATTAACGCCCACTCGCCATGTTGAAAACGGATGTATTCTGCTTGAACGCCGTTGCTGAAGTTATCTTGATGATTTTGACAATCACCATCGAAACCAGCCAAACAAGCCGCACAATGCCCACAACCATGGGTAAAGGGGGCAATCACAAAGTCCCCTGGTACCACCGTTGTAATATCCGTACCCACGGCTTCGACAATCCCAATAGCTTCATGTCCTGAGTTGTCAGAATGGTTCGCTTTGGCTTCCAAATCACGATAAGCCCACAGGTCAGAACCACAGACACAGGTCCGCACAACGTGAATAATCACGTCATCGGGTGCTTGAATGGTTGGTTTATCTATATTTTCAATCGCTACTTGACCAGGTTTAACAAAGACAGTTGTTTTCATATTTGATCTCCTCTAAGGCTTAGTAATCAGTTATTTGTTATTTGTTATTTGTTATTTTAATAATAACCATATTTCCCTGATGATTACCAATTTTAACAATCAATTCATTACACATTATGATTTTTAATATAAATTAATTACAATAATCGCAATCAACATGAGTATCAATCCCCAAATTTGTAACCTAGATATAGGCTTCTTGACTGCCGAAAGCCAACCAAAATCATCAATTAAAGCACTGACCAATAGCTGGCCAAACAAGGCAATGATGATTACCTTTTCAGTACCAATCACTGGTACTAATTGCGCACTTAGCATCACGTATGAACTACCTAACAGCCCGCCAATCCACACCACCAATTTTTAGATGTTACGTGTGTAGCACTCCTAATCCCTTTGACAATTGAGACCTCTAATACCAAATCTACAACAAGCAGACTAGCAAATGCGACTAAACACGTCACCCATGCCGTTAAAGGTGAAGAATTAAGCACATGCCCTAAACCGACCATTGACCGCTGCTTGAATGGCTAAAAGTGCCCCAGCAATCAGCCCTATCAGTTGCCAAGACCAGTTATTAGCGGGCCTTTTTCTGTGTGTTCGAGCGGTGATCGCTTAATGCCAATATTTGCACTAAATAGTGCCCCAAGTAGTAGAATTAGGAGACCAATGATTTTTACTGGATTCAGACTTGTCTGTGGTGATTGAAACAAGCCGAACTGATCGATGATGACACTCATGATTATTTGACCAACAATCGGTAACACCGAAGTTTGGACACTACCTAAGTGAGTAAACAATAATACGTTGGCCGTCAATGCAAAAGCGCTCGTAAAACCGCCAATCCAGACCCACCAAGGATTATTCACAATCAGCGTTGCTGATAGGCTTATCGTCGGTCTCATAAACGCTAGTAGCACAGATAAGAAAATGGTTCCAACAAAAAATGAGATTGTCGACGCTAAGAAAGGCGATCCCACTTCATTTTTCAACTTAGTATTGATTGCAGATTGAGCCGCAATTTTGCCACCCATCAACATTGGAATAAGACTAATCCATAACAAACAAACCCGCTCCTCATGCAAGAAAATTTTAACTACTACCAATAATTTTTGTAATCTTAACCTATGGCAGTACCTTCTAAAGTTATCCTAGCATCAGCGTAAATAATTTAAATAAACAGCATCAGTAATCTGTTCAAAATTGAATAAAATCGCAATATTGTCCAGTAAGGAAGTGTGATAAATGAGTAGTCGACAACGTATGATCAGTAGCATGAGCCAACTATTGCAACAAAAAGAAATTAATACCATCACCGTTCAAAATATTATCGATAATGCCGACTTTAGCCGTGGCACGTTCTATGCACATTTCACGGATAAATACGACGTTATGAACGCCTACTTTCGCGATGAAACCAAAAAACACATGGAAAACATCCACGATGCGCCTTGGGTAACCATGTTAACTAGTGGTGCGACCTTCATGCAGCAAAATCGCAATTATTTTTTAACAGCTTTTAAATCCACCGGTCAAAACTCTTTTAATGAATTCTGGTTCGCCGATTCACTTGTAAACGTCACTGACGGTGTTAAATACCGTGCTCAAAAAACAACCCTCACTGACCAAGAAGAACAGGCCAGTCGCTTCTTCGTTGCCGGCTATATGCAACTAATGCGCGACTGGATTGAACAAGATACGCCAACAACACCTGAGAAAATTGCGGAGACTATCTATGCTTTTATGCCCGCCGTTATAAAAATAAATTTATGGTAAATTTGTCAAAAAATAGGACTAGAATATCAAAATCACTGATATTCCAGTCCTGTTTTTTAGATTAATACTTTTTACCTCAGGCCATTTTCAAGATACGCTTTATTAATACGGTCTTGCTAATCTTCAGACTAAAAAATCTTGTTTTTCAGTAGCTAAGATCTCAAAGCTTGACTTATAGTTAAGGCGAAGGTGTTCAATTATACTTATAAGAAAGGTGGAAAATTAAAATGAATATTAAAGAAGCATCCAAACTGACAGGATTAACCCCTAATACGATTAGATATTATGAAAGAATTGGCGTCATTCCAGCTATTCCTCGAGATAAAAATGGCAACCGCATATTTAATGATTTAGAGATTCAATGGTTAGATCTTAGTCGTGACTTGCGACATGCAGGTGTGCACGTTGAAACCATTATTGATTACGTCCAGTTAGTCGCACAAGGCGAAAGTAAAATTCCAGCTCGCATCAACTTACTCAAAGAAACTAAAGAGGAAATTGAAGGGACCGTCGCTGAATTAAACGCTACGCTAGCGCATTTACAATATAAAATCGATAACTATGACACTCATATGGTGAAGCTAGAAAATAATATACTAAAGACAACGGAGGAACAATAATATGAACTGGACACCAGAAGAACTAAACATAATTGATCACGAAGAGTCTTTATTTATTTCCATCCGTGATGACCAAGGAATCATGCATAAGCCTACCTATATTTGGGGTGTGAGTGCCAACGGTGATTTTTACGCTCGCGGTGCTAGCGGCGTTGACTCTAAATGGTACAAAGCTGCCCTACTGGAACAAAAAGGCCACATCACAATCGGTAAAATCGAAAAAGACGTGCTGCTGACCTTCCCACATGATAATCAGACACGGCTTGCGATTGATCAAGCATACAAAAATAAATATGATTCCGTGATTGAACTTATGACGAGTGATAAAGTGGCCGCAGCCACCGTTAAAATCACACCCGTTCAATAATTTTTTCACTCAAACTAAAATTAATTTCAAAAAAAGCTTGCCCTATAGTTAAGGCGAAGGTTTTAAATAGTTATTACAGATAGCGATAACTTAAAAAGAAAAGGAAGTTTATGATGACTTATAAATTTTTAGAACCCCTGACCCTGAAACATGGAGCAACTTTACGAAACCGAATTGCCATGGCACCAACGACACTAGATTCATCTTTCTATGATGGTCACATCTCAAAAGACGAAGTTGATTACTACGCACTCCGCTCTGGCGGTCCTGGCATGATTGTTGTCGAAACGGCCTACGTGAATAACTTAGGTAAAGGTTTCCCCGGCCAAATCAGCATTTCAAATGATGAGCTAATTCCTAGCCTATCTAAAATCGCCCACGCAATTACCAACAATGGTGCTAAAGCCGTCTTGCAATTGCACCACGCCGGGCGTTTAACTAATCACCAACTATTGGATGATTCACAGCCAGTAGCTCCTTCAGCAATCCAAGATCCTAATGGTGGTGAGTTACCCCGTGAGTTAACGGCTCTCGAAGTTGAACAAACGATTGATGACTATGGTCAAGCCGTTCGCCGGGCGATTCGCGCTGGTTTCAGTGGTGTTGAAATTCATGGTGCCAACCGCTTCTTACCACAACAATTTTTCTCACGGCAAGCAAACCACCGTACCGACAAATGGGAAAATAAATTTGCATTCCCCGTTGCCTTGATCAAAAAAATTGCTGAAGTTGTTGCTGAATACGCATCGGATGACTTTATTATCGGTTACCGAATGAGTCCAGAAGAAACTTATGAAAATGGTTATCACTACAACGAAGCCATTGAGCTAGCACAAAAGTTGACCGAAGACGGCTTGTTAGATTATATCCACCTTTCACAATTCAGCGCTGTTGGCACCCCATTTGTGGATAAGGATGTTAAGCGCCCCTTAGTTACAATGTTCAGAGAATCCCTACCTGAGAACGTTGCCCTGATTACCGTTGGTGGGGTTCGTAATGCCCAACAAGTCACTGAAGCCTTAGATGCCGGCGCCGACTTAGTTGCCATGGGCGTTCAATTAATTATTGAACCTAAGTGGGTCGAAAAGCATGCTAATGGTGAAGAAAGTGCTGTTCGTTACGTGCTCTCACCTACTGACTATGAAGAACTACAAATACCCGAACCCGCAGTCAGAATGTGGATTGAAGGCGCATTGAAACAATTTGTCCGTTTCGCAAAGGATGAAAAATAATTTTAATGTCAAAAGGCAAGACTCGTACATAAGTCTTGCCTTTTTGGTCTACCCTATATCAATTTAGACAGTACCATCAGACTTTATTTTTTGAAATCATCCAATCAAAACATCCGTCATAACTATTACTCCAGAAAACATAATAACTTGCATTACAAATAACATCTACGCTATTGTTAGGTAAACGGTGGTGTAATCCAGATGAATTCTTACTTTAAACAACTATTAACAAAAACCGGCCTTTCTTGGGATGACTTAGCACCCTATTTCCACCCCCAACAAGTTCCAGCCGGTAAAACACTGGTTCAAGCTGGTGACGTAGCCGATACTGTTTATTTTATCAATACGGGCGCCCTGCGCCTCTGGTACAACGATGATGGCCGCGATATCAGTGTCCAATTCTTCTTTGAAAATCAAATGGTGGCAGCTTACCAGAGCTTGATTACTCAACAACCTAGTTCACTTTCACTTGTAACGTTTGCGCCTTCCGAACTAATGACTTTAGCAGCTGATGATCTGTTGCAACTACGCCAACGCTATCCCCAGCTTGATCAAGTGATTATGTCTCAGCTCAGCACTCGCTTCATTGACTATATGTCTTATTTTCTCGTGCGCATCAAGGATAATCCCGAACAACGTGTCCAGAGTATTCTAACCAATGAACCTGAATTATTCGAGCGAGTTCCTAAACAAGATATTGCGTCATACTTGGGAATAACCCCGGTCTCCCTGAGTCGCATTTTAAAACGGCTGACTTAACATTTGTTAAGGTGCTTCCAGTTCAACCTCGCTATACTAAGTTAAAACTTAGATATGAAAGAGGTTTTAACCATGTTAACTGTTATTATTTTTGACCACCCATACACTGCAAGCGCCTGTGACAACGTCCCTCACCATCGTTCTTTTCTTGCCGCACTATTGAAAGCAACTAAGGAAAAGTGCCAAGCTAACGGCGAAACCGTTGACCTTATTGACTTACATGCCGACCACTTTGATCCGGTCATGACAGCTAGTGATCTAAGCAAATGGCGCCGGGGACAACCGATCAATGACCAGTGTGCAGATTATCAACGCCGACTGCTCGCTGCTGACCGCATTATCTTCATGTTCCCAATTTGGTGGGAAGCAATGCCTGCGATGACTAAGGGCTTTCTGGATAAAGTCTATGCCAAAGATCGCTTATACACTGGTGCATCAATGCAAACGAAATTAGTGAAACATCCTAAAATTGATGTCATCACGACCATGAGCACCCCTAATTGGGCCTACCGTTGGTTATTCGGCGCACCAGTCATCAAAATGCTCTTTCGGGGCACCTTCATCAAGACCCGACTCTTTAAATTCAAATGGCATAATTTTGCTCAGGTTGAGAAGCGCACGCCTGCCCAACGTGAACATTTACTACAGAATTTAAAAATCTAAACACATCCCCAGACCGGCTTGTAGGCATATAAACTTGAAGACGCCTTAAAATAATTCGTACATTTTATAAGATATAGAAGTAATATGATCATCAAAAAGGCAAAGCCAGTAATTGGTTTTGCCTTTTTGATGTTCCTGACTAACCTATTTATTTAGAACTAAACTTCAACTTCCGCTTAATCCATGGCAGCGTCGCATTAACTCCCGTCACCACAAGTCCAACCAATGGCAAGTAAAAGATGATGTGATAGCGCCCTTGCACTTCGAATAGCAAGGTTTCTATAACCAGACCATCTAATAGTAGCGCGTTGTAGAAGAAATGGTTCGTTAACCGTTGCCGGCCAGCGATTAGTCGGACAAGTGCAATCAAGATGCTGATAAACGACAAGACTAGTAGTACGTCAAAGTAGCCAAAGGATAGCAGTAATAACACGGTCCGTTGATTATACCAGCGATCATTACTCTGCCGTAGCGCCCGACTGTGACTGAGGTTGTAGACTGTCCAGTCAAAGCCATAATCTTCGGACATTAGAATACGCATCTTCGTGTTAACAAAGCCCGGTAACTTTCCAGATGGAATCATGGCTTGCAGATTATGTTGCGTCGTCTTATCCAGGCTTGAAGCTACTTTTGGATAAGCCTTAGTTAAAGATTTACTGCTTCGTAACTCATGGATAACGTGATCACTAATTGGAACACTGTACTGACCATCCGTTTTGGCATCCGTCCCCGTCGCTAAACTGTAGTCCACACCATCCGAGTCTGAAAGATTGATTCCATACATCCAGTTATAGAGCAACGGCGTACTGAGCATTAAGACTAATATCAGCCCAATAAAGTAACCTAATTTGTGGAATGGCTGCGACTGTTTTGGATGAACCTGCAACGCTAACGCAATTAGCATGATGATTAATGCTATCGGCCAAACTAAGATCGTCGGCCGCAACATATAAGCCGCTAACGTTGCGACACCACCAATTGCAAGGTTGACCCACTGATCATTGCGGCCGGCCGTTGGCAATGGTTTTAACACATTCGTTAAGGCTAGCATGGCTAGTAACCACATCGTAAGCATCAGAGGTTCCGCGCCATCTAACAACGTACTGTAGATCCAATAGGCTGGAATGGAATAGAAGATTAAAGCCGCCAAAATCCCCATTTTTCGGTTCAACCACCGCGTACCTAGCCAATAGAGTAACAACATATCCAAGAAGGTCGCACTGATATTAATGAACTGATTTGCAAAAAAGTTAGTGCCTAAAAAGGTATTGCCAAGGCTAAAAAAGTTGGCAACGTTCAACGCATGTGGAAAAATCAAATAAAGTCCTAAAAAACCATGCTGCATCATCGCGTGCCAAGTCATCCCGTCAGTACTCAACGCTGCTAACTCCTGGTAACTCCAAAAATCAGAGGTCGGCACAATCTTAACCAGCGCAGTCAGTGGAAATTTCAGCAGCGTTAAGACGATAAACGTCCCGATCAACCAACTGGTACTGGTCTTATATCGGCTCAAGAAGAACGTTAGCGCGACGATAAAGCCAATCAGTAACACCGTGAATAGCACCGCCGGCCAGATCGCACTAGGTTTCAAAAATTGTGACTGAATACTCCCGTACCAAGTCTCGATCATCATCCAAATTAACAGTAATCCGGCCACAACTAAGGTTAGTCCCTGGCCAGTTCTTAAAACAATTCGTTTAAGCATGGATAAGCCCCCTACTATCCTTATTTAACATGCAGCTGGCCTGGACCATGAGCCGTTTTAACCCAACCCGTTTTCCCAGTTAATTGACGAAAAACGGCGGCATACGGTGTCAACGCAATAATGAGTAAGTACCCTTGAAAACCGATGCCTTCCAAAAACGCCCGCCAAAGTGCTGGACTTTTGCGTTCAGACATCGCATTACGTTGAAAAATCAGCGCTAAGTAGAGACAAGCAAACAGCGCCACCATAATAATGGTGATCAACGCTAAGTGGTGCCATCCGGTTCTAAAGCCACGAATACTCTCGATAATTAACGTCAACAACGCAATCAGGTTGGTGATGGGTAAGATACACCCAGTAATCGGCGTTAATACCCAAAAAGTCGTATCAATTTTCTGAAATTTATTCACGTATCTCGACCGCCATAATGCAGGTAAATAACGAATACATTGAAGTGCGCCCTGACACCAGCGAATCCGCTGTTTAAAGAACGGCCGTAACTTGGTAATACCTTCCTGTTGAACAACGATCGTATGCGTAAAATTAACTCGACCGCCTAACAACCAGGTCCGCAACGTATATTCCAAATCCTCTAACAGACTGTGGCCCCAAGTGTTCTTTTCAGCCAATGATAACCGTAAGAATTGACCATTACCCGAAGCAATCCCTTGACCGAGTCGATTACGCAACTGTTGTGCGGCACTGTTAACACCGATGAACTCGAAATTTTGCATCCGAGTGAGCCAATTGGTCTGATTGTAGATACCGACCCCTGTCTGTAGCATGCTCATTTTAGGGGCCTGCTCAAAGCGCGCAATCACTTCAGTAAAGTCCTGACTACTCATAAAAGCATCCGAATCCAAGATACCAATCACCGTACGTTCAGGATCAGCATCCTTAACCAAAGACTGTTGCAAATACTGAATAGCGGTATTAATCACCGCGCCCTTACCGTGGTGCTCACGCCCTGCTCGATGAATCACTTTGAGATACGGTGATTGAGAATTGGTCAAAACTTGTAAGCTATTGTCCGTTGAGTGATCATCAACCGCAATAATATGTGCTTGAATCGTAGCGGGCAATTGGCTCAGTTGATGAGTTAGATCAGCGATGGTCTTGCCAATGATCGCTTCTTCATTCAAAACAGGAATAATTAGAATTAACTCAAACGACTCTGGCCCCTTCTGAACTAACTTCGCTGACTCACGGTAATGGTTAAATAACACAATTGATAAAATGAAATAGACATAAAATAACGTTGAAATGATAATTGAAATATTAAATGCAATTTTCAAAAGCATTTCCCCCAGACGATTAAATCAGTAACTCCTTGATTAATTCTCATTGTAAATCCCTAGTCAGACAACCTCCAAATATCTGTATACAATAACTTAGTGTCCTTACTAAACCAAATAGTTTCATAAAAAAACGACTCCATCGCAGTTGAATACCGCAATGGAGCCGTTTAATCAGTGCTCACAGAATCATTTAATCCAGTGATACAACTAGCTAATTATATCCTTAGAACTTATTATTTTTGACCCATTTTTTTACAATTTGATTAGTATCATCCAACTGATCATCCGTAATAGCCAATCCTTTATTGAATCGAGCATCCTTAGCATTTTTCTTTAATTCAGGGACACTTGATCCTAAACCACTACTACCACTAGTCGTAAATGGGATAATTGTCTTTCCCTTAAAGCTTGAATAGTGACTCAAAAATGTATTGATCGCCATTGGATTCTTATCCAGCCAGATCGGATACCCTATGAAAATGGTTCTATAGTTCTTCAAGTTAGGCAACTTTCCAGCTAGTACCGGTCTCGCATCGTTATTCTGTTCTGCTCGCGCGACCTTTAACATCTTTTGATAACTAGTTGGATAATGTTCCTGAGTTTCTAACTGGTAAATATCGGCACCTGTTTGTTGCTGAATGGCCTTGGCAACTGTTTTGGTGTTGCCAGTATGCGTCATATAAAAAACGATTGGTTCACTTCAAAATCTAACTACGGCGGTTCACTTTTTATTACAGCTACTAGTAAGTTATATCGCAACGGTTAGGGCTGCTTGTCCATGCGCGCCATCTCCAACTGCCGTCAAACTAACGTCCTGATAATCGTTCGTATTAGTGACAATTACAAACGTTGATGGATCGTAGCCTGCCGCTTTAATTGCAGCTAAATCGAATTTGATCACCGGCTGGCCCATAGTGACCGTATCACCCTGTTTTACTAATGGTTCGAAGAATTTACCATTCAACTTAACCGTATCAATCCCGACATGAATCATCACTTCTGCGCCTTGATTCGACGTAATCCCAATAGCATGATTAGTATTAAACAACATCGTAACACTACCATCAAAAGGCGCGTAGACTGTATCATCACTTGGCGTAATGACCATTCCTTGACCCATGGCACCCGAAGCAAACGCTGGATCATTGGCTTCTGCTAAATCAGCAACTAACCCACTAACTGGTTGTTGAATTGCTTCATTAGCTAAGTGACGTGCATTACCTAATTGATCAGTCTTCGTTTGCTTAACTGGCTTTTCATCCAAACCTAAGACGAGCGTTGCCACACAAGCAACCACAAAACAAATAGCTAACCCAATTACGTAAGACCCGAACGTGGCACCTACGAAAGCTGGTAACGTTGTTAATGCGCCAAAGGCATAAGCATAACCGCTAACCTTCATGCCACCCATAAAGGCACCACCCACTGCACCACCGATAATGGCAGCTACTAAGGGACGTTTGTATTTAACCCCAATCCCGTAAATAGAAGGTTCCGTAATCCCAGCAAATAGAATTGACAGTAAAGCTGAAATTGAAAAGGTTTTTACTTTTTTATCCTTGGTCCGAATGAAAGTACCAAGAGTTGCACCGGCCATCCCGAAATTAGCAGCCGCAGTTAACGGTAAGATTCGATCAGAACCGAATTTACTAATGTTTTGTAAGATCACTGGAGTAACCGCCCACTGTAAACCAAAGACTACAAAAATATTCCATGCACCACCAATGATTGCACCAGCTACCCAACCGTTCATATTGATTAAGTAAGTGATACCTTGCGAAATTCCTTCACCAGTGTAGACACCAAACGGTCCAAATATCCCCGCTGTAATTGGAACCATCACAAACAATGAAATCAATGGGACAAAAATCAATTGTAAACTGTCTGGAATCAGTTTCTTTAAATACCGTTCCAGATAAGACAGGCAAAAAATAGCTAAAATTGCTGGAATGACAGTCGACGTATAATTCATCATGACAATTGGTAGGCCAAAGAAATGCGTGATGATCCCATTACCATGACTCCCCATCATATCGGTAAATTCCGGCATGATTAGAGCACCCATAATTGCAGCCGCAACGTACTTGTTAACCTTGAATTTTTCGGCTGAGGTCATTGCTAGCAACACAGGCAAGAAGTAGAATACGGCTGATGAAGCCGCCGTTAAAATGTGATACGTTCCAGAAGTACTACTCAACCAATTTAGCTGGACAGCTAGTAACACTAATCCACGTAGAACCCCTGAACCCGCTAAAAGCGGCAATAGTGGTGTGAAGATACCTGCTACGACGTCTAAAAACACTGAAAACAGATTGCCGTTTTTGGTTTCTGATGTTGTTGCGTCAGCCGTATTTAGCTTAGTTCCAGCTAGTAAGTCGTCATAGACTTTTTCGACCTTGGGACCAATGATCACTTGAAACTGGCCACCACTCTCCATTACATCAATGACCCCATCCAAATCCTTTAGTTGTGCCGTATTAGCTTTAGCCAAATCGCTGTCTTTCAACAACATCCGCAATCGAGTGGCACAATGAGTGATACTTTGAATGTTAGCTTCACCACCAACGAGCTCAAGAATGGTCTTTCCTAATGAATTATTTGTATTCATAATTAATCTCCAATTATTTAGCCATTTTGTCGTCTAGTACTAAGAATTGTTAGCATCTAATCTTGATAGCGTGCTTCCGTTGACTGACGAATCCGTTCAAACTCTGCATCATCACCGGCCTCAATAGCACCCATTTCATCAACGCGACGTAAATGCCGGCCACCCATGAATTCAGCATCTAACCATGATTTAACAATCATTTTGGCTAATTCTAAACCGACGACCCGTGAACCAAACGCTAAAATATTAGTATTGTTATGCTGACGTGATAACTGTGCCGAATAAGGTTCACTGCAGACCACCGCACGGACACCAGCAACCTTATTAGCTGATAGTGAAATACCAACCCCAGTACCACAGATTAAAATTCCCAAATCATAGTCGTCACTCACCACCGCTTCACCAACTTTTTTACCATAAATGGGATAGTCGGTGCGGACGGCTGAATCAGGTCCAAAGTCCGTAACTTCATAACCTAGGCTCTGTACATATGCCATGATAGCTGGTTTTAATTCAATACCTACGTGATCGGAAGCAATAGCAATTTTTGTCATTTTTAAGACTCCTTTAAAGTTTTTACGATTGTTTGATATGTTTCAGTCTTGCCAAATAGTGATGAGGTCCCTACGATAAAACCATCGACCCCGATTGGTGATAATTCTTGAATTTTAGTTGGTGAAATAGCTCCGTCGACCATTAATTGATAGTCATAAGTCGTCTTCAACGCTGCTAAATCACTAATCTTTTCATTAACATAGTCCAAATATTTTTGACCGGCAAAACCGGGATTAACTGTCATCACCAAGACATAATCTACCAATGGTAATAATTCTTTGATCGTTGCCAAAGCAGTTCCTGGATTAATCGCAATCCCAGGATGAATCCCCCGTTGGCGAATATCGGCCAAGGTACTAGTGGGGATTGGATCTGCTTCTGGATGAATATAGATAATATCCGCGCCTAAGTCCGCAAAGACTGGCACTAAATTTTTAGGATTATTCACCATCAAGTGAACATCCATTGAAGTTTTCGTTAACTTACGAACCGTTTGATAATCTTCGACACCTAATGCCATGTTCGGAACAAAGCTCCCATCCATGACATCCATATGAAAGATATCAACGTTCGCTTGATCAAGCTCCGTAATTTCGGTTCGAATATTGCTAAAGTCGGCGCACATTAGTGACGGACAAATTAATTTTTCCAAAATATCAGCTCATTTCTATTTTTAAGGATTAAAGAAAATTCGAGTAATCGTTTACTCAAATGTGATAATAAAAACCAGCCCCTTTACAGAGACAAGTCTTCACCATTAGTCGCAATTACCTTTTGGTACCAGCCAAAACTACGCTTCTTCGATCGTTTCAAATCATGCTCTTTATCCACGTAGACAAATCCATACCGCTTTTCAAAGCCTTCACGTGTTGAATACAGATCTGTCGCTGACCATGTTAAGTAGCCAATCATCTCAACCCCATCTTCAACGGCTTCTTCCATCCGTGCAATGTGATCAGCTAAATACTTGATACGATAACTATCATCAATGGTGCCATCAGCTGCCACTTGATCGCGTGCTCCCAGCCCATTTTCTAAAATCAAAATTGGTAAGCCATATCGGTTATAGAAATCTTCCAAATAATGCTTAAACCCATAGGGATCAATCGTCCAACCCCATTCACTCGTTTTACAATATGGATTAGGTGCCTTGACTGCGTACATTGGAGACTGTTCGCCCTTCGGTTCAGCTTCAATGGCAGATGACATGTAATAAGTTAGTGACATAAAATCTGGTTTAACAGCTTTTAAGAGCGTCAAGTCATCATCCGTCACAATCTTATCAAAATCAACATCCTTAAAGCCTCGTAAGTAAAATTGTGAATACTGACCACGGAAATAGACATCTGCTGGTCCGTAACCCAGTCGTTTCATTATTTCATCGGCCTTCTCAACGTCCTTGGGATTAGCCGTCATCGGATAGGCACAAATATTACCAATGTTCCCACCCACTTGAGCTGCTGGATCAATTGCGTGAACCGTTTTAACCGCCTGAGCATAACTGAGGTTAAAATGATGCTGCATCGTAAATAATTCAGTCTGATTTTTTGCCCCATAACCAGCCATGTATTCAGAGTCTAACAGCAGATAATTCTGTTCATTGAAAGGCACCCAATACTTAACGCGCCCTTTAAACCGGGTGACCACCGTCTGAACATAGCGTACATAGTCAGTCATAATCTGACGATCCATCCAACCGTTATATTGTTTTAACAAATTAACTGGTAAGTCGTACGCATAGAGGGTTACTACTGGTTCAATATGATATTTTTCTAACTCACTCAGCATATCACTATAATATTTTAGTCCCGCTTCATTTGGTTCTGCATCGTTCCCATTTGGAAAAATACGTGTCCAACTCATCGTAAAGCGATAAATTTTAAAACCCATTTCGCCATAGTACTTAATGTCTTCTTTAAAACGATGATAGTGATCAGAACCAACTTTAAATTCTTCAAAGTTGGAATCATCTGGCATTGAAGGAATATCACGAACATCTGCAATGGAGAGACCCTTGCTGCCTTCATCAAAACCGCCTTCAAATTGCTGAGCATTCGTGGAACTACCCCATTTAAAATTCTTATTAAAGCCCTTATTCAACTTAAACATCTGATCGCTCCTCTGTATTAATGGCTACTTATTCACAAAATTGATAAACGATTAACAAAGTTGGGTAATCGTTTTCTCTATGTTGAATAGAATACCATCACTCCCAATTGATGTCAACGCTTTCTTTTTTTATTTAAATTGCTAATTCAGCTTAATTGTGCGACTATGATGAGTATCATTACCCAAAAAGGACCGACTTATGAAAAAATACTCAATTAAAGATATTGCTAATCTTAGTGGCGTTTCAGTTGCGACCGTTTCACGAGTCATTAACGACAACGGCCGCTTCTCTGAGGCGACACGTAAGAAAGTACTCGCAACCATTAATGAGACCGGCTATCAAACAAACTTCAGTGCTAAAAATTTACGTATGAATAAATCTTTTTCAATTGGCATACTGGTTCCCGATATCAGCAATTACTTCTTTGCTAAACTCGTTCAAACCATCGAAGAAATCCTCTTCAACCATGGCTATTCAACCGTGATTTGTAATACCGCTAGAAATGCTGACAAAGAATTAGCCTACTTAAAAATGCTTGAAAGTAAGGGCATCGACGGCTTGATCGTGATTTCTGGTCCCAAAGCTTTTGACATTAAACAATTACCAGCTGCTAAAAACCTTCCATTTATCTGTATTGACAGACAACCTAGTGATCAGCACGGCACCGTCTTCATTGCTTCTAACCATTACCAAGGTGCTTTTGAAGCAACTGAGGCATTGATCAACAACGGTTGCCAACATCCGGTAATTGCCCTACATCAGCAGATCTCCTCTTCTGGGATTGAACGACGTAATGGGTTTATCGATGCTCTCAAAAAAAATAATATTTTTTTCAATCCAGAGCATAATCAAGTCACGATTGAAACCGATCATATTTTAACAACGCTACAGGCCTTTTTGAAGGATCATCCTGAAACTGATGGTATCTTTGCGATTAACGATACTATTGGAATTGAGGCCTTAACTACACTACTAAAAATGGGCAAGGCAGTTCCTGAAGATATTAAATTAATTGGCTTTGATGATGATCCTCAAGACCGACACTCGTTTCCAACCTTATCATCAGTACGCCAAAATGTTGACCAATTAGCTGAGGTCTCTGTTAAGAATCTGCTCAATATGATTACCCATGAGGCCAGTCCAGAATCTTCAATCATTATCCCCGTCTCATTGGTACTCAGAGAATCAAGTCGCTAATTTTAGTCCATAATATTTAGTTACAAAAAAATGCTTGTGAAACCCAACCGGTTTTGCAAGCATTTTTAATTAATCATTATTTTCAATAGTAATATATCTGGTTAAGCTACTGCTATTAAATTGTCCGATTATCTATTGACAACAATCTAATCACCGCATATACTTTAATTATTGAACGAAGGTTCAATAATTAAAAAAGGAAGTGATGTTCTTGGCCAGAAAACGCAGCTTCGATCTCGAAGTCGTTCTTGATCAAATCATGATTTACTTTTGGCAATACGGTTTTCGGAAGACTGGGTTTCGTGAACTGACAACCGCTACCGGTATCAAAACTCAGAGTCTCTATAACGCTTATGGTAGTAAGGATCAACTCTATTACCAAGCGCTGACACATTACGTTAACATCACGAATCAATGCGCTGATCAGATTCTACAAGGTGAGCAAACAGCTGATCAAAGATTAGCGAACTTACTGATTTTAGACTGGGGCAACCGCCCCTATCCACCTGGTTGCATGGTCATTAGTTCACTCAGCGAGTTCGATCAGATTGATCCTAAATTACATGAAGTCGCTAATACGTTGTTTGACCACCTAACTAGTAGTTTTATGACCGTGCTCAACACCATGCAAGCTGATTTACGACCTGACTTAGAATTATCAGCGATTGCCGCTGAATTATTAACGCTCCATAATGGCATTCAAGTAGCCGTCCGTGACAATCCAGATCCTGAAATAATTAAAATGATTACAGCAACGGCCATTCAGTCAATTAAGAAAGTGTGAGTTATTATGAAACTAACCTTTACTACTGAAGCGATTACTAAGATCAACGCCCTCAAAGCAACCAACGACCAATTAGTTCTCGACTTGGATGACGGCATCGGCCCATTCTCTAGCCTATTAATGGAAAATGGCCTGAAATATCGGTTACTAATCGTGCCCGCTGAACTAGTACCCGCAAATTTTGATGGCACGCTGACCTCAAACGCAGGATCAATCCAGTTCAACGCTGACACTGGCCGCTACCTTGATTCGACCATGCAAGTTAACTTCAATACCCGCTTAGGAACCTTCCAACTATCTGGTAATAGCGGTTTATTGGAACCCAACTTACCAATCGCTAAAGCTTTACCTAGCACGGATGTTTCAATTCACTAGCGTTAATCAGATGTGACTAGTACAGTAAAAAGGCGACTAACCCTCATACAGGTTTAGTCGCCTTTTGCGTCCCCACTATTGTCATCCTTGTAATAAACGCATTTTATTAGTCCAACAGAATTAATCGTTTCAACGAAAAATCTGTATCACGAATATTTTACATCACTTCATAAAGCTCATTCAACAAGCTTTCATTATTTCGACTAACGGCCACCACAATATTTTGATCCAAATCCTGATTCTCAATATCCGCAACCTTAATGTGATACTGCTGCTCTAAGTTGCCACCATTCATCCCTGAATATAAGAATGCTAGCCCTTTACCAACAGCCACGGCTGACAAGCCCTCATCAAGACTCTTCACGTAATAATTAGCCTTTAAATTAAAGCCGTTCTTCAAACCCTGATTGATCACAAAATCAACAATGACGGGTGACTGCTGACGCTCAAGCAAGATAACCGTCTCTTGCTTCAAATCACTGAATTGTAACTTGGCCTTCTTATTTAATGGGTGCTGCACCGGCAATGCCACTTGTAGATGATTCTCCATGAAGAATTTAGGCGTAATAGTCGCCTTATCCTGAAAATAAGAGGCTAAGCAAAAGACTAGGTCATAAGTCCCCGTTGCAACCCCTTCAGCTAAATTCATGGGCGTATCCTGATTCATCACAAACTGAACGTTTGGATGGCTAACTTTAAACTGGTCTAACTTTTCATACATCTTGCCCAAGTTAAAGTTCGGCAAATAGCCAATTTTAAAGATTGTCGTCCGTTTTGCCGATGGCTGCTCCTGAAACATCCGCCCTAAATGATCGGCTCGTTCCAAAATATCGGTAGCCGCAATCAGGCAGCGCTCCCCTTCATGGGTCAACGCCAAAGTGTGACTGTGCCGCACAAATAACGACACACCCAGCTCGGACTCCAATTCCTGAATATGTCGACTCAGGGTTGGCTGAGAAATATAAAGTTTAGCCGCAGCATTTGTAAAGCTCATCTCATTAGCCACGGTCACAAAATAATTTAACGTCGATAGTTTCAAGTGATAACTCCATTTCAAAAAAATACGATTGTCGCAACTTTAATCTAAAGTTACTACAACCGTATTTATTAAACAAGCTTCTTATTTAGTCATCAAAGGTAACTGGAGGTATGAGGCGAATTCGCCACCCGTATGCAGCACATGCACACCTTGATTATCAGGGGTGCACCCAGGAGTTCCTGGCATTACTGATCCCAACTCATCCTTAGAACTAACCACTACTCTAAGGGTTTCGCCAGCCTGATAAGCTAGTCCGATTGGGCTTAAAACGATATCCAAGGACACAATCTCACCCTTAGCCAGCTTTTCAACCCGGTCAAAAGTATACGCAGGAATCTCATCCGTTGCCAGTTGCGCATCCAAATGACGCATTGAAGCTCGCAACCGACCCCAAGCACCCTTATAACGTAAGGCTGAGGCCCCTTCTTGTGTAAAGTCTTGAAGCGCCGCACCGTGATTTGGCACCACAAACTCACTCAAGACGTTACCGCGTTGATCTAGCTTTTGCACCCAAACGAAGATATCCATATCATCGTAGTCTTCAACTTCCATGAAGAGTTTCGCTTTAGGATAGCCCACAAACTGCGTGTCTTGATCGAAAGTTACTTGGAATGATGTCCGACCTGGTAGCCCACCCGCAACGTATTTCACTGGTAAATCCGTTTCTGGTAATTCTGTTTGCAATGTTCGCGCTGGTCCATTCAAATAGTAACGCACGTTTTGGCTCTCAGTTGGTGGGAAGGCCGTTGCAGGAATATCCGTTTGATTGTTACCTTCAAAGTCGATGGTCGTGTAACGGACTTTAGGCGTATCCAACCAGCCATTATCTTGACCTAATAGGTAGTAATCAAAGAAGCGCCGCAATTCTTCCGTATTTGCTTCGTCATAATAGTAAGGCCATTCTTGCCGATCATGAATTCGGAGCCACTTTTCTTGTGACCCCAACGTCCGCCAAGAACGGAACGTCCCAAAGGTATGCAAAGTGTTGGAATAGCTCGCAATGACAAAAGCTGGAAGCGTAATTTTACTGGCATCCGCAACCTTATCCTGCCACAGCGCTGCATCTGCTAGTGGATAAGCTTGCATTTCCTTAACTAAGTCTTCACGCTGAGCACCGGTTGCACTGACATGGTTAACCGCTAAGCGATCGATAAAGTTTTCGTCAGGAATCCCACCGATAAAGGCTAGGTCGCGGTAGCCATCACTCAAGCCTTCCGTTGGGTTGATACAAGTTAGGTGTGGTGGCATCTCTGAAGCAATGAACCACTGAGAGAATGCCAAATATGAGGTTCCAGTCAACGCCGTTTTGCCATTTGACCATGACTGTTCGGCTAACCATTCAATCAAGTCATAACCATCTTCGGCTTCTTGTGATCCGAGCATCGTGGTGTCACCTTCACTGTGCGCAATCCCACGCATATCAGGGTTGCAGACTGCATAGCCATGTTCCACCCAGTAAGTTGGATCTGGTGCTTCAAACTTAGTCAGACCCGAGTTCCACTGATTGCCCATTCCCAACATGTTGAAGAGGTTCTTGTACCGCGGTGCCGTCCCCGCACTCTTACCGTAAGGACTCCAAGCGATTAACGTGGGAACCTTTTCACCACTAGTTGGTAAATAGATATCTGTATAGATCGTCACACCATCACGTAACTCAACGGGAACGTCTTTCAACATCTTGATATCAACCGTCAATGGTTTAAAACCGGCTGCGATTTGTTGACCCTTCTTCAATAGCACTTCTTTCGTTTCAAAGGGGCTTAATACCCCGTGTTCAACACCATTATCAATATAATCAAATGCTGAACTAAATTTCATGTCTTCAGTAATTTTTACAGTCATCAGGATTACCTCCAATTAATTTATCGATCATCTTCTAAGCACTTTGAAGTATACCGGCTGTTCAAAGGCAAGTACAATCGCAATTCCGGATAGGATCCTGACAACTGGTCGTGTTATTCATATTTCGAATATCACAAGCCTTTATACGATTTATTTTTTGAATACTCATATTAATTGACCCAATCAGAATCATCCGGCAAAATAACATATAAGGTAAAAAACATCGTTATCATAAATAAAAAAAGGCGGTGGCTGCATGACTAAATCCGTTACTATTATCGGCGCTGGCATTGGTGGTTTAGCGGCCGCCGTGCGTTTACAAAAAATAGGCTACGCCGTTACCATCTATGAACAAGCCGATCAACCCGGTGGTAAAATGAATCAGATTACTGGTCAGGGCTTCACTTTCGACGTTGGCCCGACCATCGTAATGATGCGCGCCATCTACGAAGAAATCTTCGAATTTTGTGAAGTTGATCCCCATGACTACTTGCCGTTTCAGCGGGTAGAGCCCGTCATGCAACTGATTTTTGGCGACCAGACCACAATGCAACTATCTAGTGACCTACCATCCTTGATTGCTGAACTGGAACGCGTCGCTCCCGAAGATACCAGTGGCATGTTGGCCTTTCTTGCTGACATCTATCAACGCTATACGATTGCAAAACCAAACTTTTTAGACCGCTCGTTTCGCACTTGGCGTGATTTCTACAATTTACCCTCACTTTACGCCGGCTTGCAGTTAAAAACCTTCAACAATGCGTATCGCAGTATTTCTAAGTTCATTAAGAATGAGAATTTGCGCAATTCTTTAGCATTTCAAACGCTCTATATCGGCATTTCGCCCTACCAGGGACCGTCGCTATATAATATTATTCCCATGATTGAGCTATTCTACGGCGTCGACTTTCTGCCGGGTGGCATGTATACGGTTGTCACCAGCCTAGTTCGGCTATTCGAAGAACTTGGTGGCACGCTCCATCTCAACACACCGGTAACCGCCATCAATATTGATCAACGCGTTACGACCGGCGTTCAGGTTGCTGGCAAATCCGTTCCCAGCGACTACGTGATCTGCGACGCTGACTTCCCAACCGCCATGACGACGTTAATCAAAGACGAAAAGCAGCGTGGCAAATATACCAATCATAAAATTGCTAATATGGACTACTCCTGTTCCTGCTTAGTCTTCTACCTAGGACTCGACAAAAAATATCCGACTAAGGCATTACACACGATCCACTTCGCCAAAGACTTTCAGCAAAACATTGCCGACCTCTTTGACCACGGTCGCTTACCAACTGATCCGTCCTACTACGTCTACGTCCCATCACAGATGGACCCAAGTCTAGCGCCACCCGATTGCGAAGCCGTCTACTTACTAGTTCCAGTTCCTGAACTATCCAAATTCAGCGACTGGTCACCAGAAGTGGTCGCCGCCTATCGTCAACAACTATTAACTAATTTGAGCCAGACCGAACCATTTACAGACATCGAAGATCACATTATTTTCGAGCAACAGTTTACACCACAAGATTTCAAAACTCAATTTGGGGCGTACAACGGGGCGACCTTTGGCTTACGACCAACCTTAAAGCAGAGTAATTATTATCGTCCGCACAACAAGTTTTCCTACGCCGATCACCTCTACTTCTGTGGTAGCAGTACCCACCCCGGTGCTGGTGTCCCAATCGTCATGCAGAGCGCCAAGCTCGCCGTAAAGGAGTTGCTAACCGATGATCAACCTAATAAATAATCGCTTTGAAACTAACCGTGAAGCTTTTGAACACTGTGAACTGATTACCAAAAACGCTTCCCACGCTTTTCATACTGCCTTTTCACATTTACCACGCTATCGCGCTTGGAGTATTTACGCCGTCTATGCTTTTTGTCGGACTGCCGACGATTTAGTCGATGAGCATGACGACTTAGCTGGCCTAGATCAGTTGCAGCGTGAACTAACGGCTTTTATTAACGGCGCCCCGCCAACAACGCTGATGTGGCAGGCCTTAACCGTTGTCTTTGAGACTTATGACATGGATAGCCAGCCTTTCTTCGACATGTTACACGGACAACGTCAGGACGCTATTTTTACGCAGCCACAGACCCAAGCTGATCTGGAAGATTATTGTTACTATGTTGCTGGTTCAGTCGGCTTAATGATTCTGCCAATTCTTTCCACCAAACATCAACAGTTGCGGGAATTTGCGATTCATCTGGGCGTGGCGATGCAACTCACCAATATCTTGCGAGATGTCGGTGAAGACTATCAGAATCGGCGCCTCTATCTGCCAGCAGATGTCATGCGTGAGTACCAACTACAACGAACTGACTTACAAGCTACCCAACCATCGAATGACTTTATTAACTTATGGGAACACGAAGCTCAGATTGCTGATCATCAATACAAACTTGGCTTACAGATGATGCCGGATATTGATGCAGTTGCCCAGCCAGCCCTGTTAGCGGCAACTTACTTGTACCGCGAGCTTCTAACAGTAGCGCGTGAACAACATTATCCAGTTCTACAAGAACGGACGTATTTATCAGATGCGCGTAAAGCCCAAGTCTTACAACAAGTGAAACTGAACTTGCAGGCCTTGAATTCATCTTCCTAACAAAAGCAGCTTAACCGTGGGAATATTTCCCTTAAGTTAAGCTGCTTTATTTTATTATTCTCTAGTTGTCAGTTGAAGCAACCATCATTCTCAAAAAATAGTTACTCACAACTTTTAAGCTCAAGTGTTAGCCTTGCATACCATCAAATCAGCGTAAAGCCACTTAATTCTCTAATGCTGACGCTCTTCCAATCTTTTGCTAGTAGCAATTTGGCATCTGCTCTAAAACTATAGGCATGAAGAAAATTCTCACGATCAGTAAAATGGGATTCAAGCGCGTTAAAATTCAGGAACTCCTCGCGATTCACCATTAAAATATTATTATCTTTTTTCAGTAAAAAAAGATCCTGCCAATGATCACGTGTCACTAATTTATTTCGTTCTAATGCTTTGAGTGCTTTTCCAAAATCCACTAGATTGATCCTCCCAATTCGGATAGAAATTGATGCCTATTAGATAGCCTACAGAATTCCTGCAAAGATTACAATTACCCATATAAACCAATAAGGAAGCTAATCGTTATGACGGATAAAAGAAAAGCAGGCGCAATTGCCTTTATTTGGGTAACTGTAATAGCATCAGCAATTGAATCGTTGCTGGATAATAATTATTTTCTGAAATCGTTTTTGATAAAGTTCCAGCATATTGCTTGGTTAAGGTCGTTTGGTTCATGACTTTAGCGGCATAAAATACTGGCGCAGTAAAAGCTAAGTTCGTGTAGTGATTTATTGCCTTGCCATTTAGGGTATAGACTGCCGTAATTTTCTTCTGCTTAGCAAAGAAAGTCAGCATCTTCGTCAATACTTTTTTGGTCGTCTTATCCGGACTAGCCTGATAGCTGGCTGCCAAACGCCATGGCACGCGACACGCATTATAAGCGTAGTCATCATCATAGCTGGTCGCGACTTGCTTAGGTTTTACCGCTGTGACCGTTAAGTCAGAACCTGCGATAGTTACAAAATCTGCCATCAACCCACTCTGATGCTGAGCACTTAATTTCGCTAGCGCTTGCTGGCTTTGACTAGCAACCGTCAGCCAACTCCGATCGTCCGTATAACTTGCGAATTTTTTGAAATATAACGTAATCAAATCCGAAGTCCGCACCACGTCAGCTGTATCAGTGGTTGTCGCCCAATTACCGACTTTTGGCAAATGCGTGGTTTGATTCAGTTCATCCTTTTTAATTGCCGCGATCAGCTTTTTAGCTAAATCCTGGTAATTGATTGATCCCTTACTCCCCCACTGCTGATCGGCTAAAATCAAGGCATAGGCGATATCTAGGTCACCGTCAGTCGCACTATTCTGTTCCGTTTTACTGCTGACCATTTTACCGTTCGTCATCGTTTGTCGCCAAGCCATCAAAGGCGTCGATGAGCTAATGCGGTGTGCCAAATAATAACGGGTCAATTGATTGAAGGTCGTTTGGGTGCTCAGACCTTTCTTAGCTGCGTACGCGGTCACCAGCATGCCATAACCCTGCGCTTCCGAAAGTGTCTGGGTCGAACCTACTCCATTATTGGTTTTGACGTACTTTTGACGACCACCCGCTAAATAAGCTTTTTCCCATTCTTGATAGCGATTAGTCACATTATTAGCAACAGTTGCAGTCGTCGTGTTCTGTGCCTGTTGCGTCTTCCAAATAGATAGACCAATACCGAGCAACACGAGTACGAAGAGTCCACTGATTAAGAGACCTAATCTTGATTTAAGCTTGATTTTAAAAACCTCCTTAGAAGCGCTGTGTCTTATACCAATTGGCACGCCGGTTACCCGTCACTTTATCGCGGATAATATCCCAGACAGCGGCTAGCGAAACCACGATAAACAGTTGCGCATAGGTAAAGTACGATAACAGCGAATACAAAAAGTTTTTGATCGTTGCTTGCCCATAATCACTCGCTAAAGCGATGTTAATCTGTAGTAAATACAGATAAAACATTAGAATCCAGTTAATCACGAATAGTACCGATAACGTATTACCTAACTGAACAACCTCATGAACCTGCGGAAAGGCGATTCCCACGGTCTCCAAAACGATATTCAGTAAAAATAGCAGGTTGGAGATAATAATCGCCGTATTAAACCAAAAGAAGGTACACATGTAATAAACCACTTCTAGCTTGATTCGCCAAGAAGACCCATCAAAGAGATGTTTTAGATTAGACAAGATTACTTCGTAGTTGCCCCGTGCCCAGCGTTTACGCTGATTATAATAGGCAAACAGCGTTTCAGGTTCTTGTTGGAAAGCTTCGGCCCGATGCGCTAAGGCAATTAACTTACCTTTTCCCATTAGACTGAATGAAATTGCCGTATCTTCAGTTAACGCCCCGTTATTCCAACCGCCAATGGATTTAACAATTTCCTTATTGATAATGAAGTTCGTTCCAGGAATCCGGCCAATTTTGAACAACTGCCACAAGCCGGTATGCTGAATTCGTTGGGTATTAACGATTTCCAAATTGATACAACGTGTTAAAAAGTTCTGTTGGTAATTACGCGTTTTATTCCGACCAAAAGCCGCCGCGTAACGCTCAGGATTTTCCAAAATCTTTTGCACCAAGAAATAGAGCGCATTTTCTTCTGGCGCCGCATCCGCATCATACACACCCAGATACTCGCCCTTAGCAATCTTCAGGGCATCATTTAAAACCCCAGCCTTACCACCCGTCCCAGTTCGTTCAATCACCCGAAAATTACGGTTGGCAAATCGTGGTATCTTCGCCACTGCACGTACCCGGTCAGCCGTTGAATCCTCACAATTGTCCGCATATACGATCAGTTCTAATCGATCATCAGGATAGTTCATGCTCAAAATAGCTTGCACCGTATCCTGAATCACAATCTCTTCATTATGAGCTGGCACAACGACCGTCACTTTGGGGTAACGACTCAACTTAGGTAAATTGGCTACATCCGTATGCTTCAAATGTTTAAAAATAAAGATAACGCCACCCGTCAAGGTCACAATCGTCATTACAATTGATAACCAGATCGTCACTATCGCGATAACATAGAAGTCATTAATCATGATGATCACGTTTCCTTTCAGTATTGAAGGTTTTCACTGTCCGCTTCAGGATTAGCCACCAACAAACTGACAAACCAATAATGACAATGCCAAAAGCAATCGTTACGGTTAGACTAATTGGCAATAGCCAGCTTCCCATACTCATCAGTATCATCATTTTCACTCCTCACGATGCTAAAGATACTCCTTGACGATATCGGTTTCCGCACTTCGATCCAATTCCCGCAACGTATCTTCAACGCTGTAATTATGCACCTTATCCTGTGTCGAATAGGAGACTTGCCCCATTCGTAGCACCAGTGCATTTTTCGCCACCCCAAATTCTTGAGCAATATCCTCAATATGGTTCTTAATCTTTTGTTTCATAATTGGCGCATTCTCGGTCCCTAACATCGGTGATAAAATAACAAACTTACCCTGACCGATGTAATAGAGATGATCCACGGTAAATAACATGGTTTGAACGTGTTGCGCCGTTGCACGTAATAATTGATTAAATTGAGTGTTACCCAAAAAGTTAATTAAACTCTCTAAAAAATCGATCTTAACCATTGTTAACGTGAATTTATAATCTTTTTCATGATAATAGACTAATTTTAATTCTCGCTGAACAGCTTCTTCTAGTGCCTGTTCATTAAGGGCACCCGTAATAACCTCTAAATCAGGCTTTTCCTGCTGCAGTTTTTCTAATTCTTGCGCTAAAATTTTACGCTTCAATAATTGATGATCCAACAGATACATCAGATAAGTGGTCAGCGGTGTAATTGTCAGTAATGCAACGGCTGCCCATAGGTAAGTCGCGCGCGTGACTGGTAAGGCCAGTAAGATTCCCCCAGCTGTCATGCTGACAAAGGATAGCACGGCCCCTAAAAGAATATAAGTCATCCGTCCTAGTAACAGCCCTAACCCGAACGCCAAGATGACGATTATGAAACTGCTCCAGGCACCACTGACAGCGCTCAAATACAGAAGTGTGTATTGATAAATCAATATCAAAATCATCGCCCAAAAGACAATATTGTCGATTGATTTAAATTTCATTGTTAATCCGCACTCCTTTGCGTTGTATTTTCACAAGTACTTTGATGGTGATATAGTTACTACCAGTAACTGTCTTAATTGTACTATGATTTATGGTTTTTATCAGCAACAACGTTTATTTAAATAGACATTATTATGGTAAAAACACTGGCAATTTTGCGTAATAAGGTCTACCTAAAGTTATTGTAGCCATCAATTTCTATTACTGTTTTGATTTTATACCGTTAACTTAAGCGTTAATATTGGATCTCCAACACATTAATTGCATTTAATCAAAGTCGCATATTTTCCTAATGCAATATCCAGACCTCAAAAAAAACTCGCCATAATGAAGTGCAACAAAAAAGTTAGACAAA
>NZ_LFEE01000014.1 GCF_001039045.1 Lactiplantibacillus herbarum
AGCATGCGGGACGTCTTCAAAGACTTGTACCTTAGGCTTTGAAGCGAGGCACCAGACCGCTGTTTGGCTGGGACCGGTCCCCATGACACGATTTCTTGGCTGACGGGCGCGGAGAATTAAGCACTGATACTAATTTCCATCCAATATTCACTGTTAAATCAATGGTTTAAGCTGTTTTGGGACTTTCAACCTTTAGCGAGTGAATAAAAAATCAGCTTACTCTTAGCGATACGCATAAGAGCAAGCTGATTTTTATTGTCATTAAGTTTGGTTAGTAGATTAAAAGCATCAAAATCAATTGAATCCCGGCATTGATCATCACTTGTAGACGCGTGCGACCAAAGGACTGTTGCCCAAACCATACGGCGACTGTAATTAAGATGGCCAGAATCGTTTGCCAAGTCAACGGTTGTAAGAAGATGGCAATGACGAGTAGGGCACCCGTGATGGCTGAAATCAACTGATTGATCTGCCGTTGCGAACTGAAGCTTGGTACGTATAAAAAGATGTAACTGGCTAATAGTGGTGTCAACTTCCACAAGAAAGTCGTTGACAGGTAATTATTCTGAAGATCGAAGACAGCCACCGGAATGGTGAAGGTCATAATCACGCTGAAGACCACTAAGCCAAAGTAATTCTGCATACCGAAACGGGGGACTGCCATGACCAGCAACCACGCACTGCACGTTAGCAATAGGTACAGTAATTCGGTCTCACTGGCAATAATGTTAGTGAAGGCCAGCGCTACCGTGATCCCAATGGCAATCAAGCTCCACTGTGGTGCGATGCGGTGATCTAATATAATGAAAACCGCAACAGAAACTGCGAGCGTGTAGGCGATTAAAGGTAGCTGCGATGCTGAAAAGGTCGCCGTTTGGAAGGAACGCCCGTAATCTAGCGCAGCCCACCAGCTAATCACGCTTTGAATGATAGCAAAAACGACTAGTGCCACATAATCACGTTTAATATGTAATTTTCCAATTCGAATCATAAGTCAACACTCTCTAAACTAGGTATAGTATCTCAATCGTATCGGTCAGGACCAAGATAGTCAATAAATAAGATGATTTCTTTAAAAAAAATGGTGATTGTGATAACCTAGTATAGTTATGAGCCGTTCCCGAGAGGATAAGATTGGCACTGATCTGCGGATTAGTTGCTGCTTAGATGCCTTGTAACCGAAATTATCAAGGGGGAATTTACAATGAGTGAGAGACACTTATTTACATCTGAATCCGTTTCTGAAGGTCATCCCGATAAAATCGCGGACCAAATCAGTGACGCCATCCTGGATGCCATGTTGGCACAGGATCCACAAGCACGCGTAGCCGTTGAAACATCGGTGACTACGGGATTAGTGCTGGTCTTCGGTGAAGTATCGACCAAGGCCTACGTAGATATTCAAAAGGTCGTGCGTGACACGATCAAGTCGATTGGCTATGTGAATGGCCAATACGGCTTTGACGGTGACAACTGTGCCGTCCTAGTTGCTCTGGATGAACAATCACCTGATATCGCGCAAGGGGTCGATGACTCACTTGAAACGCGTTCTGGTGATGCTGACCCACTGGACCAAATCGGTGCTGGTGATCAGGGGATGATGTTTGGCTATGCCATTAACGAAACGCCTGAATTAATGCCACTACCAATCGCATTGAGTCATCGCTTGATGCGTAAGATCGCAGCTTTACGTAAGGATGGCACCATTAAGTGGTTACGTCCTGATGCTAAGGCTCAAGTAACGGTTGAGTATGATGAAAATAACCAACCACAACGAATTGACACGGTTGTCTTGTCAACGCAGCATGATCCTGATGTTGAGATGGACACGATTCGCCAAGTCGTGATCGACCAAGTGATTAAGGCAGTCTTACCTGCTGAATTGCTAGATGATCAGACCAAGTACTTGGTTAACCCAACTGGCCGTTTCGTTATCGGTGGTCCTCAAGGGGATGCCGGTTTGACTGGTCGTAAGGTCATCGTCGATACGTACGGTGGTTTTGCTCATCATGGTGGTGGGGCCTTCTCTGGGAAGGACGCCACTAAGGTTGACCGTTCAGCAAGTTACGCTGCTCGTTACATTGCTAAAAATGTCGTTGCAGCTGGTTTAGCTGATTGTGTTGAAGTTCAATTGGCTTATGCCATTGGGGTTGCTGAACCCGTTTCAATCGCTGTTGATACGGCGGGTACCGGTAAAGTTAGTGATGAAGCGTTAGTTAATGCTATTCGTCAAAACTTTGATTTACGCCCTGCTGGTATCATCAAGATGTTGGATCTTCAACGTCCAATCTATCGCAAACCGCAGCGTATGGTCACTTTGGTCGTACGGATGTTGATTTACCTTGGGAACACACTGACAAAGCGGACGCGTTAAAGGCGGCCTTTAAATAATCCGGTAACGGTTATCCCGTTACGGTCTGTAGGTACTCGACGCTAAAAGCGACCTTTTTTTCAAGGGTCGCTTTTTTTGCGGCCTGAGTCAGTTTTAAGACAGTAATATAATCGTGAAGGGGAATTAAGTAAGATGCAACAACGCAAAACTAATGTCGTTGCGGTGACGATCGCCATCTACGTCGCAACGTTTATGAGTGCTATCGAAGGGACCATCGTTTCGACCGCACTACCAACAATTGTGGGGGACCTGCACGGGGTCGCCCTCATGAACTGGGTCTTTTCCATCTATCTACTAACTAATGCCATGATGACACCCATCTATGGTAAGTTAACTGATTTAATTGGCCGTAAGCCAGTTATTCAGGCTGGTCTAATTATTTTTATTATCGGTTCGATGATGAGTGGTTTATCGAACTCAATGCCTGTCCTAATCTTTTGGCGGGCGATTCAAGGGATCGGGGCTGGAGCATTGATGCCAGTTTCGATGACTATCATTGCCGATATCTATTCATTTGAACGGCGGGCTAAGGTGCTTGGTTTCAACAGTTCGGCGTGGGGGATTGCATCCGTGATCGCACCGTTGATCGGTGGTTTGATCGTTGATAAACTCAGCTGGCACTGGATCTTTTTCATCAACGTTCCAGTTGGCCTAATTACACTGCTATTATTTCAGATCTATCTACGAGAACCAAAGCGGCATTCGAGCGCCAAGGTCGACTACTTAGGTAGCCTGTGGTTGATGTTATTCTTACTCTGCTTGATGTTGAGCTTCCAATTATTAGGTAGTGCGACGATTGACTGGTTAGCCGTTGTGGCGGCTTGGGTGATCAGTGGCCTGAGCTTGTGGCTATTTATTCGGCGTGAAGGGCACACGGATGAACCAGTGATCTCACTAGACCTATTCAAGAATCGGACGTTCATCATTCAAAATGCAGTGGCTGCACTTGTCAGTGGTTTTCTGATGGCCGTGGAAGTCTATATTCCAACTTGGACGCAGGGGATTCTCGGTGTACCAGCTTCCTTAGCCGGATTTGCGGTCACGCCTAGTTCGTTGATGTGGATTATCGGATCATTTGTAACCGGACGTCTACTATCTAAATGGGCACCGCGACGGATTCTCTACCTGAGTTTAGTCTTTATTCTCATAACGAGTGTCTGTCTTGCGTTACTACCAGTCTCAACGCCATTCCTATGGTTCTTCTTAATCACAGCGATTGGCGGGATCGGTTTTGGGATTGCAATCACGGCAACGACCGTTACGGCACAACACTTAGTTCCGGCGGCTAACGTTGGGGTCGCAACTTCATTTAACACGCTTAGTCGAACAATTGGTCAGACGTTGATGATTTCGATCTTCGGGATCGCGCTGAATGTCGGCATGAACCAGGGGATTAAGCAACATGCTGGTACCAACATGGCAATGATGAATAAACTGATCAACCCACAGACGGCCACGGAATTACCAAGCAAGCTGTTACCAACGCTGCATGGTATTCTGTATACTGGCCTTCATTGGGTTTACTTGATTGGGTTTGGATTAGTCGTGCTAGCCTTGATCGTGAACAGTCTTGATCGTGGCAAGCAACAGACCGCGGCGCAACACGCAGCTGAACTGAATCAGGGTGAGGACTAGTCATTAGGATTAGAATGCATTGTATTATCGATTAGTACAAGAACTAATAGAATAAGTCGTACTTGGGAGTTTGGAGCAATCTAAACTCCTTTTTTGTCGCACAACTATTTTTGCTGACAGGAAAGTCATTTAGCGAGTGGTGTGGGTGTTGCTTTGGCGTGTTGGCGTGGTAACCTTAGATAAGTCGGTAACTTAACGATGTAAAGGCTTGTCGAAGTATCAAGCGCTTAATTTGTATTTTTAATTAAATTAATTATCTAAATAATCAATAATAATTAACAAAAGTTTGATAGAATTTGAAGTGTGAGTGACTCACTGATTAGTTACTGAGCGGTATGTGTAGGTTTTAATGCCGGTTTTAGCTAACAAGTGGGACTAACCTATTTATTAAATTAATAATTGAAAACGATTAACTAGCTGTTGCCATTGGGAAGATACGCGACAGTAGAAGGAGTCTAACGATGTTTTATTTCATCAATGAATACCTATTATCAAAGAATTCCAGTGTCGAGCACACGGCCATGAACCGGGTCAAGTTGTTCAACCATTACAAGGCTCCAGCTCAGATTGTGACTAAGATGTACGATCGCCTGTTACACCAGACGATTACTAATTTTGACATTAAAGGTGATCAAGTCCTCAGTATGTTTGATTACTTCCAACAGACGACGGACGTTCAGCCTGAATTTGTCCGTACAATGGATCTCAACTTACCACGTGAATACGCGGTCGAAGTGGGGGCCGATTTCAGTAAAGTATTCAACGGCGATCATTTAGTGAGTCACGTCGGCTTTATTCCGGGAACGGTTGGCCGTGTCTTCTACCAAAACTTTTTTGACGCTCAGGGTAACTTGGCGACCACTGACCTGTGGGATTGGCGCGGCTTTCGGTCGGGTACCCAGTACTTTGGTCAAAATGGTCAATTAATTATGGAACGGTTTTATAACCTGCAAGGCGAAACGGTAATTGAAGAGTACTATGTGCCTGATACGAATGGTAATCCGTTGACCAACCGACTAATTTTGAAGAACTATCAAGGTTGTGAGGAACGTTTCTTCCAAAATACGGACGACCTATTCACGTTCTTCTTAGCTGAATTAAGTCATCGTGATAAGGATGTGACGACCTTTATCAGTGATCGACCAGGAACGAGTGTGGCGTCACTATTAGCTTTAAATGACGATTCACACAAGTATGTGCTAGTGCCGGTTTATCACGCTAAGGACATCAATGATCCGCTTCATTCACAATTAGACGGCTTTTTAGCACCAGCGTTTGAACATGCTGAGCATTTCGATGGTTTTATTACCAGCACTGTTAGCCAAACGCAGCACTTGCAACAACGTTTTCCAAAAGCTAAGTTGATGACGCTACCTGCTGTGACAACTGGTGATATGGCGCACAGCGAGTTACGGCCAATTACGGAACGTCCTCACCAGCTAATATTTGTGGGCCGCTTAGCACCGGATCGTCAGTTAGATCATCTAATGCGGGTGATTGCGTTAGTCAAACAGCGTGTTGATAATGTGCACTGTGATCTTTACGGTTATGGCGATGATGCGTATGTTCAGACATTAAACGCAATGATTACGGATCTGAAGTTGACGAAAAACGTCCGTATAATGGATTATCATGCGGATCTTGATACACGTTACGATGATTATCAGTTATTAGTGAATACAGCAATTGCGGATGGTGGGCCAATGAGTATGCCAGAAGCTATGGGTCACGGGATTCCAGTGATCAGTTACCAGTTCAATTACGGGCCTAAAGACTTTATTGACGAGGGTAAGGATGGCTACGTGGTTGCACCGGGTAATCAGATGGTGATGCGTGATCGAATCAGCGATTTACTGTTGGATCCTAAACTTTTGACGGCATTTAGTGAGGCTGCTTTTAATAAATTGCATACCGAACAGACCGACTTAAAAGTGTGGCATCGTTGGCAGCAAGCATTAGGCATTAAGTAGGAGGACACTGATGTATTATTTTTTAAACGATAACATGCAATTTTCAAAATCCGGAATCGAACAAGCTGAGATTAACCGGTTGCGACTATTCAATAAACATCATGTGGCTGCTCAGATTGTGACTCGTGGCTTCGCAATGGATCTGCATGATGTCTTAGCCGATGCGGACATTGCGGATGAACAGGTTGTGAACCTTTTTGACTTCTTCAATGGCAGCCAAAATGTTGCTCGCAAAACGGTGAAATTAACGGATCTGAGTATCCCTAATGAGGCCATCAAGACACGTAAAGATGATCAGATTGAAATTGTTGAACACGGGATTTTATTGATGATCGTCTACTTGCGAGCTAAGTCGGATGTGATCAGTAACGTTCAGTATTTTGATGCTAACGGGCGGACAGTCAAGATGGACTGGTGGGATACCCGCGGCTTTAAGTGCCTGGAACAACTATTTGATTGGGACGGTAAAATTGCGCAGGAAGGCTACATGGGTCCTGATGGGCAACTTCATCTTGAAAAGCTTCATTATCTGAATCATGGTGGGCAGGAACAGATGACGTGGCGAGTCATTAATTACCACGGTCAAGATCGAACTTTTAACGGGATGAATGAGCTGACACGGTTCTTCTATGATGAGTTGAATCAGGTTAACGATGAAGCCAACGTGATGATCTGTGATCGAACGGTTGAATGTGCCTGGGGCTTGTTCAACATGACGACGCCAGCTAAGAAGGTCCTGCACCTGCATAATAATCATGTCAGTGATGCGGATGACATTTTGCACTCACCACTGAATGATAACTATGCGAATGCCTTGAATAATTGGCAGGAGTGGGATGCAGTAATTGCGGCAACGCCTGAACAGACTAAGGATGTCGTGCTCCGGTTTGGAAAATCAATGCCGACCTTTACGATTCCAGTGGGTTACGTCGATAATGAGACGTTAGCTGAAAAGCCAGTACCATTTGCGCGCCGTCAAAAGCACCTGATGGTTGAAGTGGCGCGGCTGTCACCGGAGAAACAACAAAATCACGCAATTGAAGCCTTTGCACAGGTTCACGAAGCTTTTCCAGATGCTCGGTTAGAGTTATGGGGCTATGCTAACGGTGACACCGATAAGCAGTTGCGAAAACAGGTTGCGGATGCACATCTAAGAGATTTCGTGCTATTCAAAGGTTATACAACTGATGTGAACGCCGTATATAAGCGCGCACAACTAGGATTGTTACCTAGTCGTGCTGAAGGGTTCTCACTGATGTTGTTAGAAGCCCAGGCGCAGGGCTTACCAATGGTGGCTAATGACGTTAAGTATGGTCCGAGTGATATTATTCAGGATCAAAAGAGCGGGGTGTTGACTAAGAACGGCGATGTTCAGCAGTTGGCGACCGTGATGTTAGATTTGATGAAAAATCAGGATAAGCTCGCACAATATAGTGAGCAGGCTTATCAAAATGCACGGCGGTATTCTGAAGACGCGGTGTTTAAAAAGTGGCAGGCGTTGTTGGACTACTTTGAAAAATAGGTGAAACTAAGAGGCAGTCATTCATGATTTATGTTGAATGGCTGCTTTTGTTGACTAGTTAAATAATGATAGCTTGTTGGCCGTGTTATGAATTAAGCTGGAGAGCGTGTCAGACTGCGATAATCAGGAAATGTGACGTTTTTGTGACTTTTGAGAGATGCTTGTCGATGTTACTTGTTAATATCAGGAAGCAGTTACATAATGAAATTGTACGATAATCATATTAATTTATAGGATATGGTAGATCAGTTGGTTTTAGAGATACGGCAACGGTTGAATTCAACGTATGAGCTGCTTTATGTCGGAACAGCTTCTTGGTTAATGACCAACTGGTGGTCCGCTGGCTAGAAAACTATCAAAGGAGTTGTGCCAATGCAGGACAGTACAATTATTTGGATACTTGGTATGATTTTTTTCGGCTCAATGGCCTATGTACTAATCATGGTTTTTGTTAGTCTGATGATCATAAAGTTGATTAATTTCGAGGCTTCGATTCATAGCTTTAGCAAACGCAGACAACTTAAAAAAGTTTATATCCATGAGCCAATTACTAAAAACAAAAAAATGAAAATCGTGTACCGACTTAATCAAGTAGCTGGCATTGAGCAGATACACTTAGTTATGAGGTACCTTTAAATGATGATTTATACAAGCCTTTTTATTATTTTAGGAGTAGATTTACTGAGTTTGGTGATTATTTCCGTTATCTTACTCTTCCTAGGAAACATTTTTAAGGAAACAACGGATAGTATGAATTCGAACAACGAAAAAGATTTTAATCATCAACTACTAGTTGATGTCATCAAAATAAATCCTATGTTCGGTCGTATCTGTTCTGTTTTAGGCTTAATCATGCTGGTATTATTGCCTATAAGTATCATCTTTTTATACGTTGATCAATGGATACCTACACTATTTATTTGGTCTTGTATTCCTTTACTCATTTCTGGAATGACTATTCTTCCAGTAAGCTTCCGCTACAATCATTGGAGTGAATATCATTACCATTCGATCAATAGAGTTACAAGAAAGCGATTCAATTGGATCATTGCGTTAAGAACAGCACGTTTACTATTAATTTTCTTGTTTTTCTTTTTGCCAGCTTTAACACTATTCATGTCTCAAATCATACTCAGTAACTAGTAGCAGCGCGTGTAAAAGGCTAACTGAGGCCATTGATCAGATTTGATTGTTGTTGGTAATTGTTCACTTATTGCTGTCTGCTAGAGAATCCTTGGAATAGTTATATTTCAAGGCATTTCCAAAGAATAGTTTGCCAGAATACTGCTGTACGAAAGTTATGGTCAATCTGGATGGTATTAATATGCTTACTACCGGCTACAAATACTAATTTCTATTATTTTGTACACTAGCAACTATACGGTGTTTTATATAAGTCAAAGGATTTGATAATAATCAGTACTAGTACCTTTCTAATATTGTGGATAATTATTTTAGTTGGTGTGGTTTTACTAAAAATACGATTATGGCAGCTTGGAAAACTTTGGAAGATTGATAGTACTTTTAATCGTGAAGAAGAGAAGTCACTTCGACGTAAAATGATTGTTGGAGCAAGGCAACATAGTAGAATATATCGAATAAGCGTGATTGTCGGAGCATTTGGTCTTGTATTTATAATTATTGGTGTAGTATTTGGTGTGTGGTGCGTGTTAAATGGTAAGATTTTTGTAGTTTTTTCGTTAGCGGCACTGAGTAGTGTGGTTCCATTAAGTATGGACGTTGGAGCACATGGATCTCAATACTATTACTTGATGAAACATCCTATTTCACATGTTACGATGGTTAGTCGGCCCGTTGCTAAGCAAGTTTTGCAATTAAGGGTTTTACAAAATATTTTAGTATCTTGTTTGTTCATTTATCCTGTTTTTTTTCAACGAGAATTCATGGATCTGGTTGTGCTGATGGTGACAAAATTTTAAAACGGTGATGCAAAATGTTGTGCTGAACCAAGTCTTATGAGAAAAGTAGATGTTTGAAACGGTCAGTGAAAAAATGAACTGATCGTTTTTTTATCGAAATAGGAAAAGAGTGCGTAGTTAGGGATGAAAGTCTAATTTTGTTTTATGGATTATAAGATTTTTTGAACTGGTTACAAGTGTTTTGCCAATGTTACTACTATATGTTTGTTTTTTAAATATGTAACATATAAAGGTTGAGTTTCCAGTCTTTTATAGATTATAAATAAGGGAGTGATGGCATGATTTTTGCAATAATACTGGCAATTATTTGGTGTATTCTATTGATCAGTCTTATCGGTATTATAGTAGCTTTACACTGCCTGAAAAGTGTTTTTATGATGAATACTGAAGTTGATAAGCAGCTCACTAAAAAGCAATTTGACCAGACTGTCTTAACGGGGCCTCGCTCTCAGTATCCAATGGTCGCTCGTTTTAGTGCATATTCAGTTGTTTTAATGCTGGTAGTAGGTGGCATTGGAATTGTCTTAATGGCGATGCAAAAGTATTTAATCGCTTTTTTTGTGTTTGCAATCGCTCCGATATTTTTCTTGGGATTAGATGTTATTTATGCGATTTGCCAGTATCATTATTGGCAATCGCATTTAAATCCAATAATGATTTTAACCACTTACAAAAAATTTCGAATTATTATTAGTTTGCGAATTAGTCGGATTATTTTGTTGACACTATTATTTTTAATACCGCCAATTGTTTATCTTGTGATGTCAAAGTATTGAGAACTGATTTAAAATACAGAAAAATAGTATTTTAAGGTAATTAATTTTTGAACTAGTTACTGAAAGGAACTGATCATGGAAATAAGTTTAACAATTCTGTTAACATTGTGGGTACTATTATTATTGGGACTGTTAGTTGTCGTCGTGATTGCGATTGTGATGCCGAACGTTTTCAAATATGATAAAAGTCTCAACCATGCTGAAAAGCGCAAAGCTAAGCGGGAGTTTATGATCGGTACCTCTAAGGAAAATAAGTATAATTCGTTTTTTAGAATATCGCTTTATAGTGGGCTACTGGCACTAATTTTAATGTGGGTTTCTTTGTTTGTACTTATAGCAAAACATTATGTATTAACTTTATGGATATTGGGCGTTGTATCGGGTCTTTACACGTTTCTCGGTGTTATCATCCCAAATTTTCAGTATCAATATCTAATAGGACATCCATCCGATAAGATATCCGTTATTTCCCAAGAACAGTTTTCAAGAGTATTACTAGTAAGGAAATTACGGTCAATCTTTATGGTATTACTATGCTTGTTGCCAGCGATTTTTAGTGCGCAAGCGTTACAAATACTAATCGACATTATTCTGTACACTGCAAATAATTAAAATCAAAAAGGTCGCCCGTCACTTTTTTTAGAGACGAACGACCTTTTGTTTGGAAGTAATTAGTTTTTAACGGTATCCGATTCTGCCGATTTAAAAAGCCCTGATTTAGCGTAAACAAACAGCGCAATCAAAATCAGCAACGCAGCAAATAATGAGATACCCAGATAACTGTGAAATTGTTTAAACAGGATGCCGCCAGTAATTCCAGCCAAAGTCTCGCCGAAATACATTGCGGCATTAGATAATGAAGAAATCGTGCTACGAGCATTGGTCGTCGTACTCTGAAGGGTGGTCATGAAAATTGGAAAAATGAAGCCATTGAATAGGAAGGCAAGCGTTAGCAAGACTTCGGCAATCCAGAAGGTATTAACGAAAGGCAGTATCAAATACAAAATAATTAAAGCAATGAGTTCAAACAGAAAAGCTTTCTCTAAGCCAATCCGTTTAACGAGCGTACTACCAAACAGCGAGCCGACTAGATTACCTGCGCCAATTGCAATCATTGCGGTACCAACGCCAGTTAATGTTAAACCAAAACTATTCGTAAACCAAGTTGAGATAAAGGTAATCACGGTAAACGAACCCGTTTGAAAGATAAGATAAGCGAATAGATACTGCAATGCTTTAGAATTGTGTAGGACGTTGGCGTAGGTTCTGAAGAAGCTAGTCTTGTTATTTTGGCCTAATTCAAGTTTAGGTAATGCGATCATGTTAAGAATGAGCAAGATGATCGCGGCAATTGAAATGATGAAGAAAGGGGTTCGCCAAGAAACAACGGCTAGGTAGCTGCCAATTGGAATGCCGACTAATTGTGAAACAGAAAGTCCGGCCGTGGCATAGCCCATAACTTTTACAATTGCATGCTTTTCAACAATTACGGGAATTGAAGCCCAAACTTGCGGGGTAACGAACGATGCGCTAACACCGGCTAGAAAACGGAATAATAGCATCATTTGGAAACTAGTTGCAAAGCCGCATAAGAACGTTGAAATTGCGAAGGCTAAGAATCCCCACAACATTACTTGCTTACGATCACGTCCATCTGAGATGGGGCCAGAGATTAAGGCAAAACTGGCGTAGCCAATGGCATAAGCGCTGACCATCCAGCCAGAAATACTGGTCGAAATACCATACATGGTTGCAAGTGTTGGTAATAATGGCGGACGAATTGTCAAACCAAGTCCAACACTTTATCGAATAAAATTTCAGCTGGGGTACGATAACCAAGAACCTTCTTAGGCCGGTTATTCAAGAGTTTTTGCCATTGACTGACTTCTTCTAAAGTTCGTGGATTGAGACTTTGACGTTTAGGGAAATATTCACGAATGAGCCCGTTAGTATTTTCGTTTGTACCACGCTGCTCTGGTGAATATGGATCTGGCCAATAAATGGTTACTCCTAATTTTTCACGGATCTCTGCTAATTGTAGAAATTCCGTGCCGTGATCAGGCGTTATTGAAAGCACGAATTCTTTTGGAATCTGGCTAAACATCGCTTGTAGTGCTGAATTTATGGCCTGTGAATCTTTACGTTTGGCTTTTGTAACCAATGTATATCTTGTTTGACGGTCAACGGCGGTCACTAAGACTTCTTCGCCAACCTTTCCTTGAATAGTATCAAGTTCCCAATCACCAATCCGGCGACGTTCATTAATAAACTTAGGACGTTCTTGGATCGGAATATAATCAACTTGTGGTGCTCGATGTTTACGGTCACCTGAATGATGACGTTGACGGCCACGATGCCGTAATTGTCGTCGAATACCTGTGTCACCATGGGATGTTAACGGGATTTTTAAATTATGAGATTCAATATGTCGATAGATAGTGTTATAGCTTACGGTTGCTTTGCCTTCCAGCTTTAACCGCTTTGAGATCTGTTCTGGTGACCATTGACGTTCCTTAATTAGTTCAATAATGGTTTCGCGCAAAAATGTTTGCTGATCCAATATGCGTGGTTTATGACTATTTTGTCGCTTTATCCGGTAATCCTTTTGAGATTTGCTAGGTGAATAATGACCTGACAGGCGCCTGATTTCACGCGAAATGGTGCTTGCTGAACGCTGTAATTTTAGGGCTATAGCTCGAATAGTGAGACCTTTAGCTAAAAATTCTAGAATACTTTCTCGTTCAGTTATAGTAAGATGATAATAGCTCATAGCGGGCACTCCTTTGCTTTTCTTGGTCGTTAAGTAATTGTACCCGCTATGGGTCTTTTTTTATGCAATTATGTGTTGCACTTCAATTGTAAATTCGTCCGAGATTAAAAAAGTATCAGTTCCGATCAAGAACATGGTTAAGAAAAACATCAGTGAGTAGCGACGCATAAAAAGACTTCTTTCGATAGTTTTAAAACTATCAAACAACGATCTGAAAAAAAGATACCTTTAGGCTAAGGTATCTAAAAAACCAGGTAGAATTTTGTCAAATACAGCGGTGTTTAGTGAGACAAATTTATTTTGGCCTACTTTACGAGTTGTCGTCAAACCAGCTTCCCTTAAGGTCTTAAAGTGATACGAAGCGGTTGATTTGTTGATGTCTAAGATTTCACCTATCTCTCCACAACTCATTTCAGTTTTTTTCTCAAAAAGCATTGCGACGATATTTAAGCGAACTTCATCTGAAAGTGCTTTAAAAATATGAACTCTGATTTCGTTATCAGATAATTGTTTGATAATCATAAAACTATCATACTGTTTATTTTTATAACAGTCAATAATACTATTGTTTAAATATAATCGATTTATGGTATTTAAATAGTTATATTAATGTTGGTAGCATTGTGATTGCTGGAAAATTCATTTTGTATAATGGTATCGACATTGCACCACAATCACCGTATCGACTGTAACGTAGTAAACTAATCGATTTGCTTTATCAATACGGCGCGACCAACCATGATCGCCACGGTATTTTAAGGGTTCAGGTTTGCCGATGCCTTCAAAAGGGTGTCGTTGAATATCATCAATTAATTTATTGATAACTTTCAACGTTTTACGATCTTGAACCTGCCAATAACGATACTCATCCCAGCCCTGATCGGTAAAAGCAATTTTATCAATCTTCATCCGTCGCTTGCCGCCAATCCTCAAAGGATAGCGTTTTAAAATCACCGCGGTTCATTTGGTCAATAGATTTATCAAGTGCTTTACGGTTTTCGTCAGAACTTAAAATATAGAGTGTTTCTTGCCAAGAACGAAATTCGGATTCTGACATGATGACAACATTTCGGTTTTTAGGCTTCGTGATAATAACGTGTTCATTGTAATCGACCACATCATCAGTCAAACTCTTTAAATTTTTACGAGCGTCAGTAATATTTGTTGCTGTTGTTGCCATAAATATCACACCTTTCTTATTCCAATAGTATAGCATAAAGCGTACGTAAAACTGTACACTTTTGGTTTGTGGATAGGCTAAGTTGTCAGTGCTTAAAATTGATAAACTAGTTATCAATTTAAATAAAAAGTTCCGCGTTAACGACTTGCTGATTGCTAAAGCTGTCGTTAACGCGGAATTGATTTTTAAGTGTTACATGCTATTGGTTTAGAAAATAGTAACAAGTTAACTTTTATTTTGACTGATGTAAATTATCGTTTCTGAATCGCCAGCAAGCAGGGTGAAACCTGTGCCTGATTAACAAATTGATACTGCAAGACTTGGTATTGATGTTGATCCAAATTTTTGGTGTAATTGTGGATGGTTTGCGCTGTGTCTGCATCAGTCAATATAATAATGAGTCCATTAGTGGTTAAGCGGTTTTTGACTGCCTGAATAGCAGCTAGCGTCGTTGATGGTTTAGTAACAAGTTTTTCATCGTCATCCAGCTGATTGCTGAGGTTGAAAACGGCACACTTGATTGGCTGATCCGCAGCAACGGAGGTGTCAATCTGATCGTAACCGGTTTGCCACAGGGTGACTTGCTTAGTGAGATGATCTGCAGCCAATATGTCGCGCGTGACCGTAATTGCCGCTGGTTGACTAGCAAAGCCGTCGACGTGACCATTGGGGCCAACTAATTTGGCGAGGTAGACGGTATCATGACCGTTACCAACGGTTGCATCAATAACGTAATCACCGGGATTAATGACTTGATTCATGAGCGTGTGACTGAATGTTAATGCCGAACTGAGTTGGATGGGGAAGACCTCCTTGATAAAATATGAATTGATTAAATTTTTTGTTTTAGTGGGCCGAAGCGATAGGGTGTGCTGAGCCGTGTACTGATATACAATAATAAACACCCTAATAACAGGCCGCCAATCGTATCGCTGGGGTAGTGAACGCCAACAACGACACGACTGATCATCATGAGCAGAACTAGCAAACAGCCGAATCCCGTTACCCAATTTAAAGCGGTTCGGTTCCGCCAATGATCGAAGGCAATGACGAGTAGACTCCCAATCAAAATCGTCGTAGTTGTTGAGTGACCGCTGGGATAACTGTAGCCGCCGATTTGTACTAAGCGCCAAGCAGTTGGGCGGGGACGGGCAATCAGTTGTTTGATCAGATAATTACCATAGCCCGCTAGTATCCACGTGTTGAATGCAACAAAGATGGCGGCGCGTGGCTGATGTTTGATCCACAATAAGCCAGCGATAATTAAAGTAATAATCGTCACCATCGTGGGATTACCGAACTGGGTGTAGAAGACCATCGCTTGCTGGAACCAAGCTGGACTATGATGCCAGAAGTTAGCAACGGTCGTGTCGAATGTGCTGAGCCAAGTGGCGTGTTGCCAAACAGCACCAGTCCAGAATAGCCAGGCCACAGCTAGACCGAGCATCCAGGTGTCCGCATGACGCCAGTGTAATTGTTTCACAGGTGATCCTCCAATCAAAATATCGTTTCATTTATTATTATGGATATTATAGCATTTTTAATCGTTGGGGGAATTGAGATGCAACTAGAGCGATTGGTAAAAAACGGCTGTCAATACAAATCATGCCTTGAAAAAGTAGCGCTGATTTGCTACGATTAAACCAATAACTTTACGACTCTGAGAAGGAATAGTAAGTGATCGTGTCTTTCAGAAACTCCGTGGTGATGCAAACGGGGATTCACGGTTACTGAACTCACCTTCGAGTCTTCCGGCTGAACATTCTTGTAGGCACGGACGTGGTTTCGCGTTAAGATTCCCAAGAGGCCACGATTGACGTGGAATCATAGGTGGTACCGCGGAACCCGTTTTCGTCCTATAAGCATAATAGCTTATGGGATTTTTTTGTTTATCGGGATTATTTACGGACTGTCATGATAAAACGAATCGTTTGGCCACTTCTCACAGTCGCAACGCTAGCTTGTTAAAAGCAGCAAGAAAGGGGCACTACTATGGCATACAACCATAAAGTCATTGAACGTAAGTGGCAACATTATTGGAAAGAAAACAAAACGTTTAAGGCACTAGATACGACCGATAAGGAGAAGTACTACGCCTTAGACATGTTCCCATACCCATCTGGTCAAGGGCTCCACGTTGGTCATCCAGAGGGCTATACGGCTACGGATATTATGTCACGGCTAAAACGGATGCAAGGTTACAACGTATTGCATCCAATGGGCTGGGATGCTTTCGGACTACCCGCTGAACAGTATGCCTTGAAGACTGGTCACAATCCTAAAGACTTCACGGCTAAGAACATCAAAAACTTCAAACGTCAGATCCGCTCACTCGGTTTTTCATACGATTGGGATCGCGAAGTTAACACGACTGATCCAAGTTACTACAAGTGGACGCAGTGGATCTTCGAACAGTTATACAAAAAAGGTCTTGCATACGAATCTGAAACGCTAGTTAACTGGGCACCTGACATGATGGGTGGCACGGTTGTTTCTAACGAAGAAGTTATCGACGGTAAGACTGAACGGGGCGGCTACGACGTTTTCCGTGTCCCAATGAAACAGTGGAGCTTGAAGATTACGGCTTACGCTGACCGTTTGATCGATGACTTAGATGACATCGACTGGCCTGAAAACATCAAGGAACAACAACGTAACTGGATTGGCCGTTCAATCGGTGCAGCCATTCGTTTTAAGGTTGCTGACAAAGATGACGTGACGCTTGAAGCCTTTTCAACGCGTCCCGACACGTTATTCGGTGCTAGCTACTTAGTTGTAGCCCCTGAACATGACGTTGTCGACCAATTAACGACGCCTGAACAAGCAGAAATCGTTAAAGCATACAAAGCGAAGATTGCTAGCAAGTCTGACCTTGAACGGACTGATTTGAACAAAGATAAGACCGGGGTCTTCACGGGTAGTTACGGGATCAACCCAGTTAATGGTGAACAATTACCAATCTGGATCGCTGATTACGTGCTTGCTTCATACGGTACTGGTGTTGTGATGGCTGTTCCTGCTCACGATGATCGTGACTTTGAATTCGCTCAGAAATTCGACTTACCAATCAAGCCTGTCATTGCTGGTGAAAACGACTATGATGAACAAGCTTATACGGGTGATGGCGAACACATCAACTCTGGCTTCGTAGACGGTTTAACGAAGCAGGACGCCATCGATAAGATGATCGACTGGTTAGGCGAACACGCTGTCGGTGAAAAGAAGGTCAACTACCGCTTGCGGGACTGGATCTTCTCACGTCAACGTTACTGGGGCGAACCAATTCCCGTTATTCATTGGGAAGATGGCGAAACGACCTTGGTTCCTGAAGACGAATTACCATTGCGTTTACCAGCTACCGATAACTTAGAACCATCTGGTACTGGTGAAAGCCCATTAGCCAACATCGACGACTGGGTCAACGTTGTAGATGAAAACGGTCGTAAGGGTAAACGTGAAACTAATACGATGCCACAATGGGCCGGTAGTTCGTGGTACTTCTTACGTTACGCTGATCCACACAACGACAAAGCGTTAGCTGATTACGACAAACTGAAGTACTGGTCACCAGTTGACTTGTACGTCGGTGGTGCAGAACACGCTGTCTTACATTTACTTTATGCTCGTTTCTGGCACAAGTTCTTGTATGATATTGGTGCGGTCCCAACCAAGGAACCATTCCAACAATTGGTCAACCAAGGAATGATCTTGGGTGATAACCACGAAAAGATGTCTAAGTCACGTGGTAACGTGGTCAATCCTGATGACATCGTTGAACAATACGGTGCCGATACGTTACGGGTATACGAAATGTTCATGGGACCATTGGAAGCTTCAATTCCATGGAGTACCGATGGCTTGCATGGTGCCAACAAGTGGATCGAACGGGTTTGGCGTCTGATTATTGATGAAAATAATCGGGTTCGTGATCGGGTCACAACCATCAATGACGGTAAATTGACGAAGATTTACAACGAAACCGTTAAAAAGGTGACGGAAGACTATGAAGGGATGCGCTTCAACATCGCCATCTCACAGATGATGGTCTTCGTTAACGAAGCCTACAAAGTGGATGACCTTCCAGTTGTTTACATCGAAGGGTTCATTAAGTTGTTAGCCCCAATCGCACCGCACTTGTGTGAAGAATTATGGACGTTATTAGGCCATGAGCACACGATTACCTACGCTACTTGGCCAACTTATGACGAATCTAAGTTGGTTGAAGATACGGCTCAGATCGTATTACAAGTTAACGGTAAGGTTCGTTCACACGCCGAAGTTGCTAAGACGATGGGCAAGGATGAACTTGAAAAATTAGCTTTAGCTGATGAAAAAATTCAAGAATTTACAGCCGGTAAAACGGTTCGTAAAGTGATTGCCATTCCTGGTAAATTGGTTAATATTGTTGCAAACTAAGGTTTGGATTATCGGCGACTGTCCTTTGTGGATGGTCATCACACCACATCATAACTAAAAGTAAACTTTAAAACACCGGCCAAATTTGAAGTGCCCCATAATTGTTAGACAAGT
>NZ_LFEE01000030.1:0-126 GCF_001039045.1 Lactiplantibacillus herbarum
CCTGACGTCTCTAAGCCAGAAAATCCCGGTGTTACTAACCCAGAAAAACCCGGCACTACCAAGCCAGAGAATCCTGGTACTACTAACCCAGAGAAACCTGACGTCTCTAAGCCAGAAAATCCCGGT
>NZ_LFEE01000030.1:136-14222 GCF_001039045.1 Lactiplantibacillus herbarum
TACTGAACCAGAAAAACCTGGTACTACTGACCCCGAAAATCCTGATATTACTAAGCCAGAAAATCCTGACGTCTCTAAGCCAGAAAATCCCGGTATTACTAGTTCCGAGAAACCTGGCACTACCAAGCCAGAGAATCCTACTGTTACGGCACCAAGTACAAGTCAAGCTGGTTCACAACCGGTGGTTTCTGACTCAATACCAGCCACAGCAACGACTAATACCAATGGTCAACAACCATTGACTAGCCAGCCAAATACGTTTGCAACTAGTCCAGCCGCAACACCAGTCAAAGCAGCGGCAACATTACCACAAACTAACGAGCGTACGACTCCTTGGATTGTTTGGTTAGGATTGCTCTTGCTACTCGCGTTAGTCGGTGGTAGTTACATGCTTATTCGTCATCGGCGTCAAAACTAAAAAGTATTTATCAGTAAGATTTGGGCATCGCCTAAAAAAATAATGATTGTGTACTTTGCAGTCATCGTTTCGATGCAACCAAATACGGGACCTACCCAATGCGAACACGTTTGTACTATTTATGTCTTTGATACCCAAAAGGGAGCTACGATTAACGTCGCAGCTCCCTTTTATCTTAATCTTTTTCTTTATCCAATTGCTCCAGCCCGGTTTTCAACTGCATTTGAGCAGCCGCATCTAACGATGGATAGGCCAGAGGTAACTCACCCAACCGTTGATTGATGATCTCCGAAACGCTGAGTCGTGAATACCACTTGCTATCGGATGGAATCACGTACCAGGGCACTTGTTTCGTCGCAGTATTCGTAATGGCGTCATCATAAACTCGCTGGTAGTCATCCCAATACTTACGCTCGCGAACATCCGCAGCCGAAAACTTCCAGTTGTGACTAGGAATCTCGATACGCCGCATAAACCGTTGCTTCTGTTCAGCCTTCGACATGTGTAGGAAGAATTTCAACACTAAGTAGCCATTGTTCTGTAAGTAATCTTCAAAGTAACGCAAATCTTGAAAGCGCTGGTTGAAGAAATCGTCGTTCACTTGACTAGCATCCGTGATGCCACCCACGTGTTCGTTTACAATAATCTCAGGATGGACCCGACTAACTAACACGTCCTCATAATAAGAACGATTGAAAATCCCGATCATTCCGCGCTTAGGAACCCGGTTATGAATGCGCCACAAGTAGTCATGTGCCAATTCATTACTTGTAGGTTGTTTGAATGAAGTGACTTCACAGCCCTGTGGATTCACACCACTCATGACGTGCGCAATCATACTATCCTTACCAGCCGCATCCATTGCTTGAAAAATGAGCACAACACCGTAACGATCCTGTGCGTATAATTTCCCCTGCAATTCCTTCAGCTGTTTGATGTTATTGGCAATTTGAGCCTTAATGGCCTTTTCATCTTGAAACTCGGCTGGTTCTGCCGTTGTTAGTTCATTTAACCCTAATGACTTCTTACCACGATATCGATATTGCTTTTCAAAATTCACGTCTCTGTCTTCCCCTCGATTAATGAAATTACTTATTTTATTTGCTGTATTAGTCCGTTACCTAGCATATTCCTAATTAAGGAAGGCGTCCTATTTTTACACAGCTATTAACGGTTACTTAACCAACCATCATGTTCTGCATCAATATTTTTAGTATAGGTCAGCATCTTCATTTTGACTAGTTATCACATCACAAAAACAATTCCGAACAATTATGACTAATTTTATAATTTAATTCGCCGTCAGCCGTTGTCAGCACCTGCTGAAACGTTTACAATTAAAACATAGCTTTACGTCTTAGGCACCTTAGACCTAATCAGGGAGGATGTTTTACATGGCAAAACGTAAAATGATTTTAGATTTAGATACTGGTATCGATGATGCAATGGCGATCGCCTACGCGGTTGGCGCTCCAAATGTTGATTTAATTGGGATTATTTGTTCTTACGGGAACTGTTTAGTTGATCAAGCTGGTATTAACAGTTTGCAAATTCTTGAACTACTCGGTGCTACCGATGTTCCCGTCTTTTTAGGCGAACCACATTCTAGTACCACTGAGCACTTCGATGTGATGCCAATTTCACAACAAATCCACGGTATGAACGGTATCGGTGACGTATCCTTACCTGAACCAAAACGTGCAATCGAAGAACAGTCTGGCGTTGATTTTCTAATTGATGCTGTCCACCAATACGGTGCCGACTTAACTTTAATTCCAACCGGTCCACTAACTAACTTAGCGGAAGCCTTGGAAAAGGCCCCAGATATTGCCACTACCATTGGTAACGTAACTATCATGGGTGGCGCCCTAACCGTTCCTGGTAACGTTAGTCATTACGCTGAAGCCAACATCAACCAAGATGCGGAAGCTGCGGATGACGTGTTCACCAGTGACCTCCCATTAACCATGGTTGGCTTGGACGTTACATTACGGACGTTATTGACTAAGACTGAAACGCAACAATGGCGTGACTTAAAAACCACTGCCGGTGAAAAATTTGCGGATATCGTTGATTTCTACATCGCTGCTTATGACATCACGAGCCCTGACTTACACGGTTGTGCCTTACATGATCCATTAGCCGTTGGTGTTTCACTTGATCCAAGTTTCGTGACCACCCTCGACTTAAATATGTACGTGCAGCATAGTGGTGAAGATTACGGCCGGACAATTGGTGATCCAGCACGTTTGAATGAACCTACTAACGTCACGGTTGCTTTAAAAGTTGATCGCGAACGGTACCTCAAGACGTTCATGACTTATTTGACCGATCTTTTCCAACAACATTAATTTTGAAACTCAGCCGCTACCGGAATTTAATTCGGTGGCGGTTTTTGTTAAAATAAAATCAGCAGTTCCGATCATTAATATGAATTGGTAACTGATACGACCGGATTATTGCCACAATACTTAATTGGCAGGCTGCAATACCTAGTTCTATGACGATCGAATTTTAACCGACAACAAATGCTAAACGAATTTATGACCAATTAATTACTTTATGAAAGTAGGCATCCACATGGCACAAAAATATTACGCCGTTCGTAAGGGACACAACCCGGGATTTACCGGACTTGGCCCGAAACACAAAAGCAAGTTAATGGCTACCCACATGCAGAATACAAGAGTTTCACCAGTGAAGCCGAAGCACAGGCATTTATGGCTGGCAAATCCAGCCCTTCACGCCCACAAACTAAACATTCTAAGACCTCAGCAACCACTAACCAACCAGCTGTCAAAGCAGAGATTACCGTGTATACCGATGGTGGTTCCCGCAATACCGGTAACGTGGCTGGACAACACGTTCACGCTGGCGACCGCGCGGCTTGGGCCTACCGGATTGAACTCCCTGACCAATTAGTAACGGATTCTGCTGGTGAATGGGGCGCAACCAATAACCGGATGGAAATCATGGCCTTCTTGGAAGCATTAAAACAATTGGTTCGTTTAGACAAAACCGACGCTGAGATTCTCTTCGTCCTCGACTCCCAGTACGTGCTCAACGCCGTCACTAAGGGCTGGTTGTCTGGCTGGAAACGACGTGGCTGGAAACGCAGCAACGGTGAATTAGTGAACGCTGAACTATGGCAAGCCGTTGATCCGTTACTCCCAAAATTCAAACATCTCAATTATCGTTGGACTAAGGGGCACGCAACCAACCAAGGAAACGTCTTCGTTGACCACTTACTGAATCAGTCGATGGATCAGATGGTATCTGGACAACCAGCGCAAGCCTCAACGGGAGCTACGGTCAGTCAGCAACGTACATCATCATCCACTCAAAAGACGGTAACTAGGTCAAAAACGGTTCCAACACAATCACAGATTACTACACCTAACCCAACCAGTGAAGCACAACCAGCTGATCCAGAAACAGTTGCCCGTTCCGTGGCAGCAATTCGGAAAATGCTACAGGATAAATAATCATCAGACCATCAAAAAACGACTAGCTCTTAAAACAGCTAGTCGCTTTTCGTAAACGTAATTATCAATGTCTTTAATTTCAAGCTACCAATTTAGTCAATCCAGCCGATAGCTTTAAGCCCGTATTCAATCCCATCATGATCACAATCCTTAGTGGTCATATCGGCTTGTGCCTGAATCTCAGGTGTGGCATTGCCCATTGCAATTCCGATACCCGCACTCTGCAGCATTTCCCGATCATTCTGGTTGTCACCAAAAGCAACCACGTTTTCGGGCGCTACGTTTAGTGATGCCGCCAATTTGGCGATGCCACGAGCCTTAGAGCCGACCCTAGGAATAATATCGACACCATAGTCGTGAAAACGCACAAACGAAAATTCATCCGCATGAGGTAATTTTTCGTTCACTTCACGTGGAAAGAACATCATCGCCTGATAAATATCGTGTTCTAAGTAGTAATCTGGTGCATAATCAACCGTTGGTGCGTGGAAGGTATTGAGAACATCCTTGGTCTTCTGTGACAAATGAGTGTGCGCGTGCAAACCATCTAACGATTCAAAAATAATATCCACGTTTTCTTCATCCGCAGCTTCCACTAATTCCTGAATATTTGCACGTGACAAGGTATGTTCATGAACCTGTTCATGATTCGCAAAAGCGGCTGAACCATTGCAAAGGACAAAATCATGCAAGTCTAGTCGCTCAATGACGGTACGCGCCATCGCTAAATTACGACCAGTCGCAATCGCCACGTTGATCTTCTGCTGTTTTAATTTTTCTATACTCGTTAAGGTACTCTCTAAGAACGTCTTGTTACTTGATAATAACGTATCATCAATATCAAAAACTGCTAATCTTGCTACCATAATTGGGCCTCCAGCCTATCGTTCAATAAATTCTGATTTTATTAATTGGTGCTTCTTCGTCTGACTAATGACGAGTTCAAAGGCTGCTTGTCCCAATGCTTCTAAGTGGTGATCAATCGTTGGTAATCCTAGCAAACGACTTGATAATAAGTTCTCCTGTCCAATCACCTTAATTGGGGTTAACTGATGATCCTTATAGTATTGATAAATACCGGCACCAATATCGTCACCATTCGCTAGAACAGCATCCACTGCCGGATTCAATTTGGCAAAATACTCGCCTGCTCGATAGCCGTCATCATAAGTAACGGTACCTTCAAACAGGTTCTTATCCGCTAAATCGCCGTAAACCTGCTGATAAGCCTGCCGCGTCATACGGGCACTCGCACTGATCATATTATCGCGACTCAACACGACACCGACGTTCTGATAACCCGACTTTTTGGCCCAAGTTAACGCGTCCACGTATGAATTAGCGCGATCCGTATACGCTGCGGGTAACGGACAGTATTTGCCGGGGTCTTCACAACAGACGATCTGACCATATTTCTGATACCGTTCGAGGGATGCCATCGATCCGCTACGTGACGTGAAGATCAAGCCGTCAAACGCCTTACTGCGCAACTGTTCCAAGTAATTCCGTTCGACCGTTAAGTCATAATGGGTCGGTAACAGTGTAATCTTGTACCCAGCCGCAAAGCCCGTATTAACGATGCCATCCACAATCCGAGCAAAGTACGGATGGTTGGCATATGGCAGGACAACTCCGATCGTTTTAGTCGCCCCTCGGCTCAGGTCACGTGCCAAGCGGTTCGGCACGTAATCCAATTCGCGCATAATCGTTTCAATTTTAAGACGTTTGTCATCAGCCACGTACTTGCGATGGTTAATGACCCGCGAGACCGTCGACACGGAATAGCCGGATAGACGTGCAATGTCATGAATATTGGTCATGTTATTCTCTCCTACGATTGGTACAATTTTTGACATGTTGCACGTGCCATTTTGCCAGTACTTCGATCATAATTTATGAAACCGGTACCAGGTCAACTGATATTTAACGGATCACCGAATTTAATTCGCCTTAAACGTGATTCTATCGTAAAATATCATTGAATGAGGTGAGCACGTGCAATTAATCGATCAATTGAAGCAACAATCTGATTTTACCACTACTGAAAAACGAATTGCGGCCTATATTTTGGCCCATCCACAAGCATTGACTAAAATTTACTTAAAAGACTTGGCCGCTAAAACTTATACGTCCCACTCGGCCATCATCCGTTTGGCCCAAAAATTAGGTTACCAGGGCTTTCGCGACTTCCAACGCACCCTGACCACTGAACTAGCGAGTCAGGCGCAAACTGCCGAAACGGTCGACGCAAATTTTCCGTTCACGGCAGATGACTCCGTGACCATGATCAGTAAACAACTCGCTGATTTGAGCGCTAGTGCAATTCAAACAGCGCAACGCCAAGTCGACACGGCTCAATTAGCACAGGCAGCGCAACTCTTAGCTCAAGCTAAGCGCATCTTCCTATTTTCACAGGGAGATTCACAACTCCGCGCCCGCAGCTTTCAGAACAAGCTCGTCAAGGTCAACCGCTTTGCATTGATTGCCGAGGAATATGCCGACGAAGCGTGGAATGCTGCTAATCTGACCACAGACGATTGCGCGATGATTATTTCATACGCCGGAACGACTAAAACTCATCAACAATTCGCCAGCTACTTTCATGAACACCATATTCCCGTAGTCGTTCTGACCGGCAATCCCGATTCACCGTTACTCGACCTAGCAACCAATTCCTTACTGACGATCCAAGATGAATACCACTTCGCTAAGATTGGTACGTTTGCGTCGCAGGCCGCATTTGAATACGTCCTTAATACCTTGTTCGCTGTGATGTACGCGCAAGAATTTGAGACCAATCTTCAGGGGTTGCAACAGAAACAGCAGTTGATGCAGGACGGGCCATTAACAACGAAATAAAGATTGTATCTCCGCTACGCCAAAATAAAATGGGGCTGTGACAAAAGTCGCAGTCCCTTATTTCATTCCAAATGTTAATAGCCAAAAACCAGTTACCTCCGCCTAGTGACGAAATCCAAACGATTGAAACCCCCAATCATTCGTCTTTCTAGGCTATGCTCAGCAACTAACCGGCTTTTGTCCCACGCTCATTTTATTTACACTTCAGTTCACTTACCCTAATTGTAATCCAGCACTCTGCACTGCTTGATCCACCACCTGCATCACAGCCTGTGAATGGTCCAGCTGTGTCTTGACGGTATCCATATCATGGTCGGCAATCACTCGTTCAAATTCAACAAACTCCGCGTGCATCCGGTGACTAGCTTGGTTGAGTGCAATGTCGTTAGTCGTGCCATCATGTAACGTTTCAGTAAAACCCTCGACAGTATTAGTGGGTCCGTTAACAATGATTGACCCAGCCGTCCCTTGAATCGTTGAACGTACTGGCGAAGTGCAATCCTTAGCACCAATACAGACAACCTTCACATCAGGATATTCCATGACCAAGATTCCCGATGTATCAATGTCACGTTCAATATTAGCAACATATTGAACCCGGGTTGGTGCACCCAACAGACCTACTACAAAGTGAATGTTGTAGATATTTAAATCCATCAACGCCCCACCACCGAGCTTCGTATTAAACTCTGGCAAGACTTCCCCAGCCTTGAAACGATCGTAGCGTGATGAGTACTGTGAGTAATTACATTCGATCACTTTTAAATCACCCAACTGTTTCAAATCACGTTTGATTGCTTGGTAATTTTCCAAGTACTGGTTGGTAATGGCTTCAATCAAAACTAAATCTTTTGATAAAGCCAACTCGCGTAATTCTGCCAACTGGTCAGCGGCCAGCGTAAATGGCTTCTCACAGATGACATTTTTACCTGCTTGCAACGCCTGTTTCGTAAACTGGTAGTGTAACGAATTTGGTAATGCCACATATACCGTATCGATGTCAGGATTAGCAAGTAACGTCTCATAATCCGTATAGATTGTTGTAATCCGATACTGACTTTGTAGCTTTTCAGCACGTTCAACACTGTGCGGTGTCGTCAACAATCCTGCTAGCTCAATCGCTGGAATCTGTGTCACCATCGGCAAAAACTCCTGAACAATCTTCCCAGTTCCTAGTACCCCTAATTTCATCGCAATCCCTCCTAATCTTAGTGACGAACCTGACTAATACCCTGTTCCAGCATTTGGATTTGTAATAGCGTCTCTTCATCCTTAACTAACTTGGGTTGGCCATTGATAATACTCTCATATAAGCCAGCGTACACTCGACTGTAGTCACCTAATTCAGAAACGACACTTTCTTCATGGTACTGACCAGCGTCATCCATATATGTGACCGTCCCGTAATTCTCAGGTTGATCCACACCGAAATCCGCGTGATCTGGCATGTAAAAATGCTTAAGATCCGTTTCCTGCCGATCCTTATCCGTCTTAACAAACATCCCTTTTTTACCATAAACGACGAAGCTTGGGCGCTGCTTGATGCGAAAATAGCTAGACTTGACGGAGACTTTCAACGTCCCGTAATACATATCAATATCAAAATAGTCATTCATCCGGTCTTTGCCCAATAACTGGCGGACATCATAGTGGACGTCATCAGGTCGACCAAAGTAGGCGATGACTTGATCTAAGGTATGGCAAGCATGCCCGTATAAATAACTCGTATCCAATGAGAAGTGGTCGACATTAGTTGGCACTTCCGGACGGAAATAATCGTAGTGCATTTCGACTTCCAATAAGTCACCTAGTACGCCACTCTCAATCACCTTTTGAGTGGTTAAGTAGTCGGAATCAAAGCGGCGATTTTGGTAACACTGGATCAACAACTGCTTTTCTTTAGCTAATGCGAATAGTTCCTGCGCTTCTTCAGACGTCTCAGTAAATGGCTTTTCAACCAAGGCATTTTTACCGTGATTTAAAATGTCCTTAGCTACCGCGTAATGCGTATGACTCGGCGTTGAAACGACCACTAGCTGAATCTCAGGATCATCGTAGATATCATTAATATCCGTTGTGTAGTGCACACCTTCGATTGGCTGCCAGTCCTGTCTCCCTGAACGTGAATAGATCGTCTTCACCTTAATCTGATCTTTTAATTTCAAAGCAAATGGCAAGTGGTACCGATTAGCGCTTTTACCATTACCGATGTAAGCAATTGTTAACATGAGTCGTCCTCCAGTCAATTTGATAACTTCATTATACCGGGTCAGCTACAATTACCAAGGAATAACGCTGATTTAGGTCAGCGGGTCCATAATTGGGCCTTAGGGTCGATAACGTTGAACATTAAGTTCAGCCCCAATCGCCGCTAATCGTTGTAGATGATACTTTTATCCTCGCAATTGCGTTAAAATTAAGTAACTTTACTAATCAAGGAGGAAACCTGGTTTGCAAACCGTTTTCTTAGTTCTATTACTCGTCGCAGCGGTCGTAGTCGCTAACGCCGTCTATGCTCGCTTTGATCAGGTCCCCGTTGCCTTTCTGCAGATTGGCGCTGGCCTGCTTCTATCACTCATTCCGTTATATCAGGATTTTGAATTAGAACCCGAGATTTTTCTATTCGTCATCATCTCGATTCTGATGTTCAACGATGGCCAAAATACGAACATCCGTAAACTCAGCCATCAATTCGGAACCACCTTGTCACTGTCGGTGGTCTTAGCAATTCTCACCGTCTTGATTGTTGGTGTCGTCACCCACTTACTGATTCCGGAGTTCTCATTAGCCCTAGCCTTGGCGTTAGGTGCCATCATCACTCCAACCGATGCGGTGGCAGTCTCCTCAATAACCACCAAAGTCGCCATTCCAGGTGAAGTGATGACCACCCTTGAAAATGAATCACTATTCAACGATGCTTCTGGAATCGTGGCCTTCAACTTAGCGATTGCTGCCATCGTAACCGGTCAATTTTCAGTCTGGCACGGAATCACTAACTTCCTGTACGTTTTCGTCGGTGGTATTCTGGTCGGCCTGATTCTCGGCTACGTCATCGTATCCGTTTGCATCATGTTGAGCAACATGCGCGTCGATGCCCCATCCGTGATCGTGCCGTATACTTTACTGACACCATTTGTCGTCTACTTCCTAGCTGAATCACTCGGCGTATCCGGGATTTTAGCCGTCGTTGCGACTGGCTTGATTCATGGCATTCAGTCCGATCGACTACGATTAACGACGTCACGGTTGCAGATTGTTATGACCACCACCTGGTCAATTGTCGCTAGTATCCTCAACGGAATCGTGTTCGTCCTTCTGGGTGTTTCCTTGCCTAGTGTCATCAAACACCTGCAACAACGCGATACCGGTTCCGTAGCCGTCTTAATTGGTCTCGGCGTCCTGCTCTACGTTATCATGACGCTGGCGCGTTTCTTATGGACCCGTTTCGATCTCGCCAGAATCCGTGCGTGGGATACTCAAGAAAAGACGCGTAATGCCTTTGTCATGGCACTGAGTGGCGTTCACGGAACAATTACCCTTGCCATGGCATTCTCACTACCCTTAACTTTAAATGGCAGCAGTTTTCCCTATCGTAATGATATTATCTTCATTGCCGCAGTGGTTATCCTGACCAGCCTGTTAGTGCCAACGATCTTACTGCCAATGACGTTGCCAAAACAGAAAGTTAAAGTCACTGAAGAAGAACTCGCAGCGGCTAAAGCTGACATGGTCACTAATGCAATCACTTTAATGCAGGCTCGCCACGGTAACAATGCTAGCACCGGTAATGTGAGTGCAATTCTGTCCGGCCAACGCGTCTTAGACGGCCGCCCCAAACAGGCACAGTTATCCGCTCTGTTCGATGAAACATTTGCCATTGAACAGACGACAGTCGATACGATGGTCGCAAATAATGAGATTGACCCCCACGCCGCTGAAAAGTACATGCGCGTGGCTAGTCAAACGCGGATTCAGAATCAACAGACCTTTTTTGAACGTCTACGCCTGTTCTTTAAATTCACATTCATCAAGTTTTCATTGAGTAAAAAAGCACGTGCCCGGCGTAAGCGATTCCGCCAGTACCGTCCTCGCACTGGTCAGACGCGTGGCGAACTAATTGAGCGCAACCGTCAGATGTGGGCTCAGATGCGTCAGATCGAACAGAAGCCTTACGACGCTGTCTTGCAGTACTTAAGCGATACAATTACCGCTGAAAACCAGCAAGCCATCGGAATCGTCCGTCGTGCTTATGACGAACGACACCGACGTTTGTCTGGTGAACGTGACATGCAGGAAACCCAGAATGAGTTACTGATCGAAGCTTTCCAATTAGAATATAACTTTATTCAGAGTCAGCTGGCTAATCAAACGTATAATCAGGAACTTGGCAACCAACTCTACGAACAGATTTCAACCGATCAACTCGTCTATTTGCAGTCGATCAACGCTGACTAGTAGTTAGTAATACTGATCGTTAAACCGAGTCCAGAGATTCACTCCGGGCTCGGTTTTTATTATCTTGAGCATTCATAACTAATCATTATTAAATTATAATTGGTTATAAATATATTTTTAAAGCGTCAACAGAGTTCTTGTCTTAGAGTAGCTCTAAGGTGGTAAGCTATAGTTATCTTTTAAAATGAGAAAGCGAGCGATACTTAAATGGAAACCCCAATATTACAACGAATCAATCAACCAGCAGATCTTAAACAGCTTTCATTACCAGAATTAACCCAGTTAGCTGCCGAAATCCGCCAACTTCTACTCAACAAAGTTAGTCAAACCGGTGGTCACGTTGGCCCTAACTTGGGAGTTGTCGAACTGACGATTGCCTTTCACACAATTTTTAACTCACCAACGGACAAGGTTGTTTGGGATGTTTCACATCAATCCTATACTCACAAAATCTTAACCGGCCGTAAGCAAGCTTGGTTAGAGGCTGACCACTATGAAGATGTCAGTGGCTATACCGCCCCCGAAGAGAGTCCTCACGACTACTTCAATATTGGCCACACATCGACCTCGATCGCCTTAGCTACTGGGATGGCCGTTGCCCGTGACTTACAAGGTAAAGCTGGCAACGTCATGGCTGTTATTGGTGACGGCTCATTATCCGGTGGTTTAGCCCTCGAAGGTTTGAACATTGCCGCTACTTTGAAATCCAACTTAATCATTCTCGTTAACGACAATGGCATGTCGATTGCCGAAGATCACGGTGGTCTATATGGCAACTTGCGGGAACTACGCGAAACTAAAGGCACAAGCAGTCACAACCTATTCAAAGACTTCGGTTTCGACTACCAGTACGTTGACGATGGTAACGACTTAGCAACGATGCTCGCAGCTTTCAAAGCCGTTAAGGACAGCGATCATCCAGTGATTCTACACGTGCACACTGAGAAAGGTCATGGTTACCAGCCTGCCATCACCAATAAGGAGGCCTTTCACTGGCATGTCCCATTTGACCTACAGACTGGTCAGACGTTGCATCCCAATACCAACGAAAGCTACGTTGACGTTATTCATGCTACTTTAGAAAAAGAGCTAGCTGATCAAACACCAATCACGGCAATTACTGCGGCCATTCCGGGCGGTTATGACTTGAAACGTTTCGGTCGTTTGCATCCTGAACGTTACTTCGATGTCGGCATTGCCGAACAAGAATCGATCACCTTTGCAGCTGGTCAAGCACAACAAGGGTTACGTCCAATCGTCTTCCACTCTGGCACATTCTTACAACGCGCTTATGACCAACTTTCACACGACTTAGGTATCAATAAGTTACCCGTCACGATTATGGTTTCAGGTGGTCGCATCTCAGCCGGTGACCCAACACACCAAGGGGTCTTTGACGTTGCCATGCTCAGCAATATTCCGAACTTAACTTACTTGGCACCAACGACTAAGGAAGAACTTGCGGCTATGATGCACTGGTCCTTACAACAAACTGACGGACCAGTCGCAATCCGAGTCCCAAGTAACGGCGTACATTCCGCACCGTTAGCTGACTTCAAACCAACACAAATGCGTACTTTACACACTGGTCATCAAGTTGCACTACTCGGTGTTGGGAGTCTCTTGCCATTAGCAGAAAGTGTTCAACTACAATTGGCTGCTAAGCATATTGATGCCACGGTCATTGATCCCCGTAACATCTCTGATCTTGATACAACGACCTTAGCTCAGCTAAAAGCCGACCATCAATTAGTGGTCACCTTAGAGGAAGCTAGTCTCAGTGGCGGTTTTGGCGAAAAAGTCAGTCGTTACTACGGTGACTCTCCAATGCGTGTCCTTACCTTTGGCGCTGCTAAACGCTTCAACGATCGTGAGACAACTGAAGAACTCTTACACGAATTCAAATTGACGCCGGACCAGATCGTGGCAGATGTGCAAGCACAGTTGGCAACACTTAAATAAATACGGTGGCTAAGCTGCTGTTCATGGACTTAGTTGTAGTTACTCGATGTTAACCGTTAATGATTACTAGACGCTTGGGATTTTTTCCTGAGCGTTTTTTGATGGATGTTAACTGTCGAAACGTGCGCCAAAAGCCAGTTGCTTCCGCTTAGCTACGGAAAGCAAACGATTGAAAAACACAATCATTCGGCTTCCTAGGCTATGCTCAGCAACTAACCGGCTTTTGTCCCACTCTACTCTAATTGACATTCCCCCTCATATTGCTTACATTAATGGATAAGTAAATCAGATATCGCGTTCATTTTTGAGGAGGAATCGATGATGGCAAGTAACCAAGCGTTATTAATTATTGACTATACGAATGACTTTGTTGCAGACGATGGTGCCCTAACTTGTGGCGAACCTGGGCAAGCTCTGGCCCCTCGCATCGTTCAGTTGGCTGATCAGATGTCTGCTGCTGGTGATTGGGTTCTTCTACCCACCGACGTTCACACGCCCAACGATCCTTACCACCCAGAGAGCAAACTCTTCCCACCCCACAATGTCCGGAACACGTGGGGCCGTGAATTATACGGACCACTCAAAGATTGGTACGAAGAACACCAAACTGAATCAACTGTTTGGGAATTCGACAAGACGCGCTACAGTTCATTTGCAGGTACTGACCTCGATCTGCGGTTACGAGAACGCCACGTCGACACGCTCCACTTAGTTGGTGTTTGTACAGATATTTGCGTGCTTCATACCGCCGTTGATGCCTATAACTTAGGTTATCAATTAGTGATTCATCAAGATGCGGTCGCCAGTTTTGATGCAGCTGGTCACGAATGGGCGTTACGTCATTTTAAGAACAGCTTAGGGGCGACGGTTTTATAAAAAGAGTGTGACATAAGGCGGTTAGTTTGCG
>NZ_LFEE01000030.1:14232-26599 GCF_001039045.1 Lactiplantibacillus herbarum
GAATTATTCCTGGGTTTGGAATAGTTGCCGGTTTTAGCGTTAAGCGGAACAAACTGCCTTATGTCACACGTTTCGACTATTAATATTCGGAGTACTGAAAAAGCAGTAATTACCACCACGTTTTTTATCTAAAAACAATCGAGAGTGCACTAAAAACCGAGTGCTAGCTAAGCGGAGGTCTCTGCCTGCTGGCGCACGTTTCGACTATTAATATTCGGAAACCTAAAAACCCGCATTAACCATCAACAATCATAAATTTAAAAGTGAAAAAAGAACCACTAACCGATTCACTGGTTAGTGGTTCTTTTTTCAGTTAAACCTTAATTTAACGTAGGTTCAACCCATTTTTGTAAGACGAGCGTGTTAATCACACCTTCGACCAGGATAACAGCCAGCATGACTAAAATGCTAGTCCATACTGAACTGACATTACCCTGATTAACGAGCTGACTAGATAAATAGCTAACCATGCCGATGAGAGCACTAGCAACACGGAACGCAATGTAAATCACGACGATCGTAATAATCACATTCACAAATTGTTGCCGGAAACGAGGTAAGAAACCTGCCGTCGCATTCGTTGCAAAGTGGATCAACGAAATCGTGCTCCAGACCAATACCATCGCTAAGATGATAACTAGAAAGGCACCTGCAATTGCTTGCCAGAAGCCACTGCTTAAACTAAATTGGTTGAAAAACATCGCACTCATGTTGAAACCGGTCGTCAACGTTGACCAGCCCAGTGTCAATGTCAGTGCAAATAAAATAGCTTGCATCAACCAGAGATAAATCATGTTAACCAGTGAAGCCGTCAGATTCAACGTATAGAACTTCCAATCGCTAATTGGTAGTAAGCGATAAGTGGTCGCCCGTACCGTCTTCTCGTTATTAACTGCCAACATCACAAACCCAACCAGGAGTGGTAACATCGCCCAGGCGCACAGATTATAGAAAAGTGTGGCCGTCGTAAAGTTACCTTTGATGGCTGTCCATAGACTAGTCACGACTACGGCCAACAATTCCAACCCTAATAACAGGTTCATCCGCATAAAACGTGGCCAACTAAATGCTTTAAATAATGACCAACTACTAGTCATGTGTGTCACCTCCTGCATACAAACTTTCGTAATAATCTTCTAATTCCATTCCTTGCTGATCTCGAATCTCGTCAGCGCCTTTGTGGACACTAACCGTTTGATCCTTCACCACGACAATTTCATCGAGGATCGGTGCAATCTCGGTTACATAGTGGTCACTAATTAGTAAGGTCGCATTATCTGGCGTCCACTTGATGATACTATTGATAATCTTCTTGCGGCTCATACTGTCGATACCACTGAAAGGTTCATCTAATAAGTAGAGCGCAACTTGGCGACTCAACGTCAACGCAATAATCAATTTTTCACGCGTCCCTTTAGACAACGCTGCTAATTTCTGCTGACCATCAAGATTTAAGAAAGTTGATAATTCTTGATAACGGTCGCTGTTAAAGTCTGGATAAACTGATTGATAGAACTTAACAATCTGTTGCAATTTAATACCACTGTTAAATCCGTTCAAGTGATCCGTAAAACTGACTTGTTGTTTACGAGTAACGGCAGTCGTTGCACCGTTAACTTCAATGGTCCCTTTTCCCTTTGCACTACCTGTAATCAAACGCATCAGCGTTGTCTTACCGGCCCCATTCTCACCGAGCAACCCAATAATTTTCCCTGGTGCTAATTCGAGTTGAACATCGTGCAGAATCAAATGTTGGTTATGCTTGTAACGTAAATCTTTAATCGTTAATGCTGTCATCTGTCTGGACCTCCCGTTGCTTAATATAACGCTGCATACTCGTTATGATTTCATCATCACTCATATTTAATCCGTGTAGCTGATCATAGGCTACGGCAAGTTGCGTCATGATTAACGTTTCTTTTAGCCGCGCAATCAGCTCCTGATCACTAGTGACAAAATTGCCCTTGCCACGCTGGGAAACCAGCGTGCCTTCTGCAATCAATTCACTCAACGCTCGTTGAACCGTATTGACATTAACGGTCAAATCAAGCGCTAACTGACGTACTGCCGGCAATTTAGCCCCCGGCTGTAAAGCCCCCGTCATCATCTCATGATAGACATGCTGCTTGATTTGATAATAAATTGGTACCTTGTCATCAAATTTCAACTTACCGGCCTCCCTAGTGTTATATTTATCTATTACAATATAACACCACGCCGATTAAAAAGCAATCAACCACAATTACTTTCCAAACTACTCCTTTAAAATAGAAAACTTTTGAGTTGCGTGACAGCGGTTACATTCTCCGTTTCAATATTCTATCAACAGCGCTATACTTAGGTTAGTAAGTAGTCTTATCATTTATTCATATTAAACCAAAAGGGATGAGTCACATGTTAAAAAACGAAAATGCAATCGCACTAACCCGTGCCATCGACATCGCCTACAGCACCCCAGCTGTTCAGGCCATTCCAGAGTTACAGCAATTATTAGCTAAGGCTGCTCAAGAGTTAGACTGCGTTGCTGATCACCATCAAGTCGCTAAACAACTCAACCAAGCGCTAACCACTTGGGGAGCAAGTCATGATAGCGGCCCAGCTGCTTTAGACCAGTTATACTTGGCTACACTTAAAGACAGCGTGGGTATCGAGTATCAAATGCCTTACCGGGCTTAAATTAGAGAACTCAAAAAGGCTGTGACATAAGTCATAGCCTTTTTGAGTATTCCGAACGTTAATGGCCGAAATGTGCGCCAAAAGGCAGTTTGTTCCGCTTAACCCGAAACCAGCGACCATTCCAAAAACCGGAATAAGCGCTGGTTCCACGTTAATGCTCGCAAACTAACCGCCTTGTGGCCCACTCTATTTTACATATTGTTCTAAAAACTTCCGCACGTGTTGCTTATACCGTTGATAATCCTGGGTAATCGCCGTCGTGTGCCCGGCACCCTTAACCAACCAGAGCTCTTTCGGTTGATTAGCATTTTTATACAGGCTTTTACTCATTGAAGTAGGAACAAAATCATCCTTAGTGCCACTGATAATCATGATTGGTAGATGGTTCTTGCGAACCTGCGTCACCGCGTTAGCTTCCTTAAAGCTGTAACCCGCACGCATTTTGGTAATCAGGCTCGTCACGTTAACTAGTGGAAAGGCCGGCAAGTGATAGAGTTGCCCCGCCTGATAACTGATGATCGCGTTGGCACTCGTAAATGGACTGTCAACAACGTACGCCTTGATCTGTGGAATCTGCTGTTCACCGCTAGCCATGGTCATGCCAGCCGCACCCATACTGATTCCGCTCATCACAATCTGAGTCGTGTTAGTACGTTTAACAACGGTTCGCGCCCACTGCAAGTCATCACGCCGTTCCAACCAGCCGTAGCCAATAGCGTTTCCCTGACTGTCCCCAGCTGCTCGAGCATCGGGAACTAAGACGTTGTAGCCTAATTCATGATACATACCAGCCCAAGCGCCCATCAGCGATTTATTTCCAGCAAAGCCGTGTGCTAAGACCACCGTCTTACGTGAATTTTTAGCCGGAATATACCACGCCACTAATTTTAAATGGTCATGGGATTCAATTGTCCACGTCTGCTTACGGGCGTGCAAGTACCAATATTTCTGATGATAGACCGAACTCTTCTTCGATAATGTCGTACTCTGCGTTACAAAATCCTTGTCACCCCTGGCAATCGCCACGTGATAAAAATAACTCCCCGCACCGATCAAGCCACCACCTAATAGGATGATTACCACGCCTAACGCGATCCACCATCGTTTCATTACTACTCACTCCCTCATACGATTCACGAAAATCCTGTTTAAATCAGGAAAATTTCGCCACTACTGACATGATAACGTTTATAATTAAAGATAACTAGACCAAATTCAGGAGGCCATTTTATGCATTATTCCGAAACGTGGGATTTAGACAGCATTTTCGCTGGTGGAATTGATTCACCCGCATTGACTGCTAAAATCGCCACGATCAAACAACAACTGACCACTACAGCAGATCTCCTTATTAAATGGCACGCAACCGCGGACACGCCCAATGCCGACTGGTTTGCCCAACTCGTTGACAGCTTGCAAACGATTCAAGCTGGTATCGACCAAGCAACCGTCTTTGTCGTCGCCTTTCAATCCGCTAATGCTAGCGATACCAAGGCAGCGCCTCGATTGAATCAACTCTATCAATTGGATAATCAGTTAACTGATCTGATGACCCGGTTCAAAAAAAGACTGGTTAAACTTGATAACGCTACTTTTGAGACACTAATCAAGCAACCAGCCCTTCAAGCGGTCGCATTCAATTTAACTGAAATGCGCAAGCAAGGTTTAGCTTTACTTGACGATGATACGGAAGCCCTGATCAATAACTTAGCGCTCGACGGCTTCCAAGGTTGGAGCGATCACTACGATACCCTTGTTAATCAGATTGAAATCCCCTACATTGATGAACATGGCGTGACACACACATTATCTGCTGGCCAAGCTCAGAACATGTTAGCCGCAGCTATGCCCAATGCTCAGCGAGCTGAACTAATGCGTCATTGGGAACAAGCTTGGCAACAACAAGCTGCTCCATTAGCTGACACGTTGAATCATCTGGCCGGTTTCCGCTTAGCTAATTACCGTGCTCATGGTACCGATGATTATTTGCAAAAGCCATTGGAACTAAATCGCATGAGTCAGGCCACCCTCGACACGATGTACCAAGTCGTGGCTGACAACCAAGCGATGTTGCTCAGTTACCTTGAACGCAAGACTGCGTTATTAGGTAAAACCCAAATTGATTGGCAAGACATCGACGCCCCATTGTCCTTAGGCACAGCACCTAGTCAGACTTACGATCAAGCCGCTGAGTTTGTCATCAAGAACTTTCGGCAGTTCAGCCCCAAGATGGGTGACCTAGCTCAGTATGCTTTAGAACACCAGTGGGTCGAAGCTGCTAACCGCCCTAACAAACGTCCCGGTGGTTACATGGAGAACTTACCTGAAAGTCATGAATCACGCATCTTCATGACTTTCACCGGTTCGCCAAATGATACCGCTACTTTAGCTCACGAACTCGGTCACGCTTTTCACGGACACGTCATTCAGGATCTACCACTATGGCGCCAAGATTACGCGATGAACGTGGCTGAAACGGCGTCAACTTTTGCAGAACTCATCGTAGCTGATGCAAGCGTTAAGGCTGCTGACAACGCCAAGGAAAAGCTAACGTTATTGGATGCTAAAATGCAGAATCCACTAGCGATGTTCTTGGACATCCGTGCCCGTTACCTTTTCGAGACACGCTTCTATGAAGCCCGTCAACAAGGACTCGTCACCGCTGACGAACTGTCCCAATTAATGTTAACCGCTCAACAGGATGCTTACGGCAACGCATTAGGCACTTACCACCCGATGTTCTGGGCTAGCAAGTTACACTTTTACATCTCAGACGTACCGTTCTACAATTTCCCATACACCTTTGGCTATCTCTTCAGCCTAGGTATCTACGCGCAGGCTAAGCATCAACCAGATTTTGAAGGCCGCTACATTGCCTTGTTACGTGATACTGCTAATATGTCGACTGAAGAACTCGCAGCCAAACATCTGGGTGTCGATCTAACCAAGCCAGCTTTCTGGCAAGCTGGTGTCGCTCTGATCAAACGCGATATTGATGAATTTATGGCCCTATCCGCACCGTTAATCTAAAAGAATGGAAGTGAGCACATGTTTCCAGAACGTTTAAGAGCTTTACGTCGTGGTCAAAAAATGACGTTAGCCGAACTTGCTTCAGCTCTCAATGACCTTCCCGCCGCAGACCAAACGTCGCGCAGCAACACTGCCGCGCAAATTGGTAACTGGGAACGCAACTTACGGACCCCTTCCTACTTGGAAGTCCGTAAGTTAGCAGAATTTTTCAACGTTACAACTGACTACCTATCAGGTAAATCAGATCAAGAAGAATACGACCTTGGCCGCATCTTTCTCTCTGGTAAACCACTGATGTTTAACCAGGATCAATTATCCAGTGAAGACCGTTACGAACTATTTCAATTGATGGACGGCTACCTTCACGGACGTCAGCACCGTAACACGACTGACGCCAGTGGACAGGAAGAACTCGACCTACATTTTGATGATTAGGAGTTTTCAATGAATCCCAAGAAATTAAAACAACTAAAAAAAAGGGCTAAACAGCAAGCCGTCACGCCTTATATCCAACAACTCACCCGGTACCGCGAACTCTTCAAAGATGATCCCAAAGTACTGGTACTGATCAATAACATCTTGGAAAGTGACCGACTAATGGCTGCGGGAATTCCACCCCAGCAGCTACCCGTCCTGCAAATTCCCGATAACTTCCAAGACGAACTCTTTGAACGCATCAATCAGACTTATGCGATGGGTGATCCAGCGGGCGATGCTGAATGGGAACGCCTATCAGTGGCCTTGCCAAAAGTCGATCAATTATTACGCGATTTCCGCGACTATATTGAGGATAAATACGGTATGTGGGCTTACATCAGTGCCCCATTCCTAAAAGACCTTGCTGATTTTACTGGTAACGTGCCCGTACTAGAAGTCATGGCTGGCAATGGCTATATCTCTAAAGGTTTGCGTCGCTTGCACCCTGGCCAAACCGTCTATACAACCGACTCTAAGGATTGGACACACGAAGCAGACAATCAAACGGGTCGCCAGCCGGTCACCGCGATTGAAGGCCTCGACGCTGTCAGTGCTTTCAATAAATATGCTAGCGAGATCAAATACGTCATCATGGCGTGGTCACCCGATAAGCTGACGATTGACTGGGACTTGCTTCAGGCCATTCGTAACAGTGAATACGACGTGCCGCTGATCTGTATCGGCGAGCAGTACGGCGCTACTGGTTCCAAGCAGTTCTGGGACCAAGCTGAATACCAGAATGACGCTGCCGTTGAGCAGTTGAATGCCCACTTCCGACCATTTGATTTGATTCACGATCAGGTCTACGTGGTGCGATAAATACCATTAAAATAAAGCACTCACCTAGCTATCAATACTAGATGAGTGCTTTATTTTAATCTAAATTCAGTTTACTGAACGTTAAATTCTTTAAAGTAGGTTGCCAATGGTTTCAATTCATTAGCATCATACTTCTCCTTGAAGGCTGATACTGAAGCATCGGAGGATTTAGCTGGGTCCACATCCAAAATTTCAACTGGTAAACCACGTTTGTCCGTAATATTGGCATCGATTAAGACTGGACGACCGGCTTTGATTTCAGCCATCGCTGTTTCAAACGCCGCGTGCAATTGATCAAAGTGATCCACACGAATCCCTTTAACGCCCATACCTTCTGCAATCTTAGCGAAATCGGCATCAATCAGGTCAATCCCATAAAATGGTTGTGGAATGTCTTCCTGTTCAGACTTAATAAAGTTCAACGTCCGGTTTGACGTCACAATATTGAAGACTGGTAAGTGGTACTTCACTTCGGTCAATAAGTCTTGCATCACCATTGAGAACGCCCCGTCACCAGCAATATTGAATGCTTGCCGCTCTGGATAACTCATCTTGGCTGCGATTGCACCTGGGACACCTGCTCCCATCGTTGCAAACAGTGCGGAGGTCAATAATTTCTGCTTTGGATTCATTTTAAGGAACCGGAAACTATTGATAGTATTGTCACCAACATCCATTGAGAAGACGGCATCGTCCTCAGCAACCCGGTTAATTTCTTGATAGACCTGTTCGTATTCCAATGGATCACTAGTCCGTTCACTGAGTTTCTTCAAGTACATTTTCCAATCCGCCATGTCAGCCTGCGCTGCCTGGTAGTATGGTGATGGTGCGGCTGGTTCGCTAAGTGCCAATGCGCGTTTTACGAACTGTTTAGCATCACCGTTAATCCCATAGTCTAAGTGGTGGTGACGGCCAAACTTGCCCGGATCAAGCTCAATCTGAACGTATTTGAAATCGTGAGTCGTGTACATGATCTGTGCAAACGAATAGTCAGCCCCTACGGAAATAACGAGATCCGTAATCGCCATTAGTTCATCCGCTGCCTTAGAAGCAGCCCGATAAGCACTGCCCATGTTGCCGGCAAAACTATCTGGAATGACACCCTTAGCTAAACCGGTAATAATAATTGGGACCTGTAACCGCTCGGCCAAGGCCATCATATCTTCGGTCGCACCACGGGTCCCCTGACCAACGTGGAAGACTGGGTATTTGGCATCCTTGATCATCTTTAAGACATCTACAACTTGCGTATCTTCAATCGCTGGTACCCCACTCAACTTGGCAGGCATACTTGCTGAATCATAAGCAATATCTGGAATTTCAACATAGCCAAAGTCATTAGGAATGGTGACCACTGCAACCCCATTGTCACGGTAAGCCGCTCTGATCGCCTTATCAATCACGTATGGCAAACTTTCAGCCGTCATGACAGTCCGGTTGTAGATCGCCACGTCACTAAACATTGGTTCTTCCGCAAATTCTTGGAAATAATCATAGTTCATATTAGTGTGGGCAACTTGGCCAACTAAGGCAAGCACTGGCGCATGATCTTCTTTCGCATCGTACAAGCCGTTTAGTAGGTTAACCGCACCGGGACCAGCTGAACCAAATGCTACCCCTATTTTACCCGTTAATTTAGCATCGGCCGCTGCAGCAAGTGCCCCAACTTGTTCATGGCGCACTTGGACGTATTCTAGTCGTTCCTTTTCGACGTCTAACGCGTGCATGGTCGAGTTGAACGAACCGCCAGCATAACCATAAATATGCTTAATATCCCAAGCCTCTAAAACCTTTAACATTGCAACGGATGCTTCAATCATTTTTGCCATAGTGAATGCCTTCTTTTAAGTTATTGTTATCGCTTTCATTTACAATTATTACTATATATCTGCATTGTCTAAAATTCAATTGTAAACAACCATAATTTGATGATTAATTTTATTATCAGTCATCACTAGAACAAATCAATCCTCTTTGTTCTAGTTTATTTACGCTCAGAAGCACCGTTTCGATTCACTACTAAAAAACGTGTTCCAAGTTGCCATCACTTAAATGTAATGATCACTTAGGAACACGTTTTATCGACCTTATTTAATTAACTGCTCTGCCAAAAAAGCTACGGCCGCTTCTTGAATCTTATGAGGCACGTGATGTACGCCACCCTCAGCACGTTTGAAGACGGTCTGTGCCAACGCTGGCGTCTGCTCGAAACGTTGCTTAAAATCGCTAATGTACTTGTATGGTACCATCTGATCAGCGGTTCCATTGAAGAAGAACATTGGTCGCCCAGCCAACTTTTCAGGCTGTTCCGAGAGATCAAAATGTGCTAATTGCTGGTAGGTCTGCGCAATTAATGCTTCAGGTAGCTTAGCTTGTAATTGAGCTGGCAATTGGCTGACCTGATCCTTGGCAAACGCCACTGGTTCTGGTGAGCCAATCAGAGAAACGCCGGCCACAACATCTGGTTGAGTCGCCATGATACCAGCTGCCGTAATCCCGCCCATTGAAGTTCCCATAATCCCAATCTGATTGCGATCACTGATTCCGGCCGCAACTAACGCATCCACTAATTGTGGAAATTCCGCGACTGAATGACCGACGATCGACCAGAAATGTTCAGGATGGCGATCAAGGTCTGTCCCGTCATTGCGACTGCCATGTAAGTGGGCTGCAGGAATGATAACCCGAAAACCAGCCCGTACTAATTGGTAAGCCGCTGATAGTTCAGTCGCCGTCTGTGTTGTCCAACCATGATAGTCGATGATTGTTGGTAACTTAGTCTGCGCCTGACTAGCCGCAAATACATGCAGTACTGGTAGTTCATCAAACTTAGTTGTCCGTACAATTACGTCTTCAAATAAATTTGTTGCCATATTTATCACCGTTTCCAAAATTAATAGTTAACAGTGTAGCAGACAATACCTATAAAACCAATTAAAATGCGCCCGCAACAATTGTTAACCAATCATTACGGGCGCATTCAACAAACTATTTTTCTAAAGTATCTAAGAAATCTTCAACTTGTTTTTGGGTCTTACGGAACTTGTCAACGTAACGACCAGTTTCTTCGCCATCTTCGATTCCAACAAAGCTAGGAATCCCCATGACACCCATTTCTTGAGCAATTTCAATGTTAGCATCACGGTCAACCGTGATCCAATCATATTGGTCATACTTAGCTTCAATCTGAGGCATGACTGGTTTGATAAAGGCGCAATCTGGGCACCAATCTGCCGTGAAGAATAACATGTGTTTTCCCGTCTTGATACGTTCGCGAATTTCTTCGTCACTTAGAGTTGCTGTTGCCATGAAAATGCCTCCAATATATTTTATAATAACTATAGTTTAACACATACTAAAAGTAAGTAAAGTGTTTTAGTTCGCTACCTAATAAATCATTTATTAGCCAAGAAATTTGATAACGAGCGCAAAGTACACCAAGATCAGCAATCCTAATCCCAACGTCTTCAGTAGTGCGATCCACTGTCCACCAGCCGTGCGCCCTTTAGGACCAAAGCACATGTAGACACCACCACACAATACAGCTATGGTCCCTAGTTCACGTCCCCAATTCGCATTCATCAAGTACACGAACGGTCCAATAATTCCACCAACTAAGGCAATGATACCCATTGCCTTCAGAATCAGTCGTCCTAATCGCTTGTCCTTCTCATCATAAATCTCATGTTTCTCTTTTGCCATTCCTTCTGCCACCCTATGTTTACTTGTTTAATCTAGTATGACTTACTTAGCGTCACTTGGCAAGAAGGCGGTTACAAGTCTCCTGTATAAAAACATCTCGTAATCCGTTTTGATTACAAGATGTTTTTATGATAATTCTAGTTCGTTGGTGATGTCGCAACTACTTGCCACACATCACCTTGGGCTAACTGTTGCTGCTCTAATTGTCCCTGGGCATTGACCCGGAAACGACCAGCTAGATGAGCCACCCCACTGTTTTGATTTTCATAAACTTCTACATAAACCAAACCGGCTTGTTGGTACTGATTAAAGCTAAAATCTTGTTTAACTGCCTTAGTATTCTGATACTGTGGCGCGACTTGTTGCCATGCCCAATCATTGACTTGCGCCGTAGTTAATTGATTGACTGATGATTTGGTACTAGTTACAGCTGAACCGCTCGAACTAGTTGTCTCATCTTGTTTCGCAGGCATAGCTTTACTTGAACTAGTACTTTGGCTCGTTGCCGAACCATTTGCTGAACTACTAGTTGAAGAAGCAGTCGAATTACTACTAGTTGAACCAGTAACAGTTGATTTCTCACTAGCTGACGAGCTAGTAGCCGCTTTTTTTTCAGCTGCCGTTGAGCTCTTTTTCTGACTAGCCTTGTTCTTTGACACAACTGATTTAGTCTCACTCACTCGTGGACTACTATCCGTTGCTGGCCATAAGTAGTAGCCACCGCCTAACAGGACGACAGCCCCCACCACTACAGTACTGATCAATGTTTTTTTCACGATAATCAACTCCCCATCAAATTATCATTCCACTACCTAAATCATACGCTATGTTGTGAAACTTTACCAACGTTTACCAGTTCTAGATCAAAACTTAAGCTTTCAATTAAGTTTACTTTGTGACCACTCTGTAAACGTTTTATAATTTGTAATCAAATTGTTACTTATGACACCCCCTTCTTACGTGCTATAGTAATCAACCGATACTAATATTAGGAGTGTGTTTTATACAATGCCACGCAATTTAAAAGAAGAAGTTGTTTTCACTGCCATCATGGCTGGTCTAATGGTTTTCGTCATGACCGCCTACAACGTTACCCTTGCTCAAGGCTTCAGTAGCAGCCTACCTTTAGCCATTATCAGCGGCTATCCACTCGGCTTACTCGTTGCGATCATCCTTGATCTATTGGTTGTCGGACCAATCGCAAAGGGCTTAGCATTCAAATACATCATTAACGACTACATGCGCAAACGAGTTATCTTAATCGGGATCACTATTTCAGTATTGATGGTCTTAGGGATGGTTACTTGTATGTCATTATTCGGGATTACTATGGAAGGCGAACTTTCTGGTAGCCACGTCTTAGCAACTTATGGTCACACTTGGATCTTCAACTTGATTGTTGCCTTACCATTACAACTATTGATCGTTGGACCACTCGCTCGTGCCGTTCTCGGTAAGATGCAAGCAGCTACGGCTGATACTGATGCTAATCCAATGCCAACTGCTGACGAAGAAGATTAATCAGCTTACTACATCAAAAAATTAACTGTTTTTCACTAATAAAACGTGATGCCAAACTCGCAATTAACGGGGCTAGGCATCGCGTTTTATTTTTTACCTAAAGGTTGAAAGCTAATTATTCAATGAAAGTGTTGGTATGCCT
>NZ_LFEE01000019.1:0-58935 GCF_001039045.1 Lactiplantibacillus herbarum
GGCAAGGCGGTGATGGAGTGGGACGTTTAAAGACTTTAAAGCTAACGCTTTTACGCGCTAGCTTTAATCTTTTTTATCAGGCTTTTTATCATCTCGGTGGCCCAAAGAAAGGGCACGTCACGTTTGCAACAATGCGCAGTGACCTTCTTAATGATAATTTAAAAGCGTTACACACGGAGTTTGTAGACGATGGTCAGACTGATATTGAAGTCTTTTGCTATCATTATGATCGGACATTTAAAAGTAAGTTAGGTTTTCTCTGGGCGTCAATCAAAGCGCTGCGATTGCTTGCACATTCTGAACTCTTTATTATTGACGACTACTTTTTCCCGTTATATGCAATTAGTAAGCATGCAGATAATCAAGTTGTTCAGCTTTGGCACGCCATTGGTTCGTTAAAAAAGTTTGGTTTAAGCTTACCAACTGCAGAACAGAGTGTCCTAAAACCACATACTAATTATGACTGGGTCTTCATTAACTCCGAAGTTGATAAGCCCGCTTATGTCGATGCATTTGACATTCAACCTGATCACGTCTTGGCCACGGGTGAACCGATGATGGATCAGCTCATGCGCCAAGAGCCATTACAGCATCCAGGTAACAAACGGATCTTGTATTCACCAACATACCGCGCAGGTGTACACGGTGAAGCTCAAGTGTTAGGCTATGTTCAGGAACTAGTTACGGCAAGTCAGCAGTTAGATGCTGATTGGGAACTCTATATTTCTTTACACCCATATTTAAAGTTACCAACGCTGACGCTACCGAAAAATGTGCATATTTTTCAAGATGCGGCTAAAGTTAAAACGTTGATGCCGACAATTGACCTCTTTATTACGGACTATTCGTCGTTATCATTGAATTTTAGTTACTTTGAACGGCCAATCTTGCTCTATACGCCTGACTATCAAGATTATATTAAAACGTGCGGTTTTTACGTTGATTATTATCAGTACCTGGGTGCACCTCATTTTCAAAGTGCCTCAGAAGTGGTTACTTTTATCAATCAACAACTACCAACGCTGGATTTAACCTATGTTCAGTCATTGAAGCGTAAGACTTTTCCACATCAGGACGGAAATAACTCGCAACGAGTATTTCAGTTCTTAATAAAACAACTTTAGTTATTAGCAGGGAGCGCATACAGTTATGTTACAACGATTAAAACGCGTTGCACGCCGGATTGTTTATGGCCGCCGTGTCACGACTAACGCTGATCAGCAAGATTTAATTACCGATAGTTCAAACGGTGCACTTGATTTTTTAAATTCACCACGAATCGATCATGATGCTGAGTCATTAATTAAACGGCAAGTCACTAAGTTAGATTTCAACAGTTCTTACTTAGTTATCGAAGGGGCCGCTTGGTTTGAAAAGTATCCAGAAAAGGATGCTGAACGAATTGTTAAGAGTCTTATTCTAATTAGTGACATCGGTCCTGAAATTGAAATTCCACTGGTTAACAAAAAATTCAACAATCAAAAGTTCCCAGCTGCTGGCTACAAAGGCGAGGTTAATTTTTCGACAATCAGTGAAGGCAAACCACTCTTACCAGGAACCTATGAAATTCAATTGCAGGTCAAACAATATCTTGATAAAGGCTGGTTGATTCGACGTACAACTATTGGTCAAATCGTTGGCGCCGATCAAAACCTTAATTATACGACCAAGATGACCAGCTATTCCGCTAAGAGCAATAAGACTTACAGCTTAATTTTCCGCTATAGTCTAGCTTCTCAAGCGCTTAACGTGACGTCATACAAGTTAAGTGATGTCGATCCGTTAGAAAACGAATTTACAGACAACACTGGTCTTGATAGCGCCATGATGCGGGCCTTAAAGCGTCGGGTATTGAAGTTTTGGTATCGCTGGTATAGTTTACAACCAGTTCACAAGAAACAGATTTCATTCGTTTCAGACAGTCGGGTAACGATTTCTGGTAACTTTGAATTCATTTATCAGGAATTAAAACGTCGCGATACTGATTTTAAGATTTCATTCTATCTAAAACCAAGTATTAAGACTAAGAAGTCCTGGAAAGAAGTTCGGACACTGGCAAAAGCGATCGCAACCAGTCGCTACGTCATTATAGATGATTTTTATCCGTTAGTTTATCCGTTGCACATTCGCGAAAATTCAGACCTAATTCAGGTTTGGCATGCAGTCGGAGCCTTTAAAACATTCGGTTACAGTCGCTTAGGTATGCCAGGTGGTCCTAAGATTCAATCCTTAAACCACCGAAACTATACTAAAGCTCTGGTTTCCTCGCATAATATCGCAGATAAGTACGCGGAAGGGTTCGGAATTGCTACTGATAAAGTTATCCCGCTCGGAATTCCACGTACCGATGTTTTCTTCGATGAACCTAAGAAACAGGCCATTCGGGAACGACTTGCAAACGACTTACCTTTTATTAAAGACAAAAAGGTCATCTTATTTGCACCGACATTCCGTGGTAATGGTCAACAATCGGCATACTATCCATTCGAAATGCTCAACTTCAAGGAAATCTACGAAGCCTTGCATGACGATTATGTCTTCCTATTGAAGATTCATCCATTCGTTCAAAACAAGCCAACGTTGCCGTATGAATATTCTGACTTCTATTATGATGTTTCAGATTATCGAGAAATCAACGATTTATTGTTAGTTTCCGATCAATTGATTACGGACTACTCATCAGTTTGTTTTGAATACGCATTGCTCAACCGGCCGATGATCTTCTTTGCACCAGATTTAGCTGACTATATGGAGTCACGTAGTTTTTACTTTGATTACTTTGACTTTATTCCAGGAAGTTTGGCCGAGAATACCAATGACCTCATTAAACAATTGCAACATCCACAAGTTAGTCAGGCTAAGTTAGATGGCTTTGTGAACTTCTTCTTCGATGATCTTGATGGCCAGTCAACCGCACGTTTCGTTGATGCCCTTGAAAATGAATTTGAAGATCCAAATGCTGATAATCTTGTCACTGATGACGGACTTGAATTGAGTGAAGACGGTAAGGTTATCCCTGATTGGGGTAAGAAAAACCAGTAACACTTAATTGTTATTTCAATAAAAGGGTAGTAACACCGCTATTAAGTTAGCGCTGTTACTGCCCTTTTTACTATTAATGATTACTTGCAGCTACCACTTAACGCTAGTGTTGCCGAGCACTTGCTAAGCTGCTAATTAATATTTGACCAATCCAGACTAGTGTCCACAAAAGCATGCCCCAACTAAGCCAGTCCGCATCAATAAACAGACCGCTCAGTACTAACCAATTGAGACCAAAAAGCCACCAGAACCAGCAAACTTTGAGTGAGACACGCCATGAATAGGACATTGGAATCATATCAATAAATCTTAATGATTGCGTGAGCAGCAGAATAATGGGAACTAATAGGCTTTCTATAAGGGCCACTTCTAAATTGTGGGCCGAGAACTCATTCCAAGCTGTGATTTGAAAGCCATAGTGGATGGAACCGGTGATAGTAAATGATACCGAAAGATCCAAACAAACATCGGTTGAGCAAGGAGCATCCCACTTAATAACCACGTTACTTTTTTCATTGAATAACTTTCTTACTGTTAGGTTAGTAATAGTCTACTAGCTAAAATACTTACCAACTATCAAGTTTAGGTAAATTTGTTGTAAAAAAGAGGGGTACACCATCGTATTACAATCACGACAGGGTACCCCTTAAAATATATTTTGCGATTAAGCTTCAATTACTTAGTTGTACGATCCTTAAAAATGAAGAGTTTACTGAAAAACCAGTTTAGAACAACCACGACAACTTGATCAATAATCTTCACTAATAATCCGTTGCCATGTAAAACTGAGGTTCCGATAAGCATAATGGCTTCATCAATAACATAGCTCAAGATCCGGAATCCAAAGAATGAGGTCGCTTCACGAATAATTGCGCCAGCAGTTGGTGTCTTAGAATCAAAGACCCACAGCTTGTTTGTTACATAGGCAAAGAGCACTGATAGGAACCATGCAACCGTATTAGCTGACCAAACAGGCCAAGACAGTTCTGAGTTAAATAACCAAAAGACAACAATGTTGACTAGCGTTGTTAAACCACCAAAAATCAAGTAGGAAAGGATGCTTTGGTAGCGCACCCAAAGCGTTTTGATTGTTTTCATGCGTAAACTTCCTTTTTGTTATAATTTATTCAATTCTATTATCCTAGCATAAAACTAGTGTGTTAGGGGGATTTGTTGCGACTATTTAACTTGTTTTAGAAGTTTACACAATTATTTTTAGGATGTTCAATTGCTATTATGGTAGCGCTAAGTTAGCAATTCAAGTTACCTTAATACGGTTTCCTAGAAATGATTTCTACAGTATAATAGTTTATGGATTGGATTTTACTGAAAACAGACCAAATAATTAATTAACTTTCAGAAAAAGAGGATTTTGGAATGATCCTGATATACAAAGCACTGTACTCAAATACTGGTATATCGCATATTTATTGGGGTATGTAAAATATTCATGTGTTAGCTGTTAAAGGGGAATTTAATAAAATGGAACAACCAAAACTGGCAATTGTCGTACCATGTTATAACGAAGAGGCTGTCTTACCAGCATCTGCTAAGGTTTTACGGAATATCTTACAAGAAATGATTGATAAGGGACAAGTACACGCTACCAGCAAGATTCTATTTGTGAATGATGGTAGCCGCGATAATACTTGGAAATTAATTCAACAACTAGAAAAACAAGACTCATTATTGACTGGATTAAAATTTAGCCGTAACTTTGGTCATCAGAATGCCTTAATGGCTGGAATGGAAATTGCAGGTAAATACGCTGATTGTGTTATTACCATTGATGCTGATTTACAAGATGATGAAAACTTAATTCCTACAATGATTACAAGTTATCAAGCAGGAAATGAGATCGTTCTAGGTGTTCGTAATGATCGATCAAGTGATTCTAAATTTAAACGTTGGACAGCCGAGACTTTCTACAGTTTGATGGGGAAGGTGGGGGTTCAATTAGTCCCAGACCACGCTGATTTTCGATTGTTAGGGAAACGTGCTATTGCTGTTTTAATGGAATATCAGGAAACAAACCTGTTCTTACGTGGAATCGTTCCCCAGTTAGGTTTTAGTACCGATAAACTTTATTATCAACGCAAACCACGGCTGGCTGGTGAAACAAAGTATCCTTTGAAAAAAATGCTATCATTTGCCTTTAATGGCATTACATCATTTTCAGTTGCACCTATTAAAGCAATTATGTCCCTAGGATTACTAGTTATCGGAATTAGTTTAATTATGATGGTTTATACATTCATTCGTTTCTTTACTGGTAACGTTATTAACGGTTGGTCATCCTTAATGATTAGCTTATGGTTTCTGGGTGGTGTTCAGTTAATTGGGATTAGTATTATTGGTGAATACATCGGCAATATTTACGATGAAGTCAAGCACCGACCACGTTATATCATTGAAACTGATAATTATAGCCGCACGCAGCAAAGTGATCCTGAACATACGGCAACGGAGGCAAAATGACAAAAAAAATATTAATTGGCTTTAATTGGCTCGCTGCTGGTTTATTGAGTTGGGTATTACTACTTGCCGCATTCATGCCAGCAAATTTTATCAATAAGCAAGACTGGGTTCAACCAGTTGTACTCGTCACATTGACACTTGGCCTATTACTCATAATTAACGGTATTCGTAACATTGTTAGTCACTTGAAAGTTCGGACGTATCATTGGTTGCTCTGGGGGATCGTGGCATTAATTATCATTATCCAAATATGGGTCGCTTTAAATTTTATTGATGCAGCACGTGGTGATGTGTATTTTGTCCGTAATCAAGCCATTTCATTAGCACAAGATAATCACGTATGGGCAGACTATTTCAAGGCTTATCCAAACAACGTTAATTCAGCGTTGTTTGAAGCTATGCTACTCAAAGTATTACTCGGAATGGGGATTAAAACACCTTGGGTCATACTTAACTTGTTTCGTTTTGCCTGGCTTGATACAGGTCTACTTTCTGGATTAGTATTATTAAAACATTGGAAGCACTGGAATCCCAGTGGATTATTGTTTGCATTAACTTGGCTATTCAGTTTACCCGTCTATGCTTATGGTCTATTTGCCTATAATGATGCTTTAGTTATGCCGCTAGTCTTGAACGTTGCAGCGTTAGGCTGGCTATTTAAGAATAAACATGGGTGGCAACGCTGGCTAGCTGCTCTATGTAGTTGGATAATGCTTGGTATGGGTTTCGTAATGAAAAGTAACTTAATCGTACTTTGGATTGCCGTAATCATAGTATGGTTACTTGCACTGTTCATGAAAAGTGTTCGTTGGCCATTAGCTTTGACTTGGCTAGCAGGGGGACTAATTGTTTTAGGATTAAGTTCAACATTGATGACCAGTATGGCTAAACAGGCTGAGTACGTGAAGGATTCCAATCTGGCTACACCAGTAACTAGTTGGATTGCAATGAGTCTTAATCCCGAACAACAAGGACAGTATTCCGGTAAAGATTTCTATCAAATTAGGGATGCTAAGACTAAAGAAGCAAAGGCCACGCTGGCTAATAACTTGATTCAGGATCGCCTGAAAACAATGAAAACAAGCGGTTTATTAGTTCACTTTATGGACAAATTCGGTGTCTTTCTTAGCCATGGTGATTTTGATGCTAACCATCTAATTCCACAATGGATCAGTGCACCAAGCTGGTATCTTAATCAGCAACGTAGCTATCAATTCTGGGCACTGCTATTAGCCCAATGCTGGTACTTGGCATTATTAGTCGGTAGTATTTGGCAACTCTTTACACAAAGAGAACATCTCCTAGCTACAACCTTATTAAGCCTAACTTTACTAGGTTTAATGGCTTTTCACGTTTTAATATGGGAAGTAGAACCACGATATGCGCTTCCATTACTCCCAGTATTTATGCTGCTGGGAAGCGCAGGGTGGACAAATCTGCCTGCACTTAAATTCTCCCTCCAGCGCCAACTGCTGATGAGTTGGCTCATGGTATTAGGGCTGGCCTTCAGTATGATCAGCATCATTCAGACAAGTACTACTAACATCATTGACAAGGCTACCAATATCAGTAGCAGTAGTACTAGCAGCACTAGCCCGATTCAATCAAAATCTGTGTTATCACAGGGAAACGGGGGCTACTTCGACGTTACAACGTTACTGATTAAAGGGAAAAGTCAATATCACTTTAGTATTCCGGTAGCCGGATTAAAAACAAATCAATTGGTGTTGTACTCAAACTCAAAAAGTAAAGTCACCATAAGAATTAAAGCACATGGTGAAATTTTAAAACAAGTAACCAAGCGTGCTGATCTTATTGAATATATTGATTATCCAGCTACACGGGCAAATAGTCTAGATGTAACGATTGTTAATCGCTCCCGTAATCCAGTCAGTTATGCGAGTGCTGTGTCAAACTATTCTTTAACTACAGGAATGATTACGAACCAGCCTCAGAAAACATTGCAATGGTCAGTTAACCAAGTTGATCAGTCTAAAGCTGCTGAAACTAAACCGGTCAAAATAACACCTGACATCGTTGTTATTTCAGCATTAACAAGCTACTTGATTCTAATTTTAGGCAGTATCTGGTTGCAGCCTCGATATTTGGATCATGAACACAGTAATCAGCATTAAGAATTGATATGGCTTTAGGACTAGACTTACGATTTAATATCGTGATTCTAGTCCTTTTAATTTAGTTAAAATAATCCGTTATTAGTATAAGTGGTAGCAATAAAATATCCAGTTTTAATTGTTTTACAGTTAAATTCAGCACAAAAGTAACAATTAACGTATCTCAATAGGAACAGACTGGTTTTGATATAATATTCTCGGGAGGGGTAATTTTTACATATTCTAGTTTACATAATATATATTATACGAAGTAGAATGTGAGAGAAAAATACTCCCCCACGACCTAATTCAACGTTTCTAACAACTTTTTTACTTCAGCTCTTACGTTTTATATTAGTTTCAGTCGATCAATATTTTTTTCGTGCCCAACTGATTTCCTTTAGTTAAGTTAATTTCATAATTAATCAGCTGACTAAAATCATTTTTAGTCTAATCTAATTGCAAAAACCATTTTAGTCCGTAAAATTCAACTTAACTTAAATTATTGTTATTTTACTCATAATTGATCAAATTTCGGCTTGTTTGGCTTAAACTCAAATAACGATATTTTCAGTCACATCAACAACCGTATTTAAAATCATTTAACCATCACTTGATCATCCTATTATTAAACAAGTGCTTAGAATACGTCTCTCAGCATCATGTCAAAACGCTTGTCTTACAGTTGTTTTTATGTTTTAGTTAAAGTAACAATTTATCGATGAAAGGATGATTGCACATGCCTGCTCAATTTCCATACGCTAAAAGTTTTATCACTGACTTACAAGCCGCTGGTAAACAAGCTGCTACGATTGAACAATACGAACTGACCCTAGCAGACTTCTTTAACTATGAACAACATTTTAATGAAGTCTTTGCTAAAGATCAGCTTTTAGCAGATTTAACTGAAAGTGACGTTCAGGCTTATTTAGACATGCTACGAGATCAACGCCAATTCAAACAAACAACGCTCAATAAATGTCTTTCTAATCTAAACGGTTATTTCAGCTACTTGTTCTCACACCGGATCATTACGACGCTGCCAACGTTCAATATCAAGGGACAGCCTGTAACAACCGCAACCGCAACGAGCATGTGGCCGCTACAACTAACGACGTGGTTAGCCAACGATGACTTACACCCATACACGCGTGCTTTCTTATTACTCACTTATAAGGGTTATACAGCTGCTGAAATGCTATCCACAGGGTTCTACAAGCAGCTCGACCAAATGGCTCTTACAGCGTCAGAAAAGGCCTTTTGGACTAAACTTCAAACGTTCTTATTACCATTACAATCACAGAGTGGCTGTAATGACATTTTCCTTAAAAGTCGGCAGCGGGGAGCTGATCCCCATATTACATTAGCCGCACTCCACAAGTATTTAGCAGGAGACGGACAACGTCTAGGTATCCCGTTAAAACCCGTTGCGATCCGTCAAGACTTTATCCTATGGTATCTTGACGAACACCGGACAACTGATTCTATAGCTATCATGACACGTCTACGATTGGATGAAACTAGCCTAATTTATTATCAAAATTTACTGCGCCGTCAAGAACTGCAAGTCTTACAAACCCGTAATAGCCGTTAAATAAAAGGGGGAACCATCCTATTTTTTAGATTGGTTCCCCCTTTTATTTTTTGCAGCAGCCCATTAATAAAACGTTACGTTATTGCAGTTTATTTACATTCCATTACAGAGTTATCACAAGCATTACACTGAACTTGCTACTTGGTTAAGAAGCCTTAAAATCCCTGTACGTAAGGCTTATCACCCTGTAAACTAGGACCAACGTTAAAATTCAATTCTCGAAAGGATGATTCGATGACTTTCTATCGTTGGTTAGAACCATTTATTGAACAAACCAGCCCGTTTGCACCAGCAGCCTGTTACGCACATTCTGATTTTGACTTCCCCTTAACTAGCGATATTCATGAATTGTCCGATTACATTACCTATTTGAATATCCAGGACCCCGTTAAGCACTCTTTCTATTCAGCATTGGCTGCATACCGGGCTAGCTAACATAATCATAAGAAAAACATGCCATCATTGAGATGGCATGTTTTAGTCTTTAAGGACATTTATTAACTTAACTATTCCAATGCTGCTTGATAAACCGTTCCCGGCCACCCATTTCTTCAATCTGGTAACGGAAAGGATTACGACGATAGAAGTCCTGATGCTCTGCTTCGGCTGGATAGAATGGCTTAACATCTTCAATCTGCGTCACGATCGGCTCTTTAAAACGCTCACTAGCAGCTAAAGCCGCCCGCGAATCCGTAGCAATTTGACGTTGTTCAGGACTATTAACAAAGATCACAGGACGATAACTATCACCACGATCTTGAAATTGCCCGGAGGCATCGGTAGGATCAGTTTGCCGCCAGTAGATCTCAACTAATTGCGCATAACTAATAATAGCTGGATCAAACGTAATTTCTACCGCTTCAGTATGACCTGTCGTGTGACTTGCGACCTGCTCATAGGTTGGATCGACGATCGTGCCGCCCGTATATCCTGAAACGACCTTAATAATGCCTGGTTGTTCATCGAATGGTTTCACCATACACCAGAAACACCCGCCAGCAAAGATTGCAGTTGCTGCCATTACAATTCCCCCTCTATTTATTAAATAACGCTAGGTACTCACCATAACCAGCAGTTTGTAACTCCGTGACTGGGATGAACTTTAATGCCGCAGAGTTAATGCAATAGCGTAAGCCACCCTGATCGCTTGGACCATCTGGGAAGACGTGGCCTAAATGTGAGCTAGCTTGAGTACTAGTAACTTCCGTACGTCGCATCCCAAAAGAAATATCATGATGTTCAGTAACATGTTGTGCCGCAATCGGCTTAGTAAAAGATGGCCAACCACACCCCGCGTCATACTTATCTAACGAGCTAAATAAGGCTTCACCACTGACAATGTCTACATAGATACCCTCTTGATAAAAATCATCATATTGGCCACTAAATGGACGCTCAGTGGCGGCCTTTTGTGTGACTGCATATTGTTCAGGCGTCAATCGTTGCTGCAGATCTTGCTTTGCTTTATCCACACTAACCATCCCTCTCTCTAATTATTAAGTTGTACACAACTTAATTACATTACTTATATTACCCTATTTTAATTTAAATGCAAAAAAGAAGCCTCCACTCGCTAAGAATGGCGGCTTCTAATCATTTATTCAATACTAATTAAGCGTTAAAAGCGTCCGTCAATTGTGGGACAACTTGTTTCTTACGTGAAACAACACCTGGCAAGCTCAAACGATTGTTAGCAATCGTCTTACCAAAGGCTTTTTCAACTGGTTCAGTAGGTTGGCCAATAACCAATAATTCAGAGTTGCTATCTAAGATGTTAGTAGCTAGGATCAAGAATAAGTCATAGCCTTCACTAGCGTTTTCATCTTTAGCAGCAGCTTCCATAGCAGCTTGGCGCTTGAAAACATCGTCTAAGTCAACTGTGTTAACTTGGGCAACGCGCACAGTCTTGCCAGCCATTTCAAATGACTTAGCATCGGCATCGATTAATTCTTTTTCAGACTTGCTGTCAAGATTAGTCCCAGCTTTAAGCATAGCTAAACCATAAGTTTCGTAGTCAATGTCAGCAATCTTAGCTAAGTCTTTAACAACGGCAACATCAGTTGGTGTGGTCGTTGGTGACTTCAATAATAACGTATCAGAAATGATTGCTGATAACATCAAACCAGCTAACTTAGCAGGAATTTCAATATCGTTTTCCATGAAAAGCTTGTAGATAACGGTACTACAGCAACCAAGTGGTTCAGCACGGTAGAATAATGGTTGTGCCGTATTGAAGCCAGCAATCCGGTGATGATCAACAACGTGGCTAACCGTCAAGTCAGCGATATCGCTAACACTCTGTTGTGGTTCGTTATGATCAACTAACATTACACTGTCAACTTCAGAACCTGCTTCAGTGATGACGCGAAGAGCTGGTTCGTCAAAATGATCTAAAACGAATTGAGTTTCTTCGTTAGGTTCGCCTAAAGCAACGGCTTCAGTGTCAGCACCCATCTGGTTTTCAAAATATGAAAAGGCCTTAGCTGCGACAATTGCATCTGTATCTGGACTCTGGTGGCCAAAAATTAATTCCTTGCTCATTAGTATTGCGCTCCTTTAAAACTTATTTTTGATTAATCTTTTGTAAACGTGAGAGATAATCTTCGGCCCGTAAGTAGCTATCAAACTCATCCAAGAAATTCTTGACCCGTGGAATTTGATCCTTATCCTTACGGAATACGAAGTTCAAGTCAAACTTAATCGCTGGTTCAAATGACAACGTGTGTAAATTGTCATCAGTTGGGTTCGCCATCATGAATGAACTTGGTAAGGCCGTATTGGTCTTAGTAGTTGCCGCTACAAACCGATAGATTTGTTGTGGTTTTGTAAAACGTGCAACGGCTGTTGGTAGATCAGCTAGCTGGTTCTTATAGGACTCTTTAACCACTTGATCCAAATAGTAATTCTCTGGATACGTTACCCACGGAACCGTAGTCGTATCCTTGAATTTAATTCGTTTCTTTTTGGCTAGCTTTTCATCACTAGAAATGAATAGTAATTCATCCTGAATAATTTTCTTTGATTGATATGGCTTCCAGTTTTTAATACTTTCATCTGGTAAATACATCACTGCCAAATCAATCCGGTTGTTTTCTAGTCGTTCCCAGATTTCTTTCCGTGTCAACATATGGAATGAAATGATCACGTTAGGATGAGCCTCATAGTATTTGATGGCAAAATCTTCAAAGACATGGTCTTCAATCGAAGCTAATACCCCAATATTGATGGAACCCTGGGTTGCACTAGTGGTTTGTTGAATTTCGTCAGTTGCTTTGTTAAGCACATCGTAAATGTTATGCGTGGCATTTAGCATGGTGTAACCAGCGTCGGATAAGCGTAGCTTTTTACCGACTGAATAGAATAATGGTGCACCAACCGTGCGTTCTAGCTTTTTGATTTGTTGGGTCAAGGCGGGCTGAGTGATCCCTAAAATTTGCGCTGCTTGCGTATAGTTCATAGTTTCAGCTAATTGCAAGAAATACGTTAACGTTTTAGATGAAAAAATACTCTCTTGAGTTGTCTTCATGAATTCTACCTGATCCTTTCTTCTTATCACTATCTTATAATACCTATAATCTTATACAAGATTAAAAGTGAAAGCAAGCGGTTGTTATCGGTAAATAAATCTTAACTAATTCGTTAATTATCTTTAGTTACCACTTCATCATAAGCTAATGCCAGTTACCACGCAAGTATTCGCATTAGTGAATTAAACCGTTAAAGGAATTGGATGTAATTCCATGGTTAAAGGTTCCCCTTCAACGTCCGTATCAACGACGAAAGAACCATTCGAGTAACGCGCACTCACTGGATGATCATCGCTCAAAATCGAGTGATGCTTATCGCGAGTAGTCAAGACATCCAGCGCAGTTCCAGTACTACCTGCATCTAATAAGACGTAGTCAGCGACCCGGTGCGGATTGTTCTTCAATTCGCGAAGAACTTGGACCCCACGTCGAGCTCGACTGGTGACTGGAATATCAGCCACCTTCATCTTCTTGAACGATCCACGTTGCGTAATTAACGCAATCAGGTCAGTTTCATTGGCGATAGTCGCTCGCACGATTGCGTCATCACGAAGATCCATTGACTTAACCCCAACGGCTTTTGCACCAGTTGTTGGGACTTCACTGAGATCATAGCGTAAGCCGTAACCGTGCTGTGTAATCAATACTAATGTCCCAGTTGGAGCCTGTGGCAAGTATTTCACTGAAACGACCATGGAATCGTCCGATTTAAGCTTCATAAACTGACTTGCTCTGGTCTTATAAGTTCGACCAGGAACGTATTCCTCGAAAGCTGTTTGCTTAATGTAACCGTCGTTCGTCGCAATCAAGAATTTCCCAGTTGCCTTTAAGTTTTCAAAACTAAAGACCCAAGTAATTCGTTCATTATCAGCTAAACCAATCGTTTGCGAAATGTGCTCACCAGTGTCTTTCCACTTAGCGTCCGCAATTTCATAAACAGGCCGGTAGATCAGATGTCCCATGTTGGTAAACATCATCAAGTGATCTAGCGTACTGTTCTTCTCCAGGTAGATTGGATAGTCTTCATCTTTAAGACCATTATCGTCCGGTTCAGAAGCAGTGTAAGAACGTAGACTAGTCCGCTTGATATACCCATCGTGACTGATCATGACGACCACGTCTTCTTGTGGAATCACAACTTCGGTCTTAACCTTTAGTTCTTGAATTTCAGTCTGAATTTCAGTTAAACGATGTGTTGGATAGTATTTTTGAATCTTCTTGAGTTCACGACGCAAGACTTCATCTAATTTTTTAGGCTGGGCAAGAATCAGTTGATAGCTCGCAATATCGTCAGCTAATTCAGCCGCTTCTTTTTCAAGCTGCGTCACATCGGTATTCGTCAAGCGGTACAGTTGCATCGTGACGATTGCTTCCGCTTGAATCTCGCTGAAATCAAACTTGTCTACCAAGTTTTGCTTAGCATCCCGTTTATCCTTACTACCTCGAATCGTCTGGATAACTTGATCCAAGATCGACATCGCTTTGATCAGTCCTTGAACGATATGTTGCCGATCAGTGGCCTTCTTCAGGTTAAACTGTGTCCGCCGAGTAATCACGTCACGTTGATGTTCCAGGTATGCCGATAGGATCAACTTGAGACCAACGTGTTCTGGACGTTGATGATAAATGGCAACCATGTTGAAGTTATACGTGATCTGTAGGTCAGTATTCTTAAACAAGTACGTCAAGATACCGTCCGCATTCACATCCCGCTTCAATTCAATGACGATTGACAGACCCTTACGATCACTTTCATCACGGACTTCGGCAATCCCTTCGATCTTCTTCATAATCCGAATTTCATCGATCTTTTTAACTAATTGTGCCTTATTAACTTCATACGGAATCTCAGAAACTTCGATCTGGGTCTTATTACCCTTGATCGGTACGATCTGCGTACGTGAACGCACAACGATTCGACCCCGACCCGTTTCGTAAGCCTGCTTAATCCCAGCAAGCCCCTGGATAATCCCACCAGTTGGGAAATCAGGTCCCTTTACAAAGTCCATTAAATCATCCAGCGTTGCCTTAGGATGATTCATAAGGAATAACACCGCGTCAATAACCTCACTTAAGTTGTGAGGTGGAATTTCCGTGGCATATCCAGCTGAGATCCCGGTTGCACCATTAACCAGTAAGTTGGGAAAACGAGCGGGCAAGACCGTTGGTTCATATTCAGTATCATCAAAGTTTAAAACCATATCAACGGTTTTCTTATCGATGTCCTGTAACATTTCGCCAGAAATCTTACTTAAACGCGCTTCGGTATACCGCATTGCGGCTGCCGGATCGCCATCCATTGACCCGTTATTACCGTGCATCTCAATTAATGGTTCGCGTAACTTCCAATCTTGACTAAGACGAACCATCGCCTCATAGATTGAAGAGTCACCATGGGGGTGAAAATTACCCATGATATTACCAACTGACTTGGCTGACTTACGAAAAGCCTTGTCAAAAGTATTCCCATCTTGATTCATCGCGTACAAGATCCGACGTTGAACGGGTTTTAAGCCATCACGAATATCTGGCAAGGCCCGTTCTTGGATAATATACTTGGAATAACGGCCAAAACGGTCGCCCATGACTTCTTCAAGGGTTAGTTCTTGAATGTTTGATTGTTCTTCAGTTGCCATTTCACGACCCCCTTTAGTGCTCTAATTGCTGGGCCAATTCTTCATCAGCCTGTTCATGCGCGGATGAAACAGCTTGATTGTCCAATAAAGACCCATCTTCATCAAGATTAAAATGTACATTACTTTCTATCCATTTACGACGGGGTTCAACTTTATCACCCATTAGCGTTGTAACCCGTTTTTCAGCAAGCGCTGCGTCGTCAATTCTAACACGTACCAGTGTCCGTACTTCGGGATCCATCGTGGTTTCCCACAACTGCTCAGCATTCATTTCACCAAGTCCCTTATAACGTTGCAAGGCATAGCCCTTACCAAAAGTCTTCGTACGCAAGGCTAATTCATCGTCAGTCCAAGCATATTCCGTCCGTAATTGTTTACCTTGTTTTTTCTGTAACCGGTACAGCGGCGGTAATGCAATGTAGATCTTACCCGCATCAATCATCGGCCGCATGTATTTATAGAAGAAAGTTAAGAGTAGCACTTGAATATGAGCACCATCGGTATCGGCATCGGTCATAATAATAACCTTGTCGTAGTTGCTGGATTCAATATCAAACTCTGGACCGACACCAGCACCGATCGTATAGATCATGGTGTTGATTTCTTCATTTTTAACGATGTCAGCTAATTTAGCCTTTTCCGTATTCAAGACCTTACCTCGTAACGGTAAGATAGCCTGAAACTTACGATCACGGCCCTGTTTAGCAGAACCACCGGCCGAATCACCTTCAACTAGAAAGAGTTCGTTACGCTTGGCATTTTTAGACTGCGCCGGCGTTAATTTTCCAGATAACAGGCGTTCCTGCTTATGGCGACGCTTGCCATTACGGCTCTCATCTCGAGCTTTACGTGCTGCTTCTCGAGCTTGGCGGGCCGTCGTTGACTTCCGGATCAGCATCTGTGCAAATTCCCCGTTTTCCATTAAGAAGAATTGGAGTTGCTCACTAACCACGTTGTCAACGATCATGCGCGCTTCTGGTGTCCCCAGCTTTTCCTTCGTTTGTCCTTCAAACTGTAATAAGTTCTCGGGAATCCGAAGTGAAACTACTGCAGAAAGTCCTTCACGAACATCGGAACCTTCTAAGTTCTTGTCCTTTTCCTTCAACAAGCCCACTTTACGCGCGTATTCGTTAAAAGCTTTGGTCCACGCGCTACGAAAACCAGCTTCGTGTGTCCCACCATCTGGCGTACGCACGTTATTAACAAAGGATAACAGGTTTTCAGAGTAGCCGTCATTGTATTGAGCAGCGACCTCGACTTCAACACCGTCCTTGGTGCCATCGAAGAACATGACGTCACCTAGCGTATCCTTATCTTCGTTTAAGTAATTGACGAATGCTTTAATACCATCTTCAAAATAAAATTCCAGCGCTTGTTCCTGATTCTCACGTTCATCGGTTAAAGTGATCTTAACTCCTTTAAGTAAAAAGGCTGATTCCCGTAATCGTTCAGCGAGCGTTTGGAAATTATAAACCGTGGTGGTGAAGATGCTAGCGTCTGGTTTAAACGTAATCGTCGTACCGTTGGGCTTATTAGTCTTGCCCTTCTTTTCAAGGGTCCCAACCGGATGACCACCGTCTTTAAAATGTTCTACATAGCGGTAGCCATCACGAATGATGGTTACTGTAAGCTCAGTCGAAAGTGCGTTAACCACACTAGCACCGACCCCATGTAACCCACCAGACGTCTTGTAGCCACCCTGACCGAATTTACCACCCGCATGAAGCACTGTTAAAATTACTTCAGCAGTTGGAATTCCAGAAGCGTGCATCCCAACTGGCATCCCACGCCCATGATCGACAACGGTAATACTATTATCTGCATGAATCGTGACATTAATCTCGTTACCGTAACCAGATAACGCCTCATCGACAGCATTATCAACAATTTCGTAGACTAAATGATGGAGTCCGCGGCCGTCCGTTGAGCCGATATACATCCCAGGACGCTTTCGAACGGCTTCTAATCCTTCAAGTACTTGGATTGAAGAGTCATCATATTCTTGACCTTTTTTTGCCATTCTTACAACTCCTTTTGAATTTTAATTAAGTTAAGTTCGTATTAGCAACGGCTGACGGCAACCGATATTAGCTCGGTACACAGCGCCTATCACTAACGGTAACCTAGTTTAGAGTCTTGCTATTTTGGGCTCGTCAGGTTAATCAGTAGTTAGCATACGCTAAAATAACCAGTTTAGCAAACATACGTTCGCAACAACTGATCAACCTATCCATCCATAAAAAATAAGCCACTTACTAGCTTACCTCATGTTGATTCTAAGCGCCAGTTCAAAAATTAATCTTAGTCCTAGCCCGACGAGACCGTAAAAGTCGCGGCTAATCTTGTAGTTAGCGCTTTAATAGTGATAGCATCAAGCTTCCGGACATATAATAATTAGAAAAAAGTCACGTATTTTTCGCAATTACTGGTCGATGTCCTAATTTTTCGATTAATTTATTCCCATGATTAACAAAATAATGCTAAAATATTGAAGTGATTCTATTGCGGGAGGAACTCATTGTGAAAATACTAATCATGTTAGTCGTCGCCTACTTAATCGGCGCGATTCCTTCGGGAGTCATTATCGGCAAGCTATTCTTTCATACCGATATCCGCCAAGCAGGTAGCGGCAATATTGGCACAACCAACACCTATCGTGTGCTTGGCCCAACTGCCGGTACGATCGTTATGGCAATGGATATCTTAAAAGGAACCATTGCGGCGCTACAGCCATCGCTGCTATTCCATATGAATAATCGTTATACGCTACTCATCGGACTAGCTGCAATTTTAGGCCACACCTTCTCAATCTACATTGGTTTCAAAGGTGGTAAAGCCGTTGCAACCAGTGCCGGTATTCTACTAGCCTATAACTGGCAATTCTTCTTAATTGCCAGTGCAATCATGTTCACCCTCGTATACGTGACGAGCATGGTCAGTGTTGCTAGTATGACGGCCTTTCCAATTGTAACGTTGATTGCGATCTTCTACTACCAGGATTGGTTACTGTCACTCGTAGCACTAGTATTAACGGTCTTCATCTTCTATCGCCATCGGACTAATATCGCACGGATTAAGAACGGAACTGAATCCTTAGTTCATTTTGGTCTCGGTTGGCGACGGCAACAACGTAACAAAGACAACTAATCAAGTGGGACTACTCATAATGGGTGGTCTTTTTTGATGGATTGGACTAAGCTTATTGCTGGGGTTGATTTGTTTTGTAATTTAGTTAAAGTAACAAGTTACATATTGTACTAATTAAAAGCTACCGCAACGAATAACCTTTGAGGTGTCCTCCAGTTCATTCATCCCACAAAAAAAGAGTCGTTTTAAAGTAAACGGCCCTTTCAACTAAAACTTATTTAGAAAAATTTCACTGCGTACTGAGCATCAAACGTTTGGTTAGCTGCTAGGCGATTAATGCCCATCTTATGGCTTAATTGACCATCTGAAGCAACATTATCCGCAATCCCCCACCATGGCTCTAAACAAACGAATGGGCCTTCTGCTGGGTATGGTGACCACATGCCGACATATGGGGCGTTCTCGATGGTCATCGCAACCCCGTGATCGTCAAGGTCAGAACTCAACATTACCGTGGTCTCCTGGTGATCCAAGTCCAAGATGATTGCGTCATCTTTAAATAGGTCCCGCGTCAACGCTAATGGCTTCGTTAAATCAAAATCCGTCGTGTTCTCAGCGTCATTTAAAGGCGCCTGTAATGGAATGTGTGGATAGACCTTCCGTGGGGCTACTGTGATTGAATAATTCTCTAAGGTAGCCGCTGGATCAGCTAACGGTACATTGAAAGCTGGGTGCCCACCAATTCCAAACAACAATTCCTGATTAGCAGGGTTGTGCACTTGGTAGCCGACGGTCAGTTCATGATCGGTTAACGTGTAGATCAAACGTAATTGGAATGCGTATGGGTACATTTCGCGGGTAGCAGCACTATCCGTTAATTCCAACGTTGCCTGCGTTGCGGTCTGTTCAACGACCGTAAACTCATTATCACGAGCAAAGCCGTGTTGGCCCATATGATAAGTTTGACCCGCAACGGTATACTGATCATCCTTTAGACGACCAACGATTGGGAATAAGACAGGTGCGTGGCGACCCCAGAACTTGGGATCAGCTTGCCACATGTACTCGATACCATCCGCTGACTTCACACTACTCAATTCGGCCCCCGCCTCATTGATCTGAACCGTTAAATAATCATTCTTTAACTCAACTGTCATTCTTGCAACTCCCTTAATTATAGAATATAACGACTTAAATCTTTATCCTTAGCAATGTTGCCGATACGTTCATTGACGTAACTTTCGGTAATCGTTACTTCGCCCATTTCCATATCTGGACCTTCGTAGAGTAATTCTTCTAATAACTTCTCTAAAACGGTGTGTAAACGGCGCGCACCGATATTTTGCGTTTCATGGTTGACCTTAAAGGCAATTCCAGCAATGGCTTCAATCGCTTCGATAGTAAAGGTTACCTTGATATTGTCCGTACCAATCAAAGCAATATACTGCTTGATCAACGCGTTCTTAGGTTCCGTTAAAATCTTAACAAAATCATCTTTGCTGAGGTCATCTAATTCAACCCGAATTGGGAAACGACCCTGTAATTCTGCAATCAAATCACTGGGCTTACTTTCGGCAAAGGCACCTGAGGCCACGAAGAGAATGTGGTCCGTATTGATAGAACCATACTTCGTTGAGATCTGTGAGCCTTCAACGATTGGTAAAATATCACGCTGAACACCTTCACGTGAAACTTCACCAGAACTCTGTTGGCCGCCCTTAGTGATCTTATCAATTTCATCAATAAAGATGATCCCGGTATTTTCGGCACGTACAATCGCATCATGATAGATATCCGCATTGTTAACGAGCTTTTCGGATTCTTCACGCACCAGAACTTCACGTGCTTCTGATACGGGCATTGTCCGTTGAATCCGCTTCTTAGGCATTAAGGCACCGAGACTGTCACCCAGGTCGATTCCCATTTGGCCTAACATGTTATTGTTGCCGGCTGCATTCTGTTGTGGATCATCCATGTCGATTGTAACTTCGGAGTTTTCCAATAAGCCGCTTCGTAATTGGTCAGCAACGGTTAAACGTTGGTTGCGAACTTCATCCGTCACATCTTCCTTATTTGGATCTTCCATATTCGGTGTCTGTCCGTTTTGCATCTGGTTGAACATACTCATCATGTTCTGGAAGTCGTTACCGTTACGATTATTCTGTTTCTTTTTGGCAGCTGGTACCAACAATTTTACTAAACGCTTGTCGGCAGCTTGCACTGCTTTAGCGCGGACACCTGAGTAGGCTTCTTGCTTTTCCATCTCAATAGCCACGTCGACTAAGTCACGGACCATTGATTCAACGTCACGACCGACGTAACCAACTTCGGTAAACTTAGTGGCTTCGACCTTAACAAATGGTGCTTGAACGATCTTAGCTAACCGGCGAGCAATTTCGGTCTTACCGACCCCGGTAGGTCCGATCATCAACATATTTTTAGGGGTGATTTCTTCCTGCATGTCAGCAGATAGTTCCATCCGACGGTAACGATTCCGTAAAGCAATCGCAACGGCTTTTTTCGCTTGGTTTTGACCAATCACATAATTATCTAGTGCGGCAACGATCTGTTTAGGCGTTTTATTGATTTGTTCCATGAGTATCCCTCCGATTAGAATGTTTCTGAAATAACGTTGTGGTTCGTAAAGATATCGATGTCACCAGCAATATTAATCGCTGCTTCAGCAACTTCTTTGGCACCCATGTCTGGGGCGTGCAGTTGCATTGCCCGGGCTGCGGATAACGCGAAGTTACCACCAGAACCAATAGCTAGCACGTCGTTATCTGGGGTGATGACTTCGCCACTCCCAGAAACAAGTAACATTTCATCTTTATTCATGACGATCAAGAGGGCTTCTAACTTTTGTAAGGCCTGATCACTACGCCATTCCTGTGCTAATTCAACGGCTGCACGTTGGAGATTACCTGAAAATTCATTGAGTTTCTTTTCAAAACGGTCTTCCAAGTTGAAGGCATCAGCGACACTGCCGGCAAAACCAACAACGACCTGATTATCATAGATGCGGCGGACCTTATGAGCGGTACCCTTCATAATGACCTTTTCACCCATGGTTACTTGACCATCACCAGCCATTGCATTGTGCCCATTTTGGCGTACGGCACAGATTGTTGTTGCTTCAAATTTTACTGTCATGTTCAGTCTCCTTTATGCTTTCCCGCGTTGCTCGCGGAAAGAAGTTTCGATAGTCTTGTTGTAAGTGTTCTTTAGTCACGTGCGCATAGATCTGCGTCGTGGATAAACTCGTATGACCTAATAGTTCCTGCACCGTCCGTAAGTCGGCCCCATTATTCAACATCTGGGTCGCAAACGTATGCCGTAGCATATGGGGATGGATATCCGCAGTCAGACTGCTTTTTTTGACAATCTGATTCAAGACGTATTCGATGCCCCCACCGGTAATTGCGCCACCGTGACGGTTGATGAAGACCATCGTATGAGTCTGCTCATATTTGGCCATCACCGGCGTCCGACAGATTTCGTAATAGTGTTGCAGGGCTGTCGCCGCGTACCGTCCAAACGGCACGTAACGCTCCTTGTCACCCTTCCCACGTATCAGCATCATCTTGAGTTCAAAATCGACGTCGCTTAATCTGAGGTCGACACATTCACTCAAACGAATCCCGGTACCATACAGTACTTCTAATAAAGCCGCGTTACGAACACCCATCACGCTGTCATCCGCATAAACCGTTTGGAAGAGGACGTCCAATTCCTTCTGATAGAAGAATCGGGGCAAGCGGGGGGCGTGCTTCTTGAGTTGCACGTACACGAAGGGATTCACTTTAGCTAAATCATTCTTAACTAAAAAGTTATAGAACGACCGTAAACTAGAAACCTTCCGCGCAATCGAGTTACGGGTTAAATGGCGGTCATACAGATGGCTTAAATATACGTTGACATCCAAACGGTCAACTTCAGTATACGCTTTCGCACCGCCGTTTGCCGTTAAGAAATCATTAAAAGCCTGAATATCTTCCCGGTAAGCCGCAGCCGTCTCATCCGAGTATTGACGTTCAACCCGAATGTACTTCAGAAAAAGCGGTAAATAGTCTGTTTCCATATAAAAAAACCTCCATCCAATGCCACTTTAGCAAAGTCTGGAGGAAAACACAATTATGCACCCTGTTGATTAGTCAGTAATCGTCAAAGCTTCTGTTTTGAAAGTCGTTAAGTCGGCTAATGCCCGTTCTGAGATTGCCGTATTACGTTCGCGCTTATCGCGGACGCGTTGACCAAGCTTAGGCATGATTCCGAAGTTCGCGTTCATTGGTTGGAAATGCGTTGCACTCGTGTGGGTAATGTAATTAGCCATCGCCCCCAGCATCGTATCAACTGGGAAAACGACGGGTTCTAATCCTAAAGCTAACCGTGCCGCATTAGTCCCAGCAACGATTCCGCTCCCAGCACTTTCGATGTAGCCTTCAACCCCCGTCATTTGACCGGCGAAGAATAAGTCGGAACGCTGTTTAGTCTGGTAAGTTGGTTCTAGTAACTTGGGTGACTTCATAAACGTATTACGATGCATGACACCGTAACGAACGAATTCGACGTTTTCAAGTCCTGGAATCATTGAGAAGACCCGCTTCTGTTCCCCCCATTTAAGATGCGTCTGGAAGCCAACGATATTGTAAAGTTCACCGGTGGCATCGTCTTGACGTAATTGAACGACGGCGAATGGTTGTTTACCGGTCTTAGGATCTTCAAGACCAACCGGCTTCAATGGGCCAAACAACATCGTCTGACGACCGCGTTGGGCCATGACTTCGATCGGCATACAGCCTTCAAAGACATCCGAATTTTCAAAGTCATGGGCTTCAGCCATTTCAGCGTTGATCAAGGCTTCATAAAAAGCATCAAATTCTTCTTCAGTCATTGGACAATTTAAATAAGCGGCTTCGCCACGATCATAGCGGGACTTCAAGTAGACCTTGTCCATATCGATCGAATCCTTAGTCAAGATCGGTGCAGCGGCATCAAAGAAGTGTAAGTCATCTTCTTCGTTGAAGTCTTGGATTGACTTAGCAAGTGAGGCTGCCGTTAAAGGACCGGTTGCCACGACCGTAATCCCTTCTGGTAAGGTGGTCATTTCTTCATTAATAATTTCGACGTTTGGTAAGTTCGTAATCGATTCGGTGATCTCAGCTGAGAACGTGTCACGGTCGACGGCTAAGGCGCCACCGGCTGGAACAGAGTGATGTTCGGCTGATTGCATGACGATCGAATCCATTTGACGCATTTCGGCCTTTAATAAACCGGCCGCATTAGCTAGTTGATTAGCCCGTAATGAGTTCGTACAAACTAATTCCGCAAATTGTGCGGTGTGGTGCGCTGGGGTCATTTTGCTTGGTCGCATTTCGTATAGGCGAACGTTGACGCCCATGTTGGCGATTTGCCAAGCGGCTTCGGAACCCGCAAGTCCCGCGCCGATTACATTTACAGTTGGTGTTGATGCCATCCTGATTTCCTCTTTTCTTAAATCCATACCGTTGATAGTATTGAAGTAATCATAACCGAGAAACTGATAGAATACAAACAAACTTGCTAGCCCGATTGATATTAAAAAGCGCTAATCAGATCAAACGCGAACTTTATTTAGATGTTTATTCTAATTCCCCGGGGAAATAATTATTATCCCCTTATAATCAAGAACAATCCGCTCCAATTCATTATAATTGTTCGCAAATAAAAGAAGCAACCATCCGCGATGATTGCTTCTTTTATTAAACCATTTTTACTTTTGGACGTCTTCCTTATAGTCGCCGTTAGGGCAAAGGACCTGTTTACCACCCTTGACCTTCTTTTCAACCAAGTAGTGACCGTCTTTAGGACAATCACGACCAACTGGCTTATCCCATGAGACAAAGTCACATTCTGGGAAACGGGAACAACCGTAGAAAATCCGGTTCTTCTTGGACTTACGCTCAATCACTTGGCCCTTCTTACATTGTGGGCAGATGATCCCGATCTCTTTAACAATCGCCTTAGTATTACGACAATCTGGGAAACGAGAACAAGCGAAGAACTTACCGTAGCGACCCATCTTAACAACCATTGGGGCCCCACACAAGTCACAGTTGAAGCCGGCCAGTTCATCTTTAATCTGGATTTTCTCCATACTCTCTTCAGCCGTCGCAACTTCTTTAGAGAACGGCTTATAGAAACTATCGACAACTTCAACCCAGTTCTCTTTACCTTCTTCAGTCGCATCCAACTGCTCTTCAAGCGTGGCGGTAAAACCAGCATTAACGACATCCGGGAAGTATTCCTGAATAATATCGTTAACGATTTCTCCTAATTCAGTAGGAACGAAACGCCGGGCTTCTATTTTCACGTAGTACCGTCGTTGAATCGTATCTAGCGTTGGTGCGTACGTTGACGGACGACCAACCCCATTTTCTTCCAGCGCCTTGATCAAGTTCGCTTCAGAATAGCGAGCTGGTGGCTGAGTGAAATGTTGTTGGGGATCAGTCTTCGATAACGTCACGACATCACCTTCACTGAGATCTGGCAAGACATTATTTTTCTCAGTCTTATCATAGATTTTCGTGAACCCAGCAAACTTGGTCTTAGACCCGTTTGCCCGGAACTGGACGTCATTTTGATCGATGGTAACTGCCATCGTATCTAAAACTTCCGGTGTCATCTGGCTGGCAACAAACCGTGACCAGATTAATTGGTATAAACGGAATTGGTCTTTAGTCAGATAATCCTTGATACTGGCAGGGGTTCGGAAGACAGAAGATGGTCGAATTGCCTCATGGGCATCCTGAGCACCTTCTGGTAATTTACCCTTAACCGGTTTGATGGCTGCATACTCTTCCCCGTATTCTTTATGCAAGAATTGAGAAGCTTCGTGCTTAGCAATCGAAGAGATCCGGGTTGAGTCAGTACGCATATAGGTGATTAGTCCCACATTACCGTCCTTACCAACGTTGATTCCTTCATATAATTGTTGTGCTGCCATCATCGTTTTACGCGTCCGGAAGTTCAACTTCCGGTTAGCATCCTGTTGCATGGTTGACGTCGTAAATGGTGGTGATGGGAACCGTTTACGTGCCTTCTTAACAACCTTGACCACGTCAAAGTTGCCGTTACGGTCCAACTGTTTTAAAATCTTTTGAACCGCGTCGTTGTCGTCCAACGGCTGCTTCTTGTTATGCGTCCCATAGAAACTAGCCATGAACTTAGAACGACCTTTTTGGAATTCACTGTCGATCGTCCAATATTCTTGAGGCTCAAACGCCTTGATGGCTTTTTCACGTTGGATAATCAAATCAAGTGCAATCGACTGCACCCGCCCAGCGGACAGGCCCTTCTTGACCTTCTTCCACAGTAGCGGACTAATCGAATAACCCACTAAGCGGTCTAAGATCCGACGCGCTTGTTGGGCGTCAACCAAGTCCATATCGATTGAACGGGGTTCCTTAAAGGCATTTTTAACGGTATCTTTCGTAATTTCATTGAAGACGACCCGGTTCTTGTCTTTAGGATCAAGACCTAATAAGTAAGATAAGTGCCACGCAATTGCTTCCCCTTCACGATCCGGATCAGATGCGAGGTAGACGGCTTTGGCCTTTTTAGCTTCCTTACGCAGGTTCTTGATGACGTCACCCTTACCACGAATTGAGATGTAGTGAGGTTCGTACTCGTTGTCGACGTCGACCCCCATCTTACTTTTAGGCAAGTCCCGGATATGGCCCAGACTGGCCACAACCTTATATGAACGTCCTAAATATTTTTCAATCGTTTTCGCCTTCGAAGGTGATTCCACGATTACTAATTTCTTAGCGGGAGTTTTAGGTTTACGCTTTGTTGCGGTCTTGGTTTTTGTTGCGGGTTTCCGCTTTGTCGCCGGTTTGGCTTTAGTTGTACTAGTAGCCACGCGATCAGCTCCTTACAGGTTTTTATTATAATTACAATCAAGTTTAGTTTAATAAATCCCTGTAATCATATTTCAAAAATTTACGCTTGTCAAATTTCAGGTAAAAACTCTTCTATTATATGTTGCGAATTTAGTACTGGTTTCGCCCCAGCCACGATCAATTGGTTACAACCGACCGATAGCGGCGCATCTATTGGGCCGGGTACTGCGAGCACGTTACGGTTATTTTGCAACGCCAAATTAGCGGTAATCAAGCTCCCGGAATGCTCCCGAGCTTCGACGACCACTAACGTTTGGCATAGTCCCGCAATAATGCGGTTACGTTCGACAAAATGATACCGTTCAGGTCCAACGCCCAGCGGGTACTCGCTGATAAGTAAACCGACCTGACTAACTTGCTGTTGCAGTTCAGCGTGTGTGCGCGGATAACTGATATCTAGGCCCGTGCCAATAATTGCAATCGTCGGCAATTGGTATTTCAAGGCAGTCTGATGTGCACAGCCATCCGCTCCCTTAGCTAACCCACTCACAATCGTAATCCCATGTTGCGCTAAAGGGGCTACCAGTTGATCAATGACCCGCGCGGCGTATGGACTGGCCTGACGCGCACCAACCATCGCTAACTGCCGTGTTGCCAGTAGTTCCCGATGACCTCGCAGAAACAGCACTAGTGGTGGGTGATAACTCTCTAGTAACGCCACCGGGTAGTCCGCATCCAGAATCGTCAGAATATCGACGTTAGCATGACGTTGTAACCGCCGTTGAAAGTCATCACTACACCAATCAGCCACAAACCGTCGCCGCCGATTAACCGGCATTTTAGCAATCACGGTCAGTTGCCGTGGATCCGTCACAACCACGTGTCGCTTTCGACAGTATTGAAAGATTTTGACCCGTTCACCGTAACCAATTCCGCGAGCTAATTGTAGCCGCACCAATAAACTTCGTAATTGCATCGACTCACTCCTTAATAAGGGCATACCACCAGAACAACTAGTGATCACATGCTTTATTAAGTAGTTACGTCGTTAAGCTAACCCAGCATTTCTAACTGGTGAAAAAGATTGGCGATGAATGGCCGTTGCACCGAGTGTTTGTAAGCCAGCTAAGTGTTTCGCCGTGCCGTAGCCCATATTACCTGCAAAGTCGTAACCTGGATAGACTTGATCATACATGACCATTAAGTTGTCCCGAACGACTTCGCCACGATACTAGCCGCTGAAATACTGGCACTCTTTGCATCACCCTTGATCAAACGAGTCTGCTCAATGGGAACGGGAACTTGCATTGCATCAACTAACAGTAGCGTTGGTTGCACGTCCAAGTTAGTCACCGCTTGGGCCATTGCCACCCGCGTTGCTTCATAGATATTCAACCGATCGATCTGTTGGGCATCCGCAATCCCGATACCAACAGCCACAGCTTCTTCCAAAATTTTAGGTATCAGTTCCAGTCGTTTCTTAGCCGTCAGTTGCTTGGAGTCGTTAACTTCTAGCAGATCAAAGTCTGGTCGAATGACCACGGCTGCCGTGACAACTGGTCCAGCCAGCGGGCCACGGCCAACTTCATCGATGCCGGCCACGTATTGACCACCCTGAGCCCAGAAATCACGTTCCAGACGCATATGCTGTTCAAGACGTGTGACAAGTGCCGCGTGCTTCTCCGCCTGTTTTAAATACCGCTGGTAAGCTTGCTGAACACCTTTACGCGGATCATTCTGCGCAGCCATTAAGATTTCTTCAGTAGGCTGATCAGCCAACAACTGCTTGAATTCGGCAATCGTCCGCTCAGGCATCCTGTTGGTCTCCCGATAAATCAAGGGTGAAGCGACCCAGACGACCCTTACGAATATCTAACAAGAAGGCCACGCAGAAACGTTCCCAATCATCACGCATGCCGGCATTCTTCGTCATGACCAGCAATAATTCAGGACTAGGTAGTTCTAATTGTTCTTCCGTAACGCGGTACCGTTTAATTAATTGATTAGCATAGTGTTCCTTGTAGAAGTCGAGTGCGAACAATGCCACGTCGTCGTTTGGATAAATATTTTCCTTGATAGCACCAGTCACTGCTAGCTTAGTCCCAACGAGTTGATCCTCAAACTTTGGCCATAAAATCCCGGGCGTATCGAGTAACTCCAATTTATTAGAAGCTTTCAGCCACTGTTGTCCCTTGGTTACACCAGGGCGATCTCCGACTTTAGCAATCTTCTTATTGATTATGTGATTGAGTAACGTTGATTTACCCACGTTAGGGATTCCGACACAGACTGCTCGAATTGGTCGGTTAGTAATGCCGCGGGCTTCGATTTTGGCTAATTTATCCGCCAACATCTCGGTTGCAGCTTGGGTGATCTGCTTACCAATTGTCACGCTACGTGAATCAATCGCAATCGCAGTCTGCCCCTGTTCCTGATAGTACTTAACCCAGTCAGCCGTCGCTTGTGGATCAGCTAAATCTTTTTTTGTCATCAATAATAGATGGGGCTTTTGCTTGATAACTTTTTCAATCGCTGGGTTGCGTGAAGCGACTGGAATCCGAGCATCTACCAATTCAAAAACGATATCAACTAAGTGTAAGTTATCTTCAATCTGATGAATGGCTTTCGCCATGTGTCCTGGGTACCATTGAATATTTGCCATTAATAATCTTCCTTTCGCCCAGTTACGGGCACGTCCATTAGTCAGTTACCTTCCATCATACCGGCAAACGGATGAAAACGCCAGTTAGTTCAACTCTAATACATTAGCTAACATCTTTAACAAAAACAATTCTCATTTGAAATCCAGCTCGAAAAACTTGTTCCATAGTTTGAGCAATTTGTATTTGACTTAATATTGAAAGCTGATGAACTGAGGTTAGAATCCCTTGATTAATTAACACACATACAAACTCAAATTTTTTATTTTCAAGTGCCCCTTGCTTTAACTCTGCAGGAACAGCTAATCCTTTGACTTTATGCTTAGACTCTTCTTCAAAATTTGTATTAATAAATTCATAAAGCCCAGAATCACTATTTTGCAACAAACTCATAGAAGTCAGTAATTGACCCAAACAATGACTTAAATTTCCACCATTTTTTCCACGTTTAACATGTACTACTTCAAAATGGTCATCCCCATAACATGTCATTAAATCACAAGGTTCAATATTGCCAGTAGCAATCCCCAAGGTTCCCGCATACTTTTCTCTCAATGAAAATCTTTTACTCGGATCATCTAATAATATTAGATTCTTCTTCATTTTAAGATTATGCTTCAACATTCTTTTATTATAGGTGTTTTCTGCTTTTTGAGGATCAATCTTATCTTCTTGACTAAAATCAAGAAAATCAGTCTCATTTATACCCACCTTCACTAAATTAATATATCGATCTATTTTTTGAATCGCTGTAACTGGCACTTCATACCATTTACCTTCAAAAAGAAATATTCGATTATTTATTGAACTATTTGAATATAGAAGTAATTGATACAATGAATGCACATGTGGCCCTAAATCAATCTTTATAGACTTAAGTTTATTAAATAATTTATTCCTGTCTAAAGTTGAATTATATTTGATTTGATAATCAACAAAAGCAGAAATTATCTCTGACCCAACAATTTCATTAATATTGGAAAATTTAAAATTTTTCAAACCCTTAACTACAAATGTATACTCATCCCTGTCCTCATAATCAAAATTATCAATTACATCAATATCATTTAAGTCAACGTACTTTTTTTCCATCCTCGCCTTACATAATTTCACAAATTCAGTAATGACGGGATTGTCAGCAACTGTGTAACGGTCATTTGCTAACGATTTCAGACCATCTATTCCCAGTTGATCCTTCTGATTAGGATCCAAATAAATCTTTACAAAATTAGCTAATGCACTTAATTGAGTACCAATACTTTTAAAACCACTATAAAAAGCCAGCTCTTTAAAACCTCCTATTTTTATTTCTGTTGCTCCATGTTTATATAATGTTTCAATTTTTTTTAGAATACTCTGTAATGAATTGTTGTTTACTAAATCGATAGGAATGGCCCTCGATCCAGCAGATTTAGATGAAATATTAACTGGTGAATTTCTAAGCACTGTTGAATTAGAGGCAGAAATAAAATTTTTCAAACCCACTGCTCTATATATTTTTTCTCCAAAGTCAGGTTCGAAAAGACTCATTTGGATTGGTGTAGTTCCTCTTCCAAACGATAATCCTAAAGTTACTTTTTTTAATTTTTTATCAGCTTTAACTTTAAATGTGTAGATAACAAAGAATGACTGTGTGCCCCCAGCATTAGGTACTAATGCATCTTCAGAAAATGCATTCAGATTATTCGTCCAATTAGGTGTAGTCTGATTTTGAGAATATTCAATGATAAAACCACTCACCGGCTTATATCCTGATTTTATTCCTTTCAATAAATTTGAATTTAATTTTCTCTCCTTTATTTCTCCCATAGGCGGTGTTTCTCCTAAAAAGTCTGATTTCAAAAAAGACTTATAATCAGCAACATCAATTTCCATATCTTGTTTTAATAAATACGCAGAAACTTTTGATGGCACAAACAAATTTCCCCCTCCAATACCTAGTTAATCTTATCTTATAAAAAATTATAATTGAATAAGTATAAAATTCAATTATAATTTTCGATTGATAATTAAATTATCTCCTAATAATCATGAGATAAAAGGCATCCAACCAAGTCGGTTAGATGCCTTTTATTCAATCTTAGTTCGTTTGTTCGATCAATTTCATCGCCGCGTCATAGGCCCGATCGTTGTCACTGATCTTATTTGCTAATTCGGTTTCGATCTTAGCTAAGGTCTGCTTATCAACCTTACCCGTGGCCGTCAACTTAGCGTGTTGTTGATAGGCTTTAACGGCTGAAGTGGTTGAATCACCAAAGTAGCCGTTGACCGTTCCCTTGAAATACCCCAAGGCTTGCAAGTACTTCTGGAACGTCTTGACATTATCATTAACTTTGTCAGCTTGAAGATCGCTGAGCTTGCTAATCAGTGTCAAACTAGCGTAACTTGGTTCGTCAGCTTTAACATCAGGAGTTAAGCCCTTCTTGTTGATCCAAGTGCCATCTGGCGTTAACCATTTAGCAACCGTGATCTTCATTTCAGTCTTATCCTTGAACGAAGTGACCGTCTGGACAGTCCCTTTACCATACGATTTAGACCCAACCAGTTTAACACCAGCTGATTGTTTCAAGGCCGCTGAGAAGATTTCTGCCGCTGAAGCACTCCCGCCATCGATCAAGACCGTTGTTGGCTTAGTTTCCTTGAAACCACCATCATACTTACTTGAAGCGGTGTACTTTTCAGTCGAACCATCACGAGCTTGTACCTGCATGATCGTCTTACCGTCCTTCAAGAAGATTGAAGCCATTTTAAGTGCCGCTGTCATCAGACCACCAGGATTACCCCGCATGTCAATGACAAGCTTCTTAGCACCCTTCTTGTCCAAGGCTTTCAAAGCTGTCTTGAATTCTTTAGCTGTATTGGTTGAGAAAGTTGAAACGGTAATATAACCGATCTTCTTACTGCCGCCAACCATCTTGTAATCAACGGTCGTTACTGGAATCTTGGCCCGCTTCAAGCTGACCGTAAACGTCTCACCACTGCGTTCGATTTCCAGTTTAACGGTCGTGCCAACTTTACCGCGCATCATGTTAACGGCTTGCGTCAAAGTCTTACCGGCAACCGACTTACCATTGACTGACTTAATCACGTCTTTAGGCTTAAGGCCGGCTTTTTTTGCTGGTGTCCCAGCAATTGGCGAGATGATTTGAATATAGTTACCCGATTTTTGAACTTGAGCACCGATACCAGAGAATGAACTGTCGATCGTATCGTTCAAGCTTTCGGTCTCACTCTTATCCATATACTCAGAGAACTTATCACCTAACGAATTGACCATCCCGTTGATGGCACCATTCGCTAATTTATTCGCATTAACTGGTTCGTAGTAATTTTGACTGATTGTTTCGTAGACCGACTCGATCTTACTCATCGCACTACTGGTCTGCTTCATCTGACTGATCTGGGCGTTAACCGCACGGCCGATGAACCAGTACGTGCCACCAACCCCGATTCCCAGGGCGACGACAATCGAAATAATATAAGTCCATAACCCAACTTGACGCTTAGGTCGTGGCGTTTTCTTCACATCAGGCTTAACCTGTTTGGGTTCCTCTGGCATGCCGAACTTCCTCTTTCCTACTTATAATTTAAGCTTCACTAGCTAGATAAGCTTGCCATGCATCGTCAAAGATCGTCATGGTTGGTAAGTAACCGGCGTTTAATTCCAAATACTGCGATAGATCATGAAAATCCTTATCCTGTTTAGGAAATGATTGATCTAAAAACGCGTTATTGGCAAATTCAGCAACGGCATCGGTACTATTTGGATTACGCTGCGTCATCAGATACTCGTAAAACGTTTTGTGCATGAATTCACCCCTAATCGCTGACCTTTGGAATGTGCATTTCAAACTTCAACAGATCATTCTTCAAGTCTACCTTATCAACACTGTAACGAACATCATTCTTACCTACGATCTTGTTCAAATAGAGGCTGATGGTCTTCTTATTCGCATCCAGCTTAACCCATTTAGGCGTTTTGTAATTATTATTAATATAGTTAATAACAAAACTGATTGGTAAGGACATCGTTCCGACAGATAAGTTAGTGGCCTTCAATGAAATATTACCGTCGTCAATCACGCTTGGTTGCATCGTGATTACGAAGGAAACATTCTGCCCTAATACTTGGGTCGTTCCTAGGAGGTAAGCACCCGTTTTGCGAACGACGAACCGGTATTTAAGATCCTGACCCTTTTGTAAGTCATTCAAATAATAGTTCGCTAGCGCATTCAACTGGTTACGGTCCATTGTAATCGGCACACTGGCCGCTGACGTATTACTGGTCTTCGTGATCGTGGTCGATTCACTAGGTGACCGCAAGACTTGGGTTCCCATATAGACCCCGGTACCCACAATAAGTGCAATCAATACGATTGCGACCCATTTCCAAATATTAATTGCACCAGTTAAGCGGGGTTTCTTAGGCGTGGTTGGTTGCTTAGTTCGCTTTGCTTCACGCATCAGAACACTTCCTTATTTCTTAATTAACCATGTGATATGTGCCATCATGGCTTTGTATAATTTGCTTGTAAAGATATGGTAACCCGTTTTATTCGGGTGGAAATTATCTTCAGTCGAAATCAGATCATTGGTCTTGTTCTCAGTTGCCAATGCATTGGTAATCGCCTTAGAATTCGTCAAACTAGTCAAGGTCGTATCACTCGCAGCTTGTTTAAGCTTCTTGATCTGACTAGCCGTCTTATACTGACCATGTGACATCGTCCAGTTAATATCCATAAAGTACGCGTCTTTATACTGACCAACCGTCGTCTGTGTCTGGTCATTCCACTGACTGACATAATCAGTAATCGCCGTCACATTTGGAAAATTAACGTAGATTGGATTATAGATACTGAATACGAACATCGGTGCGGATGGATTCAAACTGCGTAATTTATCGAACAGTTTAGTTAATTTAGTAGCATAGGTCGTTTGAGCTTTCGCAACCGTCGCATTATTCTTAGCCGTGTTGCTAGAGGTTAACGACCCTTCCAGCGTTTGGAGTAAATCATTACCACCAACCGTGACGGTCAAGACATCCGCATTCTTAATCTCATTTTGTAAGTCCTTAGACTTCTCAATTCGAGCTAGAATTTGATCACTACGATCACCGGATTTACCCGCATTAGTCGTTGAAACTTTCAGGTTTTGCTTGCTAGTCAAAGTCTGCTTGATCTGACCAACATAGCCACCTTCACTCTTATCACCGATACCTTCAGTCAGAGAATCCCCGACTGCGACTAAACTGATCTTCGTCTTGTGTTGGGTCTTTTTACTACTGGTCTTTTTGGCCGTTTTCGTTGTGGTTGTCTGTGTCGTCGTAGTGCTCTGCGGGTGTAGTAAATACTTAACCCCGAAGTAAGCCGCGCCGGCCACCACAGCCACCACTAAAATCACTTTGATGGCCTCTTTTACTTTAGACATTGGCACCATCTTTCCTGTTAAAATACCGAGCTACAATCGTTAGCGTATTAACCATGAAAGCCAAATGATTGAAAAACCCCAATCATTTGGCTCCCTAAAATCATTCAATCACTAGCTATTATTTAACTATTGTTCGTTGGTCTAAGCGGGCGTCTGCGTGTGGTATTCCACTGCAAAGGCGCCGGGTCCACCGTGCGTTGCAATAATTGGAACGGTTGGTTGGACACTAACCTTCAAGCTTGGTAACGCTGCTTGTAAACGCGCTTTATACTCTTCGACCCGTTCGGTAGCCCCAACGTGTGAAATGGCAACTTCAACCACATTAGGTGTGGCGATAATGTCTTCCAAGACCTTGTCGAAGAACTTGTTAATGGCTTTAACCCCACGGCCCTTCATCTTGACATCAAGACTACCATCGTCAACTTCCAACGCAATCTTGACGTTCAACAAGGTACTGATAGCACCAGTCAAACGACTGATCCGACCACCAGCAACCAAGTTATTTAAAGTCATCACACCCATGAACAGTTTGGTATGTGCTTGAGTTGCGTGCACTTGATCAATCACGGCTTGCTTGTCCGCACCGCTCTGAGCTAGCTTAGCAGCCATAACAACTTGAAAAGCCATTGCCCGATCAGTTGTACGGGCATCAATCACCGTTACATCAGTCTTCGTAATCGAAGCGGCTTGTTCAGCAGTGTGAACCGTTCCTGAAATTGCTTCTAACATGTTGATACAAACCACACTAGAACCATCCGCCCCGAGCTTGTCGAAGGTTTCAATAAAAGTTCCTAGTGCCGGTTGGCTCGTTTTTGGTAACGACTTAGCCGTTGCCATCTTCTCGATAAACTCATCACGAGTGATGGTTTCATCTTCTACATAAATCGTGCCATCAATCATGACAGTCAACGGAATCACGGTAATATCGTATTGTTTGACCTCATCCTCCGTTAAATTTGCCGAAGAATCGGTCACAATCTTGATTTTCGTCATACTTTGCCACGCTTTCTTATGCTTGTAACGTTTAAGTAACCGTTACAATAAATTAATGCTTTCAGTATAGCAGAAATCTCACTCAGTTTCACGGTTACAGCCGAATTAACGGCGTTTAAAATCGTCAAACGCGAATGGATAACTATTTTTTTCGTCAACCACGCCATCTTGATGCGCAACCAGTTGCCACTGGTCGTAATCAATATTAGGCATCCATGTATCGCCAGTAAAGGTATGTGCAATCCGCGTCCGGTATAAAAGATCCGCAAATGGTAACACGGCTTCAAAAACCACCGCGCCACCAATGACAAAAATCAAGTCATCCGGATGTTGCGCGTTTAACGCCTGCAGTGCTTTTAAATCATGCAATTGTTTAACTTCCTCAGGTAACGATAAGTCCTGTCGTGACAAGACCCAATTCGTTCGCCGCGGTAATGGCCGTTTGAAACCTGCAAAGGTCTTGCGCCCCATTACCACGTCGTGTCCAGTCGTCAGTGTCTTAAAGCGGTGCATATCGGCTGGTAGGTGCCACGGTAACTGTCCCTGATTGCCAATTAACCCATTAACATCTTCGGCCCAAATCAATGCAATCATCAGCGGCCTCCTAAATAGCGACCGGCGCTTTAATTGCCGGTGCGGGATCGTAACCGACCAGTTTAATGTCACTCATCTGGTAGTCGAAGATACTGTCATGCGCACCGCTGAGTTCCAATTGTGGTGCCTCTTTGGGTTGTCGTTCTAATTGCAGTTTAACTTGCTCGAGATGATTTTTATAGATATGAGCATCACCCAACGTATGCACAAATTCGCCAACTTGTAAGCCAGTTTCCTTTGCAATCAAATGTGTCAGCAAGGCATAACTCGCAATGTTAAACGGCACGCCTAGGAAGACATCTCCCGAACGCTGGTATAACTGACAAGAAAGTTTACCATCCGCCACGTAGAACTGGAACAGCGTGTGACAAGGTGGTAACGCCATACTAGGAACATCCTCTGGGTTCCACGCAGAAACGATCAGGCGGCGTGAATCCGGATTTTTTTTGATCATCTCGATCACGTTTGCATCTGATCAATCGTTTCGCCATTACGGGTCTGCCAATGACGCCACTGTGCCCCGTAAACATCACCGAGATTACCAAACTTAGCGGCAAATGCGTCATCATTTAAAATCTGGTCATCAAACGACTTCATCTGTTCCTGATAGACGGGTGCAAAGTCCGCATCATCCAAACGGCGGTGTTCAAAGTTCGTCATATCTGGCCCCGTGTATTCGGCACTCGTTACCCAATTCTTAAAAGCCCATTCGTCCCAAATGTGATTACGGTGCTTCAATAGGTACTGAATATTGGTATCGCCATGCAAGAACCAGAGCAACTCGCTCTTGATTAAGCCAAATGGCACTTTTTTAGTTGTCAGTAATGGAAATCCCTTTGAGAGGTCAAAACGCATCTGATAACCAAAAACACTGTAAGTACCCGTACCCGTACGATCATCTTTGTAAGTCCCGTGATCTAAAATCGTGCGAACTAATTGTAAATAGCTATCTTCTAACATTTCGTCATCCTTTCAGGCTTGTGCGTATTGACTCAAATAATCCCAACGATCCATCTTCTCATCAATCTGAGTTTCAGTCTCAGTTAATTCTTTTTGTAAGTCAGCTAACTTACCATAGTCACTGGCGTTAGCGGCCATCGCTTCTTCAAGTTCGCCCTTATGCTGATCGAGCTCTTCAATTAGACCTTCGATTTTGTCATATTCGAGCTGTTCAGCGTAGGTCAGTTTGACCTTTTCCTTAGCTTGTTTAGCAGCTGGTTCGGCTGCGTCTTCAGCAACGGCTTTTTCTTTGGTTGCTTTAGTCTCAGTCGCATCCGCCTTAATGGCCGTCTTTTGATCCTTCAAATAACTTGAGAAGCGTCCTGAATACCGTTCAATGTGACCTTGACCATCAAAGATCAATAGTTTGGTTCCGACCTTGTCTAGGAAGTAACGGTCATGGGAAACGGTAATGACGGTCCCTGCAAAATTATCCAAGTAGTTTTCCAAAACGGTCAACGTCCCGATATCCAAATCGTTGGTTGGTTCATCCAATAACAAGACATTTGGCTGTTGCATCAGTAGCTTCAGTAAGTAGAGTCGTCGTTGTTCGCCACCCGATAATTTACGGATAAGGGTTCCGTGCATTGAACGTGGGAACAAGAATTCTTCCAGCAACTCAGTTACGGAAACGTGTTCGCCCTGCTTATTGAGAACCGTTTCACCAACCGTCTGTAAGTAGTTAACGATCCGTTGATCACCTGGGATCGGTTCCGTCTGTTGCGTGTAATAACCTAATTTAACGGTCTCACCGATTGTGACCGTCCCGCTGTCTAGGGGCAATTTGCCGGCAATCACATTCAATAGACTCGATTTACCGGCACCGTTGACCCCGGTAATCCCGATCCGATCATTAGCTTGGATCAACATTGAAAAGTCGTCTAAAATCGTCTGCTGCTCAAATTGTAAGCTAGCATCTTTCAATTCAATAACTTTTTTACCTAAACGTTGTTGTCCCAGTGAAATATCGACGTCACCGTCAACTTGCAACGTATTCAGATTATCCTTCAAATCGTTGAAGCGGTTGATTCGGCCCTGTTGCTTCGTGCTACGAGCAGGCGCCCCAGCACGCATCCAAGCCAATTCTTTTTTATATAACTGCTGTTGCTTGTGTTCTGCTGAAATATCACGGGCCACCCGTTCAGCCTTAGCTTGCACGAATGCTTGGTAGTTACCCGTATATTTATGCAATTCACCAAATGAGAGTTCAAACATCTGGTTAGCCACTTGGTCTAAGAAGTACCGATCATGAGTTACAACGATTAAAGCACCCTTATAACTGGTCAAATAATTCTCCAACCATTCGATAGAATCGAAATCCAAGTGGTTGGTCGGTTCGTCCAACAGCAATAAATCGGGTGACTGAATCAAAACTTGCGCCAATCCGACCCGCTTCTGTTGGCCCCCAGACATATTTTTAACCGTCTGGGTCAAATCAGTAATGTGCAACTGCGTTAAGATCGTCTTAACGTCACTTTCAACCGTCCACGCATCTTCTTGGTTCATCCGTGCTTCCGCATCAACGTAGGCTTGTTGAGTTGCTGAATCTTCTGGACGATCCGCGTAAGCTGCTAACGTCTGTTCATAGTGTCGAATCGTACGAAAGACTTGCTGACTCCCAGCTAAGACGGCATCGATCACCGTCAAGTCTTGATCTAATTCTGGCCGTTGTTTTAAATAACCAATTGTATAATTCTTTGGTGTCACTAGTTGACCGTCTTCTGGTGCGGTCACGCCTGCTAACACGTCCAGTAAATTAGTTTTCCCGGACCCGTTAACCCCAATGACCCCAATACGATCATGTTCATTGACGATAAACGAAATATCGTGAAATAAGGTTTTCTCACCATAAGTTCGGGTCAGATTTTCTGCTCTTAAAGTTTGCATGTTTACGATCCACCCTTTTTTTACATCATTAGTTCTATCTTAGCTAGAAATCAAGTAAAAAACAACTGACAAACGTCCATTAAGATGCGTTATCACGGTTAAAATTTTCTTAATCGGATTTATTTAGTTACACCTTGTGCTAATTGAACTCATCTAGGTAACCACGCTACCTATTTTGCCTACCAGGATGTCCTGCCAATGTTAGAATACCCCTCACGGCTAGATATTAGTCAAAGACAGTTATGTGCGCACCTAATTTTTAAACTGACTGATCATGATTCCAAAATTCAGAATAGTATACAATTTTTTCGTTAAACAGAATATATCCCCCCAAAAAACTGACTGGCGATCGCGAAACAATTGTCAGCTAATTTTTTGAAATAATAATCAAGCAATTTAAATCTAGGTAAAACATTATTAATATTTGAGGCCTGATTAGCCGTGAGGGGTAGTCTGACAGCGTTCATCCATGAAATTACACTTAGCTGAGTGGTTTTTGCAGGTTAGTGTAAGGCCGAGTATTTTGAGATTGCTAGCGGGTTGTGCTAGTGAGCTCAAAATCGTGCCCATGGCGTTCCAGCGTTGTCCAACCACCCCGGTAGGCGGATAAATCCGCACATATCATATATAGGACAAGGGACCCATTACTGAACTATTTCAACCATTTCGATCAATAACGACAGAAAAAACTCCCGAAAGTTATTTTTCGGGAGTTCACTTTAACTTAAATTTAGTTTTTATGATCACCATAAACATCAAAAACGGTTCGTTTGTAATCAACAACTAAGTGTAATTTACCATCACTGGTCATCGCACTAGTCTGATAAACGTTGTCGATACCGTCAGCATCACGTGGTTTGAAAGGCAAGTAAATCTGTTCACTGCCCCGTTCATCACCGAAGAGAATATCAATCTTTTCAATGTCTTGATAGTGGGTGACCCGTTCAAACATACCGCTTGAAACGGATGACAACAACGTCGTTTCAGGATCAATGGCGTCAGCATCTGGCTTAAACTCTGCCTTGAATGATTGACATGGATGAATAATCGTCATCTTGCCACCCTTGATCCGGCCATAACTCGTTGTTACCCGGCCAATCCATAAATCAGAAATGTCTGGGTGGTGAACCGTCCAAGTATCACCATTCCGGAAATGAAATTTCAATGCTTCTAATGCACGTTCCATTTATATCACCTCATTGAATTAGTTTCACCTTAATCGTAACAGATTCATAGAAAATATCAATGGTTTTTTGTATCCGCTGCCATGCGTGCAAAGTCAAGCAAAGCGTCCGTTTGATTATTCACTTGACCATCCACAACGGCTCGTAAACACGCGGCTAAAATCGTGCCCATCGCTGGTCCTGGTGTCACCAATTTTTGTTGCACCAAATCGCCACCGTTGATTGCCAATTCGTGCTTATCGTGAATTGGCAATGCCTCATAGGATTGCTCTAACACTGCTTGATCCTGGCCAAAGCCTAGAATCGTTGCAACCTGATTAGCCGTTGTGAGCGCCGCTAAGCCCGCTGAAAAGTTCTCGTAAGCAGTTAGCTGTCCACGTTCTTGTAACGCACTGAGCGCCTCAATAGCCGCTAGCACGTGGTTAATCAGTTCATTACTGGTCTTCCACGTCTTTAGCAACTTGCGAATAGCGGCTTCATCCGTTGCATCCATCAGCCATGCTAGCAGTGTCCAAGTACTTTCAATCGTTGGCAAATGCCATGCGGGTAAGGCAATCAGTTGATCTAACATCGCCCGTTGATCCGCCATCTTTGGCATGTACTGATATAAACCCGTTGTTAACAAGCTCTGTAATCCACGTTCAGGGTGTTGCCCCATCAAGAGCTTTTCCCATTCAACACGGGTCCGTTCAACCGCGATCTTCGTCAACAACGTGGCATTATCAGCAACAGCTTGTTCCGTCTGTGATTCAATTGAAAAATCAAGCTGACTGGCAAAACGCACGGCCCGCATCATCCGTAACGCATCTTCGTGGAACCGTTCTTCGGCTACCCCAACCGCGCGCAAGATACCCGCATCAAGATCCGCTAACCCATCGAACAAGTCGATCACTTCACCGGTCGCCGTCATTGCCAGCGCATTGATTGTAAAATCACGCCGTTGCAAGTCTTCTTTTAGTGAGCGCACAAACGTCACTTGGTCTGGTCGGCGAAAATCCTGGTAACCAGACTCAGTCCGAAAAGTTGTCGTTTCATAGCCGTTACCATGATCCAAAATCATCACCGTACCGTGTTCGATACCAGTATCGACCGTTCGCTTGAATAGACTCTTAACTTCTGCTGGAAAGGCACTGGTTGCAATATCTACGTCATGCAAAGGTTTACCCAAAATCGTGTCGCGAACACAACCGCCTACAAAGTACGCCTCAAAGCCGGCCGCCGTAATCGTATCAATGACCGGTTTTGCCGCCTGAAACTCAGCCGGCAATTCGCTCAAGATCATAGTAAGTTCTCCAAACCGACGAAGAGTTCGTGATACTGGTTAACCTTTTCAACGGCAACCTTGACCCCTGACATGAACGAGATTCGATCAAAGGAATCCTGACGAATCGTCAAACCTTCACCAGGACCACCGAACATAACTTCTTCGTGAGCAACCAAACCAGGTAAGCGAACGGCGTGAATCCGCATGCCTTCGTATTCAGCACCCCGGGCACCTGGTAAAGTTTCAGTTGCGTCAGGATTACCCTGTTGCTTAGGTTCGCGAACTTCCGCAATCTTCTTAGCGGTACTGATAGCTGTCCCACTTGGTGAGTCGATCTTATCATCGTGGTGCATTTCAATAATTTCAACGTCTGGCATATACTTAGCAGCTTGTTGGGCAAATTGCATCAATAAGACGGCACTGATCCCAAAGTTAGGAGCGATTAAACCACCCACTTGCTTGTCTTTAGCCAATGCTTGTAATTCAGCAACTTGTTCATCAGTCATCCCAGTCGTCCCGATAACAGGTGAAATGCCATGGCTGATGGCAAATTTAGCATTTTCGTAAACTGCGGTTGGAATCGTAAAATCGATCCACACCGTTGCATCCGTTTTAATTTGAGTTAAATCGTGGAATGCGGGAACATCTTGACCCTTAAAATGCTCATTCTCACCTAAATTTTTGTCGGTACTGCGGGCATCATATACACCCACTAATTCAAAATCTGGTGTATCAATGACCATTTGTACAGCGGTACTACCCATGCGGCCCTGATAGCCGGCTACGATTACTTTTACCACAATAAATTCCTCCTCAAGATTAATCTAACTTATATTTTAGCAGACAATGGCCCACTTATGCAGGGAAACTCCTGCCAAATAACTCAGTCACCTAAAAACTAGCTACAAAACTCAGACTAAATTCGCTTTATAATCCCGGAATCGGCTCAACTAGCAACGGCTGATCCTGATTGTTATAATACGTGACTTGCTTAGCGACTAAATCGCTGGTCCACCGTGGGACACCCGCAGCTCCTGCCAACTCACAGAAACGCTCAAAGTCAAAATCACCAGCTTGGGCACCCCGAACAGCGGCCTTAATTTTAGTCGCATCACCGTTAGCGGCTACCGTCTGTGGGACACCATTCAGTTGAAGATCCACGTGGCTGTCATCGTCAAAGTAGCGGTACTGACCAGCTGCGACTAAATAATCGTATCGAAGTACACCAAGTTCATTAAAACGGCGCATTAAGGCTGCAAAGCCACTGGCATCACCTTCAGCTTTTACAGCAGTTTCAATATCATTGTAGTTTAGTGTCATGGTTAACCTCCTAATTGCTTTAAGACTAAACTACCAGCTTTAAGTCATTTCAACCATTAAAAAGACTGCCAAATAATTAGCAACCAGACAATCAGCTTGCAAATATTGCCGTGGCATCAACACTGATTCCAGTTTTGAAATTGCAACCTGTCGCCGAGTAAAACCGCACCAAATAACTTATAGCGTATATTTCAACACTAAAACTATTACAAAAATTAGCAGCTGCTTCAGAATATTTAAAATTCTGAAGCAGCTGCTAATTTTAAGTTATATCTCTGATACTTACGACAAGTAATTAACCTTAGCTTTTATTTTAAAGCAGCCCGTAGCTGTTTAACTGTTAGCTCGGCCGTCGCTTGTTTCAAGTAACGTTGTTGTTCAACTTTAGACGCTTGCGGATGCTGCTTCACGTATGCGACCAGCTGTTGCTGCAAGGCTGTCTTTAATTGCTGCGCTTGCGCTGTACTCGTTTTGACTTGACTCAACTGTTTAGCTTGAGCAGCCGTCAAGACTAACCAAGTCTTTTTGGGTACCGTCACTACGACATGCTTACTGATCAACTGATTCTGTGCCTTACCGACTTTCAGCCAGTATTCACCCGCAGCTGAACGCCAACCCCAGTGCGTTGTCGTGATCTTAACAGTCGCTTGCGTCACATCAGCTTGACGATAAGTAGCGTGTACTTTAACCGCATTGACCACGTCGCTAGTGTCTGGCACAAAATGTGGCGTCGCCTTAGTAGCGTCAGCGCTAGTTTTATAAACCATCACGTAACGTCCTGACTTAGTTCCTAACTGTTTCGCAATCAAAAGCCCGGCTGGTGACTTCGTACTACCGGCAGAATAGATCTGCTGGTGTTCCACCGTTGTCACTTGGTGCATGCCCCAATGGTACTTGGTTGAAGCAATCAGCATCCCCGAACTGGCCACTAACGCCACCAATAAAACACCACTGATCGACCAGCGCCAAAAACGTGCCGAAATCAGCGTAATACTAGCAACTGTGGCCGCAGCTAAAATAACAACAATCCAAATTAACATGATTTTAAGCCCCTTTCTTAACGGTTGATTTTTTCGTTAACCAAAACGCTAGAATGATTCCGGCAACGGCGAAACCCAGACCAACGATAAAGGCAACTTGAAACCCATCCATGGAAGCCTGCAAGTACTTATCCGCATATTTCAACGGATCAGCTAGTTTTAACGTGTGACTTGGCTCATGATTATTGATCACATTTTGTGTAATTGAAGTTAGTACAGCTGTCCCAACCGAAGACGCAATCTGCCGTGCCGTATTATTCACGGCAGTCCCATCCGTCGTCTTGGCTAGTGGCAAAGCAGCCATCGCTTCCGTCGTCAATGGCATTAAGACTAGCGCAATTCCGACCATCCGAATCGCATACATGACGGTAATCATCATCGTTGACGTCGACATATCGATATAAGCAAACGGTAGCGTCCCGACAGCCAGAATACTAAAGCCAGCGATCGTTAACCGTTTGATACCAGCAACGTCATACAATTTACCCGCAATTGGCGAGAACAAGCCCATCAACAGCGCTCCCGGTAACAACGCTAACCCGGAATTGAGTGCCGTTAACCGGTGAACATTTTGCAAATAAGTCGGTAACATCATTTCGACGCCCATCATCGCCATCGTTGCTAAGACCATTGTGATCGTTGTCAACGTAAATCGGCGTGACTTGAAGACCCGGACATCTAAGAATGGTGTTTCTAAGTGTAACTGCCGGTAGACTAAGATTGTAATCAGAATCACACCACCAACGATCGGCGCGACCACACTTGACAAGTCACCCCAACCATTTGCCGAGACGTTCGTGAAGCCCATGAGGAACAGGCCAAAACCAATACTTGAAAGCACCAGGGACCACCAATCAAACGTCACTTTTTCGCGTTTAACGACGTCCTTGATAATGAACGGACACAATACGAACGCAATGGCGATCACGATCAATGGTAAGTAGAAAATACTGCGCCATGAATTAGTTAAGGTAAAGCCTAAGATGACGTGGTTCTTATTCAAGATCCAACCAGTCAAAGTTGGTCCTAAGGCCGGGGCCATCCCGACAACTAAGCCCATCAGCCCCATCGCCATACTGCGTTCATTTTTGCCGTAGATATTGATAATAATAATCTGCAGTAATGGGAACATGATTCCCACGGCTAAGGCAGCCACTACCCGTCCGATAACGAACATGAACCACATTGAATTTTGAGCGGGCGTAAATGCCGAGATCGCAATCCCAACCATCAAGCAACCATAAGCGACCATCGATAAACTGCGGACGGAAAACCGTTTGATCAGGGACGCCGAGACCGGCACCATGATCGCATTCGCTAATAAGAACCACGTCGTCGCTTGTTGCGCCGTACTCAGGTTGATGTCAAAGACCGTCATCAAACGTGGTAACGCTGTTCCTAACGACGTCTGCATCAGTGCAGCAGCAAAGGTCGCAAACAACGTTAGCGTCAATAATAGCCCACGATGATAAGGCTGACCGTGAATATCTAAATGTTGTGTGTTTTTCAAAACTAATTCCCTCCAATGATTTACAATGAACGATTTTCAATTCTAATCATTCAGACCATTAACTTGAAGCACAAAATAGCACAATACGTCTTATTTTCAACAAATTGTGCTATTTTGATGTATGCTTATGATTACAAGTCAGAAAGAAGGCAATGCTATTTTGGCATACACACAAAAAACGACCTACACACGCCAACAGATTAGTGACAGTCTGCTACATCTTTTACAGACTCAAGATTTTAATACGATTACGGTCAAACAGGTCGTCGATCCGATTCACGTTGATCGCAGTACTTTTTACCGCTACTTTGAAGATAAGTACGACCTATTAGCACAGACTGAACAGCAGGTCTTAGACGAGATCGACACGTTACGACTCGATCTACATGTTGAAAGTAACCAGCTGGCTGATCACTCACAAGAAGCTTTATTGATCATCGCTGACTTTTTTCAAAGCCACGCGCCCGTTCTACGAGGATTATTTAGTCCACATAGCCTGCCAACTTTTGAAACCAAGATGACCCGTCAATTAAGTGTCCGGTTCAACCAAATCTATGAACCGCCACGAACAAGCCAAGTCAAACTACTGCGTGACACCTTGATCACCATTGTCATTACCGTTTTAAAAAATTGGGTCTTGCATCCAGCTGATCTAAGCATGCCTGAAACATTACTATTGCTTAAATCAGCGTTGGACCACGGTATCATTCCCACTTTGAACGAAAAGTTAGCTTAAAATTACAGCCAGGTGCTAATGTCAGCCATCTAGATAAATTGAAAAAACCACCTGAGTTGGTATTAATCCAACTCAGGTGGTTTTTTCAATGCTTGATAATTACTTAACCGCTAAAATTTTGTTACTAAACAGAACAAAAGCACTATGCAATCGTTGTACAAAACGAACAGCTACCTAAAAATCGGTATCACGACATAAATTAATGCAGTATTCGTATCAACTTGTCCCTAAATAAACGCTAAAGATAATTACTTGAATAGTTACCGCAGCTAAGAGGCTACCAATTAGGAACTGACTAATTAGAAATCGTCTAGCAGATACTAGTTCAAATTCATTTGAAGCCGTTTCTTTCCAATACGTACGTCGATAGCGTCTCAATGAATTACTGCAGAACCACATTACAAGAGAAGCAACACCAACGATAGTAGTTGCCAAATATGGCGTCTCTTCATATATCAGCACTTGCCCCGAATTCATTACTACTAAAATGAATACTGAAAGTCGTCCAAGTCTGGACATAACTGTTAATTTATATTTCTTATGAATTGGTTCCATTAAAAATTGTGCTCTAATCTTTCGATACTTTTTGTATTGCCAAACCGGGGTATTCGTATGATATTGTCTAATGACAAAGGTCCCAACGAGTCCTGCAATAAGTAAATAAAGTAAAACACTAAGATCTATTAAAACGCTTATTTCATTCAACCCAATACCCTGCATTATCACAGCTCCTTTAACTATTACTTAGACTCCTACTAGTACAAATATACTAATTGATCCGTCTTCTAAACTGACGCCATTCGTTTTAAGTAACCGACTTTATTATGAACTCATTCACCGGACGAACAAGTGCTTTTACACAAATTCAAATAACTTTCACAAATCGAACGCATTTAAGACATGAAAATCCGTAGCAGCTTCACACTATCAGTTCGCATTTACTTGAAGCGACATCCATTTAGACTCAAGTAATATATAAAACTATTTACGCTGAAGTTCTAATACAGTCGAACTAGCCTTGATTGCCAACACAAAAAGGAACCAATTCAAAAGAATCGATTCCTTAATCAAATAGCTTTAAATATGATTCATTAACCTCACTAGATCAACGTATCAATCGTACTGAGCACCCCGTCATGATTATTGTCATGCGCCGTGATGTTAGCCGCCGTCTGCTTGACCGGTAAAATGCTGTTGCGCATGGCATAACTGTGATCAGCTTCACGCAACATTTCTAAGTCGTTACCGTTATCGCCAAACGCCGCCGTTTGACTGGCTGATACCTGCCAATGATCTTGTAAATAAGCCAACCCGACCGCCTTATTAACGTGTGGCGGAATCACGTCCAGACCGTTGCCACCACTGACCGTCGCCCGTAAACGCCCATCAAAATATTGATTGATCAATTCCGCGTGCGCATCAGCATCCGTATCTTGCCAACTAAAAGTCACTTTGTAGATGTGGTCATCGACTGCCATCAGTGACGGTACTACCTGCAATTGGCTCAGAAAGTAGCGCATAATGGCACTGTCATCCTGTGGCCGAATATAAGCTGCCCGTTTACCAGACATCGAAATCTGAGCCCCCACTAACGCTGGTTCATCCGCAACAAACTGTAGGAGTTCTTGGTACAACTCTCGTGGAATCAAACTCTCGGCCAAAACATTACCGTGATTATCAATGACTAAGCCGCCATTTTCTGCCACGTAAGTCAGCTCACCGGTAATGCCGTCAAAAACGTCAATACAGTGCTGTAACTGATTCCCACTGGCAACCACAAAGTGCTGGCCCTGCTGATTCATCTGGTTCAATTGTGCTTGGAAACGGTCATGATCAAATTGATGGTCATCCCGTAAGAAGGTCCCGTCCAAGTCGGTGGCAATAATTGCTACTTTCACGTTAAAAAGCTCCTCACCTAGTTTGATTAACTCCATTCTACCAAACTTGGAAGTGTTTTCAACTAGTAGCCCTGCTCCTCGTAATCTTCCATCATCGCGACCATCTCACCGTCATCAGGTTCGATTGCTAGGTAGTTCCGCAACGCTGCTACCGTGCTTTCGATCATACCCGCTTCACGGAAGAAGTAAATCGCTGGCTTCAAGAAATCCTTGTTATGTTCAAAGAACGGATAAGCGGCTTCGTAATTATCCTTAGCCGCTTGGAAATGATCCAACCGGTCGTTAGAAACGGCCAAATTCCAATAGAATTGGGGATCAAATTCGTTACTCTGCAAGTATTGATCCAGCAAGTCGATATTATCTTGGTAACGTTCTTGCTGTACTAACAAGTTGGATAATTCCAACACCGTCGTCAAATTATCAGGGTCGATGCTGAGACCTTCACGCAGATACTTCTCAGCTAGTTCAGGATCGTCCGCCTTTAAGGCCAGCCGAGCTGTCCTCAAGTACAACTGTTCATTATACTGATCGACTGATAGCCCTTCCTGTAACGTCAACAACGCCTGATCAGGCTGTTGCAACTGTTCCTGAGCTTCGGCCAAGTATGGATACAGTGACGCGTACTGTGAGTCCTGTTCACGTAACTGATTGAACATATCAATCGCTTTTTGTTGTTCACCCAGTTGTAAATAGGTAAAGCCCAATTCAAACTGACTGTCTGGTGTTAAATCAATCGGTTTAATCTGCTCAAGATAGCCGACTGCCTGTTCAAAACGCCCAGCTTCCGCGTAAGATACCCCTAGACGTTCAACGAGATTAACCTTAGAGATCTCCACCTGGCCCTGTTTAATTAAGTCTAGGTAGAAACTGACCGCTTGATGATAGTTCCGAATCAAGAAGTAAAATTCAGCCAACGCAAATTCCACAATTGGTTCATCAGGATCTAATTGGTAGGCTTCCTTTAATTTCTGTTCGCTAACTTCGAATAATTCTTGTGTTTGGTACAAGTCAGCTTCAACTAACAACGCTTGAACGTAGGCTGATGAATCCGGCTTGACTTGCTCTAAATAATTCAGCGCCAAATCCGTATCGTCTTCATCAATCGCAATATCAGCCAAGCTCGTCCGAAGATCATCTTCTTCAGGATACTTGGCCAATAATTTTTTATAAGTGCGTTCAGCCTGCTTTAAGAAGCCCAAACCGTAGAGTTCTTCCGCAAGGCTGTATAACGTGTCGTCATCATCTTTACGTAACGCCCACGCAAAGTGCTTATTGGCCGTTTCAATTTGCCCATTCGATAGTGCCGTAAGCATCTTTTCTGAATAACTCATTACACCCATCCTTTAATACCGCTGGCAGCATTCCTGTGAATCACTATCAGCAGTTCATTATATTTATTAGATAGTTATCCTAGTAACCTTCACGCTGAGCTAAAACATGCTAGTAACGTAGCTGAACGTGAATTACTAATTCATAACCTGACATACTATCATACCGCAGATGACAACAAAAAAGCCAGTATAACGGTTGTTATACTGGCCTAAAGCTTGCACTTTAGTTGCAATTATTTAACTGCATCCTTTAAAGCTTTACCTGGCTTAAATGCAGGTACTTTGCTTGCTGGAATTTGGATTTCGTCACCAGTTTGTGGGTTACGGCCCTTACGAGCAGCACGTTCACGTACTTCGAAGTTACCAAATCCGATTAGTTGAACCTTTTCACCCTTTGCAAGAGTGTCTTGGATTGATGCAAAAACTGCATCTACTGCAGCAGTTGCGTCTTTTTTAGTTAAGTTAGTTGCAGCAGCAACGTTGTTAACTAATTCAGCTTTGTTTGCCATGTGTGTTTCACCTCCCTGTTAAAGAGTTAAGATGACCCCGTTTTAGCGTGATCAATCTAGATGATCATTCTTGAGTGGTCCAAAAATGAGAGAAACGATATTGCATCATTTCTTCATCAAAGATAGCATAGGAATGCTTTAATAGCAAGCTTTTTTAGGGTTTTTGACTAAAATCCAGCAAATAGATGATAATCGTTTACATCAGTTAAACAATATGCTAGAATGCCGGTTTTACGCGCTTTAGCCTACTTACGACGTCGTTCGATCATATGGATCGGTGTCCCGGTGAAATCAAAGGCATTTCGGATTTGATTTTCCAAGAAGCGTTCATATGAAAAATGCATCATATCAGGGTCATTAACGAAGACTACAAACGTTGGTGGCTGAATAGCCACTTGCGTTGCGTAGTAGACACGAAGCCGCTTACCGTTATCACTAGGCGTTGGGTTCATCGCAATTGCATCCATAATCACATCATTTAAGACGGATGATTGGATTCGACGCATATGGTTGACGTTAACCGTCTTGATGAGTTCTGGTAATTGTGATAATCGTTGATTCGTTTTTGCTGAAACAAAGATAATTGGTGCATAGCTCAGATAAACGAATTGATCACGAATATAAGCTTCAAACTCTTGCATCGTGTGGTTATCTTTCTTAACTAAGTCCCACTTGTTAACGACAATGATAATCCCTTTACCAGCTTCATGAGCATAGCCAGCAACCCGCTTATCTTGCTCACGGATACCTTCTTCACCATTAATGACGAATAGGGCCACGTCACTGTTATCGATCGCCTTAAGCGCCCGCATAACACTGTAACGTTCCGTATTTTCGTACACTTTACCCTTTTTACGAATTCCGGCCGTATCAACCATGACGAAGCGGTCACCGTTTTCATCAGTAAACTTCGTATCAATAGCATCACGAGTCGTTCCGGCAACATCCGAAACGATAACCCGGTCTTCACCTAATAAAGCGTTAACGATTGATGACTTACCAACGTTAGGACGACCAATCAAACTGAAACGAATCGTTCCAGGTTCATCATCACCAGTATTTTCAGGGAAGTGTTTGACAACGGCGTCTAATAGATCACCTAAGCCTAAACCATGCGCACCTGAAATTGGGAATGGATCGCCAAAACCGAGTGAGTAAAAGTCATAGACTTCACTCCGTAGTTCAGGGTTATCGACCTTATTAACAGCAAGAACAACCGGTTTATCTGACCGATAAAGAATCTGAGCAACGTGTTCATCGGCGTCAGTAACGCCTTCCTTCATACTTACAAGGTAAATGATTACGTCAGCTTCATCAATAGCCACTTCGGCCTGCTGCGTAATCTGCTTAATGAATGGGGCGTCATCAATCTCGATCCCCCCAGTATCAATCAAGCTAAATTCCTGTCCGAGCCACTCACTATTCGCGTAGATACGGTCACGGGTTACCCCTGGCGTATCTTCAACAATTGAGATTCGTTCACCAGCAATTCGATTAAAGATAGTTGATTTACCAACGTTTGGTCGCCCAACAATGGCGACAACTGGTTTTGCCATGCTAATTCCTCCTTTACCACAGACGTAACGACATAAACGGTCGTTAGCCGTGTGTTGCTAAGTTGGACCATGGCCCAACCTAACTAAGCTTAAAAATCCTAAAAAAATATCCTTCAAGGCAAGCTTGAAGGGTATTTTTAATCAATCAATGATTAGTTTTCATCATTGTTGCTTTCAGCGTTCTTCAATTCGTCACCGATCAAATCAGCTAAAGTAAATCCAGTTGATTCTTCTGGGGCGTTTGCCGTTGAACGTTCGCTAGCAGTCCGGTTGTCGCCCCGGTTATTGTTACGACGACGGGAGCAGCAGCGCGACGTTCTGGTTGGCTTTCATTGTTGTCGTCTTCAGCAGCTTCTGGCTTTTCTTCCAAAGCTTTGATTGATAAAGCTAAACGCTTTTCATCAGGACGAACATCTAAAACCTTAACCTTAATTTCTTGACCAACTTTTAAGACATCATTTGGTGTTGCGATGTGTTGGTGTGAAATTTGTGAAATGTGAACTAAACCTTCAACGCCAGGGAATACTTCCACAAAGGCACCAAAGCTAGTCAAACGTTTTACTTTACCATCAAGAACGGCACCTTGTGGCGCTTTTTCTTCAATACCATCCCAAGGTTCTGGTAAGGTAGCTTTGATTGATAATGAAACACGTTCGCGATCTAAATCAACAGATAAGATCTTAACCGTAACTTCTTCGCCAACCTTCAAAACATCAGCTGGTTTTTCAACACGGTCGTATGAAATTTCAGAAACGTGAACCAAACCATCAATACCGCCAAGGTCAACGAAGGCACCAAAGTTAGTCAAACGAGCAACTTTACCTTCAACCACAGCACCGGCTTCAAGCGTCTTCATAGCTTCTTCACGTTGAGCTTCGCGTTGCTTTTCAACAACAGCACGGTGTGATAAGATCAGACGGTTTTCGCTAGGTTCGATTTCGATAATTTTAAGTTCAAGTTCTTGACCCTTGTAAGCGTTCAAGTCTTCAACGTAATGATCATCAATCATTGAGGCTGGGATAAAGCCACGAACGCCAGCGTCAACGACTAAACCACCCTTAACAACTTGTGTTACTGGAGCTTTGATCGTGTGACCTGCTTCGTATTCTTTTTCAACGTCGTCCCAAACTTTGCGAGCTTCTAATCGACGATGTGACAGTAAGTAACTGCCGTTTTCCTTGTCGCTACCAATCCGAGAAATGACAACCAAGTCCAATACATCACCGACTTTAGCGGCTTCATTGACGTCATCGACCCGTGATGTTGATAATTCTTTGAAAGGAACAACCCCTTCAACACCGGCACCTTGGATCCCAACAATTACTTGTTTGTCATCATCAATTGCTAAGACTTCACCCTTAACAACATCACCGATGTTTACTTCTTCAACGCTATTTAAAGCGTCTAAAAGTTCATTTTTCTCTTGACTGTTTTCGTTTTCACTCATGCAAATTTCCTCCTGTCAACAATAACTCTAACGTATATCATAGCTGAAAACGCAATGAAAAGCTAGCTAAAAGCACTAAGTTAATGCAATTAGATTGTTGAACTTTGTTTTTTTATTATTTCAGCGATTGTTGAGACCACTTCATCGATCGACATAGGTGTCGTATCAACAAGGATTGCATCCGCTGCTTGGGTCAATGGTGACACTTTGCGCGTTGAATCTTTATGATCGCGTAATTCGATCTCAGCTTGCAACTGCGCAAGGGGGGTGTCGATCCCCTTCTTAATGTTTTCGGCATAACGCCGTTGAGCCCGCTCAGCTGCTGAAGCCACTAAGAAAATCTTCACTTCAGCGTCCGGTAACACGGTTGTTCCAATATCACGGCCATCCATGACAATCCCACCAGCCGTTGCCATTTCGCGTTGTTGATCGGTTAAGATCTCTCGCACTCGTGGCAAAGCGGCAATCGTCGAGACATTATTAGTCACGTCTGGTTGCCGAATGGCAGCTGTAATATCTTCCTGATTAGCAAAGACCAACTGGTCCGGCTCACCTGGTTTGAAACTGATCTTTAGTGATTTCATAGCTGCCATCACAGCAACTTCATCAGCTAAATCAATCTTTTGTTGCATGGCCCAGTATGTGACTGCTCGGTACATTGCACCAGTATCCACATAAATATAGCCAAACCGTTTCGCAACGAGTTTGGCTACGGTACTCTTACCAGCTGAAGCCGGCCCGTCGATGGCTACTTGTAATAACGCTTGCTCAGCCATTAATCATACCTCACAATCTACCAAAATCGTGTTTTAACGGACACGTAACCGTTGTCCTGCTGAAATCGTTTCAGTCGAAGATAAACCATTAAGTTGCATGAGCTTATCCACAGAGATTCCTGCATTCGTAGCGACTCGGTAGACCCCTTGGCCAGCCTCTACCGTGACGTACTTAGTATCAGATGAAGACGATGATTCTGAGGAGCTACTACTACTGCTAGCACTGCTGCTCTCAGTACTCGCACTCGTTTCAGAACTAGCAGCAGCCTTTGAACTGGCTGCTTTAGAACTAGCTAATGCTAAGCTACTACTCTTAGCGGCCGCTTTTTTAGACGCCGCAGTAGCTCGTTTTTTACTAGCAGCTGCCGATGAAGATTTACTATCAGCAACGCTACTAGATTTTTTCGAGCTGGAACTAGCAACTTGTTCAGTCTGTTGCGGATTATTGAGCGAATTCTTTTTCACCAAAAAATAACCAATTGGTGCTAAAGCGAGCAACAAAATTAAAACCACAAGAACCGTGGTTAACGTTGAATTACTACTATCCTGTTTACGTTTCTGAGTCCGCGATAAATTGCCCGAGTCATCCCGATCGTCTTCAAAAGTTTTGTCCCAAGGTTTATTCTTTTGGGGCTTTTCATTATCATTTTTTTGACTCATAGGGGGTTCCTCCTCAAAAAACTTTCATCCAATATTGTAACATAACCCTGAATTGATTTCTTTAAAAATTTGGTAAAAACAATTGAGCTAACAACTGGGTCCAAGTTACAGAAGGTTCAGCTGGTACATCTATCGGCACTGCTAGTCCCAATGCTGACAAGGGCAACGCATCTCCTGGCAACTGGCAACAAGTGTCCGTATGAGATGGTGCCTTCTCATCAAAATAAGCTAACATAACCGCCCGACGACATGTCGGTGTATTCACGTAGTTCATAAGGACGTTTAGTTCCCGTTCTTTAGTTCGTTGTCGTTGTCCAAATAAATCAGTTACTGTTTCAACAGGTACGCCACGTTGCCAATAAAACTGCAAAACTTCACTAACTGCCGTTGTCGGTGGCAGCTGGTGTTCAAAGCGTTGCTGATCACGAGCAATTTCATTAGGCGTTGCTGCCGTCAAATCATTCAGACTCCGAACCAAATTTTCATCACCCGGAACGTATAAGATCACAGCCAGTGCCGGTTGACTGTCCCGACCGGCCCGACCGATTTCCTGAACGTAGTCAGCTAACGTGGTTGGTAAATGATAGTGAATAACGACTCGAATGTCAGCCTTATTGATCCCCATCCCAAATGCTGATGTCGCACAGATAACATCCAATTGTCCCGCCATAAACTGCTGCTGAATTTTAAACCGATCCTCAGCTGATAGTCCCGCATGATAAGCAGCTACACGTAAATCCGTTGTCGATTGTAACCACTCTGCAATCAGATCCGTCTGCCGTTTAGAAGTAAAGTAAACGATTGCCGGGCCTGATACCGTCGTCACTAATCGCTGCAGCGCCTCACGTTTAGCCGCCTCATCAGTCAATGATTGAACCCCTAAGTAGATATTCGGACGATCTACTGAATAGCAGATCTGCTGAGCATTAGGAACTCGTAACTGTGTCAAAATATCTTGGCGCACTTGTTCAGTAGCGGTTGCCGTCAGCATCAGTGTTCGCGGTGCCCCCAACTGCTGACGCATCTCTCCAAGTGCCCGGTAGTCCGGACGAAAATCAGGGCCCCAAGTTGAAATACAGTGAGCCTCATCGATGACTAACAACGCCAATGGCACTTGTTGCAATGCTGCTTGCACGGTCTCTTGATTAAGCATCTCCGGTGAAACGAATAGAAATTTAAGTGCTGACAGATTCGTCAACAAGCGTTGTTTAGTCCCGTAATCTAACTGCGAGGTCAGCGCTGCTACCTGTTTTTCACCCTGATAATTCAACCGCGCCACTTGATCTTGCATCAGTGAAATCAACGGTGATACAACCACAACTAAACCAGGCATCACCGTCCCAACCAATTGATAGATCAAGGACTTCCCCGTTCCAGTTGGCAAGACCGCCAGCACGTCTTCACCGGCTAACAGTTGACTAATAACCGCTAACTGTCCCGGCCGAAACTCATCAAAACCATATTTAACCTTCAATAAGTGATACAACTCGGCATCCGTCATGCTGACACCTCCTGTCGACATCGCATAATTTGAAACAATCGAAACCAGAAGAAATCCAGTTCTGGCAACTGATCTTGAGCCTGTTGAAATTGCCAGCTAGCAACATCCGACTGCTCTTGAAAGATCGTCGTTAACTGGGTTACTACTGCTGATGATAATAACCGTTCAAACGGAAAATCTGGCATTAAAATTGCGGTTTCTAATAAGTGTTCACGAACAGTACTGAGCTTGAGCTTCCGTTGCCGTGCAATCACTTGGACATCCGGTTGCTGTAAAAACGTCTGGTACGTCTGCCAAGCACTTTGACTGATTGCAGTAGCTTGAATCAAGGGTGCCAGTAACGGCCACAGTGGCTCCGTTTGATGCTGTTGTATCCACAATACCCACTGACACATCAGGTCTTTTCGGATCATCCATATTTCCAATGGTTGCCGGTCAAATTGCTCCGCTAACTGTTGATCCGTCCGACCTGGTAGTTGATAGCCCGTCAAACCCATGACAAAAATAGTCGCTAGGTCTGAGTCGAGGGTGGTCAAAAAGTCGTTCAGCGTCTCATACAACCGTTTTCCAAGTACAGTCATCGGTTGACGAGATGACCGCAACCACTGTTTAACCGTCGCTTGAACACCCGGATCAGAAGTTACCGGATAATACCGTTTCTCTGCGTGAGCACCTTCAGAAATAACTTGTAACGCCAGCTGACTCACTCGCTCAAAACGCCGGACATCAATCGTCTGAAAGGCTTGAAAGGCTTGGGGTTGATATAGTGTCGTTTGCAACTGTTGCTGCCGTTTCTGGCCAGCCAGCGTTAATTGCCAGCTACCTTCCGTTGTACTAACTAGCAATTGATCAGCTTCAAGCGTCGCTACTACAGCCATCAAGGTTTCTAAATCGACACCATGCCAACTATCTAACAATTCCAGACAGTTAGCCGTTAAGCCTGCAAACAGGGTTGAAACTGTCCGCCGACCGCGTAACACGTTGAAGACTCCTTTTGCCCGGCGCGGTGTGGTACTGAATAGTAATAACACATAGTCTGCTAGCACGTTGTCACCCCTTTAATTTTTGTAGCATAGCACATGCGATGCCAAATAAAAAGGGCTTCACTAAGCAATTACGCAATTAGTGAAGCTCCTCATGATAATCGTTTAAATTCGACTCATTAACTGGTTGTGATCACCCAGCCATTTTGCTAGTCGTTGGTAAACTAGCCAGAAGACACCGCCAACCAGTAATCCTTTGATCAGGTTAAACGGAATTACCGCAACTAATACCAATGTGTTCATTGACATGCTCAGCTTCATACCCATAACTTGCAAATAGAATGGCAGTACAAATGTTACGTTAGCTAACGACTCCACCACTACTAGTCCCAAAGTCGCTAGACCAATCGCAAGTGGCATCCGCCACTTAGGATTACCATGGTAGTAACGTAGGATCAATGCAAAGACAATGATCAGTACCGCTGAACCCAAGAAGCTGGCCAGTGAGCCAATCAAATCATAAACCGCGAATCCGAGCATGGCCGAATGGAGCACCAACTTGATCAGGGTGATCACAAAGGCCCCACCCATCCCAAAAAGAAATAGACCAATTAGAATCGGAATATCCGAAAAATCAATCTTCATCCATGGCGCTACCGGTAAGATTGGAAACTCCAGTAACATTAAAATATACGCACAAGCACCGAGTAAGGCTATGCCCACTAGTCGGTGTAACGTTGTATGTTGCATAAAACGTACCCTCCTATGGGTCATCTTCAATGAACCTCATTGCCACTTTTTCACAAAAAAAGACCGTCCAATAACACACTTTGTCATCCGGGCGGTCTTACTTGCAACGTTCAGCAAATAAGCTCGATCTTCTTTATACCAGACTTTACTGTCGACTTTGGAATCGCACCAAATCACTATGCCTAAACATAGGTCGCGGGTTATTACCGCCGGTCGGGAATTACACCCTGCCCTGAAGATGAACCAATTATTTATTTTTACAGTTATATTCTAACGGCAAACCACTAAAATTGCAAGCGCTATCGTTCACCTTTTAACTTACTAATTTCAAGTGGCTTTAATTTCCGGTATTCGCCAGGTTGTAAACTCTGCAAATCCAAGACACCGTATCGTTCTCGTCTCAACTTAGTTACGGGATGCCCCACGGCTGCCAACATATTTTTCACTTGGTGATTATGACCTTCATGAATCGTCAATTGGACCAAAGCATTCTTTTTCTTATGATCACTATCTAACAAGTTAGACTTAGCAGGCGCCGTTTTACGACCGTCAATCTCAACACCTAACCGTAATTGACGTAAGTCAGCGTTAGTTGGAACGCCTTCAACCTTTGCCAAATAGGTCTTCTTCACTTCATACTTCGGATGGGTCAACCGGTTGGCAAGTGCCCCATCGTTGGTCATAATTAACAGACCAGAAGTATCATAGTCTAAGCGACCGACTGGATAGATCCGTTCCGGAACGTCTTTAAAGAAGTCCATTACCGTTTTACGGCCTTTTTCATCGTCCACCGTCGTAACAACCCCGCGTGGTTTATAAAATAAGTAATAAACCAATTTTTCGGCGTTTAATGGAACCCCTTCAACTTCGACGTGGTCACTAGGTTCAACTTTGAACCCTAGAGTGGTCACAGTCTTACCATTGACTTTCACGTAACCAGAAGTAATCATCACTTCTGATTTACGGCGTGAAGCGATTCCCGCCTCAGCCATTACTTTTTGTAATCGTTCTGCCATTATTTTTCCTCGCGTTCTGCTTGTAATTTATCCTGAAAAGCCGTCAAAAATAAATCTGCTTCTGGTGCTGGGTGTTCGGTATCGCTCAGCGCAGCTAAATCAATCGCTGGTAAATCATCCAGTGACTTCAGCCCAAAGTAATCTAAGAAAAACTCCGTCGTCCCATATAAAATCGGCCGACCAGGTTCACTCAAACGTCCCGTTTCGGTAACTAACTGTCGCAATACCAATTTTTGAATCGTTGAGCCACTGTGGACCCCACGAATTTCATCAATTTCAATCCGCGTTAGTGGTTGTCGATACGCAATGATTGCCAGCACTTCCAATGAAGCCTGTGAGAGGTTCGTTGTTAACGGTGCTTCAAAATACCGTTTTAAGACGGGGGCCACCGTTGCCTTAGTCGCTAATCGATAAGTATTAGCCGTTGACAGCACCGTTAGCGCACTCTCATCATCTTGATCATACTTCGTTGCTAAACTCGTTAGCATCGTTGTAATGGCGGGTTTAGCAAAACCGGTCGCATGTTCAATCTC